>NZ_DAINBO010000027.1:0-26696 GCF_036732845.1 Brevundimonas sp. | reverse complement strand
AGGCCCTGGCCGACGCCCGCGCCGCCGGTTTCGCCGAAGAGGACCCGTCGTCGGATTTGGAGGGCCACGATTCGGCCGCCAAGGTCCGCCTGCTGGCCTTTGAAGCCTTCGGCCGCGCGCCCGAAGACGTGTCCAAGGATGTGCTGTCGCCCTCGACGCCGGTCGGCCCGCATGTGCGTCAGATCGGCGCCTGCCGCGCCGACGGCGGCGCCCTGTCGGCCGTCGTGGCGCTGGACCCCGACTGCGCCGAACCGTTGTTCCGTACGCTGAAAGGTGAACGCAACGCCCTGCGGGTGGTCGGCGCCGACGGGCGGGTGTGGCGCTGTCGCGGGCGCGGCGCCGGACGCTGGGCCACGACCGAGAGCTTGTTGGCCGATCTGGCCGACATCGCTCGCGCCCGTCACGGCGAGTGACGAACACCAACGCGTCGGGCTAGGTGAGGGGATGGCCGTCTTCACCCCCGTCAGCGACGCCGAGGCGCGGAGTTTCCTCGACGCCTACGATCTCGGCGATCTGATCGCCCTGACGCCTATCGCCGAGGGGGTGGAGAACACCAACTATGCGCTTCAGACGGGCGCAGGCCGGTTCGTCCTGACCCTGTTCGAAGGGCGCACGGACGCCGCCGCCCTGCCGTTCTGTCTGGGTCTGACCGACCGGCTGGCGGATGCGGGCCTGCCGACCGCGCGGCCGGTGCGGGATCGTTCCGGGACCTGGCTGGGGACGTTGAACGGGCGCTGCGCCGCCGTGGTCGAATGGCTTAACGGCGCCTGGCCGCGCACGCCGTCGCCGCCCCAGGCCCAGGCCGCGGGCGCCATGCTGGCGCGGATGCATCTGGCCGCCGCCGACTATGCGGGGCGCCGCGACAACCCGGTCGGTCCCGCCGCCTGGCGCGCCCTGGCCGACCGCATCGCCACGCGGGCCGGGGGCCAGGATCGGGTGATGCTGGAACGGGTCGAGGCGGCCCTGGACGCGCTGGGCGATCCGTTCACGGATGATCTGCCCGTCGGCGCGATCCACGCCGACTATTTCCCGGACAATGTGCTGTTTGAAGACGACGCGGTTTCGGGCGTGATCGACTTCTATTTCGCCTGCACCGGGCCTCTGGCCTATGATTTGGCGATCGCCTTGTCGGCCTGGGGTTTCGACGGTTCGGGTCGTCCGTCGCCGGACATCCTGGAGGCCTTTCAGCGCGGCTATGAAACGATCCGTCCGCTAAGTTCCGTCGAGATCGCCGCCCTGCCGCGCCTGGGCCGGGCCGCCGCGTTGCGGTTCACCCTGACGCGGCTGCATGACCGGGTGTTCCACGACCCGTCGAAACTGGTGACGCCCAAGGACCCGGGGGCCTTCCTGGCGCGCCTGGATCACTGGCGCTAGGCCGAGAAGGCGCGCACGGCGTCCAGCGCCGCTGCCTCGGTCGGGTCGATCACCGTCATCCGCTCGGGCTGGTCGCCCAGGCGCCGGATGACCGGAACCGGCTCAGGCTCGATCCCCAGCACGCCCGAGACGAAGGCGCCGAATTTCGACGGATGGGCGGTGGACAGGGCCACCACCGGCCCGTTCGAGCGGTCGATCCGCCGCGCGGCCGACAGGGCCACGGCCGTGTGCGGACAGACGATCCGGCTCCAGTCGGCATGTGCGCGGGCGATCTCGGCCTTGGTGTCCGCCTCATCGACCGAGACGGCCGTGACCTCGGCGCGCAGGGCGGCCAGCAGATCGTCGTCCAGCCGCGCCCGGCCCTCGCGGGCGAAGGTCTCGAACACCGCGCGTGTCGCCGTCGCGTCGCGGCCCGAGGCCTCGAACACCAGGCGTTCAAAATTCGACGGGGCCTGCACGTCCATCGACACGCTGCCGGTCTCGACCGCGTTGCGGCGTTCGTAGAGGCCGTCGTTGATGGCCCGGGCCAGGGCGTCGTTCGCGTTCACCGCCGCCACGAAACCGTTGGCGGGCAGGCCCATCTTGGCGGCCGCGATGCCGGCGAAGGCGTCGCCGAAATTGCCCGTGGGCACGACCCAGGTCGCCGCCCGCCCGCCCAGTTGCGACGCCGCCGAGACATAATAGGGAATCTGGCCCGCCAACCGCGCCCAGTTGATCGAATTGACCGAGCTGAGCCGCCCGTGCGCCCGGAGATCCTCCTCGCCCAGCAGGGCCTTCACCAGCCGCTGGCAGTCGTCGAAGTCGCCGCGTACGGCCAGGTTCAGGACGTTGTCCGCCGCGACCGTGGTCATCTGTTTGCGCTGCACCGGCGAAACGCGATCCAGCGGATGCAGCACCACCAGCCGGATGCGCTCGGCGCCCGCGAAGGCCGCGACGGCCGCCGCGCCGGTGTCGCCGCTGGTCGCCGTCAGCAGGGTCAGCCGCTCGCCGGAGACCGCCAGCGCCGCGTCCGCCAGACTGGCCGCCAACTGCATGGCCAGGTCCTTGAACGCCGCCGTCGGCCCGTGAAACAGCTCCAGCACGTAAAGGCCGTCCTCGACCTCGATCAGGGGGGTCACCGCCGGATGGCCGAACCCCGCGACCAGCCGCCGGATCGCCGCGTCCAGCGCCCCCTTGGGCAGGGCGTCGCCGATGAAGGGCGTCAACACCTCGGCCGCGATCTCGACATAGGTCCGTCCCGGCCGGGCGGCGTCGGGCGCCAGCGTCGGCCAGGCCTGGGGCATATACAGGCCCCCGTCCGGCGCCATGCCGCGCAATAGGGCCTGGGCGAAGTCGGCGACCGGCGCCTGGCCGCGCGTGGAGACATAGAGATCGGGGCGGGACGTCATCATCTCTTGGTACCGAGGCGGCCCGCCGTCGTCACCTGCATTCGCCCGTCAATGCGCCTCGGCTGGCGTCGGGCGCGCCGCCGCGCCATTTAGGCGGGATGGATCGCCGCCTGCTGCTTCGTCTGGGCCTGGGCGCCGCCGTGGTCGGCGGGACCTTCTGGGTGCGCGATCACGTGCTGTGGGCGCCGCCGAAGGCGAGCTTTTCGGGTCCGCGCCAGACGACCGGCTGGCTGCCCTGGGCCGTGCGCCACACCGCCGTGCCGACCGTGCGGGTCATGATCGCCGGGCGCCAGATCAACGCCCTGGTCGACAGCGGCGCGCAATATTCCGTCATCGACCGCGCCCTGTTCGCCGCCCTGTCCGCCGATCGGGGCGCGCCGCGGGGGTTCGACCTGCCGCTGGTGGCCTATGGCGTCAGCGGCGAACCGCAAATGGGCAAGGGCGCGATGCTGGATCTGTCGGTCGGGTCGCTGCGGCTGACCGGATTGCGCACCGGCATATTGACGCTGGGTCCCTTGGCCGGCGCCGAGGGTCTGAGCACCCCCCTGGTGCTGGGTCAGGATGTTCTCGGCCGCCTGAGATTCGGCGTCGATACGGATCGCCGCCGCCTGGTCTTCACGGCGCCCGATGCGGATCGCCTGCCGCCGGACGTCTCGCCCGTTAGTGTGACGCGGCGGGGGCGGGCGCTGGTCGCCGCGATCACCGTCGAGGGGATGCGGATCGACGCCGTGGTCGATACCGGCGCCTCGGGCCTGTTGTCGCTGCGTCGCTCGGTCGCCGATGCGGCGGGCCTGTTGGACGGGCGGCCGGTCGAGCACGGGTCCAGCCTGGTGCTGGGCGGCGCCGTCGCGGCCCGGATCGTCAGGGCGCGCACCATGACCTTCGCCGATCAGGTGCACCGCAACCGGCCGGTCTCCATCTTCGCCGACACGGCCGCGCCCGGCGTGCCCGACGCCCTGCTGGGCATGGGCGCCTTCGCCGGGCGGCGGGCGGTGATCGACATGGGCGCGGGCAGGCTCTGGGCGTCCCGGCCGCTGGACCTGACGGTGGGATAATCCAATCCTCCCCCCGCTGGGTGGGGCAGGGTCTAGACCGCGCCGAAGGTGTCGCAGACCGCCGGATCGCCGGAATCGTAGCCGCGCCGCAGCCATTCGACCCGTTGGGCGGAGGATCCGTGGGTGAAGCCTTCGGGCACCACGCGGCCGCCCGAGCGGCGTTGCAGCGTGTCGTCGCCGATGGCGTTGGCGGTCTTCAGCCCTTCCTCCAGATCGCCGGGGTCCAGCGCCACCTCGCCGTTCGACACGGCGGCGGCGTTGCGCGCCCAGACGCCGGCGTAGCAGTCGGCCTGAAGCTCCAGCGCCACGGAATAGCGGTTGGCCTCGGCCTGGCCCGAGGCGCGCTGCTGCGCCTGCTGCACCTCGGCGCTGACGCCGGTCAGGGTCTGGACGTGGTGGCCGTATTCATGGGCGATGACATAGGCGCGGGCGAAGTCGGCGCCGGACGCGCCCAACTGCTGCTCCATCTGGGTCCAGAAGCCGAGGTCCAGATACACGGTCTGATCGGTCGGGCAGTAGAAGGGACCCATGGCGGCCTGGCCGTAGCCGCACTGGGTGCCGGTTCCACCGTCGTAAATCACCGTGGGATTCGGCGGGCGATAGCCGTTCAGCTTGGCCGCCCAGACCTTGTTGATGTTGGTGCCGATCACATCGACGAACTGGCCGGCTTGGTCCTGGGGCGTGCCGACCTGGCCCTTTTCCTGGGCGCCGACGCCGCCGAACTGGCTGGCGATCTGCTGGGTCGTGGACGGGTCTATGCCGAAGACGAAATAGCCGATGGCGGCCAGGACCAGCACGCCCAGGCTGCCGCCCGCCACGGCGCCGCCGCCCATTCCACGCCGATCCTCGACGCCGCCGCCGCGTTCTCCGCCTTGCCACCGCATGATCCGACCTCTCGCTGTTCTTCCATTCCAAGCTAGGCCGTAACGCCGGTCGAAGGAAAGAGATGCATGCAAGGTGGTTGATCGTGACGTTGCTCGTCCCCATTTCACGGTTCGGCCGCGCGTCCGCCCATTCGGGGGACGTATAGGCCGGGTCGCTTGACGAAGGACCGAGACCGATGACGACGCGCACCCTCCTGTTCGACAGCCCGTTCCTGTTGGGTTTCGACCACACCCGCGCCCTGATAGACCGCGCCGCCAAGGCCGCGGCCGAAAGCTATCCGCCCTACAATGTCGAACAGCGCGGCGGTCACGCCGTGCGCATCACCCTGGCGGTGGCGGGTTTCTCGCCCGAGGAACTGACCATCACCCTGGACGGGCGGCAGTTGACCATCGCCGGCAAGCGTGAGGACGCGGGCAAGGGCGACGAACAGGCCTTCCTGCATCGCGGCATCGCGGCGCGCGGCTTCCTGCGCAACTTCGTTCTGGCCGATGGGCTGGAGGTCGAGGGCGCGCGGTTGGAGCACGGCCTGCTGCACGTCGATCTGATCCGCCCGGAGCAGGAGCGCAGCGTCAAACGAATCCCCATCACGACGGGCTGAGCCAACGGCCGTCGCATCCGCCCGTCAGTCGGGCGTCAGTCGAATTACGAAGGAGGCGGTCTTGATGACGCCGTTTATGAGCAAGAAGGAACTGGCCGCGTTGGGCGCGCCCGACCTGGTCTATGTCCGTGAGATCTCGGGCGCCGAGATCATCGCCAGCACGCCCGTGGCCGCCGCCAAGGGGCTGAAGGTCGATCCCGATCAGACGCTGTATGCGGTGCACAGCGCCGACGGCGAACGCCTGGCGGTCGTGACCGACCGCGAAACCGCCTTCGCCGCCGCCGTCGCGCACGAACTGGAGCCGGTGTCGGTTCACTGAACCCCTTAGCCTTCTCCCCTCGCGGGAGAAGGTGGGCCGCGGTGCGGCTCGGATGAGGGGGCTGTGTCCACGCCCTCATCGTCAGACCCTCAGCTTAGGTCAGGCCTACCCCTCATCCGTCATGCTCCGCATGACACCTTACTCCCGCAAGGGGAGAAGGAAGAGGTTCTCAAGCCGCCGTCGCCGCCGTGTCCCTGACGAACAGGGCGTGGATGGCGTCCGGCGTATGCGCCTGGCGCAGGCGTTCGCGCAGTTCGGGCGAGCGCAAGGCCCGTGACACTGCCGCCAGCGCCCGCAAATGCTCGGCGCCCGCGTCGGGCGAGGCGAACAGGGCGAACATTAGGTCGATCGGACGGTCGTCCACGGCGTCATAGGCCACGGGCTGGTCCAGCCGCACGAAGACCGCGCACACCCTGTCCAGGCCCGTCAGCCGCGCGTGGGGCACGGCCACGCCGCCGCCCAGGCCGGTCGAACCCAGGGCCTCGCGCTCCATCAACGCCGTGAAGATCGCATTGCCGTCCCGGCCCAGCACACGGGCCGCCGCCTCCGCCGCCACATGCAACGCCTGGCGTTTGGAGGACGCTCCGCTCCGCAGGACGATGCCGTCGCGCGTCAGCAGCTCACCGATGTCCATAATAACCCCGACTCGCACACACATCCCGATTGGGCGGGCGCCGTTTAGACGCTCCGCCTCTGTTGGGAAAGCCTTACCACTAAGCCTTTACCGAACCGTGTCCGTTCAGTGACCCATTGGCGGCGGGTTTGACCGTCCGCTCCGGGTCGATCCAGCCGACGTTGCCGTCGGGCCGGCGATAGACCACCGACAGGCCGCCGTGCGCGGCGTTGCGGAAGATCACGACCGGATAGCCGGTCATGTCCAGCTCCAGCACCGCGCGGCCGACCGTGATGGTTCGGATCTCGTGCTCGGTCTCGGCGATGACCATGCCGGTCGGCGGCGGTTCGCCCGGCAGTCCGGCCTCGCCGAAGGTGGCGTCCTCGACGCTCTCGGGCGCGCGCAGCACGATGCTGCGGGCCACGTCGCGGGCGGCGTCCTCGGTCTTTTCGGGGGAAAGACCGCGCGGGCCGATGTGGTGGTCCTTCAGGCGGCGCTTGTAGCGGCGAACCCGCTTCTCCAGCTTGTCCAGGCTGTCCGAGAAGGCTGCATGGGCGTCGCCGCCGAAGCCGGAAGTCACCAGCGACTGGCCTGAGGCCAGTCGGACCCAACAGTCGACCTTGAAGCCGTGGCCGTCCTTGGACACCACGACCTCGGCCTCCTGGCCGCCGCGTTCGAAATACTTTCCGACGCCGTCTTCGAGTTCCTGGGAGATGCGCGAGCCTAACGCTTCGCCGACATCCACGTGCTTGCCGCTGACTTGGACTTGCATGCGGATAGAACGCTCCCACCGCCGAAGGGTGTCAACGCCGATCACCAATTTGTGGTGGGTTTTTCACGG
Source organism: Brevundimonas sp. (assembly GCF_036732845.1). Taxonomy (GTDB): domain Bacteria; phylum Pseudomonadota; class Alphaproteobacteria; order Caulobacterales; family Caulobacteraceae; genus Brevundimonas. The sequence continues at coordinate 19,623 of NZ_DAINBO010000027.1, read as the reverse complement.
TGTTTTGGAGGGGCGCGGACGCGGGCGCCGCGGCGGTTCGCCGACAGGGCGAACAGCGCGTCTCATCCTCGCGTCGCGGGTGTTCGCGGCAGGGCGATTCCTAGCCGAAGCGCAGCATCCGCTTGCGTTCGACCGACGAGGGAATGCGCAGCGCCTCGCGATATTTCGCCACGGTGCGGCGGGCGATGTCGATGCCCGCCTCCTTCAGGATTTCGACGATCCGGTCGTCGCTCAGGACGTCGCCGTCCGCCCCCTCGCCGTCGATCATCGCCTTGATGCGGCTGCGCACCGATTCGGCGGAATGGGCCGCGCCGCCGTCGGTGGCCTGGATGGCGGCGGTGAAGAAGAATTTCAGCTCGAACACCCCGCGCGGCGTGGCGACGTATTTGTTCGACGTGACCCGGCTGACGGTCGATTCGTGCATGCCGATGGCCTCGGCCACCGTCTTCAGGTTCAAGGGGCGCAGGAACTCGACGCCGAAGGCCAGGAAGGCGTCCTGTTGGCGCACGATCTCGGACGCGACCTTCAGTATGGTCTTGGCCCGCTGGTCCAGCGACTTGACCAGCCAACTGGCCTGGGCCGCGTAGTCGGCGACGAAGGCCTTGTCGGTGTCGTTGCGCGCCCCGGCCGAGACCACGCCGTGATAGCGTTTGTCGACCAGCAGGCGGGGCAGGGTGTCGGTGTTCAACTCGACCCGCCAGCCGCCGGCCGGATCGGGCCGCACATGGACGTCGGGGATCACCGTCTGGGGCGTCTCGCCGCCGAAGCCGGCGCCGGGGCGCGGCGTCAGGGCCTTCAGCTCGGCGATCATCTCGGCCATGTCCTCGGCGTCGACGCCGCAGGCCTTGCGCAAGGCCTGCAGGTCGCGTTTCGCCAGCAGGTCCAGGTTGTTCAGCAGACCGTCCATGGCCGGATCGAAGCGGTTGCGCTCGATCAGTTGCAGCTTCAGGCACTCGGGCACCGAGCGCGCCATGACCCCCGTCGGTTCAAAGCCGTGACAGACGGCCAGCACCGCCTCGACCCGCTCCAGGCCGCAGCCCAGCCGGTCGGCGATCTCGGCCAGTTCGCCGCGCAGATAGCCGCCCTCGTCGACCGCGTCGATCAGGGCCAGGGCGACGGCGTGGTCCGAAGCCGAAAAGCCGGCCGACGACGCCTGGGCCTGCAGATGCTCCCACAGGGTCGCCTCGCGCCGTTCGTTGCGTTCGCCCTCGCCTTCGGGTGCGATCCCGCCGCGATTGGCGCGTGACCAGTCGGACAGGCCGGGCTGGTCGGTGGCGGCGTCATGGGCGGCGTCCGGCGCCCGGTCGCCCGAGCGTTCGCCCGGCGCGGCGTCGCCGTAGAGATCGTCGTCGCGGGCGTCCATCGCCTGGGCGGCCTCGCCGGGGCGGTCTTCGTTGAAGCTTAGTTCGGATTCGGACGTGCTCTCGACCCGCTCGGGCGCCTCGGCGCCGTCGCTGTCCGGCTCGTCGCGCGACAGCAGGGGGTTGCGCTCCAACTCGGCCTCGACGAAGGCGTCCAGCTCCAGGTTCGACAACTGCAACAGCTTGATGGCCTGCTGCAGTTGGGGCGTGATGACCAGCCCCTGACCCTGCCTGACCTCAAGCCTTTGACCCAGCACGTCCTGCCCCCGATCGAACCGGGACCTGGCCCGGAACTTGCTGGAGCCACATTGAAGCCGAAGGGGTTAACGGCGGTCTAAGCCCTTGATCCTCTCCCGACGCGCAGCTTCGGGGGAGGGGGACCATCCGAAGGATGGTGGAGGGGGCGAGGGCCACGGCCGGTGCGCGGGGTCGCCCCCTCCACCGCTTTGCGGTCCCCTCCCCCACGCATGGGGGAGGATCTGTCAGGGCTTCAGCCGTACATCTCGCCCAGATAGACGCGCCGCACCTCGGGATCGGCGATCACCTCGGCCGCCGTGCCCTCGAACAGCACCGCGCCGCCCGAAATGATCGAGGCGTGGTCGATGATGTCCAGGGTCTCGCGGACATTGTGGTCGGTGATCAGCACGCCGATGCCCTCGTTCGCCAGATAGCGGATGACCTGGCGGATGTCGGCGATGGCCAGGGGGTCGATGCCGGCGAACGGTTCGTCCAGCAGCATGAAGCTGGGCCGTCCGGCCAGGGCGCGCGCGATCTCGCAGCGCCGCCGCTCGCCGCCCGACAGGGCCGAGGCCGGAGCGTGGCGCAGGTGCTCGATGCGCAGTTCGTTCAGCAGGCGGGTCGTCTCGGCCCCGACTTTGTCGCGCGGGTGATGCAGTTCGACCACCGCCTTGATGTTCTGTTCGACCGTCATGCCGCGGAAGATCGAGGCTTCCTGGGCCAGATAGCCCAGGCCCATGCGGGCGCGCTGGTACATGGGCTGGCCGGTGATGTCCTCGCCGTCCAGCCAGATCGAGCCGCTGTCGGCCGGGATCAGGCCGGTGATCATGTAGAAACAGGTGGTCTTGCCTGCGCCGTTGGGACCCAACAGGCCCGCCACCTCGCCGCGCTGGACCGTCAGGGACACGTCGCGCACCACCTGCCGCTGGCCGAAGCTGCGGGCGATGTGGTTGACCCGCAGACCCTTTTCCGCAGGCCGAACAAAAGGAGCCGGTGCATCGATCACCGGCTCCAAATTCAACGCTGATAACTCTTTTCGAGCCAATAGTTATGCCTATTCTGGGCCATCATGTTGATTGCGAGGGCCGCCCGTCCAGTCTTTGGGGTATGTGATGCAGGTGATCCGACCGCCATCGGTGACATCCTTGATGCACGATGTGCGATCAGGCAACCCAGTGTGTGTGTATGGTACGCATTGATGGCCTTCTGGACACTCAGGAGGCGGGTAATTTGGTTCATCCTTCAAGCCAGCGAAGCTAGGGGATGACGTGGACATCACAACACTTACAACCAGAACGCTCAGAGAGATTTTCATCAGGCAATTCTCCTGTAGGAGGAAATGTTGTGCCTTTTCATCTCTAGATTGTCAATCAGCGTTGGCTGGGATAGAGCACGCCTTCAACACGTCCGTTGGTGCCGCCATCCCACCTCGCATTGCCGGTCTGGAGGTTGTAAATTAGGCGTCCGCCAGTAGCCACATTTCGGCCCTGACTGAGAATGACGTTTCCGGTAACTACGAGATTACCGCTTTCGATGTCGTAGTCCGCGCGATCAGCTCTTATGGTTTGATCTGACATAACGAAGTATACATTGCCGCTAGATTTTGCACTTGTTGCGGTCTGATTCCTTATAGTTATATCTATTCGATCGGCGCGCAACCTTCTGTCACCCTGCAGCACTTCTGCACGGCCAATCAACGAATAACCGTCTGCTGATAGTTCCGCTCTGTCCCCGCCAAAACTTACAGCCGCATTGCTGTCACTATGATCGCCCGGCGTACTTTGCGCGCCGCCGACGCCTGGCAGGGCCAGCATGACGGCCGTGGTCGCCGCGAGAAGGATCAGTCTGGTCTTCGCCATGGTCATCCGCCGGATCGGGGGGCGATGGTCCCCCGCACCTTGTTGTCGCCCGAGCCGCTGAACGTCACGCGCCGCCCTTGATCCCGGATGACATAGGACGAAGCGGTCACGGTTCCAAGCGGCCCTGACGCCTGGACGCCCTTGTCGCCCGACACCACGCCGGTGTCGGTGTCGACCACGGCTTCCGGCGTCGTCAGGATCAGGCCCGATCCGCCGTCCGAGATGCGCACGTTCGGGCCGATGATGACGCGGTCGTTGGCCTCGTCATAGACGCCGCCGTCGGCGGTCAGTTCGGTCACCTTGCGTCCGCCCAGGTTCAGCCGCAGCGCCGGTCCCACCAGGCGGAAACGGCCGGTCGCGGCGTCGCGCACCGCCCCCTCGGCGCCGATGACGAAGGTGCGGCCCAGCGCGTCCTGTCCGTGGAAGCGGGGCTTGTCCAGCCGCACCTCCTGGCTCTCGTTGGCCTTGCGCTCGACCCCCGACATGACGGTGCGGAACACGGTCCAGGTCAGGGCGCCGCCCGCCAGCGCCAGGATGACGATCGGCAGGACGCGTCGATACAGCTTCACCCGCCGTGACCGCGTGCGCCAGCGTTCGCCCGCCAGGGCGACCCGGGCCTCGTCCTGTTTGATGCGGTCGTCCGTGGGTTCGCTCATCGGGTTCAGGCGTGGGCGAAGATGTCGATCTCGTCCCACCCGGCCAGGTCGAGACGGGCGCGGACGGGCAGGAAGTCGAAACAGGCGCGGGCCAGGTCGGTGCGTCCCTCGCGGGCCAGCATCTCATCCAGCCGCGCCTTGACCGCGTGCAGGTACAGCACGTCCGAGGCGGCGTAGTCCAACTGGGCCGGGGTCAACACGGCGGCGCCCCAGTCGCTGGATTGCTGGGCCTTGGACAGCTCCACCCCGGCGCATTCGCGCACCACGTCCTTCAGGCCGTGACGGTCGGTGTAGGTGCGGGCCAGTTTGGAGGCGATCTTGGTGCAATAGACGGGCCGGGTCTCGACCCCCAGGTGCAGCTCGAACATGCCGATGTCGAAACGGCCGAAGTGGAAGATCTTCAGCACCTTCGGATCGGCCAGCAGCCGCTTCAGGTTCGGGCAGTCATAGGACGGCCGGTTCAGCCGCACGATATGGGCGTCGCCGTCGCCGGCCGACAACTGGACCACGCACAGCGGATCGCGCCGGAAACGCAGACCCATGGTCTCGGAATCCACCGCGACGACGGAACCCAGGTCCAGGCCGTCGGGCAGGTCGCCTTCGTGAAGATGAACGGTCATGGGAACCTCAACTACCTTTTCGACGCGCCGGAAGCGATAGGCGCCCTCAAGCAGTCGCGAACCGCGTTCGCGACGTTAGGGCCAGAAAAGAGAAAGGCGCCGCATCGAGGATGCAGCGCCTTTCAGAAGATGGTGCCCAGAAGAGGACTCGAACCTCCACGGCCTTTCAGCCACTGGCACCTGAAGCCAGCGCGTCTACCAATTCCGCCATCTGGGCCCTGGGGTTTCCCCCGGGAAGGCGCGGACCCTTAAGGGAGGCGGCGGGGGTGGTCAACAGGGATTTCCGTGAAAGTGGACGGGGGCGGGCGAATTCCGTTACCCCTTTGAAAATCACCGCCGTCAGTCGTGGGGGACCTGTTTCTTGGCCGCACCGAAATCGTCGACCGAAGACCTGTCCCTGACCCATGCCGAGGCCATGGCCTTGATGACCGCCTACCGTTTCGGCCCCCTGACGACCTATCGGCTGCGGCGGCTGTACGCCGAGGCGCCGGTGGCCAGCTATTCCAACAGCACCGGCACGGTCTATCCGGTGGTGCGGCGGCTTTCCGCGCGCGGCCTGGTCGACGCCCGGCCGGTCGAGGGCAGTCGGCGCGGGGCCGAGACCATCGCCTGCACAGAAACCGGCCGTCGCGCCTTGAAGGCGTGGGTGATGGAGCTGGGCAAGGAAGAGGCGATCCTGTCCGACACGGCGCGCAGCAAACTGTCCTGCCTGACCCTGCTGACCCCCGCTGAGCGAATCGAATGGGCCGATCGGCTGCTGGCGAACCTGGCGGAGGCGACCCGCGTGCTGGACGAATTCTACGCGCGCCACGGCGATGTGCCGTTCGCCGACCTGCTTCAGGATAATTTCGTCTCGACCCTGGAAAGCCGCCGGGCCTGGGCCGAGCGGACCCGCCGCGCCTTGGTCGATCAAGGCGGCTGAGACCCGTCTTCGCATTAACCGTGTCGGCTTACCCGGTCTTGAGGGGCGTCGGGCTAAGCCGTCGGCATGAAACAGGCCGTCCTGACGTCCGATCCGGTGTCCATGCCCGCGGCCGCGCCGCCCGTGCGGGGGGCGCCGCGTCTGCGCCTGTTGGGCGAATGCGTCGATCTGCTGACGCCCGCGCAGGTGTTGGCGCATATGCGCGACGCCGTCGCCGCCAAGCGCCGCGCCGTGATCGCCAACCATAATCTGAACAGTCTGAACCTGATCCGCGGCGATGCGGCGATGCGGGCCTTCTATGACGCGGCCGAGCTGGTGCAGATCGATTCCACGCCGTTGATCGCCTTCGGCCGCCTGCTGGGCCTGCCCGTCAGCCGCGCCCACCGCAGCACCTATCTGGATTGGCGTGAAGATTTCTGGGACCTGGCCGACCGCCTGGGTTGGCGGGTCCTGTATCTGGGGGGCACGGTCAAGACCGGGGCCGAGGCCGTGCGCCGATTGTCGGCCCGACGGCCCGGTGCGGTGATCGAGGCCCGTTCCGGCTATTTCGACGCCACGCCGGGATCGTTCGACAACACCGCCGTCCTGGCGTCGATCGCCGCTTTTCGGCCCGACGTGCTGATGGTCGGCATGGGGATGCCGCGCCAGGAGGCGTGGATCGCGCGAAACCTTCAGGCCCTGCCGGACTGCGTCATCCTGAACGTCGGGGCCGCCTTCGACTATGAGGCCGGGGTCCAGAAGGCCGCGCCTCGCTGGATGGGCCGGGTCGGGCTGGAATGGCTGTATCGGCTGGCGCACGATCCGCGCCGCCTGTTCCGCCGCTATTGCCTCGAACCGTGGAGTCTGGCGGGACCGGCGACGCGCGATGTCCTGGCCGCGTTTCGACGGCGGAGGCGAGGCGCCTGACCGGCGGCCGTTCGTCGATGAAAACGCGCTTTCGCCAATCGGGAGTGGCGTGATCCGTTCCGGGGGCGTAGCACCGACGGGCTGACCCTCGCCGAACCGATAGAATTTCGAGGTGTTTTGGGGAACTCGCGTTCATCTGGCGCGATATAGGGCGACGTCTTGGGGGAACCGGCGTGATCGATCTGCACTGCCACCTGCTGCCCGGCATCGACGACGGGGCGACCGATCTTGAGACGTCGCTGGCGATGGCGCGCATCGCGGTCGAGGACGGCGTATCCCTGATCGCCTGCACGCCGCACCAGATGCCCGGCTATTACGAGAACACCGCGTCCGGCATCCGTCAGGCCGTGATCGACCTTCAGGCCCAGCTCGATGCGGCGGGCATCGCTCTGAAACTGACCACCGGCGCCGACGTCCATCTGGTGCCGGACATGGCGGCCGGTCTCCGGGAGGGGCGGCTGATGACCCTGGCCGACGGCCGCTATTTCCTGTTCGAGCCGCCGCACAACACCGCCCCGCCGCGCCTGGCCGATGCGGTCTTCGACACCATGGCGGCGGGCTTTCATCCGATCATCACCCACCCGGAGCGGCTGCGGTGGATCGAGGATCACTACGACACCATGACCCTGCTGGCGAAATCGGGGGCCTGGATGCAGCTCACGGCCGGGTCCATCACGGGGCGTTTCGGCAAGCGGGCGCAATATTGGTCCGAGCGGATGCTGGACGAGGGCCTGGTCCATCTGATCGCCAGCGACGCCCACAATCTGCGCGCCCGCATTCCCAAGCTCTCCAGCGCCGTCGAGGCGGTGGCGGCGCGCCTGGGCGAGCAGGCGGCCCAAGACATGGTGGTCACCCGCCCCCGGGCGGTTATAGAGAATGCGTCGCCGTCCGATTGTCCGCCCGCCGTCGGGCGCGGCCCGGTCAAACGCGGCTTCTGGTCCGGCCTGTTCGGTTCACGGGGATGAAGATGTTGATGGTTCGAATGATGGCTCTGGCCGCGACGTGCCTGATGCTGGCGGCCTGCGGCGGCGGGACCGCCGCGCCGACGACGACCTTGAACGACTGGAGCGTGGCCAGCGGGTCTGTCACCCAACCGGCGATGGAGTATCGCATCGGGGCCTTGGACAAGCTGAACGTCACCGTCTTCCAGGTCGCGGACCTGACGCTGAAGGATGTCCAGGTCGACGCCGTCGGCAATCTGCAACTGCCGCTGATCGGCACGGTCATGGCCAAGGGCAAGACCACCGCCGAACTGACCGAACTGATCCGCAGCCGCCTGGCGGCCGACTATCTGCGCAATCCCCAGGTGACCGTGGTGGTGTCCCAGGCGGCCAGCCAGAAGGTCACCGTCGACGGCGCCGTGATCCAGCCGGGCGTCTATCAGATGACCGGCAACACCAGCCTGATCCAGGCCGTGGCCATGGCGCGGGGTCCGAGCCGAACCGCCGAGCTGGCGCGCGTGGCGGTGTTCCGCAACATCGACGGACAACGCCAGGTCGCCCTGTTCGATCTGCGCGCCATCCGGCGCGGCCAGGCCGAGGACCCCCAGATCCTGGGCGACGACGTGGTCGTGGTCGACAGCTCGGTCATGAGCTCCACGATCGCCAACGTCCTGGGCGCGCTGCCGGCCCTGGCGATCTTCCGGCCGTTCTAAGCGCGCTCAGACGTCGTTGCGGCCGCGCAGCCAGGTCACGAAGGCGGGCACGCCTTCCGAGATCGGCGTCGAGGGCCTGTAGCCGGTCAACGCCTCCAACAGCTCCGACGACGCCCAGGTGGCGGGCACGTCGCCGTCCTGCATCGGCAGGAAGGTCTTCTTGGCCTGCATGCCCATGGCCCGCTCCAGCTCGGCCACGAAGTCCATCAGCTTGGACGGCGCGCCGCCGCCGATATTGACCAGGCGATAGGGCGCCACGGGCGACAGGGTGTCGAACGGCCCGACCGGTTCGCCGATCACGGGCGGCGCGTCCGCCAGGCGCACGATCGCCTCGACCAGATCGTCGATATAGGTGAAGTCGCGCGACATCTGGCCCTGGCCGTAGATCTCGATGGCCTCGCCGCGCCGCATCGCCTGGGCGAATTTGAACAGCGCCATGTCCGGCCGTCCCCAGGGTCCATAGACGGTGAAGAAGCGGAAGAAGGTCGTCGGCGTGCCGAACAGGTGGGCGTAGGCGTGGCCCATCAGCTCGGTCGCCCCCTTGGTCGCGGCGTACAGGGTCAGGGGGTGCACCGCCGGGTCCGTCTCGCGGAACGGCATCTCGGTGTTGGCCCCGTAGGCCGAGCTGGTCGAGGCGCACAGCAGGTGTTTCACCGGCCGCCGCCGCGCCGCCTCCAGCACATGGAAGCTGCCGACCAGGTTGGAGGCCACATAGGTGTCGGGGTGGTCGATGCTGTAGCGGACCCCGGCCTGGGCGGCGAGGTGGATGGCCACGTCCGGCGCGGCGGCGTCCCAGGCGGCGTTCAGGGCCTCGGCGTCGGCCAGGTCCAGCCGATGGACGCTGTAGCCGTCGAAGCCTTCCAGCACCGCGTTGCGGTCTTCCTTCAGCGCCGGGTCGTAATAGGCCGAGAAGTTGTCGACGCCCGCCACCACATGTCCCGCCTCCAGCAGGCGACGCGCCAGGTGAAAGCCGATGAATCCGGCCGTGCCGGTGATCAGGAAACGCATGGGTCGGGCCGCGCGGGTCAAGGAAGGTCAGGTCCTATAGCCACCCGCCGCCGCATATGGAAACGGCCGCTCCCTTTAGGGAAGCGGCCGTTGTGGTGGAGCTAAGCGGAGTCGAACCGCTGACCTCTTGAATGCCATTCAAGCGCTCTACCAACTGAGCTATAGCCCCGGATCTTTCGATCTGGTCCGCCGGGTCGTTCTTGCGAATGGCCCCCGGCGAGGCGGCGGAACCTATGTCAGGGCCTTGATGCGATCAAGCCCGGTTCCGGGTTTTTTTTCATCTCCGCGCCGGCGAGCTGAAAAGCTCGCCGGAACAGAGACTTGTCTGATTTACTCGTCATCCTTGGACGGTTTGACCATGTCCTCGTCGAAGCCGTCTTCGTCTTCGTCCTCGATGAAGGGGACGGAGTCGTCGTCATCGTCGTCCAGCACGTCGTCGTCGTCGCCGTCGCTGGTTCCCATGCCGGCGTCCGCGGGCGTGTCGGGACCGGCGGCGTCGTCGTCTTCGTCGTCCGGCGTCAGGATCGGCTCATGGCCTTCCTCGTCGATCTCGGGGGCGGTGACCGCCTCCTCTTCGTCCTCGTCGTCGCCGTCGGCCTTCTTGTCTTCGACCTGATCCTCGGCGTCGTCGGCGGCGTAGCCGGCGCCGCGACCGCGCGTGCGGCGCGATTTCAAGACCTCTTCAGGGTCGAATTCAGTTTCGCATTTCGGGCAACGGGCCGGGCGGCGGTTCAGGTCGTAGAATTTCGCCTGGCAGTTGGGGCACACCTGCTTGGCGCCCAGTTCGGGATTGGCCACGGAGAGAGAACCTTTGGCGGGGGATGGAATCGGGCCGGTCCCTTGCCACCCCCCGGACCCGCTGTCAAAACCCGATTGCGCGCCGCCCCGCCGCGCCTGCCCCACAGAATGTTTTCCCGGAGCCGACAGGCGTGTCCTCGCCTTCCGAATTGACCGCCCGTCCGGGCGCGCCGTTAAGGGGCGTCGTCGTCGCTCCCGGCGACAAGTCCGTGTCGCACCGGTCGTTGATCCTGGGCGCGATGGCCCAGGGCGTGACCGAGATCGAGGGTCTGCTGGAAGGCGACGACATCCTGGCCACCGCCCGCGCGGCGGCGGCCTTCGGCGCGGCGGTCGAGCGGTTGGGCGAAGGCCGCTGGCGGGTGACGGGGCGGGGCGGATTGCGCACGCCCGAGGGCGTCATCGACTGCGGCAACGCCGGCACCGGCGTGCGTCTGCTGATGGGGGCGGCGGCCGGTTATCCGCTGACGGCGGCCTTCGACGGCGACGCCTCGTTGCGCAAGCGGCCGATGAAACGCGTCACGGGACCGCTGGCGGCCATGGGCGCGCGCTTCGACTGGACCGGGCAGGAGGACCGCCTGCCCGCGACCCTGAGCGGCGGAGCGCTGAACGCCATCGAACACGTCCAGACGGTGGCCTCGGCCCAGATCAAGTCGGCGATTCTGCTGGCGGGTCTCAACGCCGCCGGAACGACGGTCGTGGTCGAGCCGGAGAAAAGCCGCGACCACACCGAACGCATGCTGCGGGCCTTCGGCGCCCAGGTGGACGTCATGGAAGAGGGAGGAGGCTGGCGCATCGCCCTACGCGGCGGCCAGCGCCTGGCCGGAACCGTCGTGGCCGTGCCGGGCGATCCGTCCTCGGCCGCCTTCCCGCTGGCGGCGGGGCTGATCGTTCCGGGTTCGCAGGTGACAGTGCGCGACGTCATGCTGAACCCCCTGCGCACCGGCCTGTTCGAGACCTGGCGCGAGATGGGGGCTGATCTGGCCGTCTCGAACGTGCGCGAGAGCGGCGGCGAGACCGTCGGCGACGTCACCGCCCGGCATTCGACGCTGAAGGGCGTGGTCGTGCCGCCGGAACGCGCGGCCTCCATGATCGACGAATATCCGATCCTGGCCGCCACGGCCGCCTTCGCCCAGGGACCGACCGTCATGCGCGGGATCGGCGAGATGCGGGTCAAGGAAAGCGACCGCATCGCCCTGATGGCGGCGGGGCTGGCCGCCTGCGGCGTCCGGGTCGAGGAAGAGCCGGAAGGGTTCATCGTCACCGGCGGCCCGGTGCGCGGCGGCGTGCGCGTCACGACCCACGGCGACCACCGCATCGCCATGAGCCATCTGATCCTGGGCCTGGCCGCCGACCAGGCCGTGACGGTGGACGAACCCGGCATGATCGCCACCAGCTTCCCGGGGTTCGTCGAACTGATGCGGGGCTTGGGAGCCGACATCGGATGACGGCGGGCCAGAACATCACGGGGCTGGCGCGCGACGCCGCGATGTGCTGCTTCACCGACGAATGACCCGTCCTCTCGTCATCGCCGTCGACGGCCCGGCCGCCTCGGGCAAGGGCACGATCGCCGCCCGGCTGGCGGCGCATTACGGCCTGCCGCATCTGGACACCGGCCTGCTGTATCGCGCGGTCGGCCAGGGGGTGATCGCCGCGCGCGGCTCGCTGGAGGACGCCGGTCTGGCCGAGGAGATCGCCCGCGCGCTCGACGCCTCGGACATCGCCGCCACCGACGTCCTGACCGGCGGCGAGGCGGGCGAGGCGGCCAGCAAGGTCGCCGGCCATCCCGGCGTGCGCGCCGCCCTGCTGGACCTGCAGCGCGCCTTCGCGGCCCAGCCGGGCGGGGCGGTGCTGGACGGGCGTGACATCGGCACCGTCATCGCTCCGAACGCCACGGCCAAACTGTTCGTCATGGCCACGCCGCAGATCCGCGCCCGCCGCCGCTGGCTTCAGCTCCAGGCCCGGGGCGAGCCGATCGGCTTCGAGGCCATGCTGGCCGACATCCAGCGCCGCGACGAGCGCGACGCCGGCCGCGGGGCCGCGCCGATGGTCCAGGCCGCCGACGCGGTCTTGCTGGATACGACCGATATGGATATAGAGGCCGCCTTCGATGCGGCCCGCCGTATCGTCGAGGCGGCGCGCGCATCCTGACCGGGATGCAAATCCAACGCACCTGACCTCGGCTTCCGCGGGCGATCCGGCGCTGACGCGACCCGCATCCATAACGACCTGATCTTCTTTCAACCCACCCGCGCGGGGCCGTTCGGCTTCGCGCCTTCAGCCTTTCAGAAACCTCGTAACCTCATGACCGACACCCTCACCCCCACCCGCGACGATTTCGCCGCGCTTCTGGACCAACAACTGCAAGGCCGCGATCTCGGCGAAGGCCAGGTCGTTCACGGCCGCGTCGTCGGCATCGAAAAGGACATCGTCATCGTCGACGTCGGTCTGAAGACCGAAGGCCGCATCGCCCTGCGCGAGTTCGGCCAGGGCGAAGGCGCCGTGCTGCCCAAGGTCGGCGACAACGTCGAGGTCTATCTGGAGCGCGTCGAGAACGCGATGGGCGAGGCGGTCATCAGCCGCGACAAGGCCCGCCGCGAGGAAGCCTGGACCCGTCTGGAAGCCGTGTTCGAGCGTGGCGAGCCGGTCAACGGCGCCATCGTCGGCCGCGTCAAGGGCGGCTTCACCGTCGATCTGGGCGGCGCCTCGGCCTTCCTGCCGGGTTCGCAGGTCGACATCCGTCCGGTGCGCGACGTCGCCCCGCTGATGGGCAAGGACCAGCCCTTCGCCATCCTGAAGATGGACCGTCCGCGCGGCAACATCGTCGTCTCGCGTCGCGCCATCCTGGAAGAGGCCCGCGCCGAGCAGCGCACCGAACTGGTCGGTCAACTGGCCGAGGGCGAAGTGCGTGAAGGCGTGGTCAAGAACATCACCGACTACGGCGCCTTCGTGGACCTGGGCGGCATCGACGGCCTGCTGCACGTCACCGATATGTCGTGGAAGCGTGTCTCGCACCCGTCGCAGGTCCTGGCCGTCGGCGACACCGTCAAGGTCCAGATCGTCAAGATCAACCCGGACACCCAGCGCATCAGCCTGGGCATGAAGCAACTGCAGTCGGACCCGTGGGACGGCGTGGAAGCCAAATACCCGGTCGGCGCCAAATACACGGGCCGCATCACCAACATCACCGACTACGGCGCCTTCGTGGAGCTGGAAGCCGGCGTCGAGGGCCTGGTGCACGTCTCGGAAATGTCGTGGACCAAGAAGAACGTCCATCCGGGCAAGATCGTCTCCACCTCGCAGGAAGTGGACGTGGTCGTGCTGGACGTCGACAGCTCCAAGCGCCGCATCTCGCTGGGCCTGAAGCAGGCCCAGGACAATCCGTGGGACGCCTTCGTGGCCAACCACCCGGTCGGTTCGACCGTCGAGGGCGAAGTCAAGAACGCCACCGAGTTCGGCCTGTTCATCGGCCTGGACAACGACATCGACGGCATGGTGCACCTGTCGGACCTGGACTGGAACGTCTCGGGCGAGGAAGCCATCCAGCGCTACCGCAAGGGCGAAACCGTCAAGGCCAAGGTGCTGGACGTCGACATCGAGAAGGAACGCGTCTCGCTGGGCATCAAGCAGCTCGGCGGCGATCCGATGGAAGGCGACACCTACAAGAAGGGCCAGCAGGTCACCGTCACCGTGACGGCGATCGAAACCGGCGGCATCGAAGTCAAATTCGGTGAAGACGACGCCCCGGTCACCGCCTTCGTGCGCAAGTCGGACCTGTCGCGCGACCGCAACGAACAGCGCACCGAGCGTTTCGCCGTCGGCGACCGCGTCGACGCCATGATCACCGGCGTCGACAAGGCCACCCGCCGCGTCTCGATCTCGATCAAGGCGCTGGAGATGAAGGACGAGCAGGAAGCCATCGAACAGTTCGGGTCGTCGGACTCGGGCGCCTCACTGGGCGACATCCTGGGCGCCGCCCTGCGCGAGAAGGCCGGCAAGGAGTAATCAGCCTCAAGCAGCGAGCGACCGTGTCGCGAGCGTTAGGCTGAAAAAGAATGGGGCGGCCGGAGCGATCCGGCCGCCTTTTTTCTTGGCGGGTTCCCGTCAGATGTCGGCGATTGAGTTTTCTCCGTCTCCCCGGCGAACGCCGGGGAGACGGTGGGGGCCGATATGCAATGTGAGTTCAGTGTTTTCTTGGCCGCATCGTGCATCCGCCGTCCCGCGCGAAAGCCTCTTGCTTTCAGGCAAGGAGGGGCGAGCCATGGATCGTCGGCGATTTCTGGCGGGCGTCACGGCCGCCGCGACGGCCACAGGCGGGGCGGGGCGGGTCCTGGCGCGCCAGGCGGCGGAGGATTGGCGCAACACGCTGACGGCCAAGGCCCAGGCGCCGATCGACGCCGGGGCGACGCCGGGCCTGCAGGTCGCTGTCTGGCGGGGCGGGGAAGCCTTGTTCAGCCAGGGGTTCGGCCAGGCCAATCTGGAGACGGCGGCGCCGTTGACGCCCGCCTCGGTCATGCGGGTCGGCTCGGTGACCAAACAGTTCACCGCCGCCGTCATGCTTCAGCTCCAACAGGAAGGCCGCCTGTCGCTGGACGATGCGCTGGCGCGGTACAGGCCCGACATCCCGCGCGCACAGGACTTGATCCTGCGGCGGATGCTCAACCACACATCGGGCCTGGGCAACTATACCGACCGTCCAGATCGCGCCGAACTGATGCAGGCGGCGCGGGCCGACCGCACGACGGCCCAGAACGTGGCCGAGGTCGTCGCCCATCAGCCTTTCATGGCCTATGAACCGGGCCAAGGCTGGGCCTACAGCAACTCGGCCTATGTCCTCTTGGGCGCCCTGATCGAACAGATCGACGACCGGCCGTTGGGCGAAACCATGAAGGCGCGGCTGTTCGATCCCCTGGGCCTGGCCGACACCGCCCTGGACGACGCCGCGCGGGTCGTGCCGAACCGTGCGTCCGGCTATACCCCGCGCCGTGGCGGAGGGTTCGACAACGCCGCCTATGTGTCGATGAGCTTTCCGGCGGCCGCGGGCGCGCTGCGCTCGACCTGCGATGACCTGTGCCGCTGGACCGAAGCCCTGCACGGCGGCCGGGTGCTGAACGCCGGCAGCCTGGATCAGATGCTGACGCCGGGCCGGTTGATCGACGGCTCCAGGCCGCTGAATCGGCGCGGCCTGCCCCGCGACTACGGCCTGGGCCTGATCGTGACCGACCATCCCCGATTGGGCCGCGTGGCCATGCATGACGGCGACATCATGGGCTTCTCCGCCATCGTTTGCCGCTTTCTGGACACCGGCTTGAACGTCGCCGTGGTCTCGAATTGCGACGCCCACGGTGATTTCGAGGCGCTGTTGGCGGGCCTTCGCGCGGCGGCGGACGGCCGGGGCGGCCGCTGAAACCGGTTTCAGCACATGTTTTCTGACATTAAAGTCGATTATCGTCGGGAATCCGGTCTCTGCCCCTTTTTCGTGCAGCGGGCGACCGCTAGGGTGCGCGCCGCGATCGAAAGACGGTCGCGGCCCAAGGGGCTGAGACGGTCCGGGAGAAGGCGGGGGCCTTTGAATGATCAAGTCTGAACTGATCGAGAAACTGGCGGCCGAGAACACCCATCTGACCCATGCCGAGGTCGAACGGGTGGTCAATATCGTGCTGGGTCAGATGACCCAGGCCCTGGCCGACGGCGGCCGGGTCGAGCTGCGCGGTTTCGGCGCCTTTTCGGTGCGTTCGCGGCCCGCGCGCGTGGGCCGCAATCCGCGCACCGGCGAAACGGTCGAGGTGCCGGCCAAGTCGGTGCCCTTCTTCAAGAGCGGCAAGGAGCTGCGCGAGCGGCTGAACGCCTCTGGGGACGCCTGATCCATGAGCCTGTTCAGCGAGTTCAAGGAGTTCGCGGCGCGCGGCAACGTCGTCGACCTGGCGGTCGGCGTCGTCATCGGCGCCTCGTTCGGCAAGATCGTCACCAGCCTGGTCGATCAGGTGGTGATGCCGCCGATCGGCCTGTTGCTGGGCCGGGTCGATTTCTCGAAGCTGGAATGGGTCTTGGTGCCCGAAGACCCGGCGACGACCGCCGTCGAAAAGGTGGCGATCCAATACGGCGCCTTCCTCAACACCGTGATCCAGTTCCTGATCGTGGCCTTCGTCGTCTTCCTGATGGTCAAGGCCATCAACAAGATGCGTCGCGACCAGGCGGCCGATCCCGCCGAGGTCCCGGCCGCGCCGACGCCGACCGAGGCCCTGCTGATCGAAATCCGCGACGAACTGAAGGCCCGGCCCAAGGGCTGAGCGGACGCGTGGCGTCCGCCCGTCGTCCTCAGGCGGCGGCGCGGCCCGATTTCTGATTGGCCGCCACGGTCACGGGCGGTTCGCGCAGACAGACGGCGTAGTCGGCGTCATAGGCGGTCGGCGACCACAGGGCGGGATCGGGCGCATCGGCGGCGAATTTGATGTGACAGTGGCCCCAGCCGCCTTCCTGGCGCGCCGAGGCCGCCAGCGGTCCCAACTGTTCGATCAGCCGAGGCGCGACGAGCGGCAGCCGCACCTTGGCCGCGCCCAGCGAACGGGCGTTGGCGATCAGGGTCTTCACCAGCACCGGGATCGCGTCCTTTTCATCGTTCAGCGCCACCAGATCGAGGATCTCCAGGAAGGGCGGGTCGATCGCCGCCCCCTTGCCCAGCACCGCCATGGCCACGCCGGTGATCCGGCGCCCGCGATTGAAGCCCAGCAACAACGGCGGCCGGGTCAGATCGGGATCGGCCAGCCGCCAGCGCAGCATCGCCGGACTGCGATCGGCCACCAGTCGGCCCTCATCCACCAGCGCCGTCCAGAAGTCGCCGTAACGTGACCTGTCCGCCAGGTCGCTCAGCACCGCTACGCCTGGGGGCAGTTTCAGGTGCGGCGTCGCGGCCAGGCGAGGATTCATCAAGCGTTCGCCCAGCCGCGGCGCCAGTTTGGGCGCGGCCTTGGCGACCGTGCGCAACAACCGCTCTTCCATGCAGACCAGGGGGTCGACCACCCAGGACAGCTTGACCGCGTGGGTTTCGGGCCACGGCAGCATGTCGAACCGGCCATAGAGCGGCGCGGACAGGGGATTGGCGTTGAAGATCCATGTGGCGAAGACGTTCTGCTGTTTCACGAAAACGTCCAGCAGGTCGCGGCTGCGTCCGCGCTGAGAGGGCGGCACGATCAGGTTGAAGCCCGTCGCGCCGACAAGGTCGCGCTCATTCAGCCGATACCGCAGCAAAAGATTGCCCAGGAAAGCGACCGCCCGGTCGTCGTCGTCGGTGACGACCCAGCCGCACGGTTCGGCGTCGTGCCGGTGCGCCGGATTGGACCGCAGCCAGCGCCAGCCCTCGGCGGATCGAGGTCGCCAGCCGACCTCCAGATGCAGACGCCGGACTTCGGCTTCATCGGACGGGCGGAAAGGGCGGACAGGCATGGCGCGGTTCCGTGGCTCACATTGGCACACACGTCGTTCGCCAAGCAAAAGTCACACCTGCGGATACGTTTCGGTCGGCGGTCGGTCTCGGGCATGTGAATCCGTGTTTTCCGGCGTAGAAAGAGGGCCGAAGACGACAGGCGGAGGCGGATCGTGAAGCTGGACGGCAAGCTGCATTGGGGGCTGGCGGCGCTGGTCGTGGCCGGAAACATGATCGGCTCGGGCGTCTATCTGTTGCCCGCCACCCTGGCGACGACCGGCAGCTCCAGCCTGATCGGCTGGGCCGTGGCGGGGGTCGGGGCGGTGACCCTGGCCCTGGTGTTTGCGGTCCTGGGCCGGACCCAGCCGGACGCCGACGGCCTGCCGGGCTTCGCCGAGCGGGGCCTGGGACGGTTCTTCGGCTTTCAGACCACCCTGGCCTTCTGGGCCGCGGCCCTGATCGGCAATGTCGCCGTGGCGGTGGCGGCGACCGGATACCTGGGCTTCTTCTTTCCGGCCCTGAAGACGCCGGTGGGCGCGACATTGAGCAATCTGGCGCTGATCTGGCTGGTGACCGGGGCCTATGTGCTGGGGGTGCGCACGGCGGCGCGGTTCGCGGCCGTCACCCTGATCGTCGGTCTGGCGCCCATCGTGGTCGCCATCGTGGCCGGGGCGGCGAGCTTCGACCCCCAGGTGTTCGCGGCGTCCTGGAGTCCGTCCGGCGATCCCTTGATCAAGACGGTTCCGGCGTCGCTGGCCGTCATCTTCTGGGCCTTTCTGGGCGTCGAGAGCGCGGCGGTGCTGTCGCAACGCGTGCGGGACCCGGCCCGCGACGTCGGCCGCGCCTCCATCGCCGGGGTCAGCCTGGCGACCGTCATCTACATCGCCGCCTCGGCCGCCGTGTTCGGGGTGATCCCGGCGGCGGTCCTGGCCCAGTCGACCAGCCCCTACGCCGATCTGATCGCGCGGGTGTTCGGGGCCTCGGTCGCGGGCGTGGCCGCCGCCTGCGCCGTCGTCAAGGCGACCGGCACCCTGGGCGGCTGGGTCATGATGGCCGGCGAGACGGCCCGCGCGGGGGCCGAGCACGGCTATCTGCCCAAGGGGTTCGGCCAGGGCGGACAGACCACGCGGGCCACGCCGCTGCTGGGCGGGGCGATCATGTCGATCGCGGCGGTGCTGTCCAGCCAGGCGACGCTGGGCGGCCAGTTCGGCCTGTTGATCGGCGTGACCTCGGTGCTGACGCTCAGCGTCTATGCGGTCTGTTGCGTCAGCCTGTTCCGCACGGCCCGAACCGGGCGCGACAAGACGGTGGCGGTCGTCGGCCTGATCTTCAGCGTGGCGGCGGTCGCGGCCGCGGCGCCGGGCTATATCCTGCCCACGCTGGGCTTCGTGGCCGTGGTCAGCGGGGCCTGGTTCCTGTGGGTGCGGCGGCCGTCGGTTGACCCGGCCCAGGCATAGCTTTAGTCACCCCGCCGTTTGCCCGCCGGAATCACGCTTTAAGGAACGCGCCATGACACAACTGCTCAAAGGCGCCACCGGGGTTCTGGTTCTGGCCGACGGAACCGTCCTGCAAGGCATAGGCGTCGGTGCGACGGGCCAGGCCCTGGGCGAGGTGGTCTTCAACACCGCCATGACCGGCTATCAGGAGATCCTGACCGACCCCAGCTACATGAGCCAGATCCTGGCCTTCACCTTTCCGCACGTCGGCAACGTCGGGGTGAATGTCGAGGATGTGGAGCAGATGGGCGGCGGGTCCGAGACGGCGGCCGTGGGCGCGGTCTTCCGCGACCTGCCGACCGATCCGGCCAATTGGCGCGCCGACGGTTCGTTCGACGCCTGGATGAAGCGGCGCGGCGTCGTCGGCCTGGCCGGGGTCGACACCCGCGCCCTGACCAAGATGATCCGCGACAAGGGCGCGCCGCACGCGGTGATCGCCCACGATCCCGACGGCCGGTTCGATCTGGAAGCCCTGGCCGCCCAGGCGCGCGCCTGGACCGGCCTGGTCGGCCTGGACCTGGCCAAGCCCGCCTCGACGCTTCAGGCCTTTGAGTGGAATGAGGGCGTGTGGGACTGGCCCGAGGGCTATCCGACCGTCGCGGGCGGCAAGTCGGTGGTCGTCGTCGACTACGGCGTCAAGCGCAACATCCTGCGCGCCCTGGCCTCGACCGGCGCCAAGATCACCG
>NZ_DAINBO010000026.1:0-26850 GCF_036732845.1 Brevundimonas sp. | reverse complement strand
TCGAGCACAAGCTGGGCATCCACGCCTCGCCCACCTGCGTCATGAGCTATGAGGGCGCGACGGCCGAACTGGTCGGACAGCCGAACGAGGGCCTGGCCCATATGTTCGTGATGATGAACGCCGCCCGCCTGGCCGTCGGGGTCGAGGGCGTCGGCATCGCCGAGCGCGCCTATCAGGGCGCCCTGGCCTACGCCCAGGAACGCCGCCAGGGCCGCAGCGTCTGGACCGGCGAGATGAACGCCCCGATCATCGACCACCCCGACGTGCGTCGGATGCTGTCGGTGATGAAGGCCAAGGTCGCGGCCGCACGCGCCATCTGCCTGTCCACCGCCGTCGCGGCCGATTTGGCCCGCACCACGACCGACGCGGACGCCCGCCGCCGCTGGAAGGGCCGCGAGGACCTGTTCGTGCCCATCGCCAAGGCCTGGTCCACCGACGTCGGCTGCGAGGTCGCCTCGGTGAGCCTCCAGGTCCACGGCGGCATGGGCTTCATCGAAGAGACCGGCGCGGCCCAGCACTATCGCGACGCCCGCATCGCCCCGATCTATGAGGGCACCAACGGGGTCCAGGCCATGGACCTGGTCGGCCGCAAGCTGTCGCAAGACGGCGGGGCCTCGGCCAAGGCCCTGATCGCCGAGATGAAGGCGACCTGCGGCGAGTTGAAACGCCTGTATTCCGGCAAGCCGGTCGAACGGTTCGTCAACGCCGTCGAGGCGGTCGAGGACGCCACCCTGTGGCTGCTGGACGCCAAGACCGATCCGGCCCGCGCCGCCGACGTCCTCGCCGCCGCCGACGCCTATCTGAAGCTGATGGGCGATGTGGTCGGCGGCTGGCTGATGGCCAAGGGCGCCCTGGCGGCCAAGGCCCGGATGGAGACCGGCGAAGGCGACCCCGCCTGGCTGCAAGGCCGGATGGACCTGTACGAAGTCTATGCCGCCAACGTCCTGGGCCACGCCTCCAGCCGCCTGGCCGCCGTCGGCCAGGGCGGCGCCCTGCTGCAACGGATGACGCCGGACGTGCTGGGCGCCTGAACGATCCTTCTCCCCTTAAGGGGAGAAGGGACGCATCACCCTTCGCGCGGGCTGTCCTGGATCAGGCTGCCCGCCACCCAACTGACCGCGCCGGTGACCACGGCCGCGCCGATCCCGGCCCAGAAGCCGTTCACGACGAAGCCGTTCAGCAGAACCGCCGTCAGGCCGATGGTCGCGGCGTTCACCACCAGCAGGAACAGGCCGAAGGTCACGACCGTCAGCGGAAAGGTCACCAGCGTCAGCACCGGCCGCACGATCGCATTGACGACGCCCAGCAGCACCGCCGCCAGGATCAGAGACCATTGCCCGGTGAAATCGACGCCGGGCACGATGACGGACGCCAGCCACAGCCCCACCCCCGTCACCACGCCCTGAACGATGAACCGCACCATCGAATCGTCTCCTCGGGTTGCTGCCCACACATCTTATCCTTCTCCCCTTGCGGGAGAAGGTGGCCGAGCGGAGCGAGGTCGGATGAGGGGTCGCACCGCTCTCGTCTCGAAGATGGCCGAAATCACCACCGTTTGAGAGACCCCTCATCCGTCAGCCTTCGGCTGCCACCTTCTCCCACAAGGGGAGAAGGGCAAGGAGGGAGACGCTGACCAACCTCAGGTGCTAATCTGCCGACTCCCATGCCGATCCGCCGTCTTCCGCCCGAAACCGTCAACCGCATCGCCGCCGGAGAGGTGGTCGAGCGCCCCGCCAGCGCGGTCAAGGAACTGGTCGAGAACGCCCTGGACGCCGGGGCCGCACGGGTCGAGATCCAGGCCGACGGCGGGGGTCTGTCGCGCATCCTGATCGCCGATGACGGCAAGGGCATTCCGGTCGAGGAGCTGCCGCTGGCGGTCGAACGCCACGCCACCTCCAAACTGACGCCCGACGACGCGGGCGACGTGGACCTGTTGCGCATCCACACCCTGGGCTTCCGCGGCGAGGCCCTGCCCTCGATCGGTTCGGTCGCCCGCCTGACCATCACCGCCCGCAGCCCCGGTGAACCGGCCTACGCCGTCACCGTCGAGGGCGGCGACCAGCGGCCGACCGCCCCGGCCCCCTTCCCCGGCCCGCACGGCGCGCGGGTCGAGGTGCGCGACCTGTTCTACGCCACGCCCGCGCGGCTGAAATTCATGAAGTCCGAGCGGGCCGAGGCCATGGCCATCTCGGAAGAGATCAAGCGTCAGGCCATGGCGCACGAGGCCGTCGCCTTCACCCTGGATCTGGACGGCAGGACGGTGCTGCGCCTGCCCGCCGAACATCCCGGTCCCGAGGGCCGGTTGAAGCGTCTGGCCGCCCTGCTGGGCCGCGATTTCGAGACCAACGCCCTGCTGATCGATCAGGAGCGGGACGGCGTGCGCCTGTCCGGCTATGCGGGCCTGCCGACCTATTCGCGCGGCAATGCGGCGCACCAGTATCTGTTCGTCAACGGCCGCCCGGTGAAGGATCGGCTGCTGCAAGGCGCCCTGCGCGGCGCCTACGCCGACTTCCTGGCCCGCGACCGGCATCCGTCGGCGGCCCTGTTCCTGGAACTCGATCCGCTGCTGGTCGACGTCAATGTGCATCCGGCCAAGGCCGAGGTGCGGTTCCGCGATCCGGCCCTGGTGCGTGGTCTGATCGTCGGCGCCCTGCGTCACGCCCTGGCCGCCGCCGGACACCGCGCCTCGACCACAGTCGCCGCCGGCGCCCTGACGGGATTCACGGCCCACACGGGCGTCGCCTTCAGCCCGTCGGCGCCCTCGGCGCGCGGCTTCAGCGGCTGGAGCGGCTGGGATCGGCCCGTCGCCGTCGTCAACGACGTCCTGCCCGGCCTGAACGAGCGCTCCGCCCGCGTCGAGACCGCCGCCTCCGATCTGGCCGCTTGGCCCGACCATGCCGCCGTCGCCCCGCCGCCCGATCTGATCGACTTCCCCCTGGGCGCCGCCCGCGCTCAGGTGCACGGCACCTATATCGTCGCCCAGACCCGCGACGGCATCGTCGTGGTCGATCAGCACGCCGCCCACGAACGCCTCGTCTATGAGCGGATGAAGGCCCAGATGGCGCAAGGGTCCGTCACCCGTCAGGCCCTGCTGACGCCCGAGGTGGTCGATCTGGACCCGGCCGAGACCGACCGCGTCCTGGCGCGCGCCGACGAACTGGCCGCCCTGGGCCTGGTGGTCGAACCGTTCGGCGGCGGGGCGGTGCTGGTGCGCGAGACCCCCGCCCTTCTGGGCGACTGCGACGTTCAGGGCCTGATCCGCGACATCGCCGACGACCTGGCCGAACACGGCGCGGCCCTGGCCCTGTCCGAGCGGCTGGGCGAGGTCTGCGGCACCATGGCCTGTCACGGCAGCGTCCGCGCCGGGCGCGTGCTTTCCGCCGCCGAGATGAACGCCCTGCTGCGCCAGATGGAGGCCACGCCCCATTCCGGCCAGTGCAACCACGGCCGCCCGACCTATGTCGAATTGAAGCTGGCCGATCTGGAGAAGCTGTTCGGCCGTCGGTGAGCGAACCCCTTTCATGGGGGTGGAACAAAATGTTCTTGATTTGTTCCATGTGAAACGTCATGGTCCCCTCATGGCGAAACAGCCGATGAAGGGACGTGGGGCCAGATCCAACGCCAGCGGGCGGTATGAGGCGACGCAGGTCGAAACGTTCGACGACGGCTGGACCGCCGACGACGTTGACGCGCCCCCTCTGCGCACCAGCCTGACGCCGGAGAAGGCGCGGACGATCATCGCCCGCAACACCAGTCCCGACGTCGGCTTCGACCGATCCATCAACCCCTACAAGGGCTGTGAACATGGCTGCATCTACTGCTACGCCCGTCCGTCCCATGCCTGGATGGGCCTATCCCCGGGCCTGGATTTCGAGAGCCGGCTCTTCTTCAAGCCCGAGGCCGCGCGTCTGCTGGAACAAGAGCTGTGCAAGCCCCGATACCGCTGCAAACGCATCCACATAGGCGGCAACACCGACCCCTATCAGCCGGTCGAACGGGATTTGAAATCCACCCGGTCGGTGCTGGAGGTGCTGCGACGGTTCCGCCACCCCTTCTCCATCATCACCAAGTCGGTGCTGATCGCCCGCGACGCCGACATCCTGGGCGAAATGGGTCGGGCGGGCCTGGCCTCGGCCTTCGTCTCCGTCACCACCCTGGATCGCGGCCTGGCCCGTGCGATGGAGCCGCGCGCCTCCACCCCCGCCAAACGGCTGGAGGCGATCCGCCGTCTGGCCGACGCGGGCTGTCCCGTCGGCGTCGGTTTCGCCCCGGTCATTCCCGGCCTGAACGATCATGAGCTGGAATCGGTGCTGGAGGCGGCGGCGGCGGCCGGCGCGACCTCGGCCATGTATGTGACCCTGCGCCTGCCGTTGGAGATCAAGGACCTGTTCCGCGAATGGCTGGCCGACGCCCGGCCCGACCGCGCCGCCCGGGTCATGTCCCTGATCCGCCAGACGCGCGGCGGCCGCGACTATGACCCCGACTGGTCCCAGCGCATGAAGGGAACCGGTACCGTCGCCGAACTGATCGCCACCCGCTTCAAGGCCGCCGTAAAACGCCACGGCCTGGATACGCCCCGCCGCCCGTTGGACGAGACCCAGTTCCGCATCCCCGCCGACGCAAAACAGCAGATGGACCTGTTCGATCTGATGGAGAGACCCGCCGCCTAGCGCTTGAACACCCCGACCAGTTCGACGTGCGCCGACCACAGGAACTGGTCCACCGGCGTCACCCGTTCCAGCCGGAACCCGGCGTCGATCAGGATGCGGGCGTCGCGCGCGAAGGTCGTCGGATTGCACGAGACGCCGACCACGACCTCGGCCTTGGTCTGGGCGATCTGAGCCGTCTGTTCGGCCGCTCCGGCGCGCGGCGGATCGAAGACCACGGCGTCGCAGCCCTTCAGATCATGCGGGCTGAGCGGACGCCGGAACAGGTCGCGCGCCTCGGCCGTGATCGGCTTCAGGCCCCGGGCCGTGCCGATCCCCGCCTTCAGCGCCGCGATCCCTTCGGCCGAGGCGTCCGCCGCCAGCACCGGCGCCACGGCCGCCAGGGGAAAGGTGAAGGTTCCCGCCCCGCAGAACAGATCGGCGATCTTCCTGGCCCCGCGCACGGCCTCGGTCGCCCGCTCCACCATCGCCGCCTCGGCCTGAGGCACGGCCTGCAGAAAGCCGCCCGCCGGCAGGGGCACGGTCGCCGGGCCGAACGTCACCCTGGGTCGGCGCGCCATGACCAGGGTCTCGCCCGCCTGACTGAGCCGCGCCAGGTCGGCCTCTCCCGCCGCCATGATCGCCCGCATCTGGGCGTCACGCGACAGTCCGCCTGACCGCCGCTCGACGCCGGTCACATCCACGTCCAGCCCGTCCAGCGTCCAGGTCACATGCAGCGTCGGGGCCGACTTCGGATGCTCCAGAAACGCCTCGGCCACCCGCGCCAGCGCCGGAATCGCCGCCACGATGCGCGGGTCGGCCACCGGACAGGCGTTCACCCGCACCAGTCGCCAGGACTTGCGCGCCTTGAACCCCAGGATCGCGCGTCCGTCCGGCCCGCGTCGCGCGTGCAGCGCCAGCCGTCGTCGCGTCCCCGGCGGCGTCGCCACCGTCGCCTCGACCTCGGTCTCGATCCCCTCGCGCGCCAGGGCGGCCCGGACCTGCTCACGCTTCCAGTCCAGATAGGGTCCCGACGCCCAGTGTTGCAGCGAACACCCCCCGCAATCGCCGTATTGCGGCGACACCGGCGCGATTCGGTCGGGGCTGGGCGTGATGATCTCGACCGTCTCGGCCCGTCCGTCCCGGATCTCGGCGCGGATCACTTCGCCCGGCAGGGTCAGGGGGGCGAATACCGGCCCGCGCTCCGTCCGCACGACCCCGTCGCCCTGGCCGCCGATGTGACTGATGGTCAGCGTCTCGCTCATGTCCGCGCTTCTAGCCGTCCAAGGCCTCGGGCGGAACATGAACGAAGATGAACGACCCGATCAACGTCCGTTCAGCTTGGGGGGACTACCTCTCGATGCAACGCGAACGGTCCAGGCCGTTCAGCGCCCAGTTCAAACCAGAAAGGGAGGGCACCGATGATCGGCGCCAAGACCAAGATCGCCGCCGCGGCCGCCCTGATCGCCGCCATCGCCGTTCCGGGCGCGGCCTCGGCCCAGTCCTATTATTCCAACGGCTACGGCTACAGCCAGAACTACGGTTCGGGCCAGTACGGCCGAGGCTACGACTATGACCGCCGTTCCAGTCAGGACCCCTGCTATCGCGACGGCCGAACCGGCGCGGGCGCGGCCATCGGCGCCACGGCCGGGGCGGTTCTGGGTTCGCAACTGGCCGCGCGCGGCCGCCGCACCGAAGGCAGCGTCCTGGGCGGCGTGCTGGGGGCCATGGTCGGCGCCAACGTCGGCCGGTCGTCCAGCGAGGCCTGCCGCACCCAAGGCTATTACGACCAGGGCCGCAGCTATTCGGACTACGACCGCCGCAATGACAACAGCTACAGCTACGATCGGCGCTACGACGACCGCAATGATCGCGGCTACGACTACGACCGCACGTATGATCGCGGCTCCAGCTACGACAGCCGCGACGGCTACGGCGACGACTGCCGCCTGGCCGAGAGCCGCATCCGCCTTCCCGACGGCCGTTACGAGACGCGCTATGTGCGCAGTTGCCGTGACGGTTCGGGCCGCTATCGCGTCGTCGATTAACATCCAGCCCCCCTGGCGATTGACGACGTGAGGGAGCCGCCGGCGGAGACATCCGTCGGCGGTTTCTTTTTGTGTTCGCTACCGCTCGCGACGCGGTCGCTCGCTGCTTGAGCGAGGGTTGGTTCGCTACCGCTCGCGATGCAGTGGCGGGCGGCTTGAGCGAGAGTTGGTTCGCTAACGCTCGCGACACGGCGGCGGGTGGCTTGGACGACAGGCTACCCTCGGCTGGCCCAGAGCAGGTATTCGCGGTTGCCGTCGCCGCCCATGATCGGGCTGTCGGCGGTTTCGCGCACGCGCCAGCCCAGGTCTTCCAGCCAGGCGGCGACCCGCGTCAGGGCCGCCTCGCGCGCCTCGGCGTCGCGCACCACCCCGCCCCGCCCGACGTCGGCGCGGCGGTCCATTTCGAACTGCGGTTTGACCAGGGTCGCCAGGTCCGCGCCCGGCGCCGCCAGCGACAGGGCGGCGGGCAGCACCTTGGCCAGGCCGATGAAGCTGGCGTCGCAGACGATCAGATCGACCGGCTCGGCGATGATCGACGCATCCAGATCACGGGCGTCGGTTCGTTCCAGGTTCACCACGCGCGGGTCGGCGGCCAGGCGCGGGTGCAACTGCCCCTGCCCCACGTCGACGGCGAACACCTTGGCCGCCCCCCGCTCCAGCAACACCTCGGTGAAGCCGCCGGTCGAGGCGCCGACGTCCAGGGCCGTCCGCCCCGTGACGGCCACGGGCCACAGATTCAGCGCGTGATCCAGTTTCAGAGCGCCGCGGCCGACGAAGCGGTGCGCCTCGACATAGTCGAGCACCGCATCATCCGCGACCTGTTGCGACGCCGCCTTGGCGGGGACGCCGTCCACCGTCACCCCGCCCGCCTCGATCGCCGCCTTGGCGCGCGCCCGGCTTTCGGCCAGGCCGCGCGCGACCAGCAGGTGGTCCAGGCGGACGCGGCTCACCCCAGGGCGTCCAGCCCGGCCAGGGCGGCTTCCAGCCGGGCCTTGCCCGCCTCGGCCTCGGCCAGTTTGGCGCGGTTCTCCTCGATCACCGCCGGGTCGGCGCGAGCGACGAAATTGGGATTGTCCAACTTCTTCCTGACGTGGGCGACGTCGCTGTCGAAGGCGGCGATCTCCTTCTTCAGGCGGGTGCGTTCGGCGGCGACGTCGATCATTCCCGCCAAGGTCAGGGCGGCCGAGGCGCCGCCCGCGACCAGCACGATGGCCCCGTCGGGCCGTTCGCTCACGCGCTCCACGCCCGTCACCCGGGCCAGGGTTTCGATCAGGCCGCGATGCCGGTCGAAACGCAACCAGGTCTCTTCGGCCGGATTGATCACCGCGAAGGGCAGCTTGGCCCCCGGAGGCGCGCCGATCTCGGCGCGGCTGGAGCGAATGGTGGTGACCAGGTGGATCAGCCAGTTGATCTCACCAGCCGCCGCCGCATCTTGGAAGGCGTCGGACAGATCCGGCCAGGCGGCGCCCAGCAGCATGGATTCGGCCCGCGCCGCGCCCGCATCGGCCAATTGGTCCCACAGCTCTTCGGTGATGAAGGGCATGATCGGATGCATCAGCTTCAGCGTCTGATCCAGGGTCCAGGCGGTCATGGCGCGGGTCTCGGCCTTGGCCGCCTCATCGGCGCCGCCGAAGATCGGCTTGGCCAACTCCAGATACCAGTCGCAGAACACGTTCCAGACGAAGCGATAGAGGCTGGACGCGGCCTCGTCGAACCGGCCGGCTTCCAGCGCCGCCGACACGGCGCGCTCGGTCTCGACCAGTTCATGCCGGACCCAACGGTTGATGGTCTGGCTGACCCCCGCCGGATCGAAGCCCTCGGCTCGACACGCCTCGTTCATCTGGGCGAAACGGGCGGCGTTCCACAATTTAGTGCCGAAATTTCGATAACCTTCAATGCGTTGCTTCGACAACTTGATGTCGCGCGTGCCCGACAGAATGGCCATGGTGAAGCGCAAGGGGTCAGCGCCCAGATCGTCGATGATCTCCAGCGGGTCGATGACGTTGCCCTTGGACTTCGACATCTTCTGGCCCTTCTCGTCGCGGACCAGGCCGTTGATGATGACCCGTTTGAACGGGACCTTATCGGTGAAGTGGATGCCCATCATCATCATCCGGGCGACCCAGAAGAAGATGATGTCATAGCCGGTGACCAGGTCGCTGGTCGGATAGAAGCGCTCCAGGTCTTCGGTTTTTTCCGGCCAGCCCATGGTCGAGAACGGCCAAAGGGCCGAGCTGAACCAGGTGTCCAGAACGTCCTCGTCCTGGGTGATGGGCAGATTGCCGGCCTGGGCCTGAGCCTCCGCCTCGGTCTCGGCGACGAAGATCTGGCCGTCCGGGCCGTACCAGGCCGGGATGCGATGGCCCCACCAAAGCTGGCGCGAAATGCACCACGGCTCGATGTTGCGCAGCCATTCAAAATAGATCTTCTCGTAGCTCTTCGGCTCGAACTCGGTCTTGCCCTCCTCCACCGCCTTCAGCGCGGGCTGGGCCAGGGTGTGGGCGTCGACGTACCACTGGTCCGTCAGCCACGGCTCGATGACCACGCCCGAACGGTCGCCGTGCGGGACCATGTGGCGGGTTTTCTCGATGGCCTTCAGCCAGCCCTCTTCCTCGGCCCGGGCGACGATGGCCTTGCGCGCGGCGAAACGGTCCATGCCTTCGTAGTCGGCGGGCACGTCGGGCGTGTCGGCGGCGGTGATGCGGCCGAAGGCGTCCATGACGTTCAGCGCGGCCAGCCCCGCCCGCTTGCCGACCTGGAAGTCGTTGAAGTCGTGCGCGGGCGTGATCTTCACCGCGCCGGAACCCTTGGTCGGATCGGCGTAGTCGTCGGCGACGATGGGGATGCGACGGCCGGTGATCGGCAGGATCACGTCCTTGCCGACGATGCCCGCATAGCGCGCGTCGCCCGGAT
Source organism: Brevundimonas sp. (assembly GCF_036732845.1). Lineage (GTDB taxonomy): Bacteria > Pseudomonadota > Alphaproteobacteria > Caulobacterales > Caulobacteraceae > Brevundimonas. The sequence goes on along the minus strand of NZ_DAINBO010000026.1, from coordinate 17,243 downwards.
GCACGGCCACGCCGGTGTCGCCCAGCATGGTCTCGGGCCGGGTGGTGGCGACGACGATATAGTCGCGCGTCTCATATTCGGTCGGTTCGCCCGCCTCGTCGAAGGCGATGGGGTGTTCGTAGGTGACGCCGTCGGCCAGCGGATAGGCGAAATGCCAATAGGCGCCGTCGACCTCCTTCTGTTCGACCTCCAGGTCCGAGATGGCGGTCTGGAAATGCGGGTCCCAGTTCACCAGCCGCTTGTCGCGATAGATCAGGCCCTGCTGGTGCAGTTGCACGAACACCTTGCGCACCGCGGCCGACAGGCCGTCGTCCAGGGTGAAGCGTTCGCGGCTCCAGTCACAGCTCGCGCCCAGGCGGCGCAACTGGCGCACGATGGTCCCGCCGGACTCGGCCTTCCATTTCCAGACGGTGTCCAGAAAGGCTTCACGACCCATGTCGCGGCGGCTGACATTGCCCGTGGCGGCCAGTTGACGCTCGACCACCATCTGGGTGGCGATGCCCGCGTGGTCCGTGCCCGGCAGCCACAGGGCCGCCTTGCCGCGCATCCGCTGATAACGGATCAGGATGTCCTGCAGCGTGTTGTTCAGCGCATGGCCGATGTGCAGAGAGCCGGTCACGTTCGGCGGCGGAATGACGATCGAATAGGTTCCCGTCGCACCCTCGGTGCGCGGCGCGAACAGGCCGCTGGCCTCCCACATCGCATAGAGGCGGGGTTCGGCGGATTTCGGATCGAAGGTCTTGTCCAGCATGGTCATTTTTCTTGCCCTAACGCTCGGCCTGCGAGGCCTCGCTGCTTGAGGGCGGTCAATCGAGAAAGAGAAAGGGCGTTCGGAAAGCAGAAAGGGCGGCCCCGCCGGAGCCGCCCTGTGGTGATCTAGTGGAGATCAGGTCGCAGGTGAAGGTCAGCCGGCCGAGCGGGCGATTCGTTCGACTTCCTTGCGTACCTGGGCCTCGACGATGGCGGGCAGGTTGGCGTCCAGCCATTCCTTCAGCATCGGGCGCAGCAGTTGGCGCGCCAGATCGTCGACGGTCGGGCCGGTTCCGCCGCTGAACGACGCGGGTTCGGGCTGGCGCAACGACGCGGCCAGACCGGCGAAGGCCGAGGCGGCGCTGGTCGCGGCGCTGTCGCCGACCAGGCTGTCGCCGGTCGGGGCCTGATAGGGCGCGGGTTCAGGCGCGGCGGCCGCCGCGAACACCGGTTCGTCGATGACGACCTCGGGGAGGGGTTCGGGTTCGGCCTCGACGGGGGCGATGTCCAGATCGCCGATGTGCTCGGCCTCGGGCGCCTCATAGCGATCCGTCAGCTCCAGCACGTCTTCCTCGACGGCGACGGCTTCCTGAACCGAAGGCGTCTCGTCCATCATGGCGGGCGAGGCCTCGGCCGGTTCCGGCGTCGGTTCGGGCGCCGGCGCGGCGGCCGTCTCGGCCGGAGCGTCGTCTTCGGAGATGATCCGGCGGATCGACGCCAGGATCTCCTCCATCGTCGGTTCCTGGGCGGTCTGATCGGTCATGTCTTAACCCTGGGGACGGAGCCGTTCGGCGGATCGGACGCGGACTCAGGTCGCGCCGCGGACGTCGAAAGTCGTCGCATCTACGCCCGTCGGAATCAACGGGCGTTTTCGCCTGTTTGGTTAATGCCGCCGCCTAATGGAAGGTCAGGCGCCGGGCGCGGTGCGGATGACCTCGCCCTTCAACTGGGTGTCGATCGGCGCGTCCGGCGCGTCGGTCGCGGGAACCACCGGCGGAGCGGCGAGACGGTCGATGCTCTCGATCACGCCGTCCCACGGCAGGGAGCCGCGACCGCGCACGCGGTCATAGTTGGCGGCCGGGTCATAGGCTTCGACCGGCGTCAGGTCCGGCCCTTCCAGCCGACCCATGGCGGCCAGGAGCTGGGCCTGGGCGACGTATTCGTTGCGACGAGCGATGGCCAGCGAGACCTCGGCGTTGCGCAGCTCCAACTCCTGGTTCAGCACGTCCAGGGTGGTGCGCAGGCCGACCTGGGCCTCTTGACGCACGCCCTCGGCGGCGACCGAGGCGGCGCGCACGGCCTCTTGACCGGCGGTCAGGGTCGACCGAGCCGAAATGACCTGGGCATAGGCCGAGCTGACGCTTTGCAGCACGCCGCGACGCTCGCCCTCGACGCCGATCTGGGCGGCGTTGGCCTGTTCCAGGGTCTGGGCCACGCGCGACCGGTTCAGGCCGCCGGTGAACAGCGGGATCGACACCGAGGCGCCGGCGCGGAAGGTCGTGCGGTCGGCCAGATCCGGGTCGTCCAGAGTGCCGACGCCGCCATAGGAGGCGGTCAGACGGGCGGACGGCAGATATTCGGCGCGGGCCTGAGCCACGCGGGCCTCGGCCGCTTGCAGGGCGTAACCCGAGGCGCGCAGGCCGGGGTTGTCTTGCAGGGCGATGTCCATGGCCTGTTCAAAGCCTTCCGGCAGGCCCGGCAAGGTCGGCAGGGCGTCCAGGGTGGCGGGCGACTGCCCCACCACGGCGGCATAGGCCGCGCGCGACACCGACAACTGGGCCTGGGCGTTGGCCAGGTCGGCCTCGGTCTGGGCCAGGCGGGCCTCGGACTGGGCCACGTCGGTGCGGGTGATCTCGCCGACCTCGAAGCGGGCGTTGGATTCGTCCAGTTGGCGGCGCAGGACGCCCTGGTTGTCCTGACGGATGCGCAGGATCTCGACATCGCGCAGAACGTCGGCATAGGCCTGGATCACCGAGGCCAGCACCTGCTGCTCGACATCGCGCAGGTTTTCGCGGCCGCCCAGGATATTGGCTTCGGCGGCGGTGATGCCGTGGCCGACGCGACCGGCGGAATACAGGGTCTGCGACAGATTGATCCCGGCGCTGACCGAGTCGCTTTCGCTCGTGCCGACGAAGGGCGCCCGCGTCTGGGTGTAATCGACATCGACAGAGGCGCTGAGCGTCGGGCGCAGGCCCGCCCGGGCCTGAACCACGGTCTCGTCCAGGGCGCGCTGATTGGCGCGCTGGGCCAGAAGGGTCGGATTGGTCTGATAGGCCAGAGCCAGGGCGTCCTGGAGGCTTTCAGCCGCCACGGGTCCCGCGACGGCGGCCATCACCGCGACCATGGCGACCGAAGCGAGCGCGCGCGAACGTTGCAACATCATATGTTCCTGCCTGACGCCCGGGGAGGGTGCGTCAAAGATACCATCATGTCGGCGTAGGTGACGACGGATGCCGCCAGACGCCAGTTAAGTTTTCTTCACGCGGCGGCGAGGGAAATCCGTCGTCGCCGTAAGCGTTACAGCGCGAATGTAGGCGTCGGCGCCAATTCCGCCAGCACCGGCGGCGCGGAATCGAACAGAACCTTGCGCGACAGGGCGTCGTCCTGACCCTTCACGTACAGCACCGCCTTGCCGACAGGTCCCGAACGCTCGACCACGACCAGACGGCCGCCGTCGCGCAGCGCCGCCAGCCAGGCGTCGGGCCGAACCGGCGTCGCCATCTCGCTGACGATCAGGTCCCAACCGTCGCCTTGCGGCGCGGTCAGGGGGGCCACGACGGTCGTGACGCCCTCGTCGGCCAGGGCCGCGCCGGCCACGTCGAACACGGCGACGTCGGCTTCCTGGGCGGTGACGGCCAGGCCCATGCGGGCCAGCACGGCTGCGGCATAGGGGGCGGCCAGGCACAGGGCGCGCTCGTCCGAGCGGGGATCGGCGGCCTGCAAAAGCTTGGCGATGTCGCGCGCGGGCATCAGCTTGCGGCCGTCGGCGATTTGGGCCGCCGTCTCGGCATAGGCGACGAAGGCGCGCTCGGCGGGAACGAACCGCTCACGCGGAACGACCATCAGCGCGGCCTGAAGGGCGCGGTCGGTGACGTCGTTCACACGGACCTGTGAGTCCACCATGACCTTGCGCGCGGCGGCGAAATCCATCGGGAAGCGTTCCTTGGGCGACGTGATCGGAATTGCGTCGTGCTTATAGGTCCGTGCGTTGCAGCGGACAATCCGATCTGATAGCGAACGCGCCTCGCGATGGCGGCGTCCCGGATTTCGGGACCCTGGCCTGATGGCGGAGTGGTGACGCAGAGGACTGCAAATCCTTGCACCCGGGTTCGATTCCCGGTCAGGCCTCCATCGCGAGTCTCTCTAACAGGCGACGTTCAGCCCGGCCCGCCCCGGCTGAGGCACAACGTCTCGCCTTCCCGCGCCAACCCAAAACCGCGACGCGACACCTGCCGCGCCTCGGCGCTGTCGGGATAACGGGCCGGATTGCTGTGGTTCAGGTGGATGAAGCGGACCCGCGACCGCTCTTGGGGCGTCAGGCGCGCCTCGAACCGATCCATGCTGTCGCGGATACGGGGATGGGGAATGGTCGTCATGTCCACCCCGCGCAGTTCGCCGTCGGCGAAGAAGGTGGCGTCGATATAGGCGGCGTCGACTTGGCGGATCATCGCTTCGATTCCGGGTCCGCCCGCCGCCTCCCATCGATCCCAGTCGTCGATGTCGGGCAGGAACAGGGCGGCGGCGTCCGCCCCCCGGATGACGAAGCCCACAGTCTCTGAATATTCGTCGCGGTGCGGAACCGTGAACGGCGTGACCGTCAGCCCGCCTTCCAGCGCCACGGGCCGACCGTCGGCCAGGCCGCGAATATCGATGTTGTTCAGGGCGGCCAACTGGCTCCAGGGTCCGTTGTCGCGCAGGAAGCCGCCCATGCGCGGCATGGCGTAGACGGGCGTGCCGCGCGCACCGGCCGCCTCGCGCCCCAGCATCATCAGCCCGGCGTAATGCCCGATATGGGCGTGGGTCAGGAAGACGCCGTCCAGCCCAAGTCCCGGCCGATCCCGCCCCATCCAGGCGTCAAGCCGCTGAAGCTGGACCTTAATGTCCGGCGTGGCGTCGAACAGCCAGCGCGCGCCCGTCATGTGATCGACCACCGCCGCCGAAGTCGCCAGCCGCGCCAGGCTTGGGTCCGTCCAGGCCGGGTCCTCTGGGTGGCCGATCTGGGGCATGCCCGCGTCTTGCGCGATCCCCAGAACCATCAGTTCGAGGCGGCAACTCGCGGGTTCGGCCCGCGCCGGCATGTGCAGGAACAACCACAGACAGATCCCCGCGCAGACGGCGATCACCAGCCACGCCTTCAGCGACCCTCGCGCGGGGGTTCTGGATTTGAGCCGTCTCATTTTCGGGCGTCAGCCCAAGGGCGCGGTGATCCAGCCGATGGCCCCGGCCGCGCCCAGCGCCGCGCCGACGACGGCGGCGACCAACACGATGCGCGCATTGCGATGGATGAAATACAGAATGCCCATGACGCCTACTTCCCAACCCGTGGCGCCAAGTTGCCACATTCTGAGAATTCATCAAGGTGGATGAAGAGTTAACAGCTTGACGGTTCCGTGATCAGCGAACCTGAGTCAGTTGGTGCAGGGCGACGGCCGAGGTCGCGGCCACGTTCAGCGAATCAAAGCCGCCGGCCATGGGGACGCCCACCGACCGGCAGCGACGGATCACCGTGTCCGGCAGGCCCGGTCCCTCGGCCCCCAGCAACAGGGCCTGACGGCCCGAGCCGCGCACGGCGCTGAGCGGCTGGGTCGCCGACGGCGTCAGGGCCAGGGTTTCAAATCCCGCCGTCTCCAGCTCGTCGAGCAGGACCTCGACCGACGGCGCCGTCGCCATGGGCGTGCGCAACACCGCGCCGACCGACACCCGGACGGCCTTGCGATAGAAGGGGTCGCAACAGGCGGCGTCCATCAAGACGGCGTGGGCGCCGAAGGCGGCGGCGTTGCGGAACAGGCCGCCCATGTTGTCGTGATTGCCGATGCCCACGGCGCAGACCACGACGGCCTGGGGAGGCGCGTCCGCCAACAGCGCGGCGACCGACCGAGGCGCGGGCTTGCGGCCCAGCGCCAGCACGCCGCGATGCAGAGGAAAGCCGGCGACGGCGTCCAGCACCCCCTGCCCCGCCACATAGGTCGGCACCCCGTCAGGCAGCGCCGCGACGGCCTCGGCCATGGCCTGCACCCGATTCTCGGCCAACAGCAGCGATTCCGGCACGCACAGCGAGGCGGGCGAGGCCAGGATGCGCACCACCCCCTTGCCCTCGGCGATGAAACGGCCCTCGCGGCCGGTCAGGTCGCGCTCCTTCACGTGGCCAAAGGCCGCCACGCGCGGGTCGTCAGGGTCGGTGATCGAGATGAGCGTCATTTTCAGCCGTATTACCCATTGCACGAGCCGCGAACCCGCTGCTATAGGCCCGCCTCCCGAGCGTGTTCCGCGGTAGCTCAGTGGTAGAGCAGCCGACTGTTAATCGGCTGGTCGTAGGTTCGAATCCTACCCGCGGAGCCACTCTCCCCCTCCCCCACACGCGAACGAAAAAAAGCCCGACGCACGCGCCGGGCTGAAATCAGGTTCGGTGATGGTGGGCGTCCTCAAAGACAGAAGACAGTCCGTTGATCGACCGGTTTGGTTAACGGCGCGTAAATGCGCTCACTCCTGCGCGTCGGGCAGCCAGGTGACCTGACGCCCGCCCGCCGGGACGTCCCAGACCAGACGCCAGCCCGCGCCTGAACGCACGGCCTGGGCCGTCGCCCCGCCGTCGCCCGGAAAGTCATAGACCTCTGATCCGACGCCCAGCCGCGCGGGTCCCGTCGATGATCCGACCACCGCCGTCCAACGCCCGACGGCGTCGGCCTGGGCCACCGCGCCGGGGCGGCCGTCCACGGTGACCCGCACCGAGGACCCCGCCTGAGCCTGGCCCGACAAGGCCAGGACCCGTCCATCCGAATCGACCGCGCCCAGGGCGCCGGCGCCGTCCAGCCGCACGCTGGCCGCCCCCGGAGCCAACAGGGCCATCGGTCCCTGCCCGCCGCCCAGGATCAACAGACGTTCGGGCGCGGGCGCGGCGTCCTGGCCGGTCTGGGTCTCGGGCGTCAGAAGCACGTCGCCCGTCGGTGCGCCCATGTGGATGTCGAAACGGCCCGCGTCGTCGGCCGAGGCGGCGAAGGCCATGCCGTCCGCGCCGCGCAGCACGACCCGCGCGCCCGGCCCGGCCCGGCCGGACACCGTCAGGCCGCCGCTGGGCGTGCGTCGCACCGTGTCGATCCGAGGCGGCGCGGCCCAGCCGATCGTGGTCTCGCCCTTGGGCTGGGCCTGATCCGTCCGCGCGTTTGAACAGGCCGCCAGAAGCACCAGCGGGACGATCGACGACAGCAGACGTTTTCTCGACGGCATGAAGGCTCTATGGCTAGGGACCTAGGCGGACGGAACTGGTTAGCGCGCATGCGCCGTCCTGTCTCGCCGTCATCCATCCGAGGTTCCATGTCGTCCGCCGCCAATCCCCAAATCACGCCCTTCGACGGCCTGTCGGTCTGCCTGTTCTGCGGGTCGTCCGACGCCGCCCACGCCGACTATCTGCAAGCCGCCGACGATTTCGGCGCGGCGGTGGCCAAACAGGGCTGGCGGCTGGTCTATGGCGGCGGCGGGGTGGGCCTGATGGGCGCCTCGGCGCGCGCCGCCCATGCCCAGGGCGGCAGGGTGGTCGGCATCATGCCCGCCTTCCTGCGCAGCCGCGAACGCCTGTTCGATGACGTCGAGACGATCGTCGTCGACACCATGCATGAGCGCAAGATCCTGATGTACGACGAATCCGACGCCTTCGTGGTGGCGCCCGGCGGCGTCGGCACGTTGGAAGAGGTGGTCGAGCTGTTGTCCTGGAAACGGCTGGACTTGCACGGCAAGCCGATCATCTTCCTGAACATCAACGGCTTTTGGGAGACCTTCTTCGCCCTGATGAAACACAGCGTCGAAGAAGGCATGACCCCGCCGTCCTTCCTCCAGGCCTGGGACGTGCGCGACACGGTGGACGAGGTCGTGGCCCTGCTGGCCCAGGGTGCGACACGCCGCCCCTTGCAATATGATCAGCGTTAAGTAACCGTCGATAAGTCAGCGTCGCCTATCCGTCCTTTTTGAAAACTTGTCTTGACAGTTTTGAAAGAGAACGGACTATGAGCGGCCATGGGGCGGTGGTCGCCCCGCGACTTATCGGAGACCTCCCCATGCGTGCTCTGCTTATCGCCGCGGCCCTGTTCGCCGCCGCCCCCGCCTTCGCCCAACCGGCCCAGTCGCCGACTCGTCTGACCCTGGCCGCCGCCGCGCAGGCCCCGTCGGGCCGCACCATCATCGACGGCGCGACCTGGCGCTGCGAAGGCGCGGCCTGCACCGCGTCGGGCGGTTCCAGCCAGCCCGCTCCGCGCGCCTGCCGCCGCGTGGCCCAGCGCCTGGGACCCGTGACGGCCTTTTCGTGGAAGGGCGTCGAACTGTCGGCCGCCGAAATCGCCGCCTGCAACGCCTGAATTCAAGCCGCGTCAGGTCGAGAAGGCGGAGCCTTCTGATCGCGGCCCATGGAAATTGAGGTTGGGGCGGGCGTCAGCCCGCCTCGCCCTTCAGACGCTTCACCAGCGTCTCGCGGCCCATCAGCACGATCATGGCCGCCATGTCCGGCCCATGCGCCTGGCCGGTCAGGATCAGGCGCAACGGCATGAACAGAGCCTTGCCCTTGGCGCCGGTCTCGGCCTTGACCGCTTCGGTCCAGACGCCCCAGGCGCCCGCGTCGATGGTGTCCGGCAACAACTTCAACGCCGCTTCGGCGAAGGCCGCGTCCTCGATCACCGGCGTGACCGGGCCGCGCACGATCCGCGCCATTTCAACGACATCGGCCAGCTTGCTCAGGTTCGGTCTGACCGCGATCCAGAAGGCCTCGCCCAGGTCGCAGTCCAGCGCAGCCAGCCGAGGCTTGGCCGTCGCATAGTCCATGGCGTGCAAGGCCTGGGCGTTCAGCCGGTCCAGGTCCGCCGTGTCGTAGCGCGCCGGCGACCGGCCCATCTTGGAGAAGGCGAAGCCCGCACCCAGTGCCTGGACCGACGGAGCGACCTCCAGCGGATCCGAGGTGCCGATGCGGCCCAGGTGGCTGGTGATGGCGATCGGCTCATAGCCCTGGTCACGCATCTCGGAGATCGACAGAGAACCCAGACGTTTCGACAGGGCCTGACCATCGGCGCCGACCAGCAACGGCATGTGGGCGAACGCGGGCACGGATCCGCCCCCATTATCGCCAAGGAGGGCCTCGAAGATCTCGATCTGGGCGCCGGTGTTGGTGACGTGATCCTCGCCCCGGATCACATGGGTCACGCCCATGTCGATGTCATCCACGACCGACGGCAGGGTGTAGAGGAACAGGCCGTCCTCACGGATCAGCACCGGATCGGACATGGAGGCGGTGTCGACCTCGGCATGGCCGCGCGCCAGATCCTCCCAGGCCACCCGCTTGCCGTCCAGCTTGAACCGCCAGTGCGGGCGGCGGCCCTCGGCCTCATAGGCGGCCTTCTCGGCCTCGGTCAGGTTCAACGCGGCGCGGTCATAGATCGGCGGCAGGCCACGCGAGAGCTGCACCTTGCGACGGCGGTCCAGCTCCTCGGCGGTTTCATAGGCCGGATAGAGGCGGCCCGACGCCTTCAGGCGCTCGGCGGCGGCTTCATAGCGGTCGAAACGCTTCGACTGGTTGTGACGCTCGTCCCACAGCAGGCCCAGCCAGGCCAGATCGTCCTCGATGCCTTGCTCGAACTCGGGCGTGGAGCGCGCCAGGTCGGTGTCGTCGATGCGCAGGATGAACGAACCGCCCTGTCCTTTGGCGAACATCCAGTTGACCAGGGCGGTGCGCACGTTGCCGACGTGCAGTTTCCCCGTCGGCGATGGGGCGAAGCGGACCTTGACGGACATGGTTCAGGCGACCTTGAAATGCGAGGCGGCTAGGTCGGGCACGCGCGCGGCGAAGTCAAGGCGAAGCCGGGTCCGCCGCCGGTTGGAACAGCCGGTTCATGCCCCGCCGATAGGCCGCGGGCGCATCGGCGGCATGGGTCCCGCCCTCGATCCCCTCGCCGTACAGCGCCCAGGGCCGATCCGGCCGATCGCGCCAGGCGGCCAGCCATGACGCCGCCTCGACGCGCAGATCGGCGCGGTCGCGCGTGCCGCTGGCCACCACCAGGGCGAGGTCGTCTCGGCTGGCGGGCGCGGCGGGCGCCATCAGGGACTCCAACCCCGGCGTCAGCGAGGGATTGCTGGCGATGCGGCCCCAGAACAGGTCGGGATCGGTCACCGCCGAATACAGGACGAAGGCTCCGCCCCGCGACTGGCCGAACAGGATGCGGCGCTGGGGATCGGCGCGATAGCGCGCCTCGATCCGGGGGATCAGTTCGGTCTTCAGAAACCGTTGAAAGGCGTCGACCCCGGCCTGATCGACCCGCAGGCCCGGCGTCTGGAAATCGATGTGACGCCGGTTCACCGCCGGATCGAAGCCGCCGTAGGCGATGCCGACCATCAGCACCTCGGGCAGGCCGTCGTCGTAGTGCAGAAACAACTGCACCGGAGCCAGCATCGGGAACAGGCTGTCGCCGTCAGTCACATAGACGGTGGGGTACAGCCGCGCGTTCGCCGGATCATACCCCTCGGGATAGCGGACATAGATGTGGAACCCACGCCCGACCTCGGCCGAGTCGATGAAGACATAGTCGCCGCGCAAGGCGGCGGGCATGGGCGCCGTTTCTGGTGATTGAGCGTGCGCCGACGCGGCCGTCGTCGCCAACAGAAGAAGCGTCAGGCCGATCCATGAACGCATCGGCCCGGCCTCGTCGATCAATCGTCGCGATGAACCCGCTCGCGGCGCTCGTGCCGCTCCTGGGCCTCGACCGAAAAGGTCGCGGTCGGACGCGCCTCCAACCGGCCCAGGCCGATCGGTTCGCCCGTGTCCTCGCAATAGCCGTAGGATCCGTCCTCGATCCGGCGCAGCGCCTCGTCGATCTTGGAGATCAGCTTGCGCTGGCGATCACGGGTCCGAAGCTCCAGCGCCCTGTCGGATTCCGACGACGCGCGATCGACCAGATCCGGGTGATTTTCCGTCTCGGCCTTCAGATTCACGACCGTGTCGCGCGACTCTCGAAGGATCTCGTCCTTCCAGGCCAACAACTTTGATTTGAAATACGCCAACTGCCGTTCATTCATGAACGGCTCATCGTCGGAAGGCCGATACATCGGCGGTTCAACAGCCACTGACGCCAATGCGTTCATCGCACCAAGCTCATAATCAAACGCCCCCCATGGCGTGCACCGCCTATAGGTGAAATGCGCGAGTCGCGGCAACGCCGTTCGCGCGTCCGTGATCACTCAGGGTCGGCATCTCGCGCGTAACGTGACATTTCTTCATCACTATCGTGCCTGTGAGCGGCGATAAGTTGCGCAAAGTTCATGTATTAGGCGCTCGTACGGCGAATTTCCGCCTTGGCCAGCTCAACCGCCGCGCGCAGGTCGATCTGATCCAGCACGGCCGCTAGGCCCGCGTCGGGGTCATCGGGTCTGTCCTCGCGCACCGCGCGCGCGAGGCGTTCCAGCGCCGCCTCGCCGGTTTCACCGCCCAGCATGGCCAGTTTCAGCTCATCCAGGCGATCCAGCAGGCCTCCGCCGCGACGCATGGCCCGACGGCGGCGCTCGGTCGGGTCCTCGACGCCTTGCAGCGCCATCAGGGCGGAGACGTCGGTGACGGCGCCCGTCGCGGCCGTGGCGCCGGTCGCGACCGCCCGTTCGGACCCCGAGGCGCCGGACAGGCTGAACCCGCCCGCCGCGCGCTGTGTCGGGCGGGCGGTAAGAGTGGATGCGGTTCCAGCGGGACCTATGACCTTCATGGGCGGGCGCTCCAGTCCATGGCCGACCGTCGTCGCTCACCGTCACCGTTTGGTTAACGCCCCGGCAGTTTCTGCCGCACGGAACGTCCGCCAAGATCGCAAGGCGTTGAATTTGCACGCACCGGCTTTCGGCACGGGTTTCGCATCACGGTTAATCGACAATCGCTTTCGAAAGACCCGCGATGAAGAAGTTGCTTGCCGCCCTCGCCGCTCCGCTCGCCGCCCTGGCGCTGGCGGCCCTGCCCGACGCGGCCCTGGCCCAGTCGCGGATCAAGGACATCACCGCCGTCGAGGGCGTGCGCTCCAACCAGTTGGTCGGCTACGGCCTGGTGGTCGGCCTGGCCGGAACCGGCGACAGCTTGCGCAACTCGCCCTTCACCCGCCAGTCCCTGGAAGGGATGATGGAGCGGCTGGGCGTCAATATCCGCGACGCCAACGCCAACACCAAGAACATCGCCGCCGTCATGGTGACGGCCGAACTGCCGCCCTTCGCCACGCCGGGTTCGCGCCTAGACGTTTCGGTGTCGACCATGGGCGACGCCAAGAGCCTGCTGGGCGGGACGCTGCTGGTCACCAGCCTTCAGGGCGCCGACGGTCAGGTCTATGCGGTGGCCCAAGGGTCCATCCAGACGGGAGCCGTCTCGGCCTCGGGCGGATCGGGTTCTTCAGTCACGCGCGGCGTGCCGACGGCGGGCCGCATCGCCTCGGGCGGCACGGTCGAGCGTGAGACCGGCTTCGAGCTGGCGAACATGAACGAGGTGCGGCTGAACCTGCGCAACCCCGACTTCACCACGGCCCAGCGCGTCGCCGCCGCCATCAACGGCAGCTATCCAGGCAGCGCCCTGGCCGAGAACGGCACCGTCATCGCCCTGCGCGCGCCGGCCCAGTTGGGCATGGCCGGCTTCATCAGCCGCATCGAAAACCTGCCGGTCCAGGTCGACGCCCCCGCCAAGGTGATCATCGACGAGGTCAACGGCGTCATCGTCATGGGCGAGAACGTGCGCATCTCCACCGTCGCCATCTCGCAGGGCAACCTGACGGTCTCGGTCCAGGAAACGCCGCTGGTCAGCCAGCCCGCCCCCTTCAGCCAGGGCCAGACGGCCGTGGTTCCCCAGTCTGACGTCAGCGTCGAGGAGGAACTGGGCCGCCAGATGCGCATCGTCGGCGGCGGAACCTCGTTGTCGGCCCTGGTCAACGGCCTGAACGCCCTGGGCGTCAGCCCGCGCGACATGATCTCCATCTTGCAGGCGGTGAAGGCCGCCGGCGCCCTGCAAGCCGACATCGAGGTGATGTGATGAGCGATCTGACCGTGTCGCCCGACCTGCTGGCCGGCGCCCCGCAACGTCCCCAGCCGACCGCCCGGATGCGCGAGACCGCCGAGGCTTTCGAGACCAGCTTCCTGAGCCAGATGCTGAAGCCGATGTTCGAGGGCTTGTCGACCGACGGTCCCTTCGGCGGCGGCCAGGCGGAGGAAACCTGGCGCGGCTTCATGATCGACGCCATGGCCAAACAGACCGTGCGCGCGGGCGGCATCGGCCTGGCCGATCAGGTCGTGTCGGAAATGCTGAAAATGCAGGAGCAGGGTCGATGAGCACCGGTTCCGAACTGGCCACGGCCCGTGTGCGCCAACTGACCCGACTGACCGAGGATCTGACCGACCGGCTGATCAACGAGACCCGCGCCTTCGAGGCCCGGCGTCCTCAGGACGTGGCCGCCGGTCTGGCCGAGACCCAGGAAATGGCCAACATCTATCGCCGCGAGTCGGCCCAGTTGAAGGCCAATCCCGCCCTGCTGGCGCCCGCCCCGACGACGGATCGCATGGCCCTGATCGCCGTGACCCAGGCCTTCGAGGCCGTGCTGGCCCGTCACGGCCGGGCGGTCGAAGCCGCCCGCATCGTTTCCGAAGGCCTGGTCAAGGCGATCGCGCAAGAGGTCGCGGCGGCCCGTCCTCCCGCCTCGGCCTACGGCGCCACCGGCCGCGCCGCATCGGGCGACAGCCGCGCCGTGACGCTGAACCGAACGGCGTGACGGCGTCAGGAAACGGTTAAGCCTGTTTCCACGCGCTATCTTCATCGCTCGACGACTAGCTTGCCCTTCATGCGCGCCGCCCCTCGCCTGCTCGGTTTCGCCTTCGCTTCCGCCGACGCCCTGGTCGAACTGACCGGCGACGGACAGGTGGCGTTCGCCATGGGCGCGGGCGCCGTGGCGGGCGATGACGTGGCCGCCTGGAAGGGCCGGACATTCGCCGACCTAGTGACCGAGACCGAACAAGGACCGCTGACCCAGACCCTGGCCGCCCTCAAGCCGGGCGCCCGCAGCGGGCCGGTGGAGGTGCGCATCATCGCCCCGACCGGCTGGGTCCGTCGCGCCGTGCTGCACGCCTTCATCCTGCCTGAGCTGGCCCCGGCCGTGTCTTGCAGCCTGTCCTGGCGCGGCGCGGCCGTCCCGCTGGAGATCCCCGAAACGCCGCCGGTGACGGACGCCGCGGACCTGTTGGCCCGCACGAAGGCCAGCCTGGCCGCCAGGCAGGCCGGCGACGCGCCCCTGTCAGTGGCCTTCGTCGATGTGCCCGGCCTGGCCGACGCGCCGGGCGAAGAAGGCCGCCGCGCCACGGCCCGTGTCGAGGCCACGCTTCAGGCCGCGTCGGTCGATGGGGCCTCGGCCGCCCGGTTGACGCCGGAACGCTACGCCCTGCTGGCCGAGGGCGACGCGGCAGCGAACCTGGCCGCCGAGGTCAGCGAGGCCGCCGCCGCCGAAGGGGTGGAGATTCAGTCCAGCGCCTATGCCGCGCGGATCAATCTGAGCGAGCCGGTCTCGGCCCTGCGCGCCATGCGCTTCGCCCTGGAGAGCTGTATCCGGGACGGCGGGCTGGAACGGCCGGACGTCGCTTTCGAGCAGGCGTTCAAACGCACCGTGTCCGAGGCCGAGGCGTTCCGCGCCCGCGTCAAGGCGCGCGACTTCGACCTGTATTACCAACCCATCGTGGCCCTGGACACGCGAGCCGTGCACCATTTCGAGGCCCTGGCCCGTTTCGGCGGTTCGGGTCCCGCGGCCCTGATCGGCATGGCCGAGCAACTGGGCCTGATCGAGGCTCTGGACCTGGCCGTGGCCGAAAAGACCCTGAGCAAGATGCGACAGCCGGGCGCGGGGCTGTTGAAGGTCGCGATCAACATCTCGGGCGCCTCCCTGGCTGATGACGGCTATGTCGACGCCCTGCTGCGCATGACCGCTTCGGCGACCGAACTGCGCCGCCGTCTGATCGTCGAGGTGACCGAGACCGCCGCCCTGTCGGACATCGAGGCCGCCGACCGGCGTCTGACCGCCCTGCGCGGCGCGGGGATCAAGGTGTGCATCGACGATTTCGGCGCGGGATCGGCGGGCTTCGACTATCTGCGGCGTCTGTCGGTCGACACGGTCAAGATCGACGGCGGCCTGGTCACCGGCGTCGACAAGGATGCGCGCGGCCGCGCCGTGATCCGCACCCTGGTCGAACTGTCGGACTCGCTGGGCCTGAGCGCCATCGCCGAACACATCGAGACCGAGGCGGAGGCCGAGACCGTCGCCGCCCTGGGCGTGGCCTACGGCCAGGGCTATCTGTTCGGCCGCGCCGAGGCCGAACCCCGCGTCGCCGCCCCCGCCACGACGTCCGCGCGCCGCAAGGGCGCCGTGGAGGCCTGGGGCTAACGCTTCATTCCGGTCGGAATGGGACGGCCCAGGGCCTCGGCCATGGCCTGTTGCGCGATCAGCAGCACCTGGTCGCGCTGGTGATAGTTGTTCGACAGCACGATCACCGTCACATCGCTGTCGGGCTGCCAGGTCACCAGATTGCGGAACCCCGACCAACTGCCGGTATGGAACACCTGCCGGTCGTCCAGTGACGGCGACACCCGCCGGCCGATGGCGTCGGTGAACAGGCCATAGCCCCACAGCCGATCCTTGGCCCGGCCACGTTCATGCGCCTCGGCCGGGGCGTGGTCGGCGACCATCTGGGCGTAGCTGGCGGGCGTCAGCACCCGGCCGTGATGCAGGGCGCGCTGCCAGGCCAGCATGTCGTCCAGCGTCGAATAGGCCGCGCCCGCCCCGATCACGATGGAGACGTTGGCGTTGTCCTGGGCCGCCAGGCCGCCGGGAAAATTCGCATAGCCGCGCGCCAGGTTCGAGGCGTCGCCCAGACCGGTCTCGCCCATGCCCAGCGGCTTGAACAGCGCCTCTCTAAGATAGACCTCATAGGGTCGGCCCGACGCCTTCTCGACGATGGCGGCGGCCAGGTTGAAGGCGGCGTTGTCGTATCGGACCTTCGTTCCCGGCGCGAACTGCAGGCGATAGAGTTTTGAATCTTCTGTCAGTTGATCCAGCGTCGCGGGCGTGACCCGACGCGCGCCCCATCCGGGCCGGGCCATTAGGTCGGGAATGCCCGAGGTATGCGACAACAGATGATGGATGCGCACCGGCGCCCAGGCCTCGGGGCACGGCTGGATCCATTTGCAGACCGGGTCGCGCACATCCAGGACGCCCTGGTCCTGCAGCTTCAGAATCGCCGCCGCCGTGAACTGCTTGGACACCGAGGCCAGACGGAACCGCGTCTCCAGCGTCAGGGGAATGTCGTTCTGATAGTCGGCCTTGCCGTACACCTGCCGGAACAGCACCCGATCACCCTGGGCCACCAGCACGCCGCCCATGAACCGGCTGTCGCGCAGCCGTTCAGCCAGCAGGGGCAGATCCTCGACCACCTGAACCGGCGGACGCGGCGCGGCGGCGCTCGCGAACCCGGAGTGCAGGCTCTCTGGACGGGCGGTGACGACGGCGGCCAGGGCCGAACCGCCGACGACGAGGGCGGCCAGACCGCCCAGAACGAGCCGGGGGTGGCCTCCGGCGGTCTTGGGAACCGTGAACAACAACTGGTCTCTACGCTCTTAGGGACGAAAGGCTATCGGCCTTGATTCTTCGGTCCCGTCACCCTCTGACGCGAGCCTCGGCCGCACTTCGGTCCCGGCTAGACGTCGAATTCCAGGCCGAACTGGGCGTACAGGGCGCGGCTGTCCTGCCATTTCGGATCGACCTTTACGGTCAGGAACAGGTGGACGGGGCGGTCCAGGATGACCGTCAATTCCTCCCGCGCCTTCTGGCCGATCCATTTCAGCGTCTGGCCGCCCTTGCCCAGCACGATGGGCCGCTGGCTCTCGCGTTCGACATAGATGGTCTGTTCGATCCGGGCCGAACCGTCGGGCCGCTCATCGAAGGCCGTGGTCTCCACCGCCGCCGAATAGGGCAGTTCCTCATGGACGCGCAGATAGACCTTCTCACGCGTGATCTCGGCGGCCAGCACCCGCGCGGGCACGTCGGCGGCCTGATCCTCGGGATACAGCCACGGTCCCTCGGGCATCAGTTCGGCCATGCGCGTCTTCAGGTCCTCGACCCCGTCGCCGCTGAGCGCGGAGATCATGAAGACCTCGGAATAGACGCCGGTGTCGTACAGCCGCTGCGACAGGGCCAAGAGGGTGTCGCGGCGCATGCCGTCGATCTTGTTCAGCGCCAGTATGGCCTTGGCGC
>NZ_DAINBO010000025.1:0-30828 GCF_036732845.1 Brevundimonas sp. | reverse complement strand
GCATCGGACGGATGGCGCGCCAGGCCAGCTTGCCGTGGCCGATCTCGCGACGGCCCGGCGAACCCATGCGGCCCGCTTCACCCACCGAATAGGGAGGGAAGTTGTAGTGCAGCAGGAATTTCTCTTTGTACGTCCCGGTCAGGCTGTCGATGTACTGCTCGTCCTCGCCGGTGCCGAGCGTGGCCACGACCAGGGCCTGGGTCTCGCCGCGGGTGAACAGGGCCGAACCGTGGGTGCGCGGCAGGACGCCGACTTCCGAAACGATGGCGCGGACCTTGTCCAGGGCGCGGCCGTCGACGCGGTGGGCGTTCTCGATGATGTCGCGACGCAGGACCTCGGCCTCGCACTCCTTGAAGGCGGCCGAGAATTTCGAGCCGTCGACGCCGTCGGGGTTCTCGTCGGTCTTCACCAGGGCGGCGGCGGCGGTCTTCTTGGCCGCATCGACGCCCGAGCGGCGCTCGTATTTGCCGGCGTGGGTATAGGCGGCCTTGATGTCCGAACCGACCAGCTTCTTGATCGAGGCGACGACGTCCGAGTGGTCTTCGGCGGCGAAGTCGAACGGCTCCTTGGCGGCGTGCTCGGCCAGTTCGATGATGGCGTCAATGACCGGCTGCATGCCCGCGTGAGCGAACATCAGCGCCTTCAGCATGGTCTCTTCCGACAGCTCCTTGGCCTCGGATTCCACCATCATCAGGGCGTCGGCGGTGCCGGCGACGACCAGGTCCAGCTCCGACGAAGCCATCTGGTCCACGGCCGGGTTCAGCACCATCTCGCCGTCGATCATGCCGACGCGCGCAGCGCCGATCGGACCCATGAAGGGCACGCCCGAGATCGTCAGGGCGGCCGAGGCGGCGACCATGCCGACGATGTCCGGGTCGTTCTCCATGTCGTGCTGCAGCACGGTGACGACGACCTGGGTCTCGTTCTTGAAGCCCTTGACGAACAAGGGGCGGATCGGACGGTCGATCAGGCGGCTGACCAGGGTCTCTTTCTCGGTCGGACGGCCTTCACGCTTGAAGTAGCCGCCCGGAATGCGGCCCGCGGCGAAGGTCTTTTCCTGGTAGTTGACGGTCAGGGGGAAGAAGTCCAGGCCCGGCTTGGGCGCGCGGCCATAGACGACGGTGGCCAGCACCACGGTGTCGCCATAGGTGGCCAGGACGGCGCCGTCGGCCTGGCGGGCGATGCGGCCCGTCTCCAGCGTCAGCGGGCGGCCGGCCCATTCGATCGTCTTGCGTTTGATGTCGAACATGTTTCGTCTTTCGTAGTCCGGGCGGCGTATTCCGGCCGGAGTCCCATCAGTGGGGCGGAGCGTCGGGCGTTCAGTCCTTCGGTCCAAGGGCGGCCGCGCCATCGCGGCGAACCCGGGAAGATGAGGACCGGCGTGGCCCTCGCGTATGCGCCATACTCCCGTGGCGCGCGGGTCGATTAGATACGGAAAGAGGCGCGGACATGGCCCGCGCCTCGAATTCCGGCTCCGGGCGCGCTTAGCGGCGCAGGCCCAGCTTGGTGATCAGGGCGGTGTAACGCGCCTTATCGACCTTGATCAGGTGGTCCAGAAGGCGACGACGCTGCGAGACCATCTTGAGCAGGCCGCGACGCGAGTGGTTGTCCTTCTTGTGGGTCTTGAAGTGTTCGGTGAGGTTGGCGATGCGCTCCGACAGGATCGCGACCTGGACCTCGGCCGAGCCGGTGTCGCCCGAGGAACGGGCGTTGTCGGCGATGACTTCGCCCTTGCGGGCAGGCGTAATCGACATCGAGAGACTCCTTATTGGAGATTGAAAACGCGGTCGGGTTCAAGCCGGCCGGCCCGCAACTGACCGAGCGCGACGAGCGTCTGGCCCTGAAAGGCGGAAACGATGCGCGAGCCGTCGCGAAGGCGGCTTTTCAACGTTTCGACCTGTCGGGGGAGCAGTACGATCGGCCGTCCCTGCCGAAGCGAGAAGGCGTCCTGTTCCGTCACGGCCAGCTCCGGGATGTCGTCCAGGGCGGTCGAAACGGGCAGAAGGCCCTCAAAGGCGGCGTCCCTATGCACCAGATCGGTCAGGAAATCCAGCGTCACGGCGTTTTGCGTCGAGAAGGGTCCCACCCGCTCGCGCCTGAGGGCCGACACATGCCCCTCCGCGCCCAGGGCGGCGGCCAGATCGCGGGCCAGGGACCGCACATAGACGCCCTTGCCGGTCTCGATGCGGATCTCGACATGATCAGCGTCGGGCGCGGCCGCGACCTCGGCCGAATGGATGGTCACGGCGCGGGCCGCCAGCTCCACCATCTCGCCGCCGCGCGCCAGGTCATAGGCCCGCTCGCCGTTGATCTTGATGGCCGAAAAGGCGGGCGGGACCTGCTGGATGTCGCCGACGAAGGCGGGCAGGGCCGCCTTCACCGCCTCGACCCTCGGCCGCACGTCCGAACGGCCGGTCTCGCGCCCTTCGCGGTCGACGCTGTCGGTCGAGACGCCCCACTGGATGGTGAAGCGATAGGCTTTGCGCGCCTCCATCATGAAGGGCACGGTCTTGGTCGCCTCGCCCAGGGCGATGGGCAGAATGCCGGTCGCCAGGGGGTCCAGCGTCCCGGCGTGCCCGGCCTTGTTGGCGCCGAACAGACGCCGCACGCGGGTCACCGCCTCGGTCGATCCCATCCCCAGCGGCTTGTCCAGACAGACCCAGCCGTGGATGTTCAGCCCCGACTTGCGCCGCCCCATTACAACGCTCCGAACATCCTTCTCCCCTCGAGGGAGAAGGTGGACCGCAGCGCGGCTCGGATGAGGGGGAGGCCTGAAACACGCTCACTGGCGACGAAGAGGTTCGTGGACGCATCCCCCTCATCCGCCACGCTCCGCGCGGCGCCTTCTCCCCCAAGGGGAGAAGGATGAATCAGGCGGATCATTCCTCGTCCTCGTCATGCTCCAGATCCGCCCGCACGCGCGGGTCGGCGAACAGCCGGTCGATGTGGCTGGCGTTGTCGAAGCTCTCGTCGTGGCGGAATTTCAGATCGGGCGTGAATTTCATGTCCAGCTTGGGACCCAGCCGTCCGCGCAGGAAGCGGGCGTGCGCGTTCAGCGCCTTGATGATCTCGTCCTCGTGGCCCGTGGTCTCGGCCGCGTCGACCCCGGCGCCCAGCGGTTCGACGAAGCAGGTGGCGTGACGCAGGTCGGGCGACATCCGCACCTCGGTGACGGTGATCGACACCCCCTCCAGCGCCGCGTCGTGGATCTCTTCTTCCCTCAGCACGTCGACCAGGGCGTGGCGGATCAGTTCGCCGGCGCGCAGTTGGCGCTGGGACGGACCCTGGGGTCCCGATGCGTTGCGGGTGTGTTGCTTGCGGCCCATGGCGCGCCTCCTGGCCTTCGCCGCCGGGGATCGGACCCGGCTCACAAAAACGAAGGCCGGGGGTCTAGGCCCCTTGGCCCGCACTGTCCAGCGAAGCCCTGTCCACCGCCGCCAGCAGCTCGGCCGAGACGATCGCGCGGAACGGCCGCACCGTCACGCCGCCCGCGTTCAGCAGGCCCGCCGTCCAGTGGTTGCACAGATGCCCGACCCAGAAAGTCTCGACCGAGGCGAAGAAGCGGGCGTCGTCGCCCGCCCGCGCCGCCGCCAGCACCGGCGCCCCGTCCGGCGCCGCCAGCGACGCCTCCAGCCGGTCGCGCAGGGCCGCGAACCCCTGGGGCGACAGTCTCAGCGTCCGGCGCCGTTCGGCCGCGCCCAGGCGGGCGGGATCGCCCTGATAGGGGTCCAGCATCACCACCGAGGCGTTGCCGGGAGCGAAGAAGGCCCGCGCCCCGTCCGCCAGCCGGTTCTGGATCGGGCTTTGATCGACATAGAAGCGCGCGTCGCCCCAGCCGACCAGCACCCAGTCGCCCGGCGGCGTTCGCGCCAGGGCCTGGGCCAAGGTCCCGCCGCCCTCGGCCAGGGCCGCGCGCGGCACGGCCAGGTCGGTGTGAAAGCCGTTGTCCAACAGATAGGCCGTCACCGCCGCCTCGTCGCGGCCCGCCGGAAACGGCGCCTCGCCCGCCCGGGTCCAGCTCATCAGGGCGGCGGCGAACCCCATCAGGGCCGCCGCGCAGATCAGGATCAGCGACGATAGTTCAGGACGGCGCACGGAGCCTCGGGCGATGCGGCGGGTCCGGGCGGCGGCCCGGCGCGGAAGGCGATCAGGGTGACCCGCGGGCCGTCCTGCCGCAAGCCGATCCAGCCGGGCGCGGCGCCCGGGCACAGGGCGGCGGTCGATCCGGCCAGCACCTGGCGCAATTCTATCTGATCGTCCGGTCCCGCGCCGTAAAGACGTCCCAGGGCCGCCTCGCGCCCGAAGGCGATGCGGTGCGGCCGGGTCTTCAGGTCTCCGCCCTGGGCGAACCGCAACTCGGCGCGCACGAAATCGACGTCGCCGGTCGTCGTCCGCGTCGTCCCGTCGGCGGCGGCGAAGACGCCTCGCAGGATCGGGCCGTCATCGGTCTGGGCGCCGGTCTGGGCCGGGACCATCCGCTCCCACTGGCCGCGCGCCGCGCTCCAGGCGCCCGACGCGGTCTGGGCGGCGCGGTCCCACACGGCCACGGCCGTGGGTTCGTCCAGCGCCAGCAGGGCCAGGACCAGGCTCAACGGGAACAGCAAGGCGGCCAGGGATTTCTGGCCGTTGCGGCGGCGGACGGCGGCGGTCATCGCGATGACTTTAACGCCGGATCGCGCCGGAGATACAGCTATCGCGTGTCAGGGGCGCCGCTGGGCGCCGACGGCGGCAAGGCCCATTCGCCGCGATAGCTGTATTCCAGCGTCACGCAGTGGCGCATCGTCCCGTCGGCCCAGCGCCCGACGGCGTGCACGGTCAGGGGTCGTCCCGCCCGCACTCGGCCCAGCACCAGAAAGGCCTGGTCCGAACCCGGACACAGGGCGCGCGACAGGCCGCGCCCGTCGCCCTCTGACGGAACGGTGTAGATCGTCGTCTCGTCCGACCCTTGCGGCAGGGCGCGCCGCACGGCGTCCGGCCCGCCATAGTCGATCCGCGCCGATCCCCGCGCCGTGGTCGAGATGATGCGACGCACCGACACCCCGCCCAGCAGGCCGCGCCGGATCTCCAGCGTCACGCCTCGCGTCAAGGCCTGGGTCACCCGGTCGGCGGCGTCATAGGCCAGAAACCGCGTCTCGGCCCGCGCCGGGGCGGCGACGCCGACCAAGGTCAGGACGGCCAGGGCGGCGGCCGAAACACGCTGTGGGTTCGTCTTCATGTCGGCGACCATACCCTCGTTTGCGGCGAAAACGCGGAGGCGTCTCGCATCCAGGCGGGCGTCACGCCGCGCATCACCGCTCCAACGCCTCGATCACCAGCCCCTCGGTCAGCAGTTGCGGCAGGATGCGCGGCTCCGCCTGGCCGGGCCGGTACAGCAGATACAGCGGCACGCCCGAGCGGCCGTGGCGCGCCAGTTCGCGGGTGATGGCGTCGTCGCGACGGGTCCAGTCGCCGACCAGATAGACGGCGTTCGCCCGCGTCATCGCCTCGGCCAGGCGCGGCGACGACAGCGCCGCCCGCTCGTTGATCTTGCAGGTCACGCACCAGTCGGCGGTGAAGTTGACCAGCACCGGCCGTCCCTCGGCCAGCGCCGCCGAAACGGCCTGGGGCGACCATGGCCGGGACCCCAGGGCCGCGCCCTCGCTCGTCCGGCCCGGCTCCGGCGCGGGCGGCGTCCGCGCCGCCACGACGGTCAGGGCGAAGGCCGAAATCAGGGCCAGGGCGGCGGCGACGGCGCTGATCACGGCGGTTCCGCCTTCGGCCCGGCCCGCCTGATTGACCCCGACCAGCCACAGGCCGAAGGCCGCCAGCACCCCGGCCAGCAAGATCAGGCCCAGGGCCTCGCCGCCGGTCTGGCGCGCGAACACCCAGACCAGCCAGGCCGCCGCCCCATACATCGGAAAGGCCAGGACGCCCCGCAGCCGCTCCATCCACGGACCCGGCTTGGGCAGCCGCCGCAACAGGCCCGGCGACAGGCTGACCGCCAGATAGGGCAGGGCCAGGCCCAGACCCAGCATCAGAAAGACCGTCATCGCCGCGGGCCACGGCATGACCAGGGCCGCACCCAGGGCCGCCGCCATGAAGGGCGCCGTGCACGGCGCCGCCACCACCACCGCCAGCACGCCGGTGAAGAAGGACCCCGTCCCGCCCGGCAGCCGCGCCAGCGGGCCGCTTCCCGCGCCCTGAAGCCCAGCGCCGACGGAATAGACCCCAGACAGGTTCAACCCCACCGCCAGCATCAGCAGGGCCAGGCCTCCGGTCGCCAGCGGACTCTGAAGCTGGAAGCCCCAGCCGACCGCCTCGCCCCCCGCGCGCAGGGCCAGCAACAGCCCCGCCAGGGCGGCGAAGGCCGCCAGCACGCCCGCCAGGAACATCACCCCGTCGCGCCGCGCCTGGGCCGGGTCGTGCGCGCCTTTCGCCAGGCTGGCCGCCTTCATGGCCAGCACCGGAAAGACGCAGGGCATCAGGTTCAGCACCAGCCCGCCCAACAGCGCCAGCAGGGCCGCCTTCAACAGGCCGGGAATGGAGACCGCCCCGGTTGTTCCGGCCTTGGCCGCGTCGGGATCGGCCAGGGCCGCGCCCCCGCTCGCCCCCTCCGGCGCCGCGCCGGGTTCGGCCGTGATGGTCCAGGCGCCGCGGTCGGTCTGCAACACGCCCTCGATCCCGCCCGCGAGCGCTTCGGGCGTCAGGCCGCGTCCAGGCTTCAACGTCAGGGTCAGGCCGCGCGGTCCCGTCTGGCCCGCTTGCGCCGCCGCATGGTCGATCAGCCCGCCCTTGAAGGGAAAGAAATAGGCCCATTTCACCGGTCCCTCGGCCAGCGGCCCTCCGACGGCGGCCAGGCTCAGCCCGCCTTCGATCCGCGTGATCCGCGCCGTGATCGGCGCCGGGCGCGGGGCCTGGCCCAAGGTTCGCTCCACCGCCGCGCCATGGTCGGGGTCCGGCGGCGGCGCCCCCTCGGCCACCGGCAGGACCAGCGACAGGGTCAGGGGTTCCGGCACGCACATCTGGTCGCTGCACACCAGAAACAGCGCCTCGGCCGTCAGGGTCAGGCGGCTTCCCGGCCGCGCCGCGGCCGGAACCTGGATCGGCACGGGCAGATAGACGGTTCCCGAATAGCCGTAGTTCATCAGCCCCAGCAGCCGCTGGCGCTCGGGCGTCGGCCAGTCGATGTCGCCCGCCGTCACGCCCTGGGGCAGGGTCCAGGCCAGGGTGGTCGCTCCGCCCGAGTCGCCCGGATTGCGCCAATAGGTGTGCCAGCCCGGCGCGATCTTCTGGCGCACGGCCACGATCGCCGTCGATCCCGGCGCCGCCCAGCGGCTCATCGGGACCAGCTCCGCCTCGATCCGCTCGGTGCGCTGCGCGCCCAATCCCGGCGTCAGGCCCGCCGCCAGGCCCGGCGTCGCGGCGGTCCCCTGCGCGGCGGCGGGACCCGCGATCAGGCTCAAAAGCAGAAGACACAGGGCGGACAGGCGCAAGGGGACGGGTCTCGTTCGGATCGGGCCGCGACCTTAGACGCCCGCCCCGCCGCCCGCCACCGGGACGCGCCGACGCACCGTCGCCGCCTCTTCTTCAGGCGCGAAAAAGGGCGGCCCGCCACGCGACGGACCGCCCTTGATCATGCGGTCGAGACCCCCGGTCCCGACCGGCCCTCGCGGCCTAGTAGCGGCGCTGGCCGTTCTCCCAGTAGCATTCGCTCTGGCGATTATCGTAGCAATAGTAGTACCGGCCTTGGCTGTCGCGATAGCGCTGCTGGTTGGCGCGATCCTGGTTCGAGCCGCGCACGGCGCCGGCGACGCCGCCGATGGCCGCGCCGATGGCCGCGCCGGTGGCGGCGTTGCCGCTGCCGGTGTTGTTGCCGATGATGGCGCCCGCGACGGCGCCGATGGCCGCGCCCGCGGCGCCCTGGCGAACCGCTTCATTGGGTCCCGAATTGTAACCGTACGGGTCGCTGGCGCAGGCGGAAGCCAGAAGACCGGCCCCGGCGATCGCGATGATGGCCTTGTTCATGGTGCTTTCCTTCAATCTCTTGGGTTCGCCCCGGAGGAGAGAACGCTGGATTATGGCACAGGTTCCCCGGCTATTCTCAAGGATAAGGCTGTATTAATGTATCCAGCCATCGGTCGGCGGCGCGTCCATGCGCGCCGTGTTTGGAGTTGAGGGGGCTTCGTATGCGTTTTCCTGAACCTGTCCGCATGGCGGACGACGGCGATCACGGTCCAGTCTGGGCGCGCAGAGGGCGCCGTTCCAGCGGCGGCAATCCGATCGTCGGCCTATTGGTCACCCTGCTGGCCCTGTTCGGCGCGGCGAGCCTGGTCATGGGGATCAAGGAACGATCCCTGTCGGCCGGCGGCGCGGTGATGGACGGCTGGGTCTCGGGCGCCTGGAACGGCGTACGCGGTCTGGCTGGCCAGGCCCCGGAAGCCGCCGAGAAGGCCGCCGACCAAGCGGGCGACGCCGCCGCCAAGACCGGCGACGCCCTGGAAGCCGGCGCCGAAAAGGCCGCCGAGGAGATGAAGGCCTCCTGACCGCCGAAGGACTTCAGGAACATCGCCGCCCGACGCGCGTTCGGGCGGCATGTCCGCGACCATGACCGACGCGGGACCGGCCGCGGGAGATCCCGCCGTCACGTCTGACGATCCAGCCGCCGCGCCACGCGGCCTGACCCCGCACGCGACGCTGAAACGCGTCGTCCTGCTGCTCAATCCCCTGTCGGGAAGCGTCGGCGCGCACGCCGAGGCCGAGGCGCGCGCCATCTTCGCCGACTATGCGCTCCAGGCCGAGGTCCGCCCGCTGGACGGGGATTTCGACGACGCCGTCGCCGCCGCCTTCGAGCATGGGCCTGACGCCGTCTTCGTTCTGGCCGGAGACGGCACGGCGCGGGCGGTGGCGGCCGCGGCCGGGCCGGACGGACCGCTGATCGCCCCCCTGCCGGGCGGCACCATGAACATGCTGCCCAAGGCCCTGTACGGCACGACCGACTGGAAGATCGCCCTGCGCCAGGCGCTGGAGGCGGGCGAACCCCAGTTCGTCGCCGGCGGCCGCATCAACGGCGAGGAGCCGTTCTTCTGCGCCGCCATCCTGGGTTCGCCCGCGCTCTGGGCGCCCGCGCGCGAGGCCTTGCGGGCCGGCAAGCTGAAGCTGGCGTGGAGCCATGCCCAACAGGCCGTGAAACGAGCGTTTTCCGGCCGCCTGCGGTACAGCCTGGACGGGGCGCGGGCCAGGCGGACCGGGGCCTTGGTCCTGATCAGCCCGGTGATCTCCAAGGCCATGGAGGAGCCGGTCGGCCTGGAGGCCGCAGCCATGGACCCGGCCGACGCGGCCGAGACCCTGCGCATGGCCGCCCACGCCCTGTTCGACGACTGGCGCCGTGATCCCGCCGTTTCGAGCCGCCCGGCGCGGCGCATCGCCATCGGCGCCCGCTCGCGCATCCCCGCCGTAATCGACGGCGAGCCGACCGTTCTGGACCGCGAGGCCGTGGTGGTCTTCCTGCCGCGCGCCTTTCGCGCCCTGGCCCCCCGCCCGCCCGCGCCCGAGACCGCCGATTGATGGGGCGGCTGCTGCAATTCTCGGACGTGCATTTCGGCTGTGAGCACGGTCGCGCCGTCAAGGCCGCGCTGGACCACGCCCATGCCGCGCCGCCGGACCTGATCCTGATCACCGGCGACATCACCCAGAAGGGCCGCCCGCACGAGTTCGCGGCGGCGGGCGACTGGGTCCGCGCCCTGCCCCAGCCGGTGTTCGTCACCGTGGGCAATCACGACGTGCCCTATTGGAGCCTGGCCGCCCGGCTGTTCTGGCCCTGGCGCGCCTTCGAGCGGGCCATCGGCCATCCGGCCCATGACCATGAGTTCAAGTCCGACGCCGTCATGGTGCGCGGGGTGGCCACGGCGCGCGGCTGGCAGGCGCGGCTGAATTGGTCCAAGGGCGTCATCGATCTGGACCAGACCCGGCGCGCGGCCGAGGCCCTGCGCAACGCACCGATCGGCGCCCTGCGCATCCTGGCCTGTCATCATCCGCTGATCGAGATGATCGGCGCGCCCGTGACCGGCGACGTCAGGCGCGGCGACGCCGCCGCGCGCATCTTCGCCGAGGCCGGGGTGGACCTGGTGCTGACGGGCCATGTCCATGTGCCGTTCGCCGTGCCGATCGACCTGTCGGATCGCCAGTCCTACGCCGTCGGCTGCGGGACCCTGTCGCATCGCGAGCGCGGGGTTCCGGCCAGTTTCAACCAGATCGAATGGGACGCCGAGACAGTGACGGTCACGGCCATGGCCTGGATCGACGGCGCCTTCACCCCGCACCGGACCTGGTGCCTGCCGCGGCGTCAGGACACGCGGCGCGTCGAGACGGCGCCCGACCCGGCGGTTCCGGGCGAACTGGAGGCCGCCGCCCGCTGACTTCGGGCGCGCGCCAAGGGCGTCAGGCGCCGACCGTCAGGCGCGCGGGCCGCCGCGCCGCAGATCGGCGGTGATGAAGGACACGGTCACCAGCAGCAGAAAGACCAGGAACAGTCCGTAGGCGACGCTCATCGACGGCGCGCCGATCACGCCGCCGACGCCCAGGACGCCCGTGACCAGGGCCAGGACCAAAAACACAAGGGCCGCACGCAACATGAAACCCTCCTTTGGATCGAATGGGGGGATCAACGCTACTGGGGTCGTGATGTTCCGATGATCGGCTTGCGGCGATCACCGTCGACGGCGCGACGACCTCTCGGTGAAGGCCGCCGCGACCATGGTCGCCAAGGCGGGATTGCGCAAGAAGATGAACCCGCCCGCCAGGGCCGCCACCGTCCCCAGGATCGGACGTTGACGGAACAGGGCGAAGGCGCGCTCGCCCAGGCCCGCGGATTCGATCTCCTCTTCCTCCTCCTCCTCGTCCTGGCGGACCAGATAGATCAGGGCCGTGACCAGGGCGAGGACGGCGAAACTCAAGGCCGTCAGGGACGCCGCCGCCAGCGGCGGCAGCACCAGGCAAAGGGCGTAGAACTCGGACGCCCCCAGGGCCACGATCACCACGAAGGCGCACGCGGCCACGACCGCCGCGGCGGCCGCCTTCTTCACCAGCCCGCGACCGAACATCAGCGGCGACGGCCGGCCAGGAGCAGACCCAGGATGAGGCCCACGCCCAGGGCGATGGCCGTCGACTGGACCGGACGCTCCTGCACCCGCTCGGTCAGATAGCGTTGGGCCTCGTCCAGGCGCTCGGCGGCGTCATCATAATATTCGCGGCCGCGCACGCGGGCCTCTTCGTAATAGTCGCGGGCCTGGCCGCGCAGCTCTTCCGAGCGGGCGCGCAACTGGGCGCCGGTCTCGGCGGCCTTTTCACGAATCCGGGCCTCGGCGGCGCCGGCCTTCTCACGCAGGCGCGCGGTCTCTTCGCGCGCGCCGACCTTGAGATCCTCCTTGAGGGTCTTCAGGTCGTTCTTGATGTCTTCTCTCGCCTTGGTGGTGGCCATGATGCGCGCTCCGGTCTTAAGCTTGGCGTTAGATAAGCAACCCTGCCGGAAAACGCCACACCACGGCGACGGTTCCCGCAATGCAACATGGTCGCGGGCGTTGACAGCAGCGAGCGCGGCCGCCACCCCTCGCCCATGACTTGGCTGTTTCCGCCCCCCGCCGCACCGTCGCTGCCGATCCTGGGACAGGACGCGCGATTTCCCGTGCGCCGCATCCTCTGCGTGGGTCAGAACTACGCCGCGCACGCCCGCGAAATGGGCCATGAGCGGGCCGAACCCTTCTTCTTCTCCAAGCCCGCCGACGCCCTAGTCAGCGACGGGGCGGACCCGGCCTATCCGCCCGCCACGGCCGATCTGCACCATGAGGTCGAACTGGTCTGCGCCATCGGCGAAGGCGGCGACATCATCGGCTGGGCCGTCGGCTGCGACCTGACCCGGCGCGATCTCCAGGCGGCCGCGAAGGCCAAGGGACGGCCGTGGGACGCGGCCAAGGGTTTCGACCAGTCGGCCCCCTGCGGCGCCCTGACCCTGGGCGCCCCGCCCGATCCAGCCGCCGTCATCGCCTTGTCGGTCAACGGCCAGGTCCGCCAGTCAGGCCGCCTGGACGACATGGTCTGGAACCCCGCCGAGATCGTGGCCAAGGCGGGGACGCTGTGGGCGCTCAAGCCCGGCGACCTGATCTTCACCGGCACGCCCGAGGGCGTCGGCCCGATCATTCCCGGCGACCGCGTCGAGGCGCGGATCGACGGCCTGTCCCCCCTCAGCTTCACGGTGCGCCCATGATCCTGCACGGCTATTGGCGCTCGGGCACCAGCTACCGCACCCGCATCGCCCTGAATCTGAAGGGCCTGAACTACGAACAGCATGGCGTCGACCTGCGCCGGGGCGACCAGCGATCCGAGACCTATCTGCGCCTGAACCCGCAAGGTCTGGTCCCGGCGCTGGAGATCGACGGCGCCGTCCTGACCCAGAGTCCGGCCATTCTGGAATGGCTGGAAGAGACGCATCCGGCTCCGCCGCTGCTGCCGTCCGACCCGGTCGCGCGCGCCCAGGTCCGGGCCATGGCCGCCCTGATCGGCTGCGACATCCATCCGCTGAACAATCTGCGCGTCGGCAAGGCCCTGCGTGAGGGTTTCGGCGCCGATCAGGCCGCCGTCGACGCCTGGGCCGCGCGCTGGATCACGCCGGGGTTCACGGCGCTGGAAGCCCTGGTCGCCCGGCACGGAGACGGCTGGTGCTTCGGCGACGCCCCGACCCTGGCCGACTGCTATCTGATCCCGCAGATCTATTCGGCGCGGCGGTTCCATGTGGCGCTGGACGCCTTCCCCCGCCTGCTGGCGATCGAGACCGCGGCCGACGCCCATCCCGCCTTCCAGGCCGCCCATCCCGACCGCCAGCCCGACGCGGACTGATGCCCGACCCATGTTCGCCGGGTAAGGGTTCGTAAGGGTCTCGCAGACGGTCCCTTAAACATTGTTCGGCAATGTCCGAGGGTGAGCTTCCCCTCCTCGCCCTCTCCTGTCGATCGCCTGGCCCTGGCGGTGGTGACCGAGCCGGAACGTGCGCTTCCCGCGCCCGCCGGCGCGCGCGAGGACGCCATGCGCCATCTGCTGCAGACGGCGGCCGAGGCCGGGGTCGGCCTGATCGCCACCCGCCCCGACGGCGATGGCGAACGGCTGTTGGGCCAGGCCTGGCCCTTCCCCTCGCCCTTCCGCGTCAGCGCCCGCACCGTCTCCGTCTCCGAAGGCGTCGACCGGGTCGAGGCCCGCGCCCGGCGCTCTCTCGAACGGCTGGGCCTGCCGCGCGGCGACCTGCTGCTGGTGTCCAGCGCCAACGACCTGGCCGGGGCCGAGGGCCGCGCCCTGTGGGACCGGCTGTGCGCACTCAAGGACAAGGGCCTGTTCCGCCGCATCGGCGTCTGCGCCGAGATCGACGACAGCCCGGTCGCCCTGGCCCGACGCCTGTCGCCCGACGTGGTGCAACTGCCCTGCAATCTGCTGGATCAGCGCGCCGCGACCGAGGGCGTCATCGCCGCCCTGGCCGCCCAGGACTGCGCCGTCCACGTCTCATCCGTCTTCGCCGGCGGCGTGCTGTTCGCCGACAGCGAGGGCCTGCCGCATCATTTGAACGGCCACGCCATGGCCCTGTCGCGCACCCGGCGCCGCCTGGCCGAGGCCCGGCTGGACCCGATGCAGGCCGCCCTGGCCTTCGCCCTGGGCCTGGACGGCGTCGCCGCCGTGACGGCCAGCGTCGCCTCGGCCGCCGAACTGCGCGCCATATTGGCCGCCGCCCACGCGCCGCGCCCCGATCTGGATTGGTCGGCCCTGGGGCTGGAGGCGCCGGCGGCCTTCGCCGCCGACGCCCGCGCCGTCATCAGTAGCGCAGCCTGATCCCGACATAGGCCGACCGGCCCGCCTCGCCGTAGCCCCGCAGTTGCTGATAGTGGGTGTCGGTCAGGTTCTCGATCCGCGCCGTCAAACTGACCCGGTCGTTGACCGCCCAGGCCCCGTTCAGATTGACGACCGTGAAGCCGTCGCGCGTTCCGCCCGAATCCGGCATGTCGCCCTCGGCCCGCACGGTCAGGGCGCCCGACAGGCGTTCACCAGTCCAGCCCAGGGTCGCTGAACCCGAATGCTCGGCCACGCGCAGGATCGGCGTTCCGGCGCCCAGGTCCGTCGCATCGGTCCAGGCATAGGCCAGGTTCAGATCCCAGCCGCCGCCCAGGTCGGCGAAGCCCTCGAACTCCAGCCCGTCGGTGCGGGTCCGGTCGATGTTGACGTAGTAGAACTCCCACGTCCCGGAGTTGAAGAAGCCGTCGATCTGATCCTCGACCTCCAGCCGGTACAGGGTCAGCCGTCCGTCGATGCGCCGGTCGGCCGAGGTCCAGCCCAGGGCGATCTCGCCGCCCTTGGCCGTTTCCGGCGCCAGGGCCGCCGGATGGGTGGTCGGCAAGACGAAGCAGAAGTCGCACACCGATTGCGCCACCGACGGCGCCTTGAAGCCCGTCCCATAGGCGCCCGACAGGATGAAGCCCCCGCCCAGCGCATAGGCCGCCGAGGCGCGGCCGGTGATCTCGCCGCCGAAGTCGTCGGTCTCGTCATGGCGCAGACCCAGGTTCAGGCTCAGCCGCTCATTGGGCCGATAGCGCGCGACGCCGAAGATCGAGGTGGTCCCCAGACCCGCCGTGCGGCCGTTCAGATCGGCCTCGGTCTCCTCGCGTTCGGCGCCGAAGGCATAGGTCAGGGCCGCGTTCTGATCGCGGCTGTCGGCCTGCCAGCGCCATAGGCGGCGTTCGCCCTGATAGACCGAGGGATAGGCGCTGACGCTGTCGCGCTCGATCTCGGAGGCGGCGAGCGTGATCTGATGATCCAGACCCAGCACGTCGGCCGCGCGCAGCCGCACGAAGCCGGATCGGGTTTCGGTCGCGGCCGTGTCCGCCGCGTCCACCGGGCCGAAGCCGTCCAGCTCCGCGAAACTGTCGGACCAACGCAGACGCCCGTCGATCGACAGCCGCGGATCGAAGGCGAAGCGGCCGTTCAGACCGACGGTGGTGTTTTCAAAGCCGTCGTCCTCGGTGTTTCCGTTCGCCGCGTCCGCCGCCGAGAAGCCGTCGGTGTCGAAACGCGAGACGAAGGCCCCGACGGCCCAGCGGTCATTGGCCCGGCCGACGGCCAGACGGCCCCGCAGCGTGTCGTAGGACCCGGCTTCCGCCTCGGCGCGCAGACCGTCCAACTCGCGGCTGGTGAAGGCGATGACCCCGCCGATGGCGTCCGAACCCCACAGCGAGGACTGCGGCCCGCTGAGCACCTCGACGCGCTGGATGTCGCCCAGGTCGAAGCCGGAGAAGTCGAAACCGCCCGCCGGCTGGCTGGCGTCGTTCACCGGCACGCCGTCGACCAGCACCAGCGACTTGTCCTGGCTGACGCCGCGAATGCGCACCGAGGCCACCCCGCCGAAACCGGCGCGATAGACCGACAGGCCGGGAATGTCCGTCAGGATGTCGGCCGCGAACACCGCCCCGCGCCGCTCGATGGTTCGGGCGTCGATGGCCCGCGCGCCGGGCGTGTCGGCGACGATGGCCGGCAGGCGCGTGGCCGTGACCACCACCTCGGGCAGGGTGTTGGAATCGGTCTCCGCATGGGCGGCCGACAGGGGAAGAATCGCCGCGAGAGCGGCTGTGGAAAGCAGGATGGACCGCATGGGTTCCGTCTCCGTCAGGTCCCGACGCGGCGCGCGGCGCGACCATGGATGCGACCGATCCGCCGGTCCCTGAACGGGCCGGACGACGCCGGATCGGGTCGCTTCGACGGAACAGGGGTCTGATCGGTTGAGGGGGAAACGCTTCGCGTTTCCGCCGATGCCGTGAATCAGGCCCTCGCACTGTGCTGGAGCGAAATCCGCGATTTCGCTTCGGCAGTCCCCGCGCCTCTGTCTGGTCCCGGACAGCGGACGAGCGACGTCGGCGGCCAGGTTTCCTGGCTTGCGGGTCATCCCCCGCCGTTCACGCCTTCCCGGTCGCCCATTGCTGGTTTTCCAGTGGCGCCGGGGAACGCTCCCCGGATCGAACGACGACGTCGCCGCCTACAGTTGCGGGCACAGCCGCGGTGTCTGACCGCGTTCCCTTAACCGCCTGGCGGGGCTTTTCGCAGGGCTTGAAGGCTCGCGCAATAACGATCCTCCTCTGCGAAGCGGGGGAGGGTCGGTATGCCGCTTGAGCCGGGGCCGCCAATCCGTCACCCTGCGGCCGACCCATGAACGCCCCGCTCGTCCCCCCGCCGGTTCCCGCGCCTGACGCCCAGACCACGCCGGTCATGGCGCAATTCCTGGCGGCCAAGACGGCCCAGCCGGACGCCATCCTGTTCTTCCGCATGGGCGACTTCTACGAGCTGTTCTTCAAGGACGCCGAGGTCGCGGCGGCCGCCCTGGGCATCACCCTGACCAAGCGGGGCAAGCACGGCGGCGAGGACATCCCCATGGCGGGCGTCCCGGTTCATGCGGCCGAGGGCTATATCGCCCGGCTGATCCGCCAGGGCTTCCGCGTCGCCGTGTGCGAACAGTTGGAGGACCCGGCCGAGGCTAAGAAGCGCGGCTCCAAGGCCGTGGTCCGGCGCGACATCGTGCGCGTCATCACCCCCGGCACCCTGACCGAGGACAGTCTGCTGGACGCGCGCGGGGCCAATCGCCTGGCCGCCGTGGCCGTGCGCCGGGGCCGGGCCGCCGTGGCCGTGGTCGAGCTGTCGGCCGGATCGGTCGACAGTGTCGCCTGCGCGCCCGAGGACCTGGCCGCCACCCTGGCCGCCTTCCGTCCGTCCGAGGTGCTGGTGCCCGACCGGCTGTTCGCCGACGACCAGGCGCGCGCGGCCCTGGACGGCTCCGGCGGCGTGGCCCAGGCCATGCCCGCCGCCCTGGCCGAACCGACGGCCGCCCGCGACCGGGTGCAGAGGCTGTACGGCGTCGCGGCCCTGGACGGCTTCGGCGCCTTTGAAGAGGCCGAGGTCTCGGCCCTGGGTCTGATCGCCGCCTATCTGGAGACGACCCAGGCGGGCAAGGTCCCGGCCCTGTCGCCGCCGCGCCGCGCCGCGGAAACCGGCTGGATGGCCATCGACCCGGCCACCCGGCTGAGTCTGGAGATCGACCGCACCCAGCGCGGCGAGCGCGAGGGATCGCTGCTGGCCGCGATCGACCGCACCGTCACCTCGGGCGGCGCCCGAGCGCTCAGTGAACGCATCGCCCGACCCCTGACCGATCCGGCCGCCATCAATCGCGGGCTGGACGGGATCGAATGGCTGCTGGCGCGCCGCGACCTGAGACGTGATCTTCGAGAACATCTGCGCGCCTCGTCCGACGTGGCCCGCGCCGTGTCGCGCCTGGCCCTGGGACGGGGCGGGCCGCGCGACCTGGCCGCCATCCGCGCGGGCCTGATCACCGCCCAGTCGATTTCGGGCCTGTTCGCCGCGAGCGGCGATCCCCTGGACGGACCCCCCCCGCGCATCGCCGACGCCCTGGCCCGCCTGACGCCGCCGACCGAGGTGCAGCACCTGCTGGAATCCCTGATCGAAGGCCTGGTCCAGGAGCCGCCGCACCTGGCCCGCGACGGCGGCTTCGTGGCCGCGAACCATCGCCCCGAACTGGACCAGACCCGCGCCCTGCGCGACGACAGCCGCCGCGTCGTCGCCGAGCTGGAGGCCCGCGCCTGTCGCGAATCCGGCGTGCCGTTCAAGGTGCGTCACAACGCCGTGCTCGGCTATTTCCTGGAGACCACGGCCAGGGCGGCCGAGCCGCTGATGCGCGCGGGTCCTGACAGTCCTTTCATCCATCGCCAGACCCTGGCCAACCAGGTCCGCTTCACCACCGTCGAACTGTCGGAACTGGACGCCAAGATCAGCCAGGCCGGCCACCGCGCCCTGGCCATGGAGCAGGAGACGTTCGAGACCTGGCGCCGCGCCGTTCAGGATCAGGCCGCCGCGCTTCAGGCCGCCGCCGAGGCCCTGGCCGCGCTGGACGTCGACGCCGCCCTGGCCGAATGGGCCGAGGAGGCGGGCGCCGTGCGTCCGCTGGTCGACGACAGCCTATGTTTCACTGTCGAGGCGGGCCGCCATCCGGTGGTCGAGGCGGCGGTCAAGGCGGCGGGCGACCCCTACACCCCCAATGACGCGCGGCTGGACGGCGCGGGGGCGAACGGCGCGCGTCTGGCCGTGGTCACCGGGCCGAACATGGCGGGCAAGTCGACCTTCCTGCGCCAGAACGCGCTTCTGGTGGTGCTGGCCCAGGCCGGGTGTTTCGTGCCCGCCCGGTCGATGCGGCTGGGCGTGGTCGACCGGCTGTTCAGCCGCGTCGGCGCCGGAGACGATCTGGCGCGCGGCCGCTCCACCTTCATGATGGAGATGGTCGAGACCGCCGCCATCCTGACCCAGGCTACGCCGCGCAGTTTCGTGGTGCTGGACGAGATCGGGCGCGGCACCGCCACCTATGACGGCCTGGCCATCGCCTGGGCCGTGGCCGAGGCCCTGCACGAGACCAATCGCGCCCGCACCCTGTTCGCCACCCACTATCACGAGCTGGCCCGGCTGGAGACGCGGCTGGACCACGTCTGCAATCTGTCGATGAAGGCCAAGGAGTGGAACGGCGAACTGGTCTTCCTGCATGAGGCCGCGCCCGGCGCCGCCGACCGCAGCTATGGCGTTCAGGTGGCGAAACTGGCCGGCGTTCCGCCCGCCGTCGTCGCCCGCGCGCGCGGCGTGCTGGAGCGGCTGGAGGGCGAAAAGGCCGCCGCCGGGCGGCTGGACGACCTGCCCCTGTTCGCGCTCGCCGAGCCGCCCGCCCCGCCGCCGTCCTCGGCCGTCGACGACGCCCTGGCCGCCATCCACCCCGACGACCTGACCCCGCGCGAGGCGCTGGAGGCCCTGTACCGTCTGAAGGGACTCTCCAAATGACCCTCCCCCGTTCACGGGGGAGGGGGACCACGCAGTGGTGGAGGGGGCGACCACACACACCGGCGCTTGAACTCGCCCCCTCCACCGCCTTCGGCGGTCCCCCTCCCCCATTGGCATGGGGGAGGATCTGATGGCGGAGGCGCTCGACGCCCGTCTGGTTCAGGCCGCCTCGGCTTCCGACAGCCGGGCCGCCGTCGCCGCCGTTCTGCGCGACCATTGGGGCGCCGCGCGCACGCGCGTCGGGCACCGGCTGGCGGCGGGCCTGGGCGGGGTCGAGGTGGCGCGTCTGTATTCCGCCGCCGCCGACGAGGCGCTTCAGGCCCTGTGGCGGGTGACGACCCAGGTCCTGTATCCCGCCCCCAATCCGACCGAGGCCGAGCGTCTGGCCCTGTTGGCCGTCGGCGGCTACGGACGCGGGGTCCTGGCGCCGTTTTCCGATCTGGACCTTCTGTTCCTGCGGCCCTGGAAGCCGACGCCGCGCATCGAACAGGTGACGGAGTTCATCCACTACGTCCTGTGGGACCTGGGCTGGAAGATCGGCTCGGCCAGCCGCTCGCTGGACGAGACCCTGTCGCTGTCCAAACGCGACATGACGGTGCGCACGACGGTGCTGGAGGCCCGCTTCCTGGCGGGCGACCAGGACCTGGCCGAGACCCTGCTGACGCGTTTTCGCAAGGCGGTGAAGTCGTCCGACGCCCGGCCCTTCATCGCCGCCAAACTGGCCGAGCGCGACGTGCGGCACCAGAAGGCGGGCGCCTTTCGCTACGCCGTCGAACCGAACGTCAAGGACGGCAAGGGCGGCCTGCGCGATCTCAACGCCCTGTTCTGGATCGCCCGCGCCCTGGCGCCGGACAGCGTTCTGGGCGCCGCGGCGCTGCAAGACCTGCTGACCCCGCGCGACGGCCGCACCTTCGACGAGGCCTTCGACTTCCTGTGGCGAGTGCGCTGCCACCTGCATCTGATCGCGGGCCGGGCCGAGGAGCGGCTGACCTTCGACCGTCAGCCCGAGGTGGCGCGGCGCATGGGCTGGCGCGGGCGCGGCGACGAACCGGCGGTCGAGCGCTTCATGCGCCGCTATTTCCAGCACGCGCGCGACGTCGGCGCCCTGACCCGCGCCGTCTCGGCCCAGTTGGAGGCGCGCCAGCAGAAGAAGGCCATGGGCTTGTCACGTCTGTTGCCGGGCCGCACCAAGAAGCTTCAGACACCCGGCTTCCTGATCGACCAGGGGCGGCTGTCGGTCGCGGGACCCCAGGTCTTCGCCGAGGACCCGACGCGGCTGCTGACCCTGTTCGTCGCCGCCGACGACCACGACCTGGACCTGCACCCCGACGCCTTCGCCGCCGTGCGCCGGTCGCTGTCGCTGGTGACGCCGCGTCTGCGCCGCGACCCGGTCGCCAGCCGCGCCTTCCTGGACGTGCTGGCCCAGGGGCAGAGACCCTATCGCGTGCTGTCGATCATGAACGAGACGGGTCTGTTGGGCCGGTTCCTGCCCGAATGGGGCCGGATCGTCGGCCAGACCCAGTTCAACATGTACCACGCCTATACGGTCGACGAGCACACGCTCCAGGCCATCGGCCTGATCAACGACATCTGGCGCGGCAAGCTGAAGGACGACCATCCGCTGGCCAGCGACATCGTGCATCGGATCGATGATTTCGAGGCCCTGATGCTGGCCATGCTGCTGCACGACGTGGGCAAGGGCGGCGACCGGGGCCAGATCGAGGACGGCGCCCTGGCCGCGCGCCGCGCCTGCGAGCGGCTGGGCGTCGCCAGTCGCCGCACCGAGCTGGTCTGCTGGCTGGTGCGCCATCACCTGGTGCTGTCCGACTACGCCCAGAAGCGCGACGTCTCGGACCCCGCCACCGTGCGCGCCTTCGCCGAGATCGTCGGCGATCCCGAACGGCTGCGCCTGCTGCTGGTCCTGACCGTGGCCGATATTCGCGCGGTCGGGCCGGGCGTGTGGAACAGTTGGAAGGGGCGGCTGATGCGCGACCTTCATTTCCGCACCGAGGCCCTGTTCCGGGGCGAGATCGTCGATGCGCCCGATCCCGCCGCCGAACATCCGATGCTGGTCGCCCGCGCCGGGACCGAGGGGGCGGCGGTCCAGGCCCTGCCGGTCGAACCGGACGAGGCGGTGGCCCGCGTCGCCGTCGCCGCGCCCGACCGGCCCGGCCTGTTCGCCGACCTGGCCGCCGCCCTGGCCGCCGCCGGAGCCGACGTCGTCGGCGCCCGCGTCGCCACCACCGACCAGGGCCTGGCGCTGGACGTGTTCGATCTTCATGACGGGGCGGGCCTGCCCTATGGCCAGGCCGAGCCGCGCCGCCTGGACGCCCTGGTGGCCGCGCTCGACGCCGCCGCGCGGGGCGCCGCCCCCCGTTCCGCCCCGGCGGCGCCGCCCGTCAGCCCGCGCCGCGCCGCCTTCGAGGTGGCGCCGGTGGTCATGGTCCTGCCCGAGGCCGGGCAAGGCGCCGCCGTCATCGAGGTCTCCGGTCCCGACCGGCCCGGTCTGCTGGCCGACCTGGCCGCCGCCCTGACCGACGCGGGCCTGTCGATCCGCTCGGCCCATGTGGCCGGTTTCGGCGCGCGCGCGGTCGACAGCTTCTATGTCGTCGACGCGGCGGGCGGCCCGCCGGGCAAGCACCGCCTGGCCGCCGCCCATGACGCCCTGACCGCCGTGCTGGACCGGCCCGCCGGGCATCGCCCCGTCGCCTCGGCCCGCGCCGGCACGCGCGACGTCTCCGACATCGGCCCGTTCCGTCCGGCCCGGAAGCGCGCTAAGGGCTAGACGTCCTCCCCCTCTCCGGCGTCCCCCCGCATGAGCCTCGCCCGAAACACCCTGGTCCAGGCGACCCTGACCCTGGGCAGCCGCCTGATGGGGTTCGCGCGCGACATGGTCCTGGCGGCCCGCTTCGGCCAGGGACCGCTGATGGACGCCTTCACCACCGCCCTGATGCTGCCCAACCTGTTCCGGCGCCTGTTCGCCGAGGGCGCCTTCGCCCAGGCCTTCGTGCCCGTTTACGGCGGCGTGCGCGAACGCGAGGGAGAGGCGGCGGCGGCGGTCACCGCGTCCGAGGCCCTGTCCTTCATGCTGGCCGTGGTCGCGGCCTTCTGCATCCTGTTGCAGGTGCTGATGCCGTGGATCATGCCGTGGCTGCTGTCGGCCTATCGTGATCAGCCCGCCCTGATGAGGCTGGCGGTCACGGCGACCCAGCTCGCCATGCCCTATCTGGCCTGTATGACGGTGGCGTCCCTGTTGTCCGGGGTGCTGAACACGGCCGGGAAATTCGCCCTGTCGGCGGGCGCGCCGGTGCTGCTGAACGTCTGCACCCTGATCGCCCTTCTGGCGCCCAGCCTGATGCCCGGCGTCGATCTGGACACGGTGCTGCTGGCGACCAGCGCGGCGGTCACGGTTTCGGGCTTCCTGCAGGCGGCGCTGTTGTGGTGGGGCGTGCGTCGTCTGGGCGTGCGGCTGAAGATCGGCCTGCCGCGCCTGACTCCGGCGGTCAGACACGCCCTGGCCCTGGCCGTGCCCGGCGCCCTGGCCGGCGGCGCCATGCAGATCAATTCGGTGGTCAGCCAGCTTCTGACCGGTTCGGACGAGGGCGCCCGGTCGGTGCTGTACAACGCCGACCGCCTGTACCAACTGCCGCTGGGCCTGGTCGGGGTGGCGATCGGCCTGGCCCTGGTGCCGCGCCTGACCCGCGCCTTCGTCGCCGGAGATCACGAAGGGGGCAAGAAGACGCTGGACGACGGCATCGCCCTGGCCATGGCCTTCACCCTGCCCGCGGCCACGGCCCTGTTCGTCATTCCCTTCTTCATCATCGACGCCACGGTGACGCGCGGGGCCTTCACCTCGGCCGACGCGGCGCGCACGGCCGACGTTCTGCGCCAGTTCGCCTGGGGCGTTCCGGCCTTCGTCCTGGCCAAGGTGCTGACGCCGCCCTTCTTCGCCCGCCAGGACACGCGTCGGCCGATGATCTACGCTGTGGCCGCCGTGGCCGTCACCGTGGTGGTGGGGACCGCCCTGTTCCTGGGTCTCAGCCGCCTGGGCCATGACGGCGTGCTGGGCCTGGCGGTCGCCACCAGCCTGTCGGCCTGGATCAACGTGGCCCTTCTGGCCGGGACCCTGGTGCGCGAGAACGCCTGGCGGCCGACCCTGCCCTTCGTCTCGCGCCTGTCGCGCATCCTGGCCGCCAGCGCGGTCATGGGCGGGCTGCTGCTGGCCTGCGGGATCGCCTATCCGACCCTGGCGCGCGTCTTCCTGAGCAAGGAAATCGCCGTCGTCCTGGTTTGCGGCGCGGGCATGGTCGTGTACGCCCTCGCCGTCGTGCTGTTCCGCGCGACCAGCGTCTCCGAGCTTAAAGCGGTTCTCAAGCGCGAACCCGGCGGCGCCCCAGTGAGCATGGATTGATGACCGAAGAGATCACCTACACCGGCCCGCGCCGCATCCTGTCCGGCATTCAGGCCTCCGGCGCCCTGCACCTGGGCAATTACCTCGGCGCGTTGAAGCGGTTCGTCGCCTTGCAGGAACAGGGCGCGCCCTGTTTCCTGTTCGTGGCCGACCTGCACGCCATCACCGTGTGGCAGGACCCCGCCGTCCTGACCGCCCAGACGCGTGAGATCGCCGCCGCCTATCTGGCCTCGGGTCTGGACCCGGCGCGTTCGGTCATCTTCCCCCAGTCGGCGGTGCGCGCCCACGCCGAACTGGCCTGGATCTTCAACTGCGTCGCCCGCCTCGGCTGGCTGGACCGGATGACCCAGTTCAAGGAGAAGTCGGGCAAGCACAAGGAGCGCTCGTCGGTGGGTCTCTATACCTACCCCGTGCTCCAGGCCGCCGACATCCTGGTCTATAAGGCCACCGAGGTGCCGACCGGCGAGGACCAGAAACAGCATCTGGAGCTGACCCGCGACATCGCCGCCAAATTCAACAACGACTTCGGCGCGCCCGGCTTCTTCCCCCAGCCCGAACCGCTGATCCAGGGACCGGCGCCGCGCGTCATGTCCCTGCGCGACGGGGCGGCCAAGATGTCCAAGTCCGATCCGTCGGACCAGTCGCGCATCAATCTGATGGACGACGCCGACGCCATCGCCGCCAAGGTCAAGAAGGCCAGGACCGATCCCGAACCCCTGCCCGAGACGCTGGAAGGCCTGGACGCCCGGCCCGAGGCCAAGAATCTGGTCGCCATCTACGCCGCCCTGGCCGATCTGTCGCGCGAGCAGGTGCTGGCCCAGTTCGCGGGCCAGGGCTTCGGCGCCTTCAAACCGAAACTGGCCGAACTGGCGGTCGAGAGCCTGGCCCCGATCACCGCCGAGATGCGCCGCCTGATGGCCGCCCCCGACGAGATCGACCGCGTGCTGAAGGACGGCGCCGAACGCGCCGCCGCCATCGCCGACCCGGTGGTCGAAGAGACCAAGCGCATCGTCGGCTTCTGGAGGGGCTGATGTCCGCTCACACCGCCACCATCGAATGGAAACGCGGCGATCAGGTCTTCACCGACCGCCGCTACAGCCGGGCGCATGACTGGCGCTTCGACGGCGGCGCCGTGGTGCGCGCTTCATCCGATCCGTCCAGCATATTGCCGCCGTTGAGCGACCCGGCCGCCGTCGATCCCGAGGAGGCCCTGGTGGCCGCCGTCTCGGCCTGCCACATGATGTTCTTCCTGGCCTATGCCGCCAAGGCCGGGTTCACGGTCGATTCCTATGTCGATCAGGCCGAGGGAACCCTCGGCCGCGACGAGCGCGGCAAGACGGCGATCACCGCCGTGACCCTGCGGCCCCGCGTCGCCTGGTCGGGCGAGACCACGCCGACGCCCGACGATGTCGCCGACCTGCACCACCGCAGCCACGAAGACTGTTTCATCGCCAACTCCATCCGCGCGCCGGTGCGGGTCGAAAGCGTCTGATCGTCTAGGCCACGTCCTCCAGCAGGGCCGCGAACCGCCTCAGGGCCTCGGCGGCCAGGGCGTCGTCATAACGCATCGGCGGGGCGTTCATCGGTTCGTCGAAACTGTGGGTGCCCTCGGCGATCCACGTCTCGACCTCGGCGCCGCAGCCGCGGATCATGGCGTTGACCTGTTCGGCGTTGCGCACCGTGGTCAGGTGGTCGCGCCGCGCCGTGACGGCCAGCACCTTGGGACAGTGCCGCCAGGCCCGCATCCGGTTGATCGCCGCGAAGCCGACATAGGCATAGGCCAGCCACACCGCCTTTACCCCTGACAGGCCGCACGCCTGGGCGTCGCGCAGACCGGCCGCGCCGGAGGCATGGGGATCAAGACTCATCGCCTCCATGATCGACCAGCCGCCGTGGCTCCATCCGGCCAGTGCCAGGCGCGAGGCGTCCACGTCCGGCCGTTCCGACAGGCCGTGGATGGCCGCCAGGACGTCGCCCGACCGCTCGCCCCCGCGCAGGATCAGGCCGGTGCACACCAGGCCCAGGGCCATGGCCTGGCTCAGTCCGCGATGCGTGTAGGAATCGATGATGCAGGCGCGCCAGCCCACGGCCCTGGCCGCCTCGGCATAGCGCGGCAGATGGTCCCGCAGACCGCCGCAGCCGTGGAACAGGATGACGGTCGGCCTGGGCCGGTCGTCGTCCGGCCCGACCATCGTCATGTGCGGCTCCAGCCGGGTCCAGCGTTCTGAAAGCGTGTCCATGACCGGACACCTAGCCTGCGTCGGGCGTCAGCCCCAAGGGCCGCGTCGCGGCGCCGTCACCGGAACCCCGGTCGTAACCGGCCGCGCCGGCGTCGGTTCAGCGACGGCCCGGGGCGCGGCGGCGCGCGGCGTCATGCCCATCTTGGCCCCCATCTCCATCAGCGCCCGCACCCGGTTGCCGGTGGCCGGGTGGGTCGAGAACAGATTGTCGGCCCGCTCGCCCGCCAGCGGATTGATGATGAACAACTGGCCCGAGGCCGGATTGCGCTCGGCCGTCGGATTGTGGATGCGCCTGGCGTAGGCCTCGATCTTCTGCAGGGCGCTGGCCA
Source organism: Brevundimonas sp. (assembly GCF_036732845.1). Taxonomy (GTDB): domain Bacteria; phylum Pseudomonadota; class Alphaproteobacteria; order Caulobacterales; family Caulobacteraceae; genus Brevundimonas. Next base: position 4,960 of record NZ_DAINBO010000025.1, on the reverse strand, counting down.
GGGCCTGGGGGTCGTTGGCGATCTCGGCGCCGACGCGGTCGGCCTCGTATTCGCGGCCTCGGCTGATGGCCATCTGCACCAGGCCCGCCGCCATCGGCGCCAGGATCATCAGGGCCAGGGTCCCGATCAGGCCGCCCGGACGCTCGCGATCATCACCCCCTCCGCCGAAGAACATGGCGAAGTTGGCCAGGGCCGCGATGGCCCCCGCCACCGTCGCCGTGACCGTCATGGTCAGGGTGTCGCGGTTCTTCACATGGGCCAGTTCGTGGGCCATCACGCCCCGGATCTCCTCACGCGTCAGCATGTCCAACAGGCCCGTGGTGGCGCAGACGGCGGCGTTGGCCGGATTGCGGCCGGTGGCGAAGGCGTTGGGCTGGTCGTTGGGGATGATGGCGATGGTCGGCTGGGGCAGGCCCGCGTCGGCGGCCATCTGCTGCACGTCGGCGACATAGTTGCGCACCACCGCGTTCGGATGCGCCGCGTCCACCGGCTGGGCGCGGTACATCTTCAGCACGATCTTGTCGGCGTTCCAGTAGCTGAACAGATTCATGCCCCCGGCCACGACCAGGGCGATCACCATGCCGGTCGCGCCGCCGATCAGATAGCCGACGCCCACGAACAGCGCCGTCAGCGCCGCCAATAGGGTGAAGGTCTTCAGATGGTTCATGATCAACGGATGACGCGGTGGAACAGACCTCCTATCTGAGGACCTCGCGCCCGCCGCTCAAGAGACGCCCCCTGTGACCGAACAGCCCACCCCCGAGGATGCCCACAAGGCCGAGCAGGCCCCCCGCCTGAACACGGACGTGCCCGGCGCCACGCCGCTGAAGCCGCTTTCGGACGCCGCGCGCCGCGCCCTGATCGAGGCCGAGACCCGCCGCCGCGCCGCGCCCGCCGCCGACCTGCCGCCCGAGAACGGCGGCCCGCGCGGACCCGAACCGACCCGCTACGGCGACTGGGAGAAGAAGGGGCTGGCGGTCGATTTCTGACCCGCCCCTCACAGGCGAACCTTAACCCTGATCGTCGCCCGCCGGGTGCGAACCCCCGACCGGGCGGGCGCCCGCGCCTAGACTGCCGTCGCAAGCGGAGTCTCGTTCATGCGCGTCCTGACCTCGGCGGCGCTCGCCGCCCTGATCCTGTCCAGCCCGGCCCTCGCCAGCGAGCGCGGCGGCGGTCATCGCCCGTCCCCGCCGCCCGGTTCCTGCGGCGGCGGCTGCCGACCGCCGGTGAACGCCAACGTCAACGTCAATGTGAACGCCAATGCGAACGCATCGGCCTCGGCCCGGTCCTACATCAACGCCCGATCCTATTCGTCCTCAATGGCGCGGACTTATGTCGGCGGCGGGACCTTCATCCACGGCGGCGGCTATGCGGGCGACTACGGATACGCCGGGGACTGGGGCGTGGGCGGTGGTTATGTCCACGTCGACGACCGCGATCTGGTCACGGCCCCGGCCAGCGCGCCGTTCGGCTATGTCGTCCGGGGCTTCGGCCGCGACTATCGGGTGGGCGGACCAGAGGTCCGGCGTGACGACCGCTACGGCCGCGAGGGACGCTGGCGCGACGACCGCCGCGAGGTCTCTTCGGACCATTACGAACGCTGGGAACGCAGCGAAACCTATCGACGCGAGACCGAGGCGGCCTGGGAGCAGGAGATCACCGGCCGCGAAAGCCGCGCCTACGACCGAGGCTATGACCACGGCCGGTCGGACGGACGCGCCGACTGCGACTGCCGCGCGCCGGAACCGCGTCCAGAGTCACGCTATGATTCCGGTCACGGCGCGCCCTATTACGGCGACCTGCCCCCGCCGGACGCCCCGCCCGTCGGGCCGCCGCCCCGCCACGGCTATCGCCAGGAGCCGGGCGAGCGCGGCTGATCAGGTCCCGGCGGCGAATTCGCTCAGGGCGTCGATGACGGCGCGGTTCTGATCCTCGGTGCCGACCGTGATGCGCAGGGCGTCGTGCAGGCCGTAGCCGCCGACCGGACGCACGATGATCCCCCGGGTGTGCAGATGGGCGTCGGCCGCCTGGCGCCGCTCAGGATCGTCGAACCGCACCAGGACGAAATTCCCCGCCGACGGCAGGACGTCGAAGCCGAAGCCGCGCAGGGCCTGGGTCAGGCGCGGCCGCCAGGTCTGGATCAGCTCGCGCGAGGCCTTCTGGTGCGCCGCGTCGCCGAGCGCCGCCGTCGCCGCCTCCAGCCCCGGAACCGAGACGTTGAACGGCAGGCGGATGCGGTCCACCGCTTCGGCGACGGCCAGGGGCGCATAGCCGAAACCGATGCGCAGGCCGCCCAGGCCGTGGATCTTGGAGAAGGTGCGGGTGACGATCAGGTTCGACGCCTCGCGCGCCAGCGGCAGGGCGCTCTCCCAGTCCGGCTCGGTGACGTATTCGGCATAGGCCTCGTCGATCACCAGCAGGATTTCGGGCGGCAGGGCGGCGTGCAGGCGGCGGATCTCCTCGCCCGAATTCCAACTGCCGGTCGGGTTGGACGGGTTGGAGACATAGACGATGCGGGTGCGCTCATCGACCTCGGCCAACAGGGCGTCGACCTCGGCCTTGAAGCCCGGTTCGGGGGCCAGTTTGACGATCCCCTCATTGGCTTTGGCGCTGATGCGATAGGCCAAGAAGCCGTACTGGCCGGTGACGATGTTGTCGCCGGGGCGCAGATAGGTCTGGTTCAACAGGGCGAAGACCTCGTCCGAGCCGTTGCCGAAGATCAGCCGCTCCGGCTCGACCTGATGGTGTTCGGCCACCGCCGCGCGCAGCTTGGCCGCCCGACCGTCGGGATAGATGTGGATGCCGTTCACCGCCGCCTGGAAGGCCGCGCGCGCCTTTTCGCCCGCGCCCAGGGCGTTCTCGTTGGACGACAGCTTCATCGGCTCGGCCACGCCGTCGATGCGCGACTTGCCGCCGACATAGGGGGCGATGTCCAGGATGCCGGGCTTGGGCCGAGGTCCTTGAGATTCGTGGCCGGTGGTCATGCGAAAGCCTTCAGAACACGGGGGCGGCGCCGATGACGCCGGTCAGGTCGCCGGGCGCGCCGCTCAGCCGCCCGTCCTCGGCCTGCACATAGCCCGCCAGCACGAACAGCTTCAAGCCGCCGCCGGAAAGCAACGCTTGCGCCGCCAGCCCGGCCTGGCCCAGGCGGGCCGTGATCTCGGCGTCCGGCCGCGCGCTGTCGGTGATCCAGAAGGTGCGGTCGTCGCCGGTCGGGCCGGGCGCCTGGCGCGAGACGATCACGGCGCGCGGCCGCGCGTTCGCGTCGTCAGGCAGGGCGGCGACGATCTTCAACTCCGGCCGCGCCAGCAGCCGCCCCCACCAGGGGGTGCGCGGCGTCAGGTCCAGCACGGCCCGCGCGCCCCGCCTCGCCTCATCCAGCGCCTGGTCCGGCTCGGCCGCCAGCCGCCCCGACAGGCCGAACCGATCCGCCGCCAGAACCTGGGCCGCCGCCCCCCAGACCGCCAGCGGGCCTTCCTCGGCCGCCGACAATCGGCCCCAGACGGCCTTCAGCACCGCCGCCTCGTCCGGCGTCGTTCCCGCCAGGATCTCGCGCAGGGCCAGCGCCTGGGCGTCCGGCCGTCCGGTCCCGCCCAGCGACAGCCGGGCCTTCAACGCCGTTCTCAGGGCCGTGTCGCGCGCGGCTCGTTCCGGGTCGTGCGGCGCCTCGTCCAGCATCAGAACAGCTTCGGCGCCGGGGCCAGGGCGAAGGGTCCCAGATAGGTGCGGCCGTCGCGCAAGACGACGGTCAGGTCCACGTCGCCCTGGCCGCCCGACGCCGCCGAGGCCGCCGCCGCACCGGTCGCACCCGCCCGGTTCACCGCTCCGTCGCCCGATCCCGCCAGTCCGGCGATGGCCGGCAACGGCTTTTCGGCCTTCAGCGCCACCTGGCCGACCAGGCGGCCGTTCGCATCCGCCGACAGGCCCTCGCTGGAGATCCGGGCGCGGCTGTCGCCCGCCGCCGCCTCGCCTCGGATGCGGCTGAAGCGTCCGCCCGCGCGCGTCCAGGCCGAGAAGACGCCTGCCTCGTCCATGCCGCGCAGGGCGCTGGCCTTTTCGACCACCCCCTCGATCTGAAGCGTCATCCGGCCGCCCTGGGCCAGGCCCTGGACCGGGCCGCTGTCGCGCCCCTCGGCGTCGATCAGGCGGAACAGCATATCGACGCTGTCGTTCGGCCCGCCGTCGGTGGTGCGGTGCGGCCGGGTGTAGAACTCCACCTTGCCCGCGCGGCGAATGGGGAACGGCTCGGCCCCCGGATGCGGCGTGAACTGGGGCCGAACCAGCTCGACGGCGATGTTGGGCCAGGCCTGGTTCAGGCCGTGCACGCTCATGCGGATGGCCTGGCCGCGCACATTGACCTCGCCCTTGCCGACCCGCGTCAGGGTCAGGCCGTCGGGCGCGACCAGCACCCATTTGCTCGGGTTATAGGCATTGGCCTCGGCCACGATGCGCGGCGCGGCCAGGGCGTGGCCCGAAGGCGCCGCGACCGTCACCCGGTCCAGCGCCAGCCGCGTTCGGAACGGCCAGCCGTCGATCCCGCCTTCGACATAGCGGACATCCCAGCCCTGGCCGCGCAGGGCCTCGGCCTGGGTCTTCAACCGCCCCTCGATCTGGCCCGCCAGCCAGAACCACCAGACGGTCCAGGCCGCCAACAGGACCAGGGCGGCGATCAGGGGCGCGAACAGGCCGCGTCGGCTGTGACGGGGGGCGGGGGCGTCGGTCATGCGGTCTCCATATCAGACCGGCGCGACGCGCGCAGACTCCCCGTCGCTGAGAAAATCACGCGTCAGCGCGACCGCCTCGGCCAGGCCCAGCCGCATCACCTCGGTCCCCGGCGGCAGGGCGGCGAACAGCCGCGTCGGACAGGCGGCGTCCAGCATGACGAACACCCCCTTGTCGTCCGCCCGCCGGATCAGTCGGCCGAAGGCCTGGGCCATGCGGCCGCGCGCCAGGGCGTCGT
>NZ_DAINBO010000024.1:0-31324 GCF_036732845.1 Brevundimonas sp. | reverse complement strand
TCGCCGCCCTGATCAACGCCCCCGATCACCGCAACAACACCCCGCAAAACGACCACTTCTTCGGGTAAGCGCGGGCAGCGAAGCCTCTTCAAGGGTCCCGGAGCGCACGAACGCTCCGGGACCTTTTTCTTGCGCGCGTTGCGGTTGCTTCCGGCCGCCGCTAGACCCGTGGGGCGAGGGCGAAGGAGGGGTCTTTGGACCAGGCCGAGCAACACAGCCGGATCGAACGGCTCTACGCCCTGGCCCTGGGTCGCGCGCCCGAGCCGGGCGCCGACCTGTCCGGCTTCATGGACAAGCCCCTGTCCGAGTTGACGGCGATCTTTTTCCAGTCGCCCGAGTTCCGTGAACGCATCGCCGACGCCTTTGCCCAGGGCGGAGAGCCGCGCGAAGCGCTGTTCGACTATCCGCCGTCCGAGGCGTTGAAGGCCTGGGCCGCCGCCGCCTTCGACCTGCCGGAACCGGCCGTCGCCGAGACCGCCGCCGCGCGGTCCTGGGCGCAACTGTACCGCGCCCTGTTCGCCGAACCCGACGCCGCCGTCCGCATGGGCATGACGGCGCGGCCGTTCGACGATCCGGCCTGGGCCGCGCTTGTGACGCAGGCCGAGAGCGATGCGAAGCGCCGTGTCGCCGGGGCGCTGGATCTGGTGGACACGGATCGGGTCGCCGGCTGGGCCGTCGATCTGAACGATCCGGGACGTCGCCTGGCGGTCGAACTGTGGGCCGACGGCGCCTTCGTGTCGGCGGGCGCCACCGGCGTCTTCCGGCGCGAGATGGAGGATCGTTTCCCCGGTGCGACAGGCGCGGGCTACAGCCTGCCGATTCCACGCGGCCTGGCGCGTCCCGGCGAGACACTGAGGCTGGAGGTGCGCGAGACCGGCCACCCGGCGCCGCTGGGCGTCGGCGTCCTGGCCGAGACCAACCCGGCCGAGGTTCCGGCCTATGAGACCGTACGGCGTGAACTGGCGACGGTTCGCGAGACCCTGGCGCGGCTGGAGACCATGCTGCCCGCGGTCGAGACCGCCCTGACCCGCCGCGCGACCGACTGGCCCGCCTATTTCGACGCCTGGTGCCGGCCCGCGCATGAGGCGATCCGCGCGGCCCTGCCCGCCGCCGTGCCGGGGCGGACGCGCGTCCGCATCGACGCCGCCGGGTGTTCGCCCGCCTGGGTCGAGGAGGCGATCGACAGCGCCTTGGAGCAGAGCCGCACGCCCAGCGGCGTGTTCGTCGTCGGTCTGGATGATCAGGGCCGTCGCCTGATTCAGGACCTGGCCGCCCGGCGCGGATGGGCCGGCGCGAACGGTCCGGCGATCACGGTCGGCGAACCGACGCCGGGCGCCGGTCCGGTTCTGGCCTTCCCCGCCTCGGGCCTGCTGTCGCCGGACGCGGTCGAGGCGGTCGAGGCCCTGTTCGCGGCGCGGCCGGACGCCGCCCTGGCCTATGTCGATGAAGACGTGCTGGCGAGCGAAGCCGAAGGAAATGACGACTGGCGGCTGCGCGATCACGACGCGCCCGTGCTGAAGCCTGCCTTCGATCTGGATTTCGTGCGCCAGTCGTCCTGGGTCGGCGACTGCCTGGCCTTCGCGGGCGACGGGGTTCCGGCCGGCGCGCGCACCGTGTTGGCCGCGGCCGAGGCGGGCGCGATCGTCGCCTCCATCCCTCGTGTGCTGTTCACGCGCCGGATCGAGGCGGTTCCCCAGCCCGATGCGGCGGGCTGGGCCGAGGTCGTCCGCGCCCACCTGGCCCGCATGGGCGAGGCGGCTGATGTGGTCCTCCAGACCGACGTGCTGGGGGCGGCCGTGTCGGGCGCGGTTCGTGTGCGCCACGCGCTTGCCGACGGCGCCTCGGCCACGGTGATCATACCGACGCGCGACCGGCTGGACCTGCTGCGGCCCTGTCTCGACAGTCTGGAGACGCACCGCGCCGCCAACCGCTGCGCCATGCGCGTGGTGGTGGTCGACCATTTGAGCCGCGAGGCCGAGACCCGCGCCCTGTTGATGGAGCGCCAGGCGGCGGGCCAGATCGAGGTCATGCCCTATGACGGCGAATTCAACTGGGCCTTGATGAACAATCTGGCCGCCGCCCAGAGCGACGACGACGTTCTGGTCTTTCTGAACAACGACACCGTGGTCATCAGCCCCGACTGGCTGGACGCCCTGGCGGCCCAGGCGATGCGGCCCGGCGTCGGAGCCGTGGGCGCGCGATTGGTCTATCAGGACGGGACCCTTCAGCACGCGGGCATGGCCGCCCGCCCCCGGCCGACGGCCTTTCTGATTCATGAGGGGGTGGGCCTGCCCGGCTCCGACCCCGGAAACCTGGGCCGACACGCCCTGGCCCATCGCTGCGTGGCCGTGACCGGCGCCTGTATGGCGATGTCGAACGCGGTCTTTCGGCGCCTGGGCGGGTTCGACGCCGCACGCCTGCCGGTCGAGGGTAATGACGTGGACCTGTGCCTGAAGGCCCAGGCCGAGGGTCTGGCGGTGATCTACGAACCCGGCGCGACCCTCTATCATCTGGAATCGCGTTCGCGGGGTCTCAGCCTGGACGGCGAGCGGCTGCGCGCCTCGATGGAGGCCACGCGGCGGGTCTGGAGCCGCTGGGGCGGACGATTCGCCGCGGACCCCGGCTTCAACCCCCATTTCGCGCGCGACGGACGCCCGTTCGACCGGCTGCGTCCGCCGCCGCCGATCCAGGCGTGAGCGATTCGGCGTCGGTGCTGGTGATCGGCGCGGGCGGGCGGCTGGGCCGCGCCCTGTCGCGCGCCGACTGGCCGAAGGGACTGGCGCCGGTCTTCGCCCGTCGGACGGATCTCGATCCGCTGGACGCCGCCGCCCTGGCCGCCGCCCTGGCCGTGCGCCGTCCGACGGTCATCCTCAACGCCGCGGGCTGGACCGACGTGGACGGCGCTGAGCATGATCCAGACGGCGCGCGTCGCCTCAATCGCGATCTGCCCGCCGCCCTGGCCCGCGCCGCCGCCGAGACCGGGGCGCGGCTGGTCCATATCTCGACCGACTATGTCTTCGACGGCGCGGGGGACCGCCCCTATGTCGAGACCGACCCCGTGCGCCCCCTCGGCGTCTATGGCCGCACCAAGCTGGAGGGAGAGGCGGCGGTGCTGGCCGCCGCGCCGGACGCCGTGATCGTGCGCACGGCCTGGTTGATCGGGCCGGACCGCCCGAACTTCCTGACCGCCGTCCTGGACCGCGCCGATTCGGGCGAGACCCTGGCCGTGACCGATGATCAGTTCGGTTCGCCCACGACGACCGAATCCCTGGCCGACGCCCTGATCGCCGTCGCGGCGCGTCTGGCCGCCGACCCGGCCGCGCCCGGCGGCGTCTATCATTTCGCCGGGGCGGGAGAGGCGAGCTGGCGCGACCTGGCCCAGGCGATCCTGACGGCGCGCGAATCGGCGGGGGGATCGGCCGCGCCGCTCGTTTCCGGCCGCCCGGCGGACACGGGTCCGGGCCGCGCCCCGCGTCCGCGCCGTTCGCCGCTGGCGTCGGACGCCCTGGCGCGCGACTATGGAATCACCGCGCCGCCCTGGCGCGAGGCGGTGGGGGCGCTGGTCGGCCGCATGACGCGGGGAGGGGACCGATGAAGGGCATCATCCTGGCCGGCGGCGCGGGCACGCGGCTGCATCCGATGACCCAGGTCGTCTCCAAGCAACTGATGCCGGTCTATGACAAGCCGATGATCTACTACCCGCTCGGCACGCTGATGCTGGCGGGCGTGCGCGAGATCCTGATCATCACCACGCCGCACGACCGGCCCGCCTTCGAGCGCCTGCTGGGGGATGGCGGCCAATGGGGTCTCAGCCTGTCCTATGCCGAGCAACCCCGGCCCGAGGGCCTGGCCCAGGCCTATGTCATCGGCGCCGACTTCGTGGCCGGCGGGCCTTCGGCGCTGATTTTGGGAGACAACATCTTTTACGGGCGCGGCGCGGGCGAGGTGTTCGGTCGCGCCATGGGGCGCGAGGGCGCGACTGTCTTCGCCTATCATGTGACCGATCCCCAGCGGTACGGCGTGGTCGCCTTCGGCGCCGAGGGGCGGGCCGCGGACATAGAGGAGAAGCCGTCGGCGCCCAGGTCGAACTGGGCCGTGACCGGTCTCTATATCTACGACGCCCATGCACCCGAGCTGGCCGCCGCCCTGAAGCCGTCGGCGCGCGGCGAGCTGGAGATCACCGATCTGAACCGCGCCTATCTGGAGCGCGGACGGCTGTCGGTCGAACGCCTTGGCCGGGGCTTCGCCTGGCTGGACACCGGCACGCCCGACAGTCTGATCGAGGCGGGGCAGTTCGTGCGCACCCTGGAACAACGACAGGGCTTCAAGATCGGCTGTCCCGAGGAGATCGCCTGGCGCAAGGGCTTCATCGACGCCGCCGCCCTGGAGCGCCTGGCGGCGGGCATGGGCAACGCCTACGGCGACTATCTGCGGCGGGTCCTAGCCGAGACGGCCTAGCGAGACGACCCCGTTGTCGGCCGCGTGGATGGCTCCCGCCGTTGAACCAAGATCATGTCCATGAATCGACTCGGGCGCGAATCCCGGGTCTCGACGCCGGGTGTTGCTTCCGCGCCACGTGACGCGGCTCCTCTTGCATGGCGTCGCGCCGACGAAGGCGTTTCGCCACGGCCGAGTTTCCTTGTGAAGACCGCGTCCGAGCCTGCGAGGCGCTCAACCCACAGGGGACGACGACGAGGGCGCGGGTTTTGGCCGATAGGCCGGAAGCGTCCCCGCATATCGACGCCTCAAATGTACTTACGCTTTGAATTCCATACCGATGATGCCCCCAATCTCGGTTTTGAGCGAGCCGTCGCCGCATGTCGTCGTTTCGCGTGACGGGTGGTGTCGTCGGCGTGGGGAATGCGACGCGGGGCTTGAAACGACGAATCCGGGCGACCCTACTAAACACCCGTGAGTGCTTGCGTTTCACCAATGTGACAACGGGCGGCGCCGCGCAAATGCCCTTGACCCGGCGAAAGTCGTCAGGATAGAAAGCGCTTGCCGTGGGCGCAGCCTAGCCTGAGTTTTCAGACTTGAACTGTGGCCGAAAGGCGTTTCAACGTTGGCTACGTCCACACAACGGGTTTCTTTGGGGGACCATATCCAAATGACTAAGAACATCCTTCTCGCCGCGACCGCCGCTTCGGTCATGGCTTTTGCGGGCGCCGCCAGCGCTCACACCCTGACCTTCCAGGCCGGCCCTGTCGCCGGCGCCATCGACGCCACCGAAACCGGTGGCACGACCTCGGCCTACAAGCTGGCCTCGGAAGCCAAGGTGCCGCCGGGATCGGCGAACTTCGCCCTGGTCGACACCCTGTCGGGCGGCAGCCTGCCGTCGGGCAACGTCGTCCTGACCGTGACTCTGACGGGCGGCACCTTCTCGTCGGCCGTCGGCGCGGGTGTCATCACGGGCGGCGTCGGCGCCTGCTCGACCTTCACCTCGACCCTGTCGTCGGGCGGCGCTTCGGGCAGCACCTCGGTGACCTTCCTGATCTCGAACTCGAACCCGGACTGCTCGGGTCTGAATCTGCTGCTGCCGATCACCCCGGGCGCCGGCACCGCCACCGTGACCACCACCCTGGCCACGGAAGCCGGCACCCCGATCGACGGTCTGACCGCTTCGCGCAACATCGTGACGCGCGGCAGCGCCTTCGACGTCGTGTTCGACAGCGTCATCGGTTCTGCGGCTCCCGGCGGCGGCGCCCTGGCCGACACCTTCGCCACCCTGGCGGTGACCCCGGTCTACACGACCTTCAGCACCTCCGGCGGCCACAACGTCGCTCCGGAATCGGCCACCGCCGGTCAACTGGGCACCATCCGCATCACCGTGGACACTACCCAGCACGCCGACCTGACGGGCACCCTGTTCGCGGCGGCCGCCCATGTGGTTGACGCCGACACGGTCGTCACCGGTAACTTCAGCGCCTTCGACGGTCTTCCGGGCGGCGGCGGCGGTGCCACTCTGGGCGCGTCGGCCACCTTCAACGGTGCGGCCACCACGGCCACGATCAACAACCAGCAGGTCGCTCTGACGGCCGGCCCGGTTCCGTTCATCGTGACCCGCGAAACCGGCGGCGTGATCCCCAGCTCGACCTACTCGGCTCAGGTCACCTACGCTCTGGACGGCACCTGGTATAACCAAGAAGGTCCGGCCACCGGCGCTCTGGAAACCATCCAGCGCGACGGCACGAACGTGATCTTCCCGTGGATGAACTCGACCTCGATCCAGACCGTCACCGGCACCACCAACCTGATCCGTCTGGGCAACGTCGCCTCGGCGGCGACGGGTCCGGTCTTCGCCCAGGTGCTGAACGCGGCCTCGTCGGCCTCGGGCTACACTGCGGCTCCGGCCCCGGTTCAGATCGCGGCCTCGATCCCGGCCAACGGTGAACTGGTCGTCAACACCGCCACCCTGTCGTCCGCTCTGGGCAACTGGGGCCGCGGCGACGTGCAGATCTCGATCGAGGCTCCCTCGAACTCGATCACGGCCCGTCGTTACGCCACCCTGTCGAACGGCTCGATCACCGAGTTCAACAGCGGTACGGTCGCCAACGACCAGAACCAACTGAACGTGCCGTAAGAAACGCTCGCTCCATCCTCGGATGGTTCGACGGGAGGGAGGGCTTCGGCCCTCCCTCTTTTCTTTTGTGCGAAGCCCAGGTCTTTTTGCGTAAAAGCTTGGCGCGCCATGGTTTCGCCGTCGTGGCGCGCAGGCTGTTTCCGCGGGCAAAACCGGCTATCAACGGCTGACACCCCCAATCAGGAGCGCCGACCTTGGCCGATATCAAAGACCAGACCCTCACCGGCCGCGTCGATCTCGACGGCAACAGCTACGTCAATGTCGTCTTCGACGGCGCGACCCTGTTCTACGAAGGCGGCAAGGCGCCGATCTTCCAGAATGTGACCTTCAACGAAGGCTGCAGCTTCACCTTCCAGGAACAGGCGGGAAACACCCTGGCCTTTCTCCGCTCCATGGCTCACCCTTCGACGAACATGCGTTTCATCGTTGACGGCCTGATGCCCGAGTTGAACGCCTGACGACGCCGCGCCAGGCGCTCATCCAGGGTGTGACCGTGTCCGCGACCGATTCCGTGCAGATCCGCTTTCCCGCCGCCGGCCGCCGTCGGCTGGGTGAACTGTTGCTCGAACGGCAGATGATCACGCCGGGAGACCTGCAGAACGGCCTGTCGCTGCAAGCCCAGAACGGCGGGCTGATCGGTTTGAACCTAGTGCGTCTGGGCGCCCTGTCCGAGGCGCGGCTGCTGGAGGTTCTGTCCGACCAGCTCGGCCTGGCGATCCTGGCGTCCGAGGACGCGCCCGCGCCCGACCGCATCGCCGCCTTTCTGACCGAGATCGGTTCGCCCGTCTCTTGGTGGGCCGAGCGCGAGGCCGTGGCCTGGCGCGCGGGCGAAGAGGCCGATTCGCCGATCTTCTGCGCCGCCGTGCAGCCGTTGGACACCTTGCTGGGCGAACGCATCGGTCAGGCGATGGCCGATCCGGTCACCTTCTTCCTGGCCCAGAGGTCGACGATCGAGGGTCTGACCGGCGACCTGACCCATCGGGATCGAGCGGGACTTGAGATCGACATCATGGGCGGCGGGGCCGACGCCGCACGTCTGCGCGAACTGGCGCAGGAGGCCCCGACCATTGACTTCGTCAACGCCGTCTTCGCCGAGGCCCTGACCCGGCGGGCGTCCGACGTGCATGTCGAGCCGTTCGAGGATCGGTTCCTGGTGCGGATGCGCATCGACGGCGTCTTGACCACCGTCCGCTCGGCGCCGCGCTCCAGCTATGACGCCGTCTGTTCGCGCATCAAATTGCTCAGCGGCATGGACATCGGCGAACGCCGCCTGCCGCAGGACGGCCGCCAGTCGATCCGCGTCTCGGGTCAGGAGGTCGATCTGCGGGTTTCGTCGCTTCCGGCGTCATGGGGCGAATCGATCGTGCTGCGCCTGTTGGGCAAGACCAGCCGCCTGCCGGAACTAGCCGAACTGGGCGTCTCGGCCGATCAGGAGGCGACCCTGCTGGAGCTGTCGGAACAGCCGAACGGGGTCTTTCTGGTCACCGGCCCGACCGGTTCGGGCAAGACGACCACCATCTATCGCCTGCTGACCCATCTGAACGACGGCGAACGCAAGATCATCACGGTCGAGGACCCGGTCGAACTGGACTTGCCGGGCGTGGTCCAGGTGCGGGTGCGATCCGAGATCGGCCTGACCTTCGCGGCCGGCCTGCGCTCCATCCTGCGTCAGGACCCGGACGTCATCATGGTCGGCGAAATCCGCGATCCCGAGACGGCGCGCATCGCCGTCCAGGCCGCCCTGACCGGCCACCTGGTCATCTCGACCGTGCACACCAATTCGGCCCTGGCAGCCATTCCGCGTCTGCTGGACCTGGGCATAGAGGACTATCTGCTGGCCGACGTCATTCGCGGCGTTCAGGGCCAGCGTCTGGTCCGTCGCCTGTGCGCCGACTGCAAACGCCCCTCGACGCCGCAGGAGGCCGCCGTCCATGAGGCTGAACTGCCCGCGACGGTGAAGGCCGCCGCCGGGCAGGAAAAGGCGAATTGGCACGAGCCGGTCGGCTGTCCGAAATGCGGCCAGTCCGGGTTCCGCGGCCGGGTCGGCGTCTATGAGATCGCCCCCATGTCCGCCGCCATGACCGGCGCCCTGCGTCAGGGCGCGGACGAGGACCGGTTGACGGCCGTCGCGCGCGGCGAGGGCTTCACCAGCTTTGGCGACGACGCCTTCCTGAAGGCCCGGCGCGGCGAGACGGCCTTGACCGAGGTGCATCGCATCGTCGGCGGCGGAGACGTGTCGTGACCGGCGGACCCAGTCCCTATTACGACACCGAGGCGATCACCCGCGGCGCCCAGGCAGGGGACCATCGTCACCTGATCGGCGGCCTGTGGGACGAGATGGGCGCCCATCAAATGGCGTTTCTGATCGCCCGGGGACTTCGGCCGGATCAACGCCTGTTGGACATTGGCTGCGGTTCTCTGCGCCTGGGGGTGCGCGCCATCGGCTGGTTGGAGCCTGGTCGTTATTTCGGAACGGATCTGTCCGAGGCGCTGATCGACGCCGGATACGCCGCCGAACTGGATGACGCCCTGCGCGCGCGCGCGCCGCGTTCGCACTTCGCCGTCAACGACGACTTCGATTTCGGGTTTCTGCCCCAGCCGGTCGATTTCGCCATCGCCCAGTCGGTCTTCACCCATCTGCCGTTGAACCACCTGCGGCGCTGTCTGGCGAAGCTGAAGGGCGCGATGCACAGCGGCGGCCAGGCGCTGTTCACCTATTTCGAATGTCCGGCTGAAGCCGACCTTTACCAGCCCCTGACCCATGCGCCCGCCGGCGTCGTCACCCGTGACGACCGCGACCCCTATCATTACCGGCTGACCGATCTGGAATGGGCGGCGCGCCAGACCGGATGGGATTTTGAACCCATCGGCGACTGGGGCCATCCGCGTGGCCAGCGCATCGCGGCCTTTCATCGGCCATGACCGACCTGTCGTTCCAGTACGAGGCCGTAGGCCGCGACGGCCTGACCTTGAAAGGCCAGGTCATGGCGCCCGACGAATCGGCCGCCGTGCGCCGTCTGTCGGCCGATGGTCTGACGGTGCTGAAGATATCCCCGGCGGCGGTGAAGGCCCAGGGCCGCGACCGCGACCTGAAGCCCGCCGAACGGGTGTTGGTGCTGCGTCAACTGGCGCTGATGATCGAGGCGGGGGTGTCGTTGCTGGAGGCGATGGACACGGTCGCCCAGGGCATCCAGGCGCGCAAGGGCAAGACTCAGTTCCAGGCCGCCATCGCGGCCCTGCGGCGCGGCGATTCCTTCGGTCAGGCCCTGGTGGACAATGTTCCGGGCTTTCCCGACTACGTCTACGCCATGGCCCGCGTGGGCGAGGCCTCGGGCAAGATCGCCGAGGTGCTGCGTCAGGCGGCCGAACAGATGGCCTATGAGGATCGGCTGCGGCGCGACTTCGCCAACGCCATGACCTATCCGGCCTTCCTGCTGTTCGCCGGTTTCGCGGCGGTGGGCTTCATCTTCACCCAGGTGGTGCCGCGCTTCGGGGCCATGATCGGCGACGACCGGTCCAATGTGCCGGCCATGTCGCGCTGGGTTCTGGCGGCGGGAGAATTCGCCAACGCCAATCTGCCGATCGTCGGCCTGGCCGTGGGGGCCTTGATCGCCCTGGGCGTGGCGATCGCCGCCAACGCCCAGATCCGCGCCCGCGCCTATGCCGTCGCCCACGCCGCGCCGATCATCGGCCCGGTGATCCAGGCGCGCGAGATCACCGCCTGGGCGCGCCTGTCGGCCTTCGCTCTGAACAGTGGCGTGCCGATCCTGTCGGCCATGGCCCTGTCGCGGGCGGCCGTGCCGGTCGGGTCGTTTCGGCGGGGACTGGACATGCTGGACAGCGATCTGCGCGCCGGGGTGACGTTGGACGCCTCGCTGGCCTCGCACACCCATCTGGAGCAGATGGACCTCAGCCTGCTGCGCGCGGGCCAGAAGTCGGGCGCGGTGGGGGCCATGTTCGGCTTCATCGCCGACAATTACGAAGACCGGCTGCGGGATCGGATGAAGCGGCTGACGGCCCTGATCGAGCCGCTGGCCATCGCCTTCATTTCGTTGATCGTCGGCTTTGTGGCCTTGTCGCTGGTCCTGGCCCTGTCCAGCACCTTCGAGGCCGTCGGCTGATGCGGCCGGGCCGCGAGGGCTTCAGCCTGATCGAGGCCATTGTCGCCCTGACGATCGCCGCCATCATGTTGATGGCCATCTTCGAACTGCAACAGCAGATGGCGCGCGGCCAGGAGCGCGCCCAGCGCGCCATCGCCCAGTCGGCCCTACAGGAAAACGCCCTAGCCCTGACGCGGACGGTGAACCCCATGGAGCGGCCGGACGGATCGATCACCGTGCCCGGCGGCGAGACGGTGCGCTGGATATCGGTTCCAAAGGGGCGGCCGGTGACCAACGCCGGTTTCCCGGTGGGGCAGGGGGCCTTTGAGGTCCAGCTCTACACCATGACCGTCAGCATTCAGCCGGTCGCCGGGTCGCCGCCGGCGCCCCTGACGTTCGACCGCATGGGCTGGCGGCGGATGAACACGGGCGCGGCGGGCGTCGGCTTCTGATCAGGGACGGCCGTTCGGCGGCGCCATGACCACGGCCGGAGGCGACGGCGGCGCTTCGGGCGGCGTTTCCGGCTGCGCGGGCGTCTCCGACGGCGCGGTCTCGGGTTCCGCCGCTTGTGGTTCGGCGGGCGGCGCACGGCGCGGGATCAGGGGCGGCCGTTCCGATGCGCGCGCGGCGCTGGGCAGATCCAAGCCGACGCCCCGTATGGCGGGTCCGCCGCCGAACGGCGTCAGGGTGTAGGACCAGCCCGCGCCGGTGCGGAAGGCCGCGTTCATGTCGGCGGCGTAGCGGTCGGCGCGGTCGGCCATGTCCTGGTCGCTGCGGACGATGTGCGGCGTGACCAGGATCAGCAGCTCGGTGCGATCGCCGCTGACGCTGTTGGCCTGGAAGGCCGAGCCGACGAGCGGCAGGTCCTTCAGGAAGGGCACGCCGCTGTTGGTCTTGGAATAGTTGTTGGCGATCAGGCCGCCCAGGACGCCGGTCCAGCCGTTGGCGACCTGGATGCGCGTCGTCAGGCTGCGGTTCAGGATGGTCGGGCTGCCGATGCTGGTGCCCGCCGGCGGCTCGCCGGCCGACGAGATCTCCTGAGTGATCGTCAGGTCGATCCGGTCGCCATAGACGATGGGCGTGACCTCGGTGATCACGCCGGTCTGGCGATACTGCACGCTTTGCAGCACGTCCGAGCCGTTGTTGCCCGTATTGGTGTTGGTCGCCCGTTGCGAGGTGATGATCGGCACGTCGGTGCCGACCTGGAACCGCACCATTTCACCGCTGCGCGCCACCAGTTGCGGGCGTTGCAGCACATTGACCCGGTTGTTCGAGGCGTTGGCGTTGATGGCCGCCCGCAGGTCTGGGCCGGTGAAGGTGAAGGAGGCGCCGGTCGAGCCGATGGCGATGCCGCCCGTATTGCCGGTCCAGTCGCCGTCGCCGCCGGAATGTTCGCCGAACAACTGGACGCCCAGGGCGGTTTTGTCGGTCAGGGTGACCTCGGCGATCATGATCTCCATGACCACCTGGGGCGCGGGCGTGTCCAGGGTCGCCAACAGGGCGCGAAGCTGGGCGTAGTCCGAGGCTGTGCCGGTGAACAGCACGCGGTTGCCGATGGGGTCGGTCAGCAGTCGACCCTGAAGGAACTGGCCGCTTTCCGACGAGGCTCCGCCGTTGTTCTGGCTCTGAGACGATTGGCCGCCACTGGCACTGGCGGCGGGCGGTGCGCCGGGCACGCCGACCGGCGGTTGGGCCGACATCGACTGCGGCGCCTGACCGATGACCAGACGGCCCAATGAGGCGGCGTCGGTGTTGCGCACCTGATAGACGAAGGTCGCGGCCTTGTCTCCGAGCGTGGCGGGACGATCCAGGTTCGACACCCAATAGTTGGCGCGATCCGCCAGCTCGGGGTCCTTGGCGAAGATCAGCACCTGATTGGCCGCCGGATAGGACAGGATCATGATCGATCGCGGCGCCGAGGCGTTGCGCGACACCGCATAGCCTTCGGCCGTCAGCGCCTGTTCGACCGCCGCCGCCAGGGTGTCGGCGGACATGAAGGCCGGTTCGACGCGCAATACATTTGCGCCGGCGAAACGGGGCTGGTCGATCTCGCGCAGCAGGCGCACCAACTGGGCCACATCGCGGCCGTTGCCGGTGATGATCAGGCTGTTGGAGGCCACGTCGGGCGTGACCTGAGCCTGGGCGATAGAGCCGAAAGTCTGGCTCAACAGGGCCTGCAAAGCATTCACTTCGACGGTCTGGACGTTGAAGACCTGGACCACCCGGCCGTTGGCGGTCGGGATCGAACGGCCGCGCACGATCTGGGACCCGCCGGGCGCGCCCGCGCTGCCAGGATCGCCCACGGTGACGAAGCCGTTCTCGATATAGACGTCGATGCCGTACTGTTTCAGCGCCAACTGGGTCATGCGGAACAGGTTGCGTTTCGACACCGTGCCGCCGGTGCCGCCGGCGATGGTCTCGACGCGCTGGGCCACATCCGGCGTCATCGTATAGGGCACGCCCAGAACGCCGCCGAAGACGGTGGCCGCGAACTGGGGGATCGACTGCGGCGCCAGGGTGGCGTCGACCTGTTCATCCGACACCAGGGCGGCGATCTCGGCTTCGGTGGCGGGCTGGCGCGCCGACTGCGCCGACGGGGCGTTGCCCGGCAAGGTCAGGATCTCGGCCGGACGACGCTCGCCGCCGATCTGGCCCTGGGGTTGGTCCTGGGATGGGCCGCGTGAAACGGTGATCTCGTCGCCGGACGCGGCGGCGGCGTCCGGCCGCGTGGTCGTGGCCGACATATAGGGGAAGGCCGCGCAGCCGGCGGCCAGCAGCAAGGGGGCGAGGGCGGCGGCGCGGCGGCCCGCGCGGAACGCGGCCGTTCCGATGCGGCGGCTGGAGGTCGTATCGATCATGCGGCTCTCCCGAGAATCAGCCGTAGAGGCGGACCACGCGGGTCTCCCGACCCTTGCGCAGTGTGACGGCGGTCTCTGAAATTTCACTTATCCGCCAACCGTCCCCGAACCTGTGTCCGACAGCCATGCGGGTGATTTGCGGCGTCGGCGAGGCGGAATCACGGACGAGGGCGTGCAGGCGGCCCGTCGCCGGGTCCGTCTCGACGCCCGCCAGCAGGCTCTTGAACACCACCGCCACGTCGGGCGGGGGCGGCGGGGGGGGCGGAACATAGACGGGCGGCGGCGGCGGCGGCGGAGGCGGGGGGTCGGATTTCAGCGTCCGCAGGAACCGCACGGCCGCGGCCGCCGTCTCGCCGGGGCGCAGCATCTCGGCCCTCTGACCGCCCATGCCGCGCGTCACGGCGGGGGGATCTTCCGGCAGGCCCGGGAAGGCCATGCCCAACAGGAAGGCGATCACGGGAATGGCGAACAGGAAGGGCAGGAACCGCATCAGGCGCCGCCCTGCGTGGCCGCTGCATCGACGATTCGCACCGGCACGGCCACGCCGATCCGCACCCGGCCCAGCGGCTGGAAGGCCATGGCGGCGGCCAGCACCTCGGGCGGAATGCCCGCATTGGCGGCCGGCGGCGGCGTGGTTTCGTACTGGAAGCTGGTGATGCGGAACCCCTCGGGCCAGGCCGCGATCGCGTCCAGGAAGGTGAAGACCGGGGTCCAGCGCAGATCGGCCTGGACCTCGCCCTCGACCCATTGAGTGGCGCCCAGGGTCTCGATCTCGGGCCGGGTGGTGATCTGGGCATTGACCAACTGGGCGCGGCCGACGGCTTCAAACAGCCGCCGCTCCAGCAGCACCTGGGCCGTGGCGGGGTTGGAGGCCTCGAAGCCCCAACCGCGCATGTCCTCGAATACGGCGCGGTCCAGCGGATCGGCCGCCGCGCGCCGCGCGGCGCTCAGGGTCAGCCGCGCCGCCGCCCGTTCGGTCACCGCGTCGACATAGCGTTCCGAAGCCTCGGCCCGCTGGTCCATGGCCAGGATCGGCGCATAGAGAAGAACCCCCAGCGCCAAGGCGCCTAGCAACAGACGCTCGCGCGGCGTCGTCCGCTGGAGGCGGACGATCAGGGCGCGACTGCGCACGGCCCATGCCGTTCTCACGTTCGCCAGGACAGCTCTCAAATCCGCTCCATGCGCCGCACGCCCTCGCGCCGCGTTTCGTTTTTTCTTCGACCGCCCAGCAGGGCTGGGCTATAGCAACCGACAAAGGTTCGTAACAGATTTACCAAGGCAGACCTTGACGTTCCGTCTCCAAAACCGCCTCCGTGGACAGGTCCGACGCGTTCGTCGCGACGGCTTCAGCCTGCTCGAAATCCTTGTCGTGCTGGCCATCATCGCCCTGATCGCGGCGGTTGTGGGACCACGTCTGTTCGCCCAGTTGGACCGCTCCAAGACGACCACGGCTCGCATTCAGGCCAAGGCCGTGGCCGCGGGTCTGGACACCATGCGCATCGACATCGGCCGCTTGCCGACCCAGCAAGAGGGGCTGAACCTGTTGATCCAGGGCGATCCGGCCGCCGTGCCGGGTTGGCAGGGTCCCTATATGGAGACGTTGCCGTCCGATCCCTGGGGACGTCCCTATGTCTATGTCGCTCCGGCCGAAACGACCGGGGCCACGCCGTCGGGCGGCGGCGCGGCGCGCGTGCTCAGCTACGGCGCGGACGGACAGGAAGGCGGCACGGGCGTCAACGCCGATGTCAGCTCGGACCAGGCCCGTTAAGGCGCGGCGGCCGCGCCGCCCCGGCTTTTCCCTGATCGAGATCCTGGTCGTTCTGGCCATCTTCGCCCTGGCGGCGGCGGTGATCATGCCCTCGACGTCGCGGATGCTGGACCAGGCCACGGCCCACGCCGTCTTCTTCGAATTCCAACGTCAGGTCTCGGACCTGCGGCGCGAGGCCAACCGCACCGGCGAGGCCATCCGCCTGGTCGATCCGGCCGCGACGCCGAGCGAGGGCGAACGCACCGTCATCCTGCGCGAACCGTGGCGCTATACGCTGGCGCCGTCGCTGGACATCGCGCCGGGCGGGTCCTGTTCGTCGACGACGGCCAATCTGTTGAAGGGCGATCAGGTGATCATGACCCTGAGGGCGCAGGACGCCGACTGCCGCTTCATCCGCCAGGCGACAACGGCGGCGCGGCCTCCCGCACCTTCGCCTCGATGATCAGGCGTTGGCCCGCCGCGTCGGTGCGCGGCTGGACGTCGAAGAAATAGCCCGACTCCTCGAATTCGGCGACCAGGTCATCGGCGATCTTCACCGCATCATAGGGCAGGGTGACCGTCACCACGTCTTCCTGGGCGTCCAAAGCCAGGGGCGTCAGGTCGTGGATGGCGATGATGCCGATGGCCGCGCCCGTCGCGGTCAGAGGGCTGGTCCGACCCTCGATCTCGCGGAACGAGGCCAGCCTGCGACGTTCGCCTTCCAGCGCCATCGTATCGGCCTGACGAGGGGTCGCGGCCTGGATTTCAGCGATCTCCGCCTCGACCTTGTCCGCTTCGGCATCGGTCTGCACCGTCTGACCCAGCGCCAGGGCGAAGACGCTGGCCGAGACCAGGGCCAGGCCGCCCAGGCCCAGGCCGATCGCCTGTTCGCGCGTGATCTCGGCCCGCGCCAGAGAAAAGGCTTCTCCCGCCAGATCTATCGGCAGGGTCTCGGCCGGAGGCGCCGTCCGGGGCGGTTCGACGCGCGCATCGCGCTGGGTGCGGGCGAAGGCGGTCCAGGCCGCCTCATCGTATTTCGTCAGTCGCCAGGCCGAGGCGCGTAAGGCCCCGTCGCGCCAGTGCTGGGCCTCATAGCCGCGCTCCAGCTTGACGATCCGCCAGTCGCGCCCGGTCGGCTGGGCCAGGGTCTCGGGCCGCAGCGCCACATTCCCGCGCCCGGCGACCATCGGCGCGATCCGCGCCAGATCCCACCACCAGACGCCGAAATCATCACCAGCCTTCACCAGGGCCGCGCCGCCCGCGACATAGGGCGAGGCCGTGCGCGCATGCAGCCGCGCCGCCTGGCGTCGCCGGTTCTTGGGCAGGCCCGCAGTCTCGAACAGGGCGAAGGCGCACAGGTCGCGCGCCAGCAGCACCACCGGCCGCCGGAACACCCGCCCCAGAAAGGCGCCGGAATGCACCGCCTCCAGGGCGCCGTCGGCCCTCAGCCGGTCAATGCGGGGCGTAAGGAAATCGAGTCGCATTCGTCGTATCCGCCGCGGCCCGCCGGGGCGCTTCCATCAGTTCGGTCTGCTTGATCCACAGCGGCTGCACAAGCCCGCCGGGGGTCAGCACGATCATGCCGCGCCAGGTCCAGGCCGAACGCCCGTCCCGGATCTCGTACACGATCCGCCCCCCCGGAAAGACGTACAGCCGCTCCGGGTCGTCGACATAGGTTGAACCCACCGTCTGAAGAAATTCCTCCAGCGACTGAAAGGGCGTCGTTTCGCGTCGGCGTATGGCGGTCTCGGCCTGGGCCGGGCCGATGTCGAACATCACCTCCAGCGCGGCGGCCGGGGCGGTGTTGACGTTGAAGGCGGTCATGGCCGGTTCGATCACCAGGGCCTGGCGCACGGCGTTCCAGCGCCGAGGGTCCACGCCGTCACGTACGCCCTTCATCGCCAGCCATTCGCTGGGACGCAGCATGGGCCGGTCGGCCGGGCCGCCCGCGACGCCGTAGTCGCGCCGTTCGGCCCCGTTCAGGGTCCGCAGATCGTCGGGATCGATATAGTCCAGGTACAGGGGATAGACCGTCTGGGCCGTCGCGGGCGGCAGCCCCAGACGCGCCGCCAGCCGCTGGTGCACCGTTTCCGTCGTCCGCGCCAGGTTGATCAGGCCCGAGGCGTCCTGGATCGACACCGTCAACGGCCCTTGCAGGTCCATCAGATAGGGCCGCCCGTCCAGACGGACCTCGGCGGTCGGCAGGCCCGAGACGACGGGTTCCTCTATGGACGGCCCGGCGATGTCGTTGGCGTTGCGCGGCGCGCCGGTCAGGACGGCGTTGGTGCGGAACGGCTCGGTCGACAGCATATAGGCCAGGGTCGCCTCGGCGGTCATGGCCCGTTGGAGGAACCGCACGCGCGAGCGGGCCGAGGCGGCTTCGGCCTGAAGGCTGGACAGGGCCGTGATGGCCACCAGGAAGATGATAGTCACGACGCCGGTCACCGCCAGAACGGCGGGCAGGGCGAAACCGGGCCGCCTGGGTTCAGAACACGCCATCGGACCCCGCCCTGATCCAGGTCTCGGGCTGACCCGAGGACGCCAGCTCCACGACATCCAATCCCGGCGTCGACACCCGCACCCACAGGTTCACCGGCAGCAGGGGACCCTCTCCGCGCGGCGCGGGCGTATTGGCGTAGGCGGGCGACCATTGCAGTCCGTCGGTCGAATAGCTGAAGCCCGCCTGTCCCGGCGACAGGGTCATCAGGCGCGTGCGCGGCCGATCGCCGGCCTGGCACGTCAGCACCCGTTCGCCGCCCTGGACCGCGATCTCCAGCACCAGCCGCCCGGTCCAGCCTTGCGGCGCACACTGGGTGGCGCGCTCCATCACCACCTCGGCTTCCAGCCTCTGGGCCTGGCCGTCCATCGGCCGGTCGATGTCGGGCAAGAAGGTCGTGGGCGGACGCAGGGCGATGCTGCGAACGGTGGCGCGCACGTCGCCGACCGCCATGTCGCGATCCGCCGCGGCCATGGCGCCACGCCCCAGCTTGAACCCCGTGTCGCCCGCCTTGGTCCCGATCGAGAAGATGACGGCCAGCGCCAAGCCCCCGACGGCCAGCACCACCAGGGCTTCGATCAGTGAAAATCCGGCGCGACGCGAGCGGGACATGGGCCTGTTCTAGCGTCTCGCTTGCGGCCGAACAAAGGCCCGGATTTCATGCTGAAACGCGGCTTCGCTTGGCGTCACGGCGCCGCGCTGGTATTTCTGAAGCCTGATCGGGGAGCACACCGCGTCTTGAAGGCCTCTTTTCGGACAGTCGCAGCGGCGGGCGCCGTCTGCCTTCTGGGCGTGGCCGGTCTGGCCGGCGCGGCCCAGTCGGCGCGTCTGCGTCCGACCGCCCAGCCGGTGGTCGAGGCGGTCGCGGCGGTCCCGGTCGAAACCGATGCGGATCGTCGCGCCCGGCTGAACGCCCGCCTCCAACAGATGATTCACGACGGCAAGGGCGGCCGCCTGGTCGATCCCGTCCGCCGCGCCGCACCCCGCGCCGCGCCGCGTCCACGTCTTCGCCCGGTCGCGAGCCAGGTTTCGGCCCCGCCGTCGCGCGACGAGCCGATGGGAACCGTGGCGCCGCCGTCGGCCGATCCCTTCGCCCGGCCCAGCACCAATCGCGACGGCCGCTATGTCGCCCCGCGTCTGGACTTGGTCACCGCGCCGCGCATTCCCGACAACGACATCGAATGCCTGACCCAGGCCGTCTATTACGAGGCCCGCAACGAGAGCGAGGAAGGCCAGGCGGCGGTGGCCCAGGTGGTGATGAACCGCTCGCGTCACGGGGCCTATCCCAAGTCGGTCTGCGCCGTGGTCTATCAGCGCAACAGCCGCACCTGCCAGTTCACCTTCACCTGCGACGGCTCCATCGGCCGGGGGCGGGTCAATCTGACCGCCTGGCGCCGCGCCGAACGCATCGCGCGCGAAGTTCATGACGGCCGCTCCTCGATCCAACTGCCGAAAAGCTCGGTCAACTATCACGCCGACTATGTGCGCCCTTCATGGGGCCGTCGGCTGGAGCGGGTGCGCCAGATCGGGGCGCACATCTTCTATGGCGCGCCGCTGAACGGCGCGAACCCCGGCGCTAACGAGGCGGCTTCGCCCGCGCGGCCCGGCAACGGCTTGATCTGGGTGCGCAACGACGCGCTGGACCGCGCCTACGCCCTCGTCAGCGGCCAGGCCGCCCAGCCCGCGTCGGCGCAGACCGCCGAAGGCGGCGCCTGATCCCTCGCGCGATTCCGACATGAGCCTGGGCGTCACCCTGATCCGCGCGCGGCGCTTCGCCGACGGCCGAGGCTGGTTCGAGGAAAGCTTCTCGTCCGCCCGCCTGGCCGCCCTGGGCCTGGACCACGACTTCGTTCAGGACAATCTGTCCCTGTCGCGGGCGCCCGGCACGGTGCGCGGCCTGCATTTCCAGCGTCCGCCCCATGCCCAGGCCAAACTGGTGCGCTGCGTCACCGGTGCGGTTCAAGACGTGGTCGTGGACTTGCGCGACGGTTCGCCGACCCTGGGCCAGGCCCTGATGATCCGCCTGGACGCCGAGACGGGCGATCAGCTCTATGTTCCCGCCGGTTTCGCCCACGGCTTCATCACCCTGAGCGCCGATACCCGCGTCGCCTACAAGGTCTCCGCCCCCTATGCGCCCCAGGCCGAGGGCGGCCTGGCCTGGAACGATCCGGCCCTGGGCCTGGACGGGTTCCAGGTCGATGGGGCGGTTCTGTCCGACCGCGACCGGGCCTGGCCCTCGCTGGCCCAGGTCGGCGCGCCCTTCGCCTATGACGGACGGCCCATGGCGCTGGAGACGGCGTCGTGAGCGGCCCGGTCCTGGTCACGGGGGCGGCGGGCTTCATCGGCTCGTCCCTGACGCGGGTGCTGTTGGACGCCGGTCGTCCGGTCGTGGCCTTCGACAAGCTGACCTATGCGGGCCATCGCGCGTCCCTGGCCGCGTGCGAAGGCCGACCCGGCTATGTCTTCGTCCAGGGCGACATCGCCGACGAGACCGCCGTGGCCCGCGTCTTCGCCGAGCATCGGCCCTCGGCGGTGATGAATCTGGCGGCCGAAAGCCACGTCGACCGCTCTATCGACGCGCCCGCCGCCTTCGTCGACACCAATGTGGTCGGAACCCTGGTCCTGCTCCAGGCCGCGCGGCGGGGGCTGGAGACGCTGGAAGCGTCGGATCGCGCCGCCTTCCGTTTCCTGCACGTCTCGACCGACGAAGTCTTCGGCGCCCTGGGTCCCGACGGCCGTTTCGACGAGACCACGGCCTATGATCCCCGTTCACCCTATGCGGCGTCCAAGGCGGCGTCGGACCATCTGGTCCGGGCCTGGGGCCACACCTTCGGCCTGCCGGTGCTGCTGACCAATTGCTCCAACAACTACGGCCCGCGTCAGCATCCCGAGAAGCTGATTCCGCTGACGATCCTGCGTGCTCTGGCCGGTCAGCCCTTGCCGGTTTACGGCGATGGGCTGCAGGTGCGGGACTGGCTGCACGTCAGGGATCACGCCCGCGCCCTGGTGCAGGTGCTGGACCGGGGCGCGATCGGCCGCACCTATGCGGTGGGCGGCGAGGCCGAGCGCACCAATCTGCAGGTGGTTCATGCGATCTGCGCGGCGCTGGACGTCCAGTCGCCGCGCGCCGACGGCCGACCGCACGCGGCGGCCCTCGAACACGTCGCGGATCGACCAGGCCATGATCGCCGCTACGCCATCGACCCCTCGCGCATCCGTGACGAGCTGGGCTGGCGGCCCGAGACCGATTTCGAGACCGGCCTGGGCGAGACGGTGCGCTGGTATCTGGACAACGGCGACTGGTGGCGGCCCATCGCCGCGGACGGGGCGGCGACGCGCCGTCTCGGCCTGGGCTAGGTCTGGGTTTCCAGCTCCAGCTTGGGCGCCGGATCGGGCAGGCGTTCGACCGTGCAGTCCAGGAACTCCAGCACGCCCTGGAACAGGGGCTGGGTCACGCTGACCCGCAGCAGGGCCGGGCCGGGAACGTCCCACAGTCGTTCCAGCGACACCGTATAGAAGCCCGGCTCCTCGATGACCTCGGACACGGAGACCAGATCGTTGGCGCCGTCATGGCCGACGCCCCAGAAGATGCCCCATTCAAACTTCAGCGGCGCGTCGCGTCCCTCGGGGTTGATCGCCATGCGCACGGTCGCGCGCCAATGTCCGGGCGGCAGCCACAGATGCCCGCCGTGCAACAACATGCGGGCGCGGCCCGTCAGGTCGATGCGTGACGGCCCGCCGTCCTCTTCCCCATTGGCGGGAAAGGAGAACTGCTCCGGTCCCCAGACCGACTTGGCCCCGACCCGCACCGGCAGGCCGTCGTACAACGTCAGCAACGGCGCCAGCGGTCCCGGCGCATCGGCCGGAATCTCGCATCGCCGGGGCGAGACCAGGCCCAGTTTCGGCAGGCTCAAGGCCATGGCGGGCTGGCCCAGGACCGCCGCCCCGCGTTCGGCCAACCAGGCGGCGCTGACCAGGCGGTGGCTGGCGTACAGCAGCGACTGTCCGGCGGGCGGATATTCATGGAAGGTGGCGCTGTAGGCGGTCAGGGCCGCCGCCGAGGTGTCGGCCAGGATGACCCAGTCGCGCGGCTCCTGCTCCATCACCTTGAGATCGGGGATGTGGTCGGCGATCAGGATGTCGGCCGTGTCCGCCCCCCAACGGCCGACCGTCAGTCCCTTGGCCGCAGCCGTCTCGCGGATGCCGTCTTCCCAGGGACCCTCGCGCAACGACGGCGTGAACAGGATGTGCAGCGGTCGGTCGCTCATGCGGCGCGCAGCCAGGTGTAGATGTCCACGGCCTCGGCCACGTCGTTGAACAGCTTGGCCTTGCCGCTCTCGATGATCAGGGCGCGGTCGCAGTAGGACGAGATCAAATGGGTGTCGTGCGACGCCATGATGAAGGCGCGGTCGCCCCGCGCCTGGAACAGCTCTTCCTGGCATTTCTGCTGAAAGCGGGCGTCGCCCACCGCCACCAGTTCGTCGATCAGATAGCAGTCGAACTCGATCGCCAGCGACAGGCCGAAGGCCAGGCGCGCCCGCATGCCCGACGAATAGTGTTTCACCGGCAGCTTCAACGAGGCGCCCAGTTCGGCGAAGTCGTCGACCCGCTCCAGCGTGCTCGCATAATCCTTTTGGTACAGGCGTGACAGGAAGCGGACGTTGTCCAGGCCGGACAGGCTGCCCTGGAAGCCGCCGCCGAAGCCGATCGGCCAGGACGACGACATGGCCCAGCGGATGCGGCCCTCGGACACCGGCAGCACGCCGCCCAGCATCTTGATGAAGGTCGACTTGCCCTGGCCGTTGCGGCCCAGGATGGCCAGTCGGCCCGAACGTTCCAGTTCCAGGTTCAGGGCCGAGAACAGGGGCTGGCTGCGACCGTGATAGGTCTTGCCCAGGTTCTCGACACGCAGCCCGATGTCGTCGGACGCCGGCTCCATCAGTCCTGCCTGTGCTCGCGGATGCCGGCCCAGATCAGCCAGCCCACGCCGTAGATCAGCAGGCAGGTGGCCAAGACCGTCAGCAGCGCCAGCCAGCGGCGCGGCTCCATCGCCTCGTCCGGCAGGCTCGGATCGACGATGCGGTCCAGATACAGCTTCTGGCGGCGCGCCTCCTGTTCGGCCGTGGTCAGGGCGGCGGTGGCGGCAGCCAGTTGCTTGTCGGCGACCTCGCGGTTCAAGACCAGGTCCTCATAGGCGCCGATCTTGGGCGCCAGGGACCCCTGGGCGCCGGCCATGTTGGCGCGCTCGATGTTGATCTGGCGCTGGAAGGCGGCGATGCGCGCGTCCAGCAGCGGCAGTTGCGGACTGTTCGGCGCCTCGGACGCCAACTGCGCCCGCTCGGCGCGCAGGCGCGCGACCGTGGTCATCAGGTCGCCGATCATCTGCAGGCCTTCATTGGCCGTGCGCGCCGGGTCGATGATGCGCTCGCGATTGCGGAAGGCGGTCAGTTGCTGCTGCGCCGAGGCCAGACGCGCCTGCGCCTCTTGGCGCGACCGTTCGGCGTCGCGAACGGCGTCGACGGCGGCGCGGGCGTTCATCCGGTTGATCAACTGTTCGCCGCCGACCAGCAATTGATCGGCGACGGCCTGGGCGTCGCGGGCGCGATAGGCCTCGACGCGCAGGGTCGAAATGCCGGTGGTGGCGTCATAGCCGACGGTCACGAACCGTTGCAGACCCTTGTGCAGCCCCTCCGTGGTGCGGCTTTCGCCCAGGCGCGGGTATTTCGAGAAGATGTCGGCGCCCGCCGGGCCGAAGATCGCCGGCAAGTCGAAACGCTGTTGCAGATCGGTCACCGCGCTGCGCGACCGGATGTACTCATGCACGGCGAAGGCGTCGGTCTGGGCGCTCGAAATGCCGACGCCCTGCAAGGCGATGCCCAGCCCGGAAGGCTGGCTCTGGCTCGGCGCCCGCACCAGGAACCGCGCCTCCGACACATACAGCGGACTGGCGATCAGCAGGAAATAGATCGCCGCCAGCAAGGTCGGCAGCACGACCACGATCAGGAACGGCAGCGGCAGCCGCTGCATCCAGCCGGGCCGCGGCCGGTCGAAGGTCAGGGCCTTGGGCAGGGGGCCGAGATAGTTCAGCTTGGAATCAGTCATTTCGCTTCAGCCGACGGGGGCAGATGGGGACGGTTCAAGGGATCACTCGACATCGACGCGATCCCGTGCGCCGTAGATCAGGGCCATGCCCAGAATGTTGAATACAGCGGCCCACGCCAGGGCGTAAGGCGCGTCGTAATAGGTCGGGGTGAACTCGCCGAACACGCCCGCCCGCAACATCTCCACCGCATGGGGGAAGGGCACGTACAGGTAGGCTTCGCGGTAGGCGGGCGGCAACCAGCTCACCATGATGAAAACGCCCGACAAGGGAATGAGGAGATAGGAGAGGATCGGCACGACCCGTTCCATCACCTCGTACCGCATCGACAATCCGGCCATGATCAGGGCGAACCCCATGCCCATCCAGGCCAGCAGCAACCAGCCCGAATATAGAAGCAGCAAATCATGCGGCGGCCCGATCTGCCGCAGGGCCATCAGGGCCGCATAGACGACGATGAAGGCGCACGTCGCGCCCATGACCTCCAGCACATTGCGCGCCAGAAAGAGCTGCAGGATGGCGATCTGCCGATGGTGCATCAGGCCGATGTTTGCCTGAAGCGCGCCCATGCTCAGGCCGATCTGGTTACGGATCAGCAGCAGGCACATATAGCCGGTCATGATGAAGGGGGCGATCCGAACCCCGTGCTCATAGGCTGGCTTGGTCAGGGTCCACAGCAGGATCACGCCGACGCAGAACACCAGCGGCTCGCCGATCAGCCAGGCGAAGCCCAGGCCCTGGCGGCCGAACCGCGTCGCCAGTTCGCGCATCATCAGGGCGCCGATGATCCGCGCCTGATCGGCGAAGAAGACGGCGCTGGATCGAATGGCGTTCATGAACGAGGAACCGGCGCCCCAGCACGGCGAATGAGACTGGTGGCCGAGCCTGTCGGGCGTCGTTCGGCGACGCTCTCAGCCAGGATCGGCCATCGGCCGCGACCATAGACGCACCCCTCGCAGTTGCAAGCGGCCAAGCCGACGAACGGCGTCAGTCGAACAGGGCCTGGAAGTCTGCCTGGGCGGTCTCGAAGTCGGGTGGGCGACCGATGTCCAGCCAGTATTCGTGGATCGGAAAGGCCCCCACCGTGCGCCGCTCGGCCGCCAGCCCCGCCAGCAGCTCGGGCATGTCGTACGGACCCTCGCGCGGGATGCGGCCCAGCACGCCGGGGTCCAGGCAATAGATCCCGGCGTTGGCCAGCCACCGGAATGTCGGCTTCTCGCGTAGAGTCAGCAGGCGCGGCCCGTCCGTTTCGGCCACGCCGTGCGGCGACTGGAAGGAGTGCTCGCGCACGCACAGGGTCGCCTCGGCCTTCAGGTCGGAATGGAAGTCGATCAGGTCGCTGAAATTGACGCGGGTCAGGACGTCGCCGTTCATCACCAGCAACGGCGCCTGGATCGGCTCGTTCAACAGCGACAGGGCGCCCGCCGTGCCGCGCGGATGATCCTCGCGCAGATAGCGGATCTCGGCGCCCATGGCCGCGCCGTCGCCGAAATGGTCCTCGATCACCTCGGCCAGATAGTTGACCGCCAGGCGGAAGCGGCCGAACCCCTGGGCCTGCAACCGCTCGATGATGGTCTCCAGCAGCGGGCGGCCCGCCACCTTCAGCATCGGCTTGGGGCAGGTCTGGGTCAGGGGGGCCAGCCGCGCGCCGCGCCCGCCGGCCATGATGACCACCAGATTGTCGCGCGCCGAGGCCGCGCCGACCGCGTCGGGATACAGGCCCACGACCCGCCCGCGCGCATCGACGACGGGGGCCAGAGACACCCCGCGCTCCTCCAGCCGCGCCAGGGCGGTCAGGTCCGACGATCCGACCGTCAGGGCCACCGGGTCGGGGTTCATCACCTCGCGGACCGGCGCGTCCATCGGCAGCCGCCGCATCAGGCCCCGGCGGATGTCGCCGTCGGTCAGGGCGCCCAGCAGCCGTCGTTCGTCATCGACCACCAACAGCAGTTTGCGCCGCGCCGCGTCCATCTGGGCGACGGCTTCCAGGATCGGCGTCTCCGGCCCGATCAGATTGGCGCCGAGATCGCCGGGCCGGGTCACACCGCATACTCCTCGGGGCGATACAGGTGCGGGTTCGCGCGGATGAAATCGACCGTCCGGCGCAGACCCTCCTCGACCGACACCTGGGGCGCCCAACCCAGCAGGGCGCGGGCCTTGGCCGCGTCGGCGATCAGCCGCTCGACCTCGCTGGCGGCGGGGCGCATCCGCTCGGGATCGTGTTCGACCTGAACGGCGATCCCGGCCGCCTCGCCGATCATCCGGGGCAGGTCGCCGACCCGGATCTCGCGTCCGCCGCCGAAATGCAGGGTCTCGCCCTCGATCCCCGGAACCGTCGCCGCGCGCACAAAGGCGTCGGCCGTGTCGTCGACATAGACGAAGTCGCGCGTCGGCCGAGGGTCGCCCATCCTGACGATGCGCCCGGCCAGGGCCTGTATAGCCACCGCCGGGATCACCGCCCGCGCGCTCTGGCGCGGCCCGAAGGTGTTGAACGGCCGCAAGGTGACCACCGGCGTCCCGAACGACCGGTGATAACTTTCCGCCAGCTTGTCGCCGCCGATCTTGGAGGCGGAATAGGGCGACTGGCCCACCAGGGGATGGTCCTCGGTCATCGGAATAGTCTGGGCCGAGCCGTACACCTCGCTGGTCGAGGTGTGGACCAGCCGTCCGATCCCCAGCTCACGCGCCGCCTGAAGCACGTTCAGCGTGCCCAGGATGTTGGTCCGCACATAGCTTTCGGGCGCCAGATACGAATAGGGAATGGCGATCAGGGCGCCGAGATGCAGCACGATCTCACTGTCCCTGACCGCGTCGAACACGCTGTCGCGGTCGGCCAGATCGCCGCGCTTGACCTCGATCTGCTTGCGGATCGGCGACCGGTCCAGCCAGCCCGCCTCGCCGTCGGAGGTGTAGCGCACCAGGGCGCGAACCTCGGCCCCCGCCTCGACCAGGCGTTCGCACAGACGGCTGCCGATGAAGCCGCCCGCTCCGGTGACCAGCACCCGGCGACCCGTCAGCTCAACGCCCTTGCTTGCCATCCTCGGGCCGCCCCCTGATTCTCAGACGAATCGAGTCTATCAGTCACCGGGCGCGGAGGAACGGCTATGATCGACGGCGCGCGGGCCTTGGGCCTGATCCCGGCGCGGGCCGGGTCCGAACGGCTGAAGGGCAAGAACTCGCGCCTCTTCGCGGGTCGGCCGCTGATCGACTGGACCCTGGACGCGGCCCTGGCCAGCGATCTGCTGGAGACGGTTGCGGTGACGACCGACGATCCGACCGTCGCCGCCCTGGCCGCCGAGCACGGCGTGACGGTCATCGACCGTCCTGTCGAATTGGCGGGGTCGGACGCCTCGGTTTACGACGCCATCGCCCATGCTCTGGGGGTGTTGGGTCACGACTGGGACTATCTGGTCCTGCTGCAGCCGACCTCGCCGTTGCGCACGGCCGCCGATATCGACGGCGCCCTGGCGCTTTGTCACGCTTGGTCCGCGCCCGCCGTGGTCGGGGTCTCGCCGCCGTTGAAGCCGCCGGCCTTCCATCGCCGCCTGTCCAAGGACGTCATCGGCCCGGCCGGAGACCTCGACGACCTGGTGGTGATCAACGGCGCGGTCTATGTCGGACGCCCGGATCGTCTGCTGATCGACGGGCGTTTCGACGTCCCCGGCGCCCTGGCCTGGCGCATGCCGACGGATCGCGGATGGGACATCGACACCGCGCCGGAGTTCGCGGCGGCCGAGGCGGCGGCGAGGGCCTAACTCCGCCGACCCTGCCGGTCGGCGTCCACGAACGGCTTGCGCGCCAATCCGGTGAAGTCCGTGGCTTCCAGCACCGCCACGATCCGCTCGGCCGCCCGGCCGTCGCCGAAGGGCGGCGGGACCTGGGCCGCCTCGGCGCGGAAGGCGGGGCTTAGCGCCCGTCGCAGGGCCGCCGTGATCGCCTCCGGCGCCAGCGGCGCGTCGATCACGCCGGGCGGCCGCAACCGCCCCGCCTGGCGCTCGCCGACGTTGACGCACGGAACCCCGGCGATCGGCGCCTCGATCACTCCGCTGGACGAGTTTCCGGCCACGGCGTCGCAGGCCGTCAGGGCCGCCAGATATCGTCGCGCGCCCAATGAGGTCCGCGCCGTCGCCCAATCCGCGTTCGCCGCCGCCCAGGCTTCGATGCGGGTGCGGACGGTATCCGATCCGGCGTCGGTGTTGGGCAGGGTGATCAGGACCCTGCGTCCCTCGCGTCCCGCTGCCAGCCCGATCAGAAAGGCGTCGATCTGGGCGGCGGGCGACATCTCGCCCAGGGTCTCCGGGTGGAAGGTCGCCAGGATGAAGCCCGGCGACAGGTCCAGATCCAGCTCCGCCTCGACCTGCGCCCGCGTGCGGCGTCCGAAGGCTTTCAGATTGTCCGTCGCCGTCGAGCCGACGGTGAAGACGCGCTCGGGCGCCTCGCCCATCTGGATCAGGCGCTGACGATAGGGTTCGGCCGCCGTGAAATGCAGGGCCGCCAGTTTGGAGACCGCGTGTCGGATGGAATCGTCCACCGCCCCATGGGTCAGATGCCCGCCCTCCATATGAATCACGGGCAGGGCCAGGGGGACCGCCGCCGCCGCCGCCGCCAGCAGTTCGGTGCGGTCGCCCAGCATCAGGACCGCGTCCAGATCCAGCGCCGCGTACGCCTCGGCGCAGCCCTTCAGGGTCGCGGCCATGTCGGCGGCGATGTCGACCGGTCGGTCGGAGATCAGCGGAACCGGAACCCGCGCCGCGATCGCCACCCCCTCGGCCTGGATGTCGCTCACCGTCATCCCGTGCCGTTCCGACAGATGCGCGCCCGAGACGATCACCACCGGCTCCAACGTGCTGGAGGCTTCCAGCGCCGTGATCACGGGGCGCAGCAGGCCGAACTCGGCCCGTGTCGCGGTGAAGACGCCGATTCTGTTCATGACCGGATCGGCTCGTCGGCGGCGAAGTCGTGGGCCGCCGTCCGGCCCAGCAGCGACCAGTACAGGCCCGGCTCCAGCCCCGCGCCCGCCCGTTTGGCCGTCAAATTGTCGGGACTGAAGGCCTCTCCCGCCCGGATCGGACGCGCCGCGACCAGCACCCGGCGCGCCACGGCCATATTGGCGATCTCGGCGGGCTGGGGCTGTTTGACCGGCGAACCCAGCGCCGCGCCGACCCGCCGCACTCCGGCGACCAGGGCCGCCATCTCGTCCGGCTCCAGCGAGGCTCTATGGTCCGGTCCCTCCATGTCGCGCGACAGGGTCAGATGCTTTTCGATCACCTGGGCGCCGCGCGCGACGGCGGCCAGGGCGACGTCCATGCCCAGGGTGTGGTCCGAATAGCCGGGCCGCACGCCCAGGGCGGCATAGGCGTCCAGCACCCTCAGGTTCGCCTGATCGTGCGGGGCCGGATACTGGGTCGTGCACTGCATGACCACCGTCTGGGCCAGCACGGGCGCTGCCTCGGGCGCGTCCAGGGCGGCGTCGAAGGCCTCCAGCGACGGCGCCTCGCCGGCGCCGGCCAGGCGGGCGAAGGCCAGAACGCCCAGCGCCCGACGCACCTCGTCCATCGTCGCCATGCCGGTCGACAACAGAATCGGCCGCTCCAGCCGCGCCAGGTCCAGCAACAGGGGCAGGTTGGTCAGTTCGCCCGAACCGACCTTGATCCGCGCCATACCCAGCTCCTCGACCAGGAAACGCGCCGACGCCCGGTCGAAAGGCGTGGACAGGAAGGCGATTCCCGCGTCCTTGGCCGCGCGGGCGACGCGCCGCAGGGCCTGGGTCGGCAGGACCAGGGCCTCCAGCATGGCCTTCTGGCTCGCACCCGCGCCCGCTTGGGCCTGATAGACCGCTGTCGGAGCCGAGGCCGCCGTCAGGTCGTTTGGGTCAAAGGTCTGAAATTTCACGCAATCGGCGCCGGATTCGGCGGCGGCCTCGACCAAGGCCAAAGCCAGGTCCTCACGGCCGTTGTGGTTCACCCCGGCCTCGGCGACGACCTCACAGGTTGCGGGGGATTCGCTCATCGAGAGAAACTATCCGCGACCCGCGCGCCGCTCAACGGCCGTGCGCCGCCGCGATTTCGCCCCGATGCGGCCGAGGGTGTGTTTTTCTCGTGTAGCTTCAACGCCACGCTTCCAACTTATCGGCTTAATATGGCCGAGTTTGATGCTCGACCTCCCAGGGCAACGCTGTTATGAACCCGGTAGGCGGCGAGACCGCCGCATAGAATAATTATGGCTGCGGAGGGCTCATACCCATGCGAGTTAAAAGTTTGATCCTGGCTTCCAGCGCGGCGGCGGCTCTCGCCCTGTCGGCTGGCGCCGCTTCGGCTGAGCCTGATGGCTGGTACGGCGCGGTAGACGCCGGTTACCAGTTCATCGACGACGTCGAACTGGAGTCCCAGACCACGGGTGTGGCCTGGAACTGGGAAGTCAACGATGGTTGGGCCGCCTTCGCGCGCCTGGGCTATCGCTTCAACCCGAATTGGCGCGTCGAACTGGAAGGCGGCTATCGCTCGGGCGACATCGGCACGGTTCGCCGGGTCAACAACAACGTCCCGTCGGGCCTGTGCAACATCAATCCGGCGTCGGGTCCCTGCCATTCGCCGGACGGCGACCTGGACTCGGTCACCCTGATGGCCAACGTCCTCTATGACTTCGACTGGCAAGCCTTCGGCGTGCGTCCGTTCGTCGGTCTGGGCATGGGCGTGAACCGCGTCAACGGCGACGCGATCGGCACCCTGCGCGGCGCCCGCACCACCGGCTTCGCCATCGACGACCACTCGACCAAGTTCGCCGCTCAGGCGATCGCTGGTCTGGCCTGGGCCGTCGGCGACCGCACCAACATCGACCTGACCTACCGCTACATGACGAGCGACGTCGAACTCGACACCTCGACGTCGGGCGGTCAAGGCACGCTGGAAGGCGAATACACCGGTCACACCGTGACCCTGGGCCTGCGTTATGCGTTCGGCGCTGAAGAGGCTCCTCCGCCTCCGCCGCCGCCGCCTCCGCCGCCCCCGCCGCCTCCCCCGCCGCCGCCTCCCCCGCCGCCCCCGCCGCCGCCTCCGCCGGCTCCGGCCGCGCGTCAGTTCGTGGTCTATTTCGACTGGGATCGTTCGGACCTGACGGCCGAAGCCCGCTCGGTGGTGACCCAGGCGTCGAACTACGCCAAGTCGGGCCGTCCGACCCGCGTCCTGATCGTCGGTCACGCCGACACCTCGGGTTCCGCGGCCTATAACGTCGGCCTGTCGAACCGCCGCTCGCGCACCGTGGCCGACGCCATGGTCGCCAACGGCGTCAACGGCGGCGTCATCTCGCTGGAGGGCAAGGGCGAAACCCAGTTGGCCCGCGCCACCGCCGACGGCGTGCGCGAGCCTCTGAACCGCCGCGCCACCATCGACATCAACTTCTAAGTCCCGCGAAAGGCGGCCGGACACATCCGGCCGCCGATCCGG
>NZ_DAINBO010000023.1:0-31802 GCF_036732845.1 Brevundimonas sp. | reverse complement strand
TATGACGAGGACGAGGTCGAGGACATCCAGACCATCGCCATGGTCCTGGCCGAAACCGTCGCCTCGGGCGAACTGCTGGGCCAGGAGGAGCTGCGCGACATCGAGGTGGCGCCGCACCGGCCCGAGCGGCTGAAGGGCCAGCGGTTCGCCGAAGGCCTGGCCATCGGCCATGTCGTCCTGCACGAGGCGCCCCTGCCGCCCGAACGGCTGCTGGCCGAGAACCAGCAGGTCGAGGAGATCCGCCTGCGCGAGGCGCTGATCACCCTGAAGGCCGGCATCGACGCCATGCTGGACGGCGGTCAGGGCAAGCTGGCGGGCCAGTCGTTCGAGGTGCTGGAGACCTATCGAATGTTCGCCGACGACCGGGGCTGGAACCGGTCGCTGGAAGAGGCGGTGCGCGGCGGCCTGACGGCCGAGGCGGCGGTCGACCGGGTGCGCAACGAACACCGCGCCCGCTTCGCCCAGGCGCGCGACCCCTACATCAAGGAACGGCTGCACGACTTCGAG
The DNA here is from genome assembly GCF_036732845.1 of Brevundimonas sp. Classification (GTDB taxonomy): domain Bacteria; phylum Pseudomonadota; class Alphaproteobacteria; order Caulobacterales; family Caulobacteraceae; genus Brevundimonas. Next base: position 31,295 of record NZ_DAINBO010000023.1, on the reverse strand, counting down.
GACCTGGCCAACCGGCTGCTGCGGGTGCTGGCGGGCGACAAGCCGGGCGACCGCGACCTGCCGGACGACGCCATATTGGTGGCCCGCAACCTGGGTCCCGCCGACCTGCTGGAGTATCCGCGTCACCGCATCCGCGGCCTGTTGCTGGAGGAAGGCTCGGCCGCCAGCCATGCGGCCATCGTCGCCCGCGCCCTGCAAATCCCCTGCGTCGGCCGCCTGATGGGGGTGCGGGACCGCCTGAGCGAAGGCGATCTGGTCATCGTCGACGGCGAGACCGGCGAGACCTATTTGCGGCCCCGTCCCGACATGATCGCGGCGGTCAAGTCGCGCATGGTCGTGCGCGGTCAGCGCCAGGCCGAGTTCGCCGCCCTGCGCGACACCCCCGCGGTGACCCTGGACGGCACGCGCATCACCCTGATGACCAACGCCGGTCTGGCCGTCGATCTGGAGAATCTGAGGGAGACGGGCGCCGAGGGCATCGGCCTGTTCCGCACCGAATTCCAGTTCATGGTCTCCGAGGAGCTGCCGCGCCTGGACAGCCAGACGGCCCTGTACAAGCTAGTGCTGGACGCGGCGGGCGACCGGCCCGTCATCTTCCGCACCCTGGATATCGGCGGCGACAAGGTGCTGCCGTACATGGAGACCACCGAGCGGGAGGAGAATCCGGCCCTGGGCCGCCGCGCCATCCGCCTGGGCCTGGACCGGCCCAGCTTGCTGCGGCTGCAATTGCGGGCCTTGCTGGCGGCGGCGGCGGGGCGCGAGCTGCGCGTCATGTTCCCGATGATCGCCACGGTCGACGAATTCCGGGCCGCGCGCGAACTGGTCGACATCGAATGCGATTGGGCGCGTCGCCGGGGCCGCCCGTTGCCGGAGCTGCTGCGCGTCGGGGCCATGATCGAATGCCCCAGTCTGTTGTGGCACCTGGACGCCCTGCTGCCGCTGACCGACTTCGTCTCGATCGGGTCCAACGACCTGTTCCAGTACATGTACGCCGCCGACCGGACCAATCCGCTGGTCGCCGACCGCTATGATCCGCTGTCGCCCCCGGCCCTGCGCGCGCTTCAGGCCATTCAGACCGCCTGCGCCGAGACGGGCACGCCGGTTTCGGTCTGCGGCGAACTGGCCGGACGGCCGCTGGAGGCCTTCGCCCTGGTCGCCCTGGGCTTCACCCGGCTTTCGGCCCCGGCGGGCGGGGTGGGACCGGTCAAGCGCATGATTCTGTCGGCTGATCTGCCCGCCGCCAAGAAGGGGATGCAGACCCTGCTCGGCTCGTCCGCCGGCTCGATCCGCAACGAACTGGAAAGCCTGGCCCGCAAGTTGAACGTCGCTCTCTGAGGCGTCCCGCTCCGGCACAGGCCGGCGGCTGCGGAACGCGGTTAACAGAGCGTTGATCGGGCGGCTGAAATGAGTTATCCACAAGACCGTTTTTCGGGGTCTCCGGGGGGAGACCCGATCCGTCACGATGGCGTGCTATCGAATGACGGGTTGCGGTCGAGTACGGCGCGGATGGGTTTCGCCATCCCCGCGCCGAGTGTGGGGTCGGGCGTCATGGCGCTGGATACGGGGAATGTCCCCGAAGAGTTTCGGAACCATCCCGACTGGAAGGACCCCGTGCCGTCCGTGACCGACGCCGCGACTCTGGGGGACGGCCTGCGCCAGGCGCGCGAGCTGTCGGGCCGGTCTCTGGCCGAACTGTCCGTCGCCACCCGCGTCCACACCCGCTATCTGATCGCCCTGGAGCAGAACGACTGGTCGTCGCTGCCGTCGCGCGTCTTCTCGATCGGCTATGTGCGCGCCTACGCCGGCGCCCTGGGTCTGGACGAACAGCTCGCGGTCGAGCGGTTCAAGCGCGAATGCCCTGATCCTTCGGTGCCGTTGCAGCCGCCGGTCGGCGTCGCCTTCGAAGAGGTGCGCCGCTATTCCCCCCGCGTGATCGGCGCGGCGGCCATGATCGCCGTGGCGGTGCTGGGCTGGAACGTGCTTCAGCGCGTCAATCTGATGCGCGCGCCGTCGCCGTCGGACATCGTCTCCATTCCCGAGAGCTGGACCCTGGGCGCCGTGCCCGGCCAGGCGGTCGGCCTGACCGCCCCGCGCGCCGCGCCGCCGGACCAGACCATTCCCGCCCTCTATGTCACGCCCGGTCTGGAGGCCCAGTTGACCGGCGTCGATCCGGCCGACGCCCAGGCCGTGGCCGCAGCCGCCGCGGCCAACGCCGGGCCGGTGCAAAAGGCCTTCAATCCGCGCGGCGCCGTCTATGGCGCCTCGGCCACCGCCTCGCAGGTGGTGATCCAGGCCAGAAAGGCCGCCAGCCTGGTGGTCAGCATGGCCGACGGCCGGGTGCTGTTCGCGCGCCAACTGAGCGCGGGCGAGGCCTGGCGCGCTCCGGCCGGGGTGACGGCCACCATCGTCGCCTCCGAGCCGACGGCCTTCGACGTCTATCTGAACGGTGAGCACGGCGGAGGGCTGCCTGCGGCCCAAACCTCGTTGCAGCAGTTGAACGCCCGCGCCGCCGTCATGGCGCGCCAGATGGCCGCCAGCGCCGAGGCCGCCCGCGCCGCCGCCGCCCAGGCGACCCTGTCGGCCATCGCGCCCACGGCCCAGGCCGCCACGCCCGCCCCCGCGCCCCGCGCCTCGGCGACGTCCGGTCCCGTGCCCTATAATTCCGTGGCCCAGCCCGTCGGGTGAGATCGCGTGACCGGTGGCCGCGCGCCGCCGGATCGCCTATAGACGCGGCGACATGAGCGACCCCTCAGCCCTCGGCCACATCCGCCCCTGGCGCCATATCGAGCGCCGCCAGAGCCGCCGGATCATGGTCGGCGCCGTGCCCGTGGGCGGCGACGCGCCGATCACCGTCCAGTCGATGACCAACACCCCGACCTCAGACGCCGGGGCGACCATCGACCAGATCCGCCGACTCGAAGAGGCGGGCGCCGACATCGTGCGCGTGTCGTGCCCCGATGAAGACTCCACCGCCGCCTTCAAGACCATCGCCCGCGAGGCCAGGGTCCCGCTGGTCGCCGACATCCATTTCCACTACCGGCGGGGCGTCGAGGCGGCCCAGGCGGGCGCGGCCTGCTTGCGCATCAACCCCGGCAACATCGGTTCGCCCGACCGCGTGCGCGAGGTCATCCAGGCGGCCAAGGATCACGGCTGCTCCATGCGCATCGGCGTCAACGCCGGTTCGTTGGAGAAGGAGCTGCTGGAGAAATACGGCGAGCCGTGCCCCGAGGCCATGGTCGAGAGCGCGCTGAACCACGCCCGCATCCTGCAGGACCACGACTTCCACGAGTTCAAGATTTCGGTGAAGGCGTCCGACCCCTTCCTGACCGTCGCCGCCTATCACCAGTTGGCCGAGGCCATCGACTGCCCGCTGCACGTCGGGGTGACCGAGGCGGGACCGCTTCGCACCGGCACGATCAAATCGTCCATCGCCATGGGCAATCTGTTGTGGGCCGGGATCGGCGACACCATCCGCGTGTCCCTGGCCGCCGATCCGGTCGAGGAGATCAAGGTCGGCTTCGACATCCTGAAGTCGCTGGGCCTGCGCCATCGAGGGGTGAACATCATCGCCTGCCCGTCCTGCGCGCGTCAGGGTTTCGACGTCATCTCGACCGTGGCGGTGCTGGAGGAACGGCTGGCCCATGTCTCGACGCCCCTGTCGCTGTCGATCATCGGCTGCGTGGTGAACGGGCCGGGCGAGGCCCTGTACACCGACGTCGGCTTCACCGGCGGCGGCAAGGGGGCGGGCATGGTCTATCTGAACGGCGCCATCGCCTTCAAACAGGACAATGCGGGGATGATCGACCGCATCGTCGATCTGGTCGAACAGAAGGCCGCCGAACTGGACGCCGCGCGGCGGACCGAGACGGCGGAGTAGCGGCCGCCGGTCGGTTGCGGGCCGACGCCCAGAGGCGCATTATCCGTTTCATGGCCAAACTGGACCCCATCGTCAGCGAGTTCGCGACCACGGAAGAGGCCGAGGCGCATGACGCCTGGGTGAGAGCCAAGGTGCGCGAGGCGCTGGCCGATACACGACCGCCTGTGCCGCACGACCAGGCGGTGGCCCGTATTGACGCCGTCCTGGCCAAATTCGAGAAAAAGGCCTGATGCTTCCAACCGTCTGGTCGGAGACGGCGACGACCGACATGGAGCAGTTGATCGCCTATCTCGGTGAGCAGAACCCGCGCGCCGCGAGGATGGTCCGTAATCTGATCGTCGATGCCGCCGAGCGGTTGGGCGTCTATCCGCACATGTATCGTGTCGGACGTGAGCCGGACACACGCGAAGCGGTGGTCCATCCCAACTATATCCTCATCTATCGTGTCGAACTCGATGCAGTGCGCCTGCTGCGGGTCGTACACGCCACACAACGGTACCCATGAAACTCTACATCACCATCCCGTCTCCCTTCGCCCGCAAATGCCGGATCGTCGCGCGTGAGAAGGGGCTGGCGGATCGGGTCGAGGAGGTGGTGGTCGATCTGTACGGCGCCGCGCCCGAGCTGGCGGCCCTGAATCCGGTCGATCAGGTGCCCACTCTGATCGCTGAGGACGGCCTGCCGTTGAACAACAGTCCGGTGATCTGCGAATATCTGGACCGGCTGGGATCGGGGGCCGTGCTGCTGCCCGAGGCGGGACCGGAACGGTGGGCGGTCAAGCGGGTCGAGACGCTGGGGAACGCCGCCTTGGAGATGGGCGTCAAATGGGTGCTGGAGAAGCGTCGGCCCGAGGATGAGCGCTCGCAGGCCTGGATGGACCGCTGGTCGAACCGCATGGGCCGGTGCCTGAATGCGCTGGAGACCGCCGACTTGTCGGCAGATCGTCTGGACATGGGGGTGATCACCGCCGGTTGCGCCGTCACTTGGATCAGCTTCCGCCACCCCGAGTTCGACTGGAAGACCGGACGGCCCAGGCTGGTCGCGCTTCAGGCCGCCCTGGAGGCGCGGCCCAGCTTCGCCGACACCCGGCCTGACGCCGTCGGCTAGAGGACGCCGGCCAGTTGCAGGCCCTGGAAGGCCGCCAACGCGATGAGCAGAAGGCCGACCGCATAGGTCAGGACCTTGCGCGGGATCCGTTTGACGATCCAGCCCGCGAAGGGCGCCGCGATCAGGCCGCCGACGACAAGACCGGCCACGGCCGCGCCCTGGCTCTTCAACGCGCCCGCCTCGGCCCAGTGGCCGGTGACCAGGCTCCAGACGAAGGTGGCTGAGATGGCGACGGTCAGGAAGAATTCGGCCGTATTGACCGTGCCGATGGCGCGGCGCGGCTCGCCCCCCGCCCCGACCATGGCCGATGACACCGTCGATCCCCAGCCGCCGCCGCCGACGGCGTCCAGGAAGCCGCCGACCAACCCCATCGGCCAGGTCAGCAACGACGGCAGACGGCGCGGCCGGATGTCGTGCCCGGCGCGCCACAGGATCCAGGCCCCGACCAGGGCCAGATAGGCCACGACGAACGGCTTGATGACGGCGCCGTCGATCCCGGTCAGCAGATAGGCGCCCAGGACGCCGCCGATGATCCCGGCGACGACCAGCGGCCGCAGCAGCCGCCAGTCGACGTTCTTGTGCATGATGTGGCTGGTCGCCGAGGCGCCGGTGGTGAAGACCTCGGCGGCGTGGACGCTGGCCGAGGCCATGGCGGGGGGCACGCCGAACGCCAGCAGCACCGACGACGAAATGACGCCGTAGGCCATGCCCAGGGCGCCGTCGACGGCCTGGGCCAGGATGCCGACCAACAGAAAGAGCAGAAAGACGTCCAAGACGGACCCATGGTTGAGGCGGCAAGGGAGGATTCGCCAGGGCGCACAATGACGCGGAACGGCGACGGTTGCGATCACGCGTTCGACAGGGCGTCGGCCGCCCGCTAGGAAGCGCCTGCGCTGCCACAGGATTCCCGACTTGCGACTGCCCCAGGCCCGGCTCGATCAGGTGCTCGACCGCTTCCACGAGGTGGAGGCGCGCATGGGCGCGGCCACGGACGGCCAGGAGATCGTGCGCCTGTCCAAGGAGCACGCCGAGATCAAGCCCGTGGCCGACGCCGTCGCCCGCCTGGCCAAGGCCCGCGCCGATCTGGCCGATCTGGAGATCATGGCGGCCGATCCCGAAATGGCCGAGATGGCGGCGCTGGAGCGGGACGTCCTGGACGACCGCCTGCCGGTGCTGGAGCGTGAGGTGGCCCTGCTGCTGGCCCCGCGCGACGCCGACGAGAACGCCTCGGCCGTGCTGGAGGTCCGCGCGGGCACCGGCGGCGACGAGGCGGCCCTGTTCGCCGGCGACCTGTTCCGCATGTATTCGCGCTACGCCTCGACCCTGGGCTGGCGCGTCGAGATCGACAGCGTCTCGGAAGGCGATGCGGGCGGCTATAAAGAGATCATCGCCACCGTCACCGGCGACGGTGTCTTCGGCCGGCTGAAGTTCGAGAGCGGCGTGCACCGGGTCCAGCGCGTGCCGGTGACCGAGGCGGGCGGGCGCATCCACACCTCGGCCGCCACCGTCGCCGTCTTGCCCGAGGTCGAGGACGTGGAGATCGAGATCCACGACAAGGACATCCGCATCGACACCTTCCGGTCGTCCGGCTCGGGCGGCCAGCACGTCAACAAGACCGATTCGGCGGTGCGCATCACCCACCTGCCCACCGGCATCGTCACCACCAGTTCGGAAAAGTCCCAGCACGTGAACCGGGACAAGGCTATGAAGGCGCTGCGCATCCGCCTGTACGACCAGCAACGCCAGGCCAAGGATCTGGCCCGTTCCGACGCGCGCAAGTCCCAGGTCGGCTCGGGCGACCGGTCGGAACGCATCCGCACCTACAACTTCCCGCAAGGGCGGGTGACCGACCACCGCATCGGCCTGACCCTGCACAGTCTGCCGCAGATATTGGAGGGTGACCTCGACGCCCTGCTGAACGCCCTGATCGCCGAGGACCAGGCGGCGCGCCTGGCGGATCTGGAGGCGGAGTTCGGCTAAGGCCGTAGCTTGGCCCGGCGCTTCAGCAGACGGTCGGACAGGGCCTCGGCGTGTTTCAAGGTGAAGGCCAGGGCGGCGGGATTGCCGCGCCGGGGACCCACGGTGTCGGCCACAACGGCCCCGCGTTCGCCGATGGGACGAGGATCGCCCGTGGTGGTGTCGATCGCCGTCTGGTGCTCGATCTCGGCGTTCAGCTCGGCTCCCATCAGCACGATCTGAACCGACAGCCAGGTCCACAGCAGAAAGCCCATCATGGCCGCCAGCGGGCCGTAGGAGGCGGTGCGCACGAAGGTCTGCAGATACCAACTGAACGCCAGCGACAGCACCAGGCTGAGCAGGGCGGCGGCGATCGCGCCGGGGATCAGCCAGCGCCAGCGCGCCCGCTCTCGGCACGGCCCGATGCGATAGGCCAGGGTCAGGGCCGCGCCATAGACGAACAGCAACACCGGCCAGCGCAGCGGGGTCAGATGCGCCCATTCCTCGGCCAGGCCGAACGTCCCCAGCACCAGCGGCGCCCCCACCACCAGGGCCGCTGACAGCAAGACCGCCGCCAGTCCAGAGACGGTGAAGGCCATGCAGATCAGATTGTACCGGATCGGGTGGCGCCGCTCGACCTCGTGATAGGCGATGTTCAGGCCGTAGAAGAGCACCTTGACCGCCCCGTTGGCGGTCCACAGCGACAACAGCAGGGTCCAGACCAGGGTGAAGGTCAGTTGGCCGGTCGAATCCTGGGCCAGGCGCTGCATCTCGCCGCCGATGAACTCGGCCACGCCCGGCGGCAGGACGCCGTACAGGAAATGCAGCCGCGCCACCGCGTCCGTCGGGTCGGCGAACAGGCCGTAGATCGTCACCAGCGCCGCCAGGGTCGGAAACAGCGACAGCATGACGAAGAAGGTCACGCCCCCGGCGACGAAGCCGACCCGGTCGCCGAAATAGCTGGCGCCCCAGCGCCACAGGATGTCGGTCCAACCCTTTCTCGGAATCTCTCGGGGCCGGGTCGCCAAGCGGCCGCGCCCCGGCTCTTGGGCGTCGAAATCCTCGGGCGTGGGCGGTGCGGGCGGCGCGGGGGCGGGGCGTTCGCGGCGCAGTTCGACGCCGTACCGATGGCCGTGACGATAGACCAGGTGCGCGGCCCCAGCCCCCGCCGCCAGCCCGCCCGCAGCGGCCGCGATCCACGCCCAGGGTCCGAGGGGTTTCGCGTGTTTCGGCTTCAGACTCATCCCCGGCATCTCCGACTGAACGGCCCAGCCTGTGCGGCGTTCCGCTTGCAAAGCTCGCGCCGCCACGCCAAGTGCGCCCTATGACCGACACGCCCACTCTTCTGACCGCCTGGAAGGCCGCGCAAGCCCTGTTGAAGGCCGGCCGCATCGACAGCCCGTCGATCGACGCCCGCCTGTTGCTGGAGGCCGCGACCGGCGCCAGCCGCACCGACATCCTGACCGACCCCTATCGCGCGGTGACGCCCGAACAGCAGGCCGAGCTGGACGGCTATGTCGAACGCCGCCTGCGGCGCGAACCGGTGTCGCGCATCCTAGGCAAGAAGGGCTTTTGGAAGATCATGCTGAACGTCACGCCCGACGTGCTCAGCCCCCGGCCGGACACCGAGGCCATCCTGGACGTCGCCCTGCTGCATCATGCCCCGAACGAGGCCTTCACCGTGCTGGACATGGGCACGGGGTCGGGCGCGATCCTGTTGGCTATCCTGGCCGAGCGGGCGGGCGCGCGCGGCGTGGGCACCGACGTCTCGACCGAGGCCCTGGCGGTGGCGCGCGAGAACGCGGCCAATCTGGGACTGGGCGAACGTTGCGACTTCCTGCGCACCGAATGGGCGGCGGGCCTGGCCGACCACAGTTTCGATCTGGTGGTGTCGAACCCGCCCTATATCCCGTCCGACGACATCGACGGTCTGGACCCCGAGGTGAAGGACCACGACCCGCGCCTGGCGCTGGACGGCGGTCCCGACGGCCTGACCGCCTATCGCGAACTGGTTCCCGAGATCGCCCGCGTGATGAAGCCCGGCGGGGTCTTCGCCGTCGAGATCGGTTGGGATCAGGGCGCGGCGGTCAGCGCCCTGTTCCGTGAGGCGGGGTTCCAGGACGTGAAGGTGGTCAAGGACCTGTCCGACCGCGACCGCGTGGTCACCAACGGCCCGGACCCCCGGACCAATCCGATCCCGAAGATGTAGAGATCGTATTTCTTCGTGGGTCGCTCCCATTTGATCCTCCCCAGCGAAGCGGGGGAGGGGGACCGCCGTAGGCGGTGGAGGGGGCGAGTTCACGTGCGGTGTCTGGGGTCGCCCCCTCCACCACTTCGTGGTCCCCCTCCCCCGTCAAGAACGGGGGAGGATCTGTCAGTCAGACCCTAGTCGCGCAGCAGTTCGTTGACGCCGGTCTTGGCGCGGGTCTGGGCGTCGACGCGCTTGACGATGACGGCGCAGTACAGGCTCGGCCCGCCGTTCGGATCGGGCAGGGCGCCCGGCACGACGACGGAATAGGCCGGCACCTCGCCGCGGAAGACCTCGCCGGTGGCGCGGTCGACGATCTTGGTCGAGCCGGACAGATAGACGCCCATGGCCAGGACCGCACCTTCGCGCACGATCACGCCCTCGGCCACCTCGGCGCGAGCGCCGATGAAACAGCCGTCCTCGATGATGGTGGGATTGGCCTGGAGCGGCTCCAGCACCCCGCCGATGCCCGCCCCGCCGGACAGGTGCACGTTCTTGCCGATCTGGGCGCAGGAGCCGACCGTGGCCCAGGCGTCGACCATGGAGCCTTCGTCGACATAGGCGCCGATGTTCACGAAGCTGGGCATCAGCACGACGTTTCTGGCGATGAAGGCGCCCTGACGGACGATGGCGCCGGGGACCGAGCGGAAGCCCGCGTCCTGATAGTCAGAGGCCATCCAGTCCCCGAACTTGTTGGGCACCTTGTCGTACCAGGGACCGACGCCGGGGGCGTGGCTGAGAGCGCCGCGATCGCCAGGACGCAGGATCTGGTTGTCGTTCAGGCGGAAGGACAGAAGCACCGCCTTCTTCAGCCACTGATGCGTGGTCCAGACGCCGTCTGCGCCGCGTGAGGCCACGCGGGCCTGGCCGGAATCGAGCAGGGCCAGGGCCTGTTCGACGGCGTGGCGGACTTCGCCGTGGGTGGCGGCCGAGACGGCGGCGCGGTCTTCCCAGGCCGTCTCGATGACGGATTCCAGATGCGACAGATCGGTCATGCGGCGGCGTCCTTGAAGGTCAGGTCGGTCAGGAAGTCTAATAGATCGGGCGCCATGTGGTCGATGTGGTCGCCCAGGGGCTTGCCGTGGCCGTCGCCGATCAGGACGGTGGTCATGCCCAGGGCCTTGGCCGGTTCCAGATTGCGCGGCGTGTCCTCGAAGAAGACGGCGCTGCGCGGCTCGAAGCCGAACCGTTCGATCAGGTGGCGAAAGGTCGAGGGCGCCGGCTTGGGCGTCAGGTCGGCGTCCTCGATGGCGAAGAGACCGTCGAAACAGTCCGTGACCCCCAACCGGTCCAGCACCCGCCCCGCATAGTCGCGCGCACCGTTGGTGAAGACCAGGCGGCGGCCGGGCAGGCGCTTCAGTTGTTCGGCCAGGCGCGGGTTCGGCTCCAGCCCGTCCATCGGCACGTCGTGGACGTCGTGCAGGAAATGCTCGGGGTCGATGGTGTAGTTGGCCATCAGGCCCGCCAGGGTGGTGCCGTGCTCATCCAGGAACTGGCGTTGCAGCACGCGGGCCGAGGCGGGGTCCAGACCCACGGCCTCGACGACATAGGCGTTGATCCGCGCCTGGACCAGCGACATCAGCCCCTGTTCGCGCGGGTACAGGGTGTCGTCCACGTCGAACACCCAGACCGAGACGTGAGACAGGTCGGTCAAGAGGCCTTCACTCCCTTCGGGTTCCGGCTCACGCCTTCACCAGGGTCCCGGCGCCGTGTTCGGTGAACAGCTCCACCAGCATGGCGTGGGGACGGCGGCCGTCCAGGATGACCACGGCCTCGACGCCCGCGCGGACGGCGGCCATGGCCGTCTCCAGCTTGGGGATCATGCCGCCGGTGGCGACGCCCGTGTCGATCAGCGCCTGCGCTTCGCCCAGCGTCATCTGGCGGATCAGTTCGCCATTGGCGTCCTTCACGCCTTCCACGTCGGTCAGCATCAGCATGCGTTTGGCGTTCAGCGCCCCAGCCACGGCCCCGGCCACGGTGTCGGCGTTGACGTTGAAGGTCTGGCCGTCCTCGGACACGCCGATGGGGGCGATCACCGGCACCCAGTCGGCGTCGGATTCCAACAGCCGTTGCACCAGTTTGGCGTCCACCTTGGTCGGTTCGCCGACGAAGCCCAGATCGACCTCGTGTTCGATCATGCTGTCGGGGTCGCGCTTGGTGCGACGGGTCTTCTCGACCGTCAGCAGACCGGCGTCCTTGCCCGACAGGCCGACGCCGCGCACGTCGGCCTCCTTGCCCGCCAGGGTGATCCAGGCGGCGATCTCTTTGTTGACCGCGCCGGACAGGACCATTTCGGCCACCTGCATGGTGTCGGCGTCGGTGACGCGCAGGCCGTCGACGAAGGACGACTTGACCCCCGCCTTGTCCAGCATGGCGCTGATCTGGGGTCCGCCGCCGTGGACCACGACCGGGTTCACGCCCATCAGTTTCAGCAGCACCACATCGGCGGCGAACTGTTTGGCCACGGCGCTCTCGCCCATGGCGTGGCCGCCGTATTTGATGACCACGGTCTCGCGGTCATAGACCTGGATATAGGGCAGGGCCTCGGCCAGCGTCCTCGCCGTGGCCCAGCCGCGCTCTTCGGATTGGCGTTCGGTCTCTTGCATGAGCGGTGCGATAGCGCCGGGGGGCGGCGAAGTCACGATCAAACCGGGACGGTTTCGGGTCGTTGCCGCGAGGCGCAGGGCGGACGGGCAGGGACCGGGGAAACGGCGAACCCCTAGTCCGCGTCCGGGAACAGGGCGCAGGCGCGGTCGAACTCGGCGCGCAAGGCATCCAGGGCGCGATGCAGGTCGGCGTGCTCGCCATGGCGGGCCAGGTCCAAAAGGGCCGCGTGGGCGCGGGCGGCCAGGGCCGGAGGACGGCCTTCGCCGGGGGTCTGGCGGCGCAGGTCGGCGGTCAGGAAGGCGTCGACGGCCAGGGCCTGGTCCGAGGTCGGCGTCAGCGGGCGGTTCAGACGGGCGGCCATGCGGGCGGTCTCCGCCCGCCAGTCGGCGATGAAGCCGTCCCAGCCCATCAGGTGGCGGGGCAGGCCGCGGCTGGCCGCCTCGGCCTCCAGCACATGACGCAGCCACAGGCGCAGGGCGCGGGCCGGGTCCATGCCGTTGCGGGCGTTCAGACTGGCCGCGACCTCCAGCGGGTCGCGCACCGGTGCGACGATCCGGGGGGCGTAGCCGGCGCCTTCCAGCACGCGGCGCCAGAAGGGGAAGAAGCGGCAGATGCGGGGGTCCTTCAGCACGATGGCGTCCGCGTCGCCGAACTCGGCGTTCAGCACTCGCGCGGCCTCATCGGCCCAGGCCGGGTCGGACAGGGCCGCGCCGTCCAGACGCCGCCAGTCGTTCCACGACGATCCCGCCGCCGCCAGCAGACGGTCGTTGAAGGCGGTGACGACCTCGCTCTCCCAGAATCCCTTCGGATTGTCCTCGGCCGGGCGCATCAGGGTGCGGGGGGCGGCGGCGCCCAACAGGGCCAGGGTCCCGGCGACCGACGAGGTCCCGCTGCGATGCATGCCCAGCACCACATAGGCGATCCTGTCGGTCATGGTGTCTCCTCGCCCGTTCGCTCGCCTGATCGCAGACGCGGAGAGGCCGCGCAACGCCTGACGGGCGTCGTCGTCTTTCGCCCGTCATCGGCAAGGCGTAGAAGACCCGCCATGGCTCTGTATCCCGTCATCATGTGCGGCGGCGCCGGCACCCGTCTGTGGCCGGCCTCGCGTCCCTCGCGTCCCAAGCAGTTTCTGGCTCTGGCCGGGGAGCGGTCCCTGTTCCAGGAGACGGTGGCGCGATGCGCGCCCTTGGCCTCGGGCGCCGGGCGGTTGGTCGTGGTCGCGGGCGTACAGCACGCGGGCTGGATCGACCGGCAGTTGGCCGACCTGGGCGTCGAGGCGACGGTGCTGCTGGAGCCGGAGCCGAGGGATTCCGCCCCGGCCATGGCGGCGGCGGCGGCCTGGATCGCGCAGCGCGATCCCGAGGGTGTGGCCGCCTTCGTTGCCTCGGATCATTTCATTCCCGATCACGACGCCTTCCGCCGCGCGGTGCGCGAGGCGGCGGGCGCGGCCGAGACGGGCCGGATCGTGACCCTGGGCGTGCGGCCCCGGTCGCCGTCTTCGGCGTACGGATACATCAAACCCGCCGGACGCGGCCTGAGCGCGGTCGAAGCCTTCGTCGAAAAGCCCGACGAGACGACGGCCGAAGCCCACATCGGCGCCGGCTATCTGTGGAACAGCGGCAATTTCATCGTCTCGGCCCAGACCCTGGTCGAACAGTTGGACCGCCACGAACCCGAGGTGTTGAAGGCGGCCCGCGCCGCCCTGCCGGAAGGCGAAGCGACGCTGTTGGCCGAGGTGTTTCGCACGGCGCCCAAGATCTCGATCGACTACGCCGTGATGGAGAAGACCGACGTCGCCAGCGTGCTGGAGGTCGATTTTGAATGGTCGGACCTGGGGGCCTGGGACGCCATCGCGGCGACCGGCGCCGGCACGGCCGGAGCGCAGGTGGTGGGCGACAGCGAAAACTGCCTGATCCGCGCGCCCGAAGGCATGGTGGTGGCCGCCGTCGGCGTGCGCGGCCTAGCCATCATCGTCGAGAAGGATGCGGTCCTGGTCTGCGATCTGCGTCGCGCCCAGGACGTCAAGGGCGTGGTCGAGACCCTGAAAGCCGTGGCGCCGGGGCGGCTGGACTTCGAGGTCGAGACGGAACGGCCCGAGACCGAAATCCTGCAATAGGCCGCGGGCCGCCTGGGAGTCAGCCGCCCCGACGCCCGAACAGCCGCACCCCGTGGCAGCCGCCGTGGTCGGTGTGCTCCAGGAACACCGTCTCGACGCCGTGGTCGGTCAGCAGCGACATCAGCCGGTTCAGGTCGTAGTCGTACATCATCATGGCGCCGGGCGGATGCGGGGTCTGATCCATAACGCGCAGGGTCTCGCCGTCCCAGCTCGCGCGGCGGATCGGTTCGGCGACGGCGCCGATGAAGGCTTCGTCCTTGAACAGGGTGAACTGCACCGACACCACGCCGCCGGGGTTCAGGCGGCCCAACAGGTCGGCGAACAGACCATAGCCGCGCGCCGGGGGGATGTGCTGGAAGACGATGACCGAGTTGATCCAGTCGAACGTCTGGTCGCTCAACCGATCCGTATAGGTGATGTTGGGCAGGCGATGGCGGTTGGCCTCGGCCAACATGCCGGGCGAGACATCGACGCCGGTGACGCGGTCGCAGACCTCGGCCAGGGCGCGGGTCAGACGGCCGACGCCGCAGCCGAAATCGACCGCGTGACCGGCCTGGAAGTCGCCGAAATGAGCGATCAGGATACGCCGCAGATACTGAATTTCCTCGACGCCCGAGGCCCAGAACTCGGCCAGCACGTCCGGCGTCAGATTGCGGCGCAGGAATTTCTCGTGGCTGAAGACGCCGAAGAAGGGTTCGTCGTCGCCCAATATGGCCCAGTCGGCGTCTGTTTCCCTCATCGACATCAGACCGTTCCCTGGCTCGACCGCGACGTGCGCACGCGCGGTCCTGCCTAGAGGCTCGGGCCGGTTCGGGCAAGAAAGCCCGCGAACTTGACCAGGCGGGGCAAATGGCGGCGAACTTCGATGACGGCCGCGCGACGGCCGACGGGGAGAGGGACCGCCATGCACAGAACCATCATCGCCTCGGCGGCCGTGTTGTTGTGTCTGGCCGGGGCGGCGGGCGCGCAGGACGCGGCCTCCATCTCGCCCCAGCAGGCGGTCGCGGCGCGCAAGGCCGGCATGGGAATGTCGGGCGCGCTGATGTCGTCGATGAAGGCGGCGATCGACGCCCAGGCCTCGCCGCGCGGCCAGGCCTTCGCCGCCGGGTCCCTGGCGCGATGGGGGCGGGCCATGCCGGGGGTCTTCCCGGCGGGCAGCGGTCAGGCCGAGCTGGGCGAGGACGCCACCGACGCCAGGGCCGCGATCTGGACCGCGCGGGCGGACTTCGAGACCAAGGCCGCCACGTTCACGACGGCGGCGATGCGGCTGCAGGAGTTGGCGCGGGCCGACGACGCGGCGGGCTTCGCCGCCCAATGGACCGAGGTGCGCGCCGCCTGCCAGGCCTGTCACGACGCCTATAAGGCCGACTGACGCTTTGCGGCGGACGACGGGCGGGCTAAGCCTGACCCATGCCCGAACTTCCCGAGGTCGAGACCGTCCGGCGCGGGCTGGAGCCTGTGCTGGAGGGCGCGCGTCTGAGCCGCGTGCGCCAGAACCGCCCCGACCTGCGCTTTCCTTTTCCTGACCGGTTCGTCGAACGGCTGGACGGGGCGACGGTGCTGCGGTTGGACCGACGGGCGAAATATCTGCTGTTTCCCCTGTCGACCGGCGAGACCTGGGTGACCCATCTGGGCATGACCGGCCGCTTCACCCTGGAAGGGCGCGAGGTCGGCGCGTTCGAGGACGAGGCGCCGTCCGGCGGCAAGCATGAGCACGTCAGCCTGTCGGCGATGAAGGACGGAGCTGTGACCCGGCTGGGCTTCGCCGATGCGCGGCGGTTCGGCTTCATGGGACTGATCCCGACCGACCAGGTCGAGGCGCATCCGTGGTTCGCGGGCCTGGGACCCGAACCGCTGGGCAACGGGTTTTCGGCCGCGCATCTGGCGCAGGCGTTCAAGGGGCGCAAGCAGAACGTCAAGGTGTCGCTGCTGGACCAGAGGATCGTGGCGGGCCTGGGCAACATCTATGTGTGCGAGGCGCTGTATCGGGCGGGCGTCTCACCGCT
This sequence comes from Brevundimonas sp., assembly GCF_036732845.1. Lineage (GTDB taxonomy): Bacteria > Pseudomonadota > Alphaproteobacteria > Caulobacterales > Caulobacteraceae > Brevundimonas. The sequence goes on along the minus strand of NZ_DAINBO010000023.1, from coordinate 15,378 downwards.
GATCGCGGCGGGCCGGGTCTCACGGCCCAGGCTGGAGGTCCTGACCACGCAGATCCGCGAGGTGTTGAAGGACGCCATCGCGGCGGGCGGATCGACCCTGCGCGACTTCGCCAACGCCGAGGGCGGCCAAGGCTATTTCCAGCACAGTTTCGACGTCTATGGCCGCGAGGGCGAACCGTGCCGGAACCCGGCGTGCGCCGGAGAGGTCAGGCGGGTCGTCCAGGGCGGCCGCTCGACCTTCTGGTGCCCCTCGTGCCAGGCGCGCTGACATGAGCCATCGCATCATCCTGTTTCGCGGCATGAACACCGGCGGGGTGCGCGCGCCTGTGGCCGAGCAGCGGGCCATGGCCGAAAGGATGGGGCTGAAGAACCCGCGCACGCTTCTGGCCAGCGGCAATCTGGTGGTCGAGAGCACGAAGGCGACGGCGGCGCTGGAGACCGACATCGAGGCGGCGATGCAGGCGACCTTCGGCCTGAAGATCGCGGCCATGGCGCGAACGCCAAGGCAGTGGGCCGATTTGATCGCCGCCAATCCGTTCAAGGCCGAGGCGGAGGCGCAGCCGGCCAGGGCGCTGGTCATGGTGATGAAGGACGCGATCAGGCCCGGCGCGGTCGAGGCGTGTCGCGAATTGGCGGCGCCGGGCGAGCGGGTCGAGGCGGTGGACGGGACGCTCTATTTCTGGTTCCCGAACGGCCAGGGCGAGAGCGGCGTCTTCAAGAAGGCCACGCCGCGCATGCTGGGCATGGGCACGGGACGCAACTGGAACACGGTGCTGAAACTGGCCGATATGGTCGGGTTGTAGGGCGACAGCGACCATCTAGGATCGGCAGGCGCCGAACATGGCGAGATAGGCTTCATAGTTCGACCAGCGGAAACCCATCGGCGCGCGCCGGGCTTCCAACCGTTCGGGATCTTCGATGGGTTGAGGAACCATGCGGCCCGCGACGCAGTGCATCTGGGTGCCGTAGCGCTGTGGCCGCCCTTCCGCGACGGCGATTCGATCGTACATCAGGGCATATTCCGATCCCAACGCCTCACCACGCTCGACCATGGTCTCGATGGCGGGCAGGAACCGCTTCTGTTGGACAGAGTCGGAATGCTGGATGATCAGAAAGGCGCCGGTCGCGGCCTCCTGGCCATAGATGCGGCTGGAGAACCAGCCGTCTTCCGGGATCATCGCCAGCAAGGCGGTGATGTTCTGAGCGTTCAGCCGCGCCAATTCGCGATCGACCTCTGCACGGGCGGCGTCTGCTTCCGCTTCTGACAGTCCGTCGGAATCCAGATCGTGCACCGCCATCATCGGCGCCTGGTCGAGCTGGCGCATGACGATCAGACGCTCGCGGACGTCGGCGTCGGGCGGCAGGGCCTGAAGCTTCGCTTCGGCGTCCTGGACGGCGGTGGTGAAGGGCGCCAGGTGTGCACGCACCGCGGGCGAAAGGTCGGACAGGATCGCCAGTGCGGCTAGAATGTGTATGAGCATCAAACCCTCTCGACCGCCATCCGAGCGAACTGGAAACGAAGCTGTGACGCATCGCAAGACCCATCTGTGGATCAGCCTGGTGGCCGGGGTCCTGGCCTGGGGCGCCTATTTCATCCATTTCGTGCAGTCGGTGCGGGCGGGCGATCTGGACGGCCTGGTTTTCTGGTTCATTGGCGCGCTGGCGGTGGTGCTGGTAGCCGAGACGGTGGTGGCGGGGGCGGTGGCCTGGCTGTTGCGCAAACGGGCGCGGACGCTGGACGAGGGACCGACGCTGAACGCGGCGCTGAAGGCCGGGCACGTGGCTCTGATGGTGCTGGTCGGCATGCTGTTGCTGGCGGCGGGGGTCATGGCCTTCGCGGCCGGGCTGGGCGTCGATCTGGGCCTGGCCGGGCCGAGGGGGCAGGTGATGCTGGCCAACGGCCTGTTGGCCATGGTGGTGATCGCCGAACTGACGCGGGCGGGTCTGACATTGGCCCTGATGCCGAGAGCCTGACCCATAACCGTGCATCCCGGCGAAAGCCGGGACCCAGTGAGAGCCACGCAACCGGGCGCTGGATCAGGGCTGGCGGATCATGGACTCTGTTGCATCACCCAAAGAACGGGGTCCCGGCTTTCGCCGGGATGAGCGGATGAGTATGCAGAGTGCATATTTTGAGGAGCCGAACCATGACCGACAGCTACGCCAACCTGCTGATCGAACGACACGCCGACGGCTATGCGGTGGTGACGCTGAACCGGCCCGAGGCGCTGAACGCCCTGAACTCGGCGCTGTTCAAGGACCTGGCGGACTTCCTGGACGCAGTCGAACATGACGACAGCGTGCGCTGCCTGATCCTGACCGGTTCGGGCGACAAGGCCTTCGCCGCGGGCGCCGACATCAAGGAGATGGCGGACCAGACCTATGCCCAGATGTACGCCGGAAACTTCTTCGCCCTGGGCCACGACCGGATCACGCGCTTCAGAAAGCCGATCATCGCGGCGGTCAACGGCTTCGCCCTGGGCGGCGGCTGCGAACTGGCCATGCTGTGCGACTTCATCATCGCGTCGGAGAAGGCCAAGTTCGGCCAGCCCGAGATCAACCTGGGCGTGGCGCCCGGCATCGGCGGCTCGCAGCGGCTGACGCGGCTGGTGGGCAAGTCCAAGGCCATGGACATGGTGCTGACCGCCCGGATGATGGACGCGGCCGAGGCCGAGCGCTCGGGCCTGGCCAGCCGCGTCTTTCCGCACGAGGCGCTGATGGGCGAGGCGCGCAAGATCGCCGCCCGCATCGCAGCGCAAAGCCCGCTGGCGGTCATGGCCAATAAGGAGATGGTCAACGCCGCGCTGGAGACCACCCTGACCCAGGGCGTCCAGTTCGAGCGCCGCCTGTTCCACTCGCTGTTCGCCTTCGAGGACCAGAAGGAGGGGATGGCGGCGTTCGTCGAGAAGCGGAAGCCGGAGTTCAAAGGGAAGTAGGGCTTAGGGCTTAGGGCTTAGGAGGAGGGCGATCGACCTAGGACCTAAGCCCTACTCACTAAGCCCTCTCACGCCCTTGATCCGCACGCCCTGTTCGGCTATAGCCGCGCGCTCTTGAGATTTCCGCGCCGTGGACGGTGTTCCGCGGCGCTTTCCGTTCGAAGGTTTGACGATGGCCAACAACCCCGGCGCCCGTAAGGCGATCCGCAAGATCGAAGCCCGGACCCAGGTGAACAAGGCGCGCCGCACGCGCGTCCGCACCTTCCTGCGCAAGTTCCAGGAAGCCGTTTCGGCCGGCGACGCCGCCGCCGCCAAGGGCGCCTTCATCGAGGCCCAGTCCGAGCTGATGCGCGCCGTCTCCAAGGGCGTGGTTCACAAGAACACCGGCTCGCGCAAGGTGTCGCGCCTGGCCGCCCAACTGAAGAAGATGGCCGCCGCCTGATCAGGCCGCGACCGGACGAAGCTTTATCGCTTCGTCGCGTGAATACGTAGTGATTTCAACGGCGAGGGCGCATCCGCTCCCTCGCCGTTCGCACATCCGCCGCTAAGCGAATTCGACGAATTCCGCACTCGCCTTTGTGGCGAAAGCGCCATTTTCCCATGCCGTGGGGGGCTTTAACGGAGTCAACAAATTTAACTTCGAATCGCGTCGAGAATCTGCGTTGACCGCTCTCTCGCCGGGCGTAAGTTGAGCCTCCTAACGCCCTTCCATCCTCCTACGGATGAAGACGGCGCGGAATGATTTTTCGCGTCGCGGGGGATTGTCTGATCGAGAGTGCGGCCCCTCCGGCGAAACCTGTTTCGCCGGACAGGAGAAGTCGTCCCCGACGGAACGGTCCTCGAAAGGCGTCGGGTTCGGTTGAGTGAATTCTGCGCTGGAGGGCGGGTGACCATGACGGGGGCGGCGACGGCTATGGCCGGCATGACGGATCCTGACCGCATCTGGAGCGAGGCCGCGCTGCGGCTGCGCGCCGAGATCGGCGAAGGCCCGTTCAGCTCCTATATCGCCCCCTCGGCCGTGCGCGTGGACGGCGCCGGTCAACTGGTCCTGGTGACTCCGACCGCCTATGCCCGCGACTGGGTGCGCAAGAACGCCCTGCGCCGCATGAACGAGCTGTGGCTGGGCCTGGACGGGCTGAACCGTCGGCTGGACGTGCGCTGCCGCGCCGAGGTCGGCTCGGTCCCGCCGGCGTCGGCCGTGACCGCCTCGGTTCCGGTTTCGAGCGCCCAGATGACAGCGGTGGCGCCGGTCACCGACGGTGCCCGCGCCGTGCGCGCGGCGGGCCTTCAGGAACGCCTGACCTTCGACAGCTTCGTGGAAGGCGAGGGCAACGCCTTCGCCCTGGCCATCGCCCGCCAGACGGCCAGTTGGGCCGACGGCCATTTCAATCCGATCTTCTTCTGCGGACCCTATGGCTACGGCAAGACGCACCTCTTGAACGCCATCGCCTGGGAGGCCCAGCGCCTGCGGCCGGACGCCAAGGTCATCTATCTGACCGCCGAACGCTTCCTGTCGACCTTCGTCAAGGCGATGCAGGACCGCTCGACCGCCGCCTTCAAGGAAAGCCTGCGCGGCGCCGACATGCTGTTGCTGGACGACGTCCAGTTCGTGGGCGGCAAGGCGAGCACCCAGGAAGAACTGCTGTCGACGCTGACGGCCCTGATCGAGGACGGCAAGCGCATCGTCCTGTCGGGCGACCGGCCGCCGATGGCCATGACCGAGATCGAGCCGCGTCTGCGCAGCCACCTGGCCGCGGGCCTGACCTGCCCGGTCGAGCCGGGCGGACGGGACCTCAAACTGGCTGTGGCCCGCAACCGGCTGGCCGCCCTGGCCCGTCTGGGCGTCGTGGTCGGCGAAGCGCGGCCCGAGGTGCTGGAGCGCGTGGTCGACCGCACGCCCGGCTCGATGCGCGAACTGGAGGGCGCGGTGAACACCCTGGCCGCCGCCGCTGGACGCCGCCTGTCGGAGCTGACGGTGGACGAGGCCCAGGCCCTGCTGGGCGCCGCCCTGCGCGGCGGGCCGGAGCGCCGCATCACCGTCGACGAGATCCAGAAGACGGTGGCCGAACATTTCGCCCTGAAACAGGCTGATCTGCTGAGCGAACGCCGCACCCGCTCGGTCGCCCGTCCGCGCCAGGTCGCCATGTATCTGTGCAAACAGCACACGACCCGCTCCTATCCCGACATCGGCCGCCGCTTTGGCGGACGGGACCACACCACGGTCCTGCACGGCGTGCGCAAGATCGAGGAGTTGCTGGGTTCGGACGAACAGATCGCGCGCGATGTCGAGGCGCTGACGCGCAAGCTGCGCGGCTGACGGCGGCCCGGGCCGCTACCCAACATCGAACGGATTTCCTAGGGTCGTCGAGGGGACCTTGAAATGCGATTGCTGTTTCGCCGCATGATGAAGCGCCTGCGGAAGCAGGAATGGGTAGCGATAGGCATCGATTTCCTGATCGTGGTCATCGGCGTCTTCATTGCGATGCAGGTGTCCAACTGGAATGCACAAGGTGCGGAGCGCAGGCATGCGCGCGAGCTGACGCAGGCTCTGCGCGTCGAGTTCACCGATATCGAGCGGGAGTTGGAAACCTCTCTTGGCAACATCACCCGCTATCAGGCCGCGTCGCGCAGCCTAGTGACGGCGTTGCGGAACGACACGGTTCCGTCCGACAGCGATCAGGTGAAGACCTGGATACTGAACTCGATCAACCTCGGGCGGCAGTCGCCCAGATCGGCGGTCTATCTGCAGATGGTGTCCGATGGCGATCTGCAGTTGATCGACGACCCGAAGCTGACCGCCGCCCTCGTCAGGTTCGACCAGCGGATCGAGCGGAACGCCTTTGTTTACGCCGGCACCTTGTCGATCATGTTCTCGGATGATTCCTTGTTCGACGCCGCTGAATTCAATGACACCGGCGCGTTGCGTGGGGCGGGGCGCACCGTTCTTTCCTATGACCGGGAACGTCTGAAGGCCGCCGAATCCCGCATAGAGGCGGCCTCGCTGGCGCAGTCCTCGCTGCGCACCTCCGTCGCGGAACAACTGGCGGACGCCCGCGCCATTCTGGTGTTGTTGAAGAAGCCTGCGGCCTGACCCGTTGCCCCGCGCCGCCAATCCGCTAGTGTCTACGGCCCATAGGAAAACGGGCGACGACGAGTCGCGCCCCAGGGCTTGAGACGAGTTTCATGCAACTGACGATCGAACGATCTGCTCTCCTTCGGGCCTTGGGTCATGTGCAGAGCGTGGTCGAACGCCGCAACACCATTCCGATCCTGTCCAATGTGCTGCTCAGCGCGGGCCGCGACAAGCTGGCCTTCGCCGCCACCGACCTGGACATGGAGATGGTCGACGAGGCTGAGGCCCAGGTGAACGTCGAGGGCCAGATCACCGCCCCGGCCCACACCCTGTACGAGATCGTGCGCAAACTGCCCGATGGGGCCGAGGTCAGCCTCAGCTACAATGGCGACGATCCGCGCCTGGTGGTCTCGGCGGGTCGGTCGAAATTCAACCTGCCGGTCCTGCCGGCGGGCGACTTCCCGGTCATGTCGGCCGACGCCTCGGGCGCGCGCTTCAGCATGGCCAAGGAGGATCTGGCCCGCCTGATCGACAAGACCCGGTTCGCCGTCTCGACCGAAGAGACGCGCTACTATCTGAACGGCCTTTATCTGCACACGGTGGCCGAGGCGGGCGTGCCCCTGCTGCGCGCCGTGGCGACGGACGGTCACCGCCTGGCCCTGGCCGAGACCCCGGCGCCGGAAGGCGCGGCGGGCGGTCCCGGCGTCATCGTGCCGCGCAAGACCGTGGATCAGGTGCGCCGCCTGCTGGACGACGGTTCGGGCGCGGTCGAGGTGCAGGTCTCGGCTCAGAAGATCCGTTTCGAATTCGGCGAGGCCAGCCTGACCTCCAAGGTCATCGATGGCGCCTTCCCCGACTATCTGCGGGTCATCCCCAAGGGCAACGACAAACAGGCCGACATCGAAAACGCCGTCTTCGCCTCGGCCGTCGACCGGGTGGCCACCATCTCGGCCGAGAAGAGCCGCAGCGTGAAGCTGGCCTTCGACAACGACCGGGTGAAGCTGACCGTCCGCAACATGGAGGCCGGCCAGGCCGAGGAAGAGGTCGAGATCGGCTATTCCGAAGAACCGTTCGAGATCGGCTTCAACGCCCGCTATCTGCTGGACGTGGCTGGCCAGATCACCGGCGAGACGGCCCACTTCAAATTCGCCGACCCGGCCAGCCCGACCCTGGTGCTCGATCCGGGCGACCCGGGCGTGCAGTATGTGCTGATGCCGCTGAGGGTGTGAGTTGATCCAAAGGAGAACGATCCATACGGGTTTTTCTTCTTTGGCTCGCCATTCTAGCAGTCAGTTTCGTGCCCTCCGCTCTTGATGCGCATCGCAATCAAGGCGCTCGAAGCGTCTGGACAAGCGTCTTCATGTGGACCCTCATTCTGGGGGCAATCACCATCTTGGCCCAATGCGCTGGCGTTGGAGGATCGGACTGCGACTACGGTCGGACGGGTGCGCGCTGTTTCTAATAGTGGTGGGCTAAACAATTTTCCGCTCATCCCGGCGAAAGCCGGGACCCAGTGCTTTTATTTGGCAGGGAGGCTGGCGTGGCGTTCTACACTTACATAGATGCCAGTCGGCGGAACGGGACACTCTACACCGGCTCGACCGACGATCTCGGCAAGCGGGTCGGCGAGCATAGGGACAAGCTGCGGCCGGGCTTCACGGCAAAGTATGGCGTCGCCATTCTGGTCTGGTTCGAAGTCCACGAGACACGCGAGGCTGCATTCCGGCGCGAGCGCCAGATCAAGGAATGGAAACGAAACTGGAAACTCGAGATGATCGAGCGTGGCAACCCGGGCTGGGATGATCTGTTTCCGAGCCTGTTCGCCTGACAGGCATCGTGGGAAAGGACTGGGTCCCGGCTTTCGCCGGGATGAGCGGATTATAGTTTGACCCAGCCTACTTCCCTCACCCTCACCGACTTTCGCTCCTACGCCGGGGCCTCCCTGGCCCTGAGCGGGCAGCCGCTGGTGCTGTTCGGGGTGAACGGGGCGGGCAAGACCAATGTGCTGGAGGGCTTGAGCCTGTTCACGCCGGGCAAGGGCTTGCGCGGGGCGACGGCGGCGGAGATCGGGCGGCGCGAGCCGGGCGAGGCCGTCGGCCGGGCCTGGGCCGTGGCGCTGACGCTTCAGACGGCGGACGGCGAGGCGAAGCTGGGCACCGGGGTGCAGGCGGCGGGCGCGGCGCGGCGGGTGGTGCGGATCGACGGGGAGACGGCCCAGCCGGGGCGGCTCTTGGACTTCCTGCGGCCGGTCTGGGCGACGCCCGAGCAGGACCGGCTGTTCTCGGACGCGCGGGCGGCGCGGCTGCGGTTCTTCGACCGGCTGGTGTTCGCGGCCAACCCGGATCATGCGGCGACGGTGGCGGTCTATGAAAAGGCGCTGCGCGAACGGCTGCGGCTCCTGACCGAGGGCGCCGAGGGGCGGGCCGCTGATCCCCTGTGGCTGGACGCTCTGGAGCAGAGATTGGCCGAGGCCGGGGCGCGGGCGGCGATCGCCCGGGCGAGCGCTCTGACGGCGCTGCAGACGGCCATCGACGCCCGGGCCGACCGGCCGTTTCCGCAGGCCGATCTGGGGCTGGACGGCGAGGCCGAACGGCTGGCGGGCGAGGGCGCGCAGGAGGCGGATTTGATCGGCCTGATCGGCGAGGGGCTGGCGCGCAGCCGGGGCCGGGACGCGGCGGCCGGGCGGTCGCTGTACGGCCCGCACCGCAGCGATCTGACGGCCCTGCACCGCGAGAAGAACCGGCCCGCCGCCGAGGGGTCGTCGGGCGAGCAGAAGGCCCTGGCCCTGAACCTGATCCTGGCCCAGGCGACGCGGCTGAAGGGCGCAGAGGCGCTTGGGGACGCGGCGCCCGTCCTGCTGCTTGACGAGGCCCCGGCGCACCTGGATGCGGGGCGGCGCGCGGCCCTGTTCGACGAGATCGCGGCCCTGGGCCTGCCCGCCGTCATGACCGGCACGGAACGCCCCCTGTTCGAGACGCTGGAGGGACGCGCGCAGTTCGTGCAGGTGGCGGGCGGGGCGCTGCAAGAGGCCTGATCCTTGCCATTTTTTGCCATGAAGCGCATCCTCATGTCATGGCCACGATGAACATCTCCCTGCCGGACGACCTCAAGGAATTCATCGATCAGCAGGTCGCCGAGAACAGTTTCATGACCAGCAGCGAGTATATCCGCTCGCTGGTGCGCAAGGAGCATGCGGTCGCCAAGCTGCGCGCGATGGTCCTTGAAGGGATGAGTTCAGGGCCAACCATTCCGATGGATGAGACCTATTTCGAGAGTAAGCGAGAGCGTCTCCGGCAGGCGGTCAAGAAGGCGGGATGACGGCCAAGCCCTTTTCCATCCGGCCTAAGGCTGATGCGGAGTTCGACGAGGCGCTGGATCATTATCTGCTGGAAGCGGGAACGACGGTCGCCCAGCGGTTCCTCAACGCGGTCGAGGACGCCCATGCCTTGATCGCGGATGCGCCCGGCGCTGGCGCGCCAGAGCTTGGTCGGCAGATGGCGATAGACGGGTTGCGCGTCTGGAAGATCACGGGATTTCCGTATCTGGTTCTCTACCTGGAGGATGACGCCGGGGTCGAGATCGTGCGCTTCCTGCACGCGCATCGAGACGTGCCGAACGCCCTGCTGGCCGACACGGAATAAGCCCCCTTTCGGCTCGCAATTTGAGCCGGAATTTCCTATATTTCGGGGCGACCGGCGCGGGCAGCTCCAGCGTCGATTCGTGCGGCCGCCGCGCCGCCCCTGGCCGTCCCCGACGCGGGACTTTTGACCGACGCTTTCATGACCGACCACACCGCCGCCTCGCCCGAATACGGCGCCGATTCCATCAAGGTTCTCAAGGGCCTGGACGCCGTGCGCAAACGGCCGGGGATGTATATCGGCGACACCGACGACGGCTCGGGCCTGCACCACATGGTCTATGAGGTGGTGGACAACGCCATCGACGAGGCCTTGGCCGGTCACGCCGATCTGGTTGAGGTGATCCTGAACGCCGACGGCTCGGTCACGGTGACCGACAACGGGCGCGGCATCCCGACCGACATCCACGAAGGCGAGGGCGTCTCGGCGGCCGAGGTCATCATGACCCAGCTTCACGCGGGCGGTAAGTTCGATCAGAATTCCTACAAGGTCTCGGGCGGTCTGCACGGCGTGGGCGTGTCGGTGGTCAACGCCCTGTCCGACTGGCTGCAACTCAAGATTTTCCGTGACGGCAAGCAGCATGAAATGCGCTTCGAGCGGGGCGACACGGCCAAGTCCCTGGAAGTCACCGGCGTGGCCCCGATCCGCGAGACGGGTGAGAAGGCGGGACAACCTCTGACCGGCACCCAGGTCACCTTCTTCCCGTCGCTGACCACCTTCAGCCACATCGATTTCGATCTGAAGACGCTGGAACACCGCCTGCGCGAACTGGCTTTCCTGAACTCGGGCGTGGTGATCCGCCTGGCCGACAATCGCGGGGCCGAGCCGTTCGAGGAGATCCTGCACTATGAGGGCGGGGTCGAGGCCTTCGTGCGCCACCTGGACAAGTCCAAGACGCCGATCCTGAAGGACGTCATCGTCATCCGCGGCAAGAAAGACGGCATAGAGCTGGACCTGGCCCTGTGGTGGAACGACGGCTATCACGAGACCATGCTGTGCTTCACCAACAACATCCCGCAGCGGGATGGGGGCACGCACCTGTCGGCCTTCCGGGCGGCCCTGACGCGGGTCATGGGCGGCTATATCGACGCCGCCGGGGCGGCCAAGAAGGAGAAGGTCTCGGTCACCGGCGAGGATGCGCGCGAGGGCCTGACCTGCGTCTTGTCGGTCAAGGTGCCGGACCCGAAATTCAGCTCTCAGACCAAGGACAAGCTGGTCTCGTCCGAGGTGCGTCCGGCGGTTGAGGGCCTGTGTCAGGAAGGCTTGGCCCAGTGGTTCGAGGAGCATCCGGTCGAGGCCAAGCATATCGTCTCCAAGATCGTCGAGGCCGCCGCCGCCCGCGAGGCCGCGCGCAAGGCCCGCGAACTGACCCGGCGCAAGTCGGCGCTGGAGATCAGCTCCCTGCCCGGCAAGCTGGCCGACTGTCAGGAACGCGACCCGGCCAAGTCCGAACTGTTTATCGTCGAGGGCGACTCGGCCGGCGGCTCGGCCAAACAGGCGCGCAACCGCGAGAACCAGGCGGTGCTGCCTCTGCGCGGCAAGATCCTGAACGTCGAGCGGGCGCGGTTTGACCGCATGCTGTCGTCGGACCTGATCGGGACGCTGATCCTGGCCCTGGGCACGGGCATCGGCCGCGACGACTTCGACGCGGACAAGCTGCGCTATCACAAGATCATCCTGATGGCCGACGCCGACGTCGACGGCGCCCACATCCGCACCCTGCTGTTGACCTTCTTCTATCGGCAGATGCCCGAGCTGATCGAACGCGGCCACGTCTTCATCGCCCAGCCGCCGCTGTACAAGGTGATGAAGGGCAAGCAGCATCGCTATCTGAAGGATCAGGCGGACATGGACGCCTATCTGATCGAGGAGGGCATCAGCGAGGCCGAGCTGGACCTGCCGTCGGGCGAGCGTCGCACCGGCATGGATCTGCAAGCCCTGGTGCGCGAGGCCAAGGCTTTCAAGGCCGGGGTCGACCGGCTGAGCCAGCGCGCCCCGGCCTTCGCCATCGAGCAGGCGGCCCTGGCCGGTCTGTTCGGCGACGTGGCGGGCGATACGGCGGCCGCGGCGGCCCGACTGAACCTCTATGCCGAGGAAGGCGACGGCCCGTGGGGCGGCGTTTCGGCCTCGCAAGGCTCGGTCGAGTTCGAGCGGTCACGTCGCGCGGTGACCGAGCGCATCGTGCTGGAGGAGACCCTGATCCGGTCACTGGACGCGCGCCGCCTGGCCGAACGGGCCGCCGCCTTCGAGGGCGTGTTCGATCAGCCCGCCGTGTTCCGGCGCAAGGACAAGTCGACCACCGTGCGCGGTCCCATCGACCTGCTGAACGCCGTGCTGGATGCAGGCAAGAAGGGCCTGACCATCCAGCGCTACAAGGGCCTGGGCGAGATGAACCCCGAGCAGTTGTGGGAGACGACGCTGGACGTCAACGCCCGCACCCTGTTGCAGGTCAAGGTGGACCACGCCGACGACGCCGACGATCTGTTCGCCAAGCTGATGGGCGATGTGGTCGAACCGCGCCGCGAGTTCATCCAGGCGAATGCGCTGGACGCGGCGGTCGACGCCTAGGTCTTAGCGCCGACTGTCCAGATAGGCCGCGATCGACGGATAGGTCGGCGGTTCGGCGCGATTGCCGTCGCAGGCCACGTCCTTGATCGATTCGATCATCGAATTGCGCGGGACGGACTCATAATCGGCCGCCGTGTCGTCGAAGGCGTCGATCTCGGCGCCGTCGTCGCCGTATTCGACCGAGCGGGTGATCTTGAAGCGGCCCGCCGGACAATCGAAGGCGTAGGTCTCGATCCTATAGGCGCGGGCCGACTTGGCCACCGGCGCGCGGGCCACCAGTATGGTGGTGTCGGAACCGACCGAGGCGACGGAATCGCCGTCGGCCATGTAGATGTATTGCGAACTGCGCGAGATCGGGTTCCAGTCTTCGGCGACGGCGGGCGCGGCGACGGCGGCGACGAGACCCGCGACGGCCAGGATGCGGATGACGGTTTTCATGGAATGCCTTCCCGGATTTTCGACCATGAAGATTTCCGCGATGTCACACAAACCGAATGGAGATTTCAACCACGGCGCCGACTCTTGGCCCATTTCGGTGTTCAGGGTCTGGACCATGCGACCGTTGCTGCTGATCCTGCTGGCCTTTTTCGTCGCCGCGCCCGCCCAGGCGCAGGTCCAGGCCCAGGCGCCGTTTCGCTCGGATCGGATACTGGTCGAGACGCGTGGACATGGGCCGGACGTGGTGCTGATCCCCGGCCTGGCCTCGACCGCGGCCGTCTGGCGGCGCACGGCGGATCGGCTGGACGACCGCTATCGGGTGCATCTGGTCACGGTGCGCGGCTTTGGGCCGACCGATCCGGGCGCCAATGCGAGCGGCGCTGTCAGCGGCCCGGTGGCGGCCGAGATCCGTCGCTACATCACCCAGGCGGGGCTGCGGCGTCCGGCCCTGATCGGCCATTCGCTGGGCGGCCAGATCGCCTTGCGGGTTGCGGCCGCGGACGGGCGGCGGATCGGCCGGGTGATGGTGGTGGACGCCGCGCCCTTCTTTCCGTCTCTGATCAGCGACGGCGCCCGGTCGCAGGACGTGGAGCCGATCGCCCAGATCGCCTATTCGGCCCTGCTGCTGCTGGGCGACGACGCTCTGAAGAACCGGGGCGCGGCCTTGGGGGCCGATCTGGGCGGGGCGTCGGACGCCCTGTTCGGGACGCTGGGCTGGCAGGGCGGCGACCGCCGCGTGCTGGCCCAGGGTCTGTATGAGGTGATGACGGCGGACCTGCGTGCGCGCCTGCGCGACATCGTGGCTCCCGTGACGGTGGTCTATGGCTGGAGCGCCGACGGAGCCAATCCGCGCGCGAGAGTCGACGCCCTGTTCCGGGCTGGATACCGGGGCTTGCGCGCGCCCGCCCGTTTTGAGCGGATCGAGGGCGCCGAACACATGGTGATGGTGGACCAGCCGATGCGGTTTCAGGCGGCGGTGGATCGGTTTCTGGAGTAGGCGGAATCCCTTCTCCCCTTGGGGGAAAAGGTGTCATGCGGAGCATGACGGATGAGGGGTAAGCCTGATCCGTCCTCGCCGTCAGCCATTCCGTCTGTTTGAAACAACCCCCTCATCTGAGCCGCGCTGCGGCCCACCTTCTCCCCCGAGGGGAGAAGGAGTTCAGGCGGCTTTCAAAACCCCCAGCACCGCCTTGCCATACCGTTCCAGCTTGCCCGCGCCGACGCCCGAAATGCGGGCCAGGGCGTCCAGGGTCCTGGGCGGATTGGCGGCGATCTCCAGCAAGGTGCGGTCCTGGAAGATGACATAGGGCGGCACATGCTGTTCGGCCGCGCGCTCGCGGCGCCAGGCGCGCAGCATGTCGAAGCGGGCACGGGTCTCGCCGTCCAGGGCCTCGGCGGCCAGGTTGCGCCCGGCGTTGCGACGCGGGCGTTCCGGTCGGGCGCGTTCGGCCGCGCGGCGCACGGCGATGGGGCGTTCGCCGCGATAGACGGCGCGGACCCCGGCGGGGTCGCCCAGCATCAGCAGGGGCTTGCCCTCGTTCGGATCTTCGACCAGGAGGCCCTCGAACATCAGATGGTCGATGATCGCGCGCCAGGCGTTCAGCGACAGGTCCGCGCCGATGCCCCAGGTCGACAGCGCCGTCTCCCAGGGTTGGACGTCCTTGGTGCGGCCGGTCAGGTGGTCAATGACGCGCCCGCGGCCATAGCGTTCGCCCAGCCTTTGCACCGCCGCCAGCGCCTTCTGGGCGGGCACGGTGGCGTCATCCAGCGCGGGCGGGTCGCCGCAGATGTCGCAGACGCCGCAGGGTTCGGCGCCGGTCTCGCCGAAGTAGCGACGCACGGCCTGGGGGCGGCACATGGCGCCGTCCAACATGGCGAAGAGCTGGCGGACCTTCTTCACCTGGACCGCCTTGACCGCCTCGTCCATCGGCCGGCCTTCGAGGCGGCGCAGGCTCCAGGCGATGTCGGAGGGACCGTACAGGGTAATCCCCTCGGCCGGGTCGCCGTCGCGGCCCGCGCGACCGATCTCTTGCCAATAGGCCTCCAGCGAGCCGGGCGGATCGGCGTGGATGACGAAGCGGACGTCGGGCTTGTCGACCCCCATGCCAAAGGCAATGGTCGCCACCATGACGGCGGCGTCTTCCGACAGGAACCGCTCCAGCCGCCGGTCGCGCTCACCGCCGTCGAGACCGGCGTGATAGGCGATGGCGTTGATCCCGGCGTCGCGCAGGGACTGGGCCACCCGCTCGCAGCCGTCGCGGCTGCCGCAATAGACCACGCCCGGCTTGCCCTTTCGCTCGCGCACCAGATCGACCACGGCGGCGTCGGTGCGGGCGCGCGAGGCGCTCTCCTTGGGGATGGCCGAGAGCTGCAGGTTCGGGCGGGCGAAACTGTCGACGAAGACGCGCGCGTCGGGCAGGCGCAGCGAGGCCAGGATGTCGTCGCGGGTGCGCTCGTCGGCGGTGGCGGTGACCGCCATGCGGGGAACGCCGGGAAACAGTTCGGCCAGGCGGCCCAGGGTGCGGTAGTCGGGACGGAAGTCGTGCCCCCACTGAGACACGCAGTGGGCCTCGTCGATGGCGATCAGCGACAGCGGCAGGTCTTGCAGCCGGTCCTGGGTGTGCGGCTGGGCCAGGCCCTCGGGCGAGACGTACAGCAGGTCCAGTTCGCCCGCGCGGGCGGCGCGCCAGACGGCGGCGCGGTCGTCCATCGACAGGCCGGAATC
>NZ_DAINBO010000022.1:0-32009 GCF_036732845.1 Brevundimonas sp. | reverse complement strand
TCCAGGCTGTCGTGATAGAAGGCCGACAGGGCGCCGACGGTGCCGACCATGATCGCCATCGGATGGGCGTCGCGGCGGAAACCTTCAAAGAAGCGATCGAACTGAGAATGCAGCATGGTGTGCCGCGTGATCAGGTTCTCGAAAGTCTCGTATTCCGAGGCGGTCGGCAGTTCGCCGTGCAACAGCAGGTGACAGACCTCGACGAAGTTCGACTTCGACGCCAACTGGTCGATCGGATAGCCGCGATGCAGCAGCACCCCCTTGTCGCCGTCGATGAAGGTCAGGCCCGATTCGCAAGCCGCGGTCGAGGTGAAGCCGGGATCATAGGTGAAGGCGTCGGTTGCGCCGTACAGCTTGCGGATGTCGATCACGTCCGGCCCGGTCGAGCCTTTCAGCACCGGCAGTTCGACGGAAACGTCACCGTAGTTGAGGACGGCGGCGCCGGCGGATTTGGCTTGTTCGGTCATCAATGCCCCTGATGTTCGGGCCGGCCGCGGGGAGGCGACGGCGGAAGGATCGTTAGACGTGACGTTCAAATAGTCTGTTGCAGCGCATCATCCAAGCGCCCGAGGCTTTCTTCACGACCCAGTGACGCCAGGGTGCGGGCGATGTCGGGCGACGGGGCGCCGCCGGTCAGGGCCGCGCGCACCGGCGGGCCGATCTTGCCGAAGCCGACGCCTTCCTCTTCGGCGAAGGCCTTCAACTCGGCCTCCAGGGCGAAGACGTCCCAGGATTGGAACAGGTTCAACCGGTCGCGCAGGCGTTTCAGCCGGTCCAGGGTCTCGCCCGACAACAGGGCGCGGCCCTTGTCGTCGATGGTCAGGGGTCGGGCCTTGAGCACGAATTCCGACTGGTCGGCCAGCTCCAGCGTCGTCTTGGCCCGATCCTTCAGGAAGGGCATGGCGCGCAGCAGGCGGGTCTCGTCGTCGGGCGCCAGGGCGCGGCCGCGCGCTAGGTGAACGTCCAGCGCCGCCTTGGCCAGGCGGTCGTCGTCGGCCAGACGCAGCCAGTGGGCGTTGACGTGGGCCAGCTTGTCGAAATCCAGCCGCGCCGGGGCCTTGCCGACGCCGTCCAGGTCGAACCAGGCCTGAGCCTGTTCGTCGCCGAACAGTTCGTCGTCGCCGTGCGCCCAGCCCAGGCGGGCCAGATAGTTGCGCATGGCCTCGGGCAGATAGCCCATCTCGGCGTATTCATGCACCGCCTGGGCGCCGTGCCGTTTGGACAGTTTGGCACCGTCCGGTCCATGGATCAGCGGGATGTGGGCGAAGACCGGCCGGGTCCAGCCCAGGGCGTCGTAGATCAGGCTCTGGCGCGCGGCGTTGTTCAGATGGTCGTCGCCGCGGATGACGTGGGTCACGCCCATGTCGTGGTCGTCCACCACCACGGCGAGATTATAGGTCGGCGCGCCGTCCGAACGCAGCAGCACCAGATCGTCCAGCGCCGAGGAGTCCCATTGCACGCGTCCCTGAACGGCGTCGTCCACGGTCACGCTGACCGGATGCGGACGACGGAAACGAACCGTGTGCGGGCGGGCCAGGTCGTCGACGCCGGGTTCACGGTCGCGCCAGGGCGATTCGAAGGTGCGCCCTTCGGCCTTAGCGGCGTCGCGCAGGGCGCCGGTCTCTTCCGCCGTCAGGAAGTCGCGATAGGCGTGGCCGGTCTCCAGCAACTGGTCCACCACCTGGCGGTGGCGGTCGGCGCGGCTGAATTGGAAGATCGGCTCCTCGTCGGCGAACAGCTCCAGCCAGGCCAGGCCGTCGAAGATGGCCTTGACCGCTTCGTCAGTGGAGCGTTCGCGGTCGGTGTCTTCCACCCGCACCAGGAATTTGCCGCCGTGCCGCCGTGCGTAAAGGTGATTGAAAAGCGCCGTTCGGGCGCCCCCTATGTGCAGATAGCCGGTGGGCGAGGGGGCGAAGCGCGTGACGACGGGAGAGGCGGAGGTCATGGATAAGGGGTCCGTTGGGGCCGCCCTTATACCGCCCGACGCCGTGAATCCCAGCGCCCGTGAGCGTTTCCGCGCCTGGCTGGCCGATCAGGCCGCGGCCCAGTCCGATCGTTGGCGGCTGTGGGCGCCGGTGGCCTTTGGCGGCGGCTGTGCGGCCTATTTCGCCCTGATGACCGAACCGTCGCTGTGGCCGCTGTTGTTGGCGGCCGTGGTGACGGCCGGCGTCTGGCTGGGGGCCAAGCGGCGCGGCCTGTCGCGGCGTTGGACCCTGCCGCTGCTGATGCTGGCGTGTCTGGCTGGCGGCCTGGCGGCGGCCAAAACACGGACCTTGATCGTCGCCGAACCCGTCGCCCCGGCGATGAGCGAGCCGACGGTCATCGAAGGCTGGGTCGTGGACGTCGACAGCCGGGGCGAGCGCGGGGCGCGGGTGGTGATCGCGCCGGTGCGGGTGCGCGGCCTGGCGCCGGAACAGACGCCGACCCGTCTCAGAGCCACGGTGCGCGGCGCGCCGCCGCCGCCCGGCGCGCCAGTGCGTCTGTTCGCCATATTGAACCCGCCGCCGGCCCCGGCCGCGCCCGGCGCCTATGATTTCGGCCGCAACGCCTGGTTCCAGGGACTGGGCGGATCGGCCTTCGCCCTGGGCGAGCTGCGGCCCGCGGTCCTGCCCGATCCGCCCTGGCGGCTGGCCCTGGAGATGAGGGTCAACGCCGCGCGTTTCCGTCTGGCCCAGGCCATCGTCGCGCGGTTGGGCGAACGGACGGGCGGCGTGGCGGCGGCCATGACCACGGGACACGAGACCTGGATCATGCCCGAGGACGTGCAGACGATGCGCGATTCCGGCCTGGCGCACATCCTGTCGATCTCGGGTCTGCACATGGCCATCGTGGGCGGCTTCGTCTTCTTCGCGGTGCGGCTGGGCGTGGCCTTGGTCCCGTGGCTGGCCTTGCGGGTGTCGGGCAAGAAGGTCGCCGCCTGGGCCGGGCTGATCGCGGTGGGGACCTATCTGATCGTCTCGGGCGCGCCGCCGCCGGCCGAGCGGGCGGCCATCACCGCCTCCATCGCCTTTCTGGCCATATTGCTGGATCGACAGGCGATCAGCATGCACGCCCTGGCCGTGGCCGCCTTCGCCGTGCTGATCCTGCAACCCGAGGCCGTGGTCACGCCCGGCTTCCAGATGTCCTTCGCCGCCACCGCGGCCCTGGTGGCCCTGGCCGAGGCCTGGCCGCCGCGTACACGCGAAATCTCGGCGCCCTGGCCCATCGTCTGGAGCCAGAGGATCGGCGGCTGGATCGTCATCGCCGTGGCCGCCAGCCTGGTCGCGGGCCTGGCGACCGGCCCGTTCGCCATGCAGCATTTCAACCGCACGGCGGTCTATGGCCTGGCCGCCAATCTGATGACGGCGCCGGTCGCCGATTTCATCATGCTGCCCGCCCTGGCCGTGGGCGCGGCGCTGGAGCCGTTGGGGCTGGGCGCGCCCTTTCTGTGGCTGGCGGGCGTCGGCGTTGACCTGATGCTGGCGATCGGGGGGTGGGTCGCGAGTCTGCCGGGCGCCGTGCGCACGGTGCCCAGCGCCCCGGCGGCGGCTCTGCCCATCGCCTTTCTGGGCGTGCTGTTCCTGTGCCTGTGGAAGGGGCGGCTGCGTTGGCTGGGCCTGCCGTTCGCCCTGGCCGTGTTGGTGTGGCCCAGGGCGCCCGCGCCGGATCTCTGGATCGGCGACGGCGGAACCAATGCGGCCTTCCGGGTCGAACACGCCGCCGTCGTGGTGCGGCCCGGCGTGCGTCAGTTCGCGGTCGATCTGTGGTCACGGCGGCGCGGGTTGGAGGCGGTCGAGAGACCCGTCGAGGGGTGGACCTGCACCCGCTTCGCCTGTGCGCCGAGCCGACGAGACGCCGCCTCCATCGCGATGTGGTGGGGCCGCCGCGCACCGACGATGGAGCAGATGACGAGCCTGTGCGCCTCGGCGCCGGTCGTCAGCGTGCGGGCGGTCGTTCAATCTCTGCCGACGACGTGCAATGGACGCCTGGTGCTGGACGGGCTGGACTACGCCCGAGGCGGCGCGGTCGAGTTGTGGCGCGACGGGTCCGGCTGGCGGGCGGCGTGGACGACCCAGGCGCGCGGCGACCGGCCATGGAGCCGCCTGGGCGATCCCGACTTCAGTGATAGCGGCGGATAAGGCCCACCAGCTTGCCCTGAACCTCGACCTGGTCGGGACCGAAGATGCGGGTCTCATAGTTGCGGTTGGCCGGTTCCAGGGCGATGGAGGCGCCCTTGCGGCGCAGGCGTTTCAGCGTCGCCTCCTCGCCCTCGACCAGGGCCACGACGATCTCGCCGTTGTTGGCGGTCGCGCCCTTTTTGATGACCACGGTGTCGCCGTCCAGGATGCCCGCTTCGATCATCGAATCGCCTTCGATCTCCAGGCAATAGTGCTCGCCCGCGCCAAGCATGGCCTCGGGCACGAACAGGCGGTCGCGCTCGTGCTGGATGGCGGCGATGGGGGTGCCGGCGGCGATCTTGCCCAGCAGGGGCAGTTCGCGCACGTCGTTGGCGGCCTCGACCGAGGCGCCGCCGCCGCCCTGGATCACGCCCGGCTTGAACGGCGCGCGGCCGCCCTTGGGCGCCGAGGCCGTGGCCTGTTCCGGCAGTTTCATCACCTCCAGCGCCCGCGCCCGATGGGCCAGGCGGCGGATGAAGCCGCGTTCCTCCAGCGCCGTGATCAGGCGATGGATGCCCGATTTCGACGCCAGATCCAGCGCCTCCTTCATCTCGTCGAACGAGGGGGAGACGCCCGTCTCCTTGATGCGTTCGTGGATGAACATCAGGAGTTCGTGCTGTTTGCGCGTGAGCATGGCGGCGAATCTTCCAGAACAAGGCGTGAACCGTTGCCGATGTTCTGTAAGTGTTCTTACCTAATGTCAACTTAACGGCGGATGATCCTCGCGATAGCGATCGAGGGCGTCCTGCAGCAAGGTCGCGAACGCTCTCGGTCCATGCGTCATGAGGGCGGTCGGAATGTACTGCAGGGTTCCGTCGGACAGTCGGAGATGAACCTCGGACGTGCGTCGCGCCCAATGGTCTGCGGGCTGAAAAACGACGGCTTCGATATCCTTGAAATATAATGGCTTCTTCCAACGAAAATGTTCTAACCGGTCTTCAAGGATGACGAATGAAGGCCGCCTCTTGAAGGCAAGACTGTAGCAGTGGAAGGTCAGCGCCGCCGCCATGATCAGGGCGGTCATCGCCGTGCCTTCCCAAGGTCCTCGCCCAGAATAGCCCGCGCCGTCTGTAGCGATCAGGGAACAGCCGTACGCCGTCAGGATCGGGACGGCGAGAACGGCCAAGGTGACCTTGAGCGCACTCGCACGGGGCGGGTCATCGCTCACGCCATCAAGGCCCGGGTCGCCGCCTCGACGTCCGATTGACGCATCAGGCTTTCGCCGACCAGCACGGCCTGGGCGTCAGCGGCCGCGACGCGGGCGACGTCGTCGGGCGTGAAGATGCCGCTCTCGGCCACCAACAGGGCGCGCACCGGGCTGAGCAGGGCCAGGCGTTCGGTCACGGCCAGGTCGACCTGGAAGGTGCGCAGGGAGCGATTGTTGATTCCGACCAGAACGTCGTCTCGATCCTCGACCAGTTCACAGGCGCGGGCCATTTCGGTCTCGTCGTGGGTCTCGATCAGGGCGTCCATGCCCCAGCGATCCGCCTCGGCCAGCAGGTCGGCGGCCAGGGCGTCGTCGATCATGGCCAGGATGATCAGGATGCAGTCGGCGCCGAGCGCGCGGCTCTCGGCCACCTGCCAGGGATCGACCAGGAAGTCCTTGCGCAGGCAGGGCAGGGCGACCGCGTCGCGAGCGGCGGCCAGATAGGCGTCGTCGCCCTGGAAGCTGGGACCGTCGGTCAAGACGGACAGACAGGACGCGCCGCCGCGTTCATAGGCCTGGGCCAGGGACGGCGGGTCGAAGTCGGCGCGGATCAGGCCCTTGGACGGACTGGCCTTCTTGATTTCGGCGATCAGACCGGGACGGCCGACTCCGCTGGCGCGCTCCAGCGCGGCGCGAAAACCGCGCGGCGGAGAAGCGTCACGGGCGGCGGTTTCGACAACGCTCCGCGGCCGAGCGGCCTTGCGGGCGGCGACCTCGTCACGCTTGTAATCGGCGATGCGGTCCAGGATGTCGTTCACGGCTCGGGCGTCTCGATCGGGGTGTTGGTGGCCGCGACCAGGGCGTCCAGGGCGCGGGCGGCGCGCCCATCGTCGATGACGGCGGCGGCCAGGGCGGCGCCCTGGGCCAGATCGGCCGCGCGGTCGGCGACCACCAGGGCGGCGGCGGCGTTCAACAGCACGATGTCGCGATAGGCGCCGGGCGCACCGTCCAGCAGGGCGCGCAGAGCGTCCGCATTCTCTTCGGCGTCGCCGCCGCGCAGGGCCGAGATGTCGGCGCGGGGCAGACCGGCGTCCTCGGGCGTGACCTGGAAGCGGCGGACGGCGCCGTCTTTCCACTCGGCGACCTCGGTCGGTCCCGTGGTGGTCAGTTCGTCCAGACCCTGGCCGTGAACGGTCCAGGCATGCACGGCGCCGAGCCGACCCAAGACCTCGGCCAGCGGCTCCAACAGGCGCGGATCATAGACGCCCATCACCTGCCGCTTCGCGGAAGCCGGGTTGGAAAGCGGCCCGAGAAGATTGAAAACCGTACGGAACCCGATCTCGGCGCGCACCGGCCCGACGTGCCGCATGGCGCCGTGATAGGCGGGAGCGAACAGGAAGGCGATGCCCGCCGTCTCCAGCGCCCGCAACTGCTGGGCCTGATCGGCCTGAAGGTTGACGCCCAGCGCCGCCAGCACGTCGGACGAACCCGACTTGGACGACAGGGCGCGGTTGCCGTGTTTGGCGACCTTCACCCCCGCGCCCGCCAGCACCAGGGCCGCGGCGGTGGAGACGTTGTAGGTGTGCTGGCCGTCGCCGCCGGTGCCGCAGGTGTCGATGACGTCGTAGGGGTGATTCAACGTCAGGGCGGCGTCGCGCATGGCCGTGGCGAAGGCGGCGATCTCATCGACCGTTTCACCGCGAATGCGCAGGGCGGTGACGGCCGCCGCGACCTGCGACGGCGTCGGTTCGCCACGCAGACAGGCGGCGAAGAAGGCGCGCGCCTCATCCGACGACAGCACGCGGCCGTCGACCAGCTTGGCCAACAAGGGCTTGAAGCCGTCGGACACTTCAGGCGGCCTTCAGACGCTTGACGCCCGCCAGGTCCAGGAAGTTGGCCAGCATCGCATGGCCGTGCTCGGTGGCGATGGATTCGGGATGGAACTGAACGCCGTGAATCGGCCGGGTCCGGTGCTGCAAGCCCATGATCTCGCCGTCGGCCGTCCAGGCGGTGACCTCCAGCTCATCCGGCAGGGTCTCGCGACGCACGGCCAGCGAGTGATAGCGCGTCGCGGTGAAGGGCGACGGCAGGCCGGCGAACAGGCTCTTGCCTTCATGCAGGATCGGCGAGGTCTTGCCGTGCATCAGGGTCTTGGCGCGGATCACGTCGCCGCCGTAGGCTTGGCCCATGGCCTGGTGGCCCAGACAAACGCCCAGGATCGGCATGTCCTGCGGCGCCGTCTCCAGCAGCGGCAGACATATCCCCGCCTCGGTCGGCGTGCAGGGTCCGGGCGACAACAGCACCGCCTGGGGCTTCAGCGCCCAGGCTTCCTCGGCCGTCAGATCGTCGTTGCGCACCACGTGCGTCGTGGCGCCCAACTCCGCGAGGTAGTGGACGAGGTTGTAGGTGAAGCTGTCGTAGTTATCGACGACCAGGATCATCCGGCGGTCTTAAGGCGGCATGGTCTCCGCGCCAAGCGGATGCGTGCGGGAAAGGTCTCGTTAACCTCGAACCTGTGTCATCGGCACGAAGAGGAATCGTCGCCATGACCGAAGCCGTCGCCAAGGCCCGCACGCTGTTGACCGCGTCGCAGGACAAGCCGGGCAGCCCGTGGGCGGCCCTGTTCGCCGCCGGTCTATGCGCCTCGGCCGCCGTGCTGATGGCGGGCGTGGTGATCCTGGGACCAGGCGTGTCGATGGAGCCGCCTCACGGACAGGCCGCCGCCGTTCAGCCCCTGGAGCCGTAACGCCAGGCCTCGGCCGCCGCCCGCATGGGTGCGCGGGCCTTGAAGACCGTTTCCGCGTGTTCGGCCTTAGGATCGCTGTCGGCGACGACGCCCGCGCCCGCCTGCACATAGGCCCGGCCGCCGGTGAACAGGGCGGTTCTCAACACGATGCAGACGTCGGCCTCGCCGTTGGCCGAGATGTAGCCCACGCCGCCGCCATAGCCGACGCCGCGCTTCTCGGTCTCCAGTTCGTCGATGATCTCCATGGCCCGCACCTTGGGCGCGCCCGACAATGTGCCGGCGGGCAGGGCGGCCAGCAGGGCGTCGACGGCGTCGATCCTGGGATCGGCCCGGCCTTGGACGTTGGAGACGATGTGCATGACCTGGCTGTAGCGTTCGATGACGAAGCTCTCGGTCACCTCGACCGTGCCGGGCGCCGAGACGCGGCCCACGTCGTTGCGGCCCAGATCCAGCAGCATCAGGTGCTCGGCGCGTTCCTTCGGATCAGCCAGCAGTTCGGTCTCCAGCGCACGATCAAGCTCGGGCGTCTCGCCGCGCGGACGGGTGCCGGCCAGGGGGCGGATGGTCACGCGTCCGTCCTTCAGCCGCACCAGGATCTCGGGACTGGACCCCGCCAGTTGGAAACCGCCGCCGTCCAGGAAGAACAGATAGGGCGAAGGGTTCTGACGCCGCAGGGCGCGATAGAAGGCGAAGGGGTCTTGCGGCCATTCGGCCGAGAACCGATGGCTCAGCACGACCTGAAAGATGTCGCCGGCGGCGATATAGTCCTGGGCCGTCCGCACCATGGCCGAAAAGCCCGCCTCATCGAGGCGAGAGGCGAAATCGGGCGTCGCGGCGGGCGCTTCGCCGGTCACCGGCGCGGCGGTCGCGGGCAGGGGACCGCGCAGGGCGATCTCAAAGGCGTCAAGCCGGGTGACGGCGTCGGCGTGAGCCGCCTCGGCCGAGACGCCGCCGTCGGGATAGGCGGCCGAGACCAGCACGATCTCATGCTCGACCGAATCGAACACCGCCACCAGCGACGGGCGGCCCAGGACGGCGTCGGGCAGGTCCAGCGGATCGGGATTGGCGGCGCCCAGCGGCTCCAACAATCGGACCATGTCATAGCCGAACACGCCGAACAGACCCGCGGCCATGGGCGGCAGGCCCTCGGGCAGATCGAACCGGCTGGCGGCGATCAGGGCGCGCAGCGATTCCAGTGCGGGCAGGGCTTCGGGCGTGAACGCCGCCCCCGCGATCGCCGGGCCGCGCGCCGTCTCGGCCCAGCCGTCGCGACAGCGCCAGACGATGTCGGGGTCCAGGGCGACGATTGAATAGCGGCCGTTGACCGCGCCGCCTTCGACCGATTCCAGCAGACAGGCGTAGGGCCGTCCGTGGCCGACCTTGAGAAAGGCCGAGACCGGCGTCTCCAGGTCGTCGATCAGGCGGCGGACGACGACCTGGGGGCGCCCGGCGGCATAGCCGGCCAGGAAGGCGTCGCGATCCGCCGTCGTCATTGCGCCGGGGCGGCGGGGGCGGCCGGGTCCTGGACGCCCAGGGCTTGCAGCGCCAGGGCCGGATCGTTGCGAGCCTTCACCCGGCGGGCGGCGGCGCCCATCGAATCCTGGACCAGGGCCTCCATGTACTCCTGGGTCAGACGCGGCCGGGCCTGTTCACCCAGGGCGGCGGCCAGGGCGGGAACGGCGGCATGGATGGCGTCGACGCGGCCGATGACGGTGCTGTCGCCGCTCTGCGGTTCGACGAAGACCTGGTTGCGGCCCTGGGTGAACAGGCCGCGCATGACGCCCTGGCCGATCTGGGTCTGGACCGCGCCGGTCTGTTCGACGCCGGTGCGGGTGGTCACCGAAGCGCCCACGGACGAGGCGACGGCGGCGATGTCCTGACCGCCTCGGATGCGGCGGGCCAGTTCGTCGGCCTTGGCGGCCAGCAGGCGGGCGTTCTCACGCGCGGTCCACTGGGCGGCCAGGGGCGCGCGGATGTCGGCCAGGGTCGGCAGTTGCGACGGGCGCACATCATCGACGCGGATGACGAAATACTGGCCCTGACCGGCGTCGATCACCTCGGATTCGCCGCTCTTGCTCAGCGCATAGGCCTGGGTCAGCACCTGCGGCGGCGCGTTCAGCGGTTGGCCGTCCGGCAGCTTGCCGTCCTGGGTGAAGGGCGGCAGTTGCACGATGCGGGCGCCGACCTGTTGCACGGCCTGTTGCAGGGTCTTGCCCTCGGAACGGGCGCGCTCATAGGCCTCGACCGCTTCATAGGTCTTGGCGCGGGCGTCTTCCTGGCGCAGCTCGGCGACGATGGCGTCGCGAACACCCTCCAGGGTCGCCGCCTGACCGGGCGTGACCGAGGTCAGCTTGACGACGGCGAAGCCCACGCGGGCCTGGATCGGGTCGGACACCGACCCGGCGGTCATGCCGAACACGGCCTCGGCCACGGCCGGGTCGCCCAGGGCCGATTTCGGCGCGGCGTCGAAGTCGGCGGGGCGGATGTTGTTGGCGCGGCCGACTTCCTGGGGCGATTGCCCGGCGCGCAGGGCGGCGGCCACGCGGGCGGCGACCTCGCGCGTCGGAGCCGTCAGGGTGACGAAGCTGCGCTTCTCCGGCTGCGACAGGGCGGCCTTGCGGAACTCGAAACGCTCGCGGATTTTCTCTTCGCTGATGGCCGCGCTCTGCTGTTCGCGGCTGGGCGCGAACAGGATGATCGAGACCATGCGGAACTCGGGACGGCGCAACTGGGCGGCGTTCTGGTTCATGAAGGCGGTCAGTTGGGCGTCGGTCGGCGCGGCGGCGCGGCCGGCCATGGCCTGGGTCACGGTGAACCAGCGGCCGTCACGCGTCTGGCGCGCCTGATTGGCCAGCAGGGCGGCGTAGATGCGCGGGATGCGCGCGCCGGCGGCCAGGCCCGCGCCATAGTGTTCGACGATCGACTGGTCGCGGAAGTCCTGCTCCAGATCGGCCGGGGTGACGCCTTGCTGGGCCAGGGCCTGTTGGTACTGGGTTTCGTCGAACTGGCCGGTCACCTGGTTGAAGAAGGCCGGGATCTCGCGGATGCGCTTGACGATCAGGTCCTTGCCGGGGCGCAAGCCCGCGTCCCAGGCCCAGGCCAGGAAGCCCAGGTTGCGGGTCTGGCTCTCCAGGAACCGCTGGTGCAGGTTCTCCTTGACCATCTCCTCGACGGTCACCGGACGTCCGGCCTGTTCCTGCACATTCTCGCGCACGCGGTCGAAGACGGCGCGGAACTGGACCTGGTTCATGCTGCGGTCGCCCGCGGTGATGACGTGCTTGGGTCCGAAGTTGGCGAAGACATCCATCTGCGAGCCGACGACGGCGAAGCTGATGATCAGCAGGACAAACAGGCCCGCGGCCCATTTGGACTTAGCGAAATTGCGGAAGTGGGTGATCATCGGTGAACCTAAGCTCGCGGCGAGGACGCGTCGTATCCGCCTATAGAGGGGCGGCGGGCGTGACCGCAAGAAGGCGAAAGCCATACCTCGGCTCTTGCGGCTTGGCTTGACGGCCGCCCGGTCCTAGACAGACCGCATGAAACAGACCGTGAAGCTGATCGTCGGCAACTGGAAGATGAACGGCCTGGCCGCCGACCTGGCCGAGGCCGAGGCCCTGAAATCCGCCCTGGAGAGCGAGCCGAGCGCCCATCGCGTGGCCCTGTGCCCGCCCGCGACCCTGATCGCCCAGGCGGCCTGGCGGCTGAAGGGCGGCGCGGTCGAGATCGGCGGCCAGGATTGTCACGCCCAGGCGGCCGGGGCCTACACCGGCTCCGTCTCGGCGGCCATGCTGAAGGACGCGGGCGCGGGCCTGGTCATCCTGGGCCACTCCGAACGCCGTCAGGGTCTGGGCGAGACCGACGCCGACGTCGCGGCCAAGGTCGAGGCGGCGCTGGCCGCCGGTCTGGAGCCGATCGTCTGCGTCGGCGAGACGCTGCAGGAACGCGAGGCGGGCCGGGCGGTCGAGGTCGTCTCGGGCCAGGTCAAGGCCTCGCTGCCCGACGCCGTCGTCGGCAAGGCCTTCGCTGTCGCCTATGAACCGGTCTGGGCCATCGGCACCGGCCTGACGCCGACCCTGGACCAGATCGCCGAGGTGCACGCCGCCGTGCGCGCCGCCTTGGTCGAGCGGCTGGGGGAGGGCGGGCGCACCGCGCCGATCCTGTACGGCGGCTCGGTCAAGCCCGCGAATGCGGCGGAAATCCTGGCGGTTCAGGATGTCGGCGGCGCCCTGGTCGGCGGCGCCTCGCTGAAGGCCGCGGACTTTCTGGGCATCATCCGGGCATGATGGGCCGGGCTTAGGGGTCTGGCCAACGATCCGTGGGCAACTGAGCCTCGATCAGCGCAACGCGTTCGACTTCCAGTGCGGCGTCAGTAAGGCTTCGAGCCGATGCTTGTGTGCGCCTTGCGTCAATCCATACCCGCAATTTGACCCGTTGGCCGCCGATGGTGAACACGAGGGTGCTGTCGCTAACGCGATGCCCCTTGAAGCCATTGCCGTCCTTGCGGAACGATTCCGCCAGCATGGCGAAGCCCTCGGGTGCGACGAGGGTGTAGCTTTCACTGCGGTAGCCGCTGCTGGAGGTGACGCTTCCACTCTTGGAGCCTGTCAGCTCCTCGACCGAGTAGGCCTGCATCAGTTGATCGTCAGCCTGTTTGAACCGACGGCGGACCCGTTCAAGCAATAGGCGCAGAGCCTCGTCTGAACCGCGGTTCGGGTCCGCCTGATAGTCTCGGTACAGTTCAAAGATGACGCCTCGCAGCCAGCGGACATCCAGATCGCCTGGCGGCGTTTTTTCACTCCAGTTTGAGTTCAGATGCTCAAACGAAATCGGCATCACACTGTCCCCCTCGCCACCGGAGCTTTATGTATCGTCGGTATGCACCGATAAGTCGAGCGGCAGGAACGGCGCGTTGCCCCGCCGCCACAACAATGATAGACGCCGCCGCTTGATCGGCGCGCCCGCGCCCACATGTAAGCCGCCATGCTCCAGACCATTCTTCTCGTCGCCATGATCCTCGTCTCGATCGCCCTGACCGGGGTGATCCTGCTGCAACGCTCCGAAGGCGGCGCGCTGGGCATGGGCGGAGGGCCTTCGGGCTTCATGACGGCGCGCGGGGCCGGCAATCTGCTGACGCGGGCGACCTCGATCCTGGCGACCCTGTTCTTCCTTCTGGCCATCGGCCTGACGGTGTCGGGCAATATGACCCGCGCCAACCGTTCGGTCGTGGATGCGGACGCCGTCGGCAAGCTGGCCGTGGGCGACGAAGCCCCGGCGGCCGCCGCCGCGCCCCAGCAGCCCGCCCAGCCGGCCCCGGCCCAAAACGCCGCGCCGTCGCTGGAGGATCTGGAAGCCAGTCTGCCGAGCGCCCAGGCGCCGGCCCAGCCGCAGCAATAAGGGGGATGAGCCGGGCGGTTATCCCCGGCTTCCTCTCCCGCCCTCAAAGTCTCCAGCGTTCAGCCGCCGAATCGGCGGTAGGGTGATCTCCCATGGCCCGTTACGTGTTCATCACTGGCGGCGTGGTTTCCTCATTGGGAAAAGGCCTCGCTTCCGCCGCTCTCGGCGCGCTTCTGCAAGCGCGCGGCTACACCGTCCGTCTGCGCAAGCTGGACCCCTATCTGAACGTCGATCCGGGCACGATGAGTCCGTATCAGCACGGCGAGGTCTTCGTGACCGACGACGGAGCCGAGACCGACCTCGACCTGGGCCACTATGAGCGGTTCACGGGCGTCTCGGCGGCCAAGTCGGACAACATCACGACCGGCCGCATCTATTCGACCATCCTGGAGAAGGAGCGGCGCGGCGACTATCTGGGCGCCACGGTCCAGGTCATTCCCCACGTCACTGACCAGATCAAATCCTTCTGCCTGACCCCGGCCCTGACCGACGACGGCCAGGAGGCGGACTTCGTCCTAGTCGAAATCGGCGGCACG
Organism: Brevundimonas sp.; assembly: GCF_036732845.1. Classification (GTDB taxonomy): domain Bacteria; phylum Pseudomonadota; class Alphaproteobacteria; order Caulobacterales; family Caulobacteraceae; genus Brevundimonas. Next base: position 18,029 of record NZ_DAINBO010000022.1, on the reverse strand, counting down.
GTCGGCGACATCGAGGGCCTGCCCTTCTTCGAGGCCATCCGCCAACTGGGCCAGGACCTGCCGCGCGGCCAGTCGTGCTTCGTGCACCTGACCCTGCTGCCCTTCATCAAGACCGCCGGCGAGATGAAGACCAAGCCGACCCAGCACTCGGTCAAGGAGCTGCGCTCCATCGGCATCCAGCCGGACATCCTGCTGTGCCGTTGCGAACAGCCGATCCCGGCCGACGAGAAGCGCAAGATCGGCCTGTTCTGCAATGTGCGTGAAAGCGGCGTCATCCAGGCCATGGATTCGGCCGACATCTACGCCGTGCCGCTGGACTATCATCGTGAAGGCCTGGACGCCGAGGTTCTGGCCCATTTCGGCATGACCGACGCGCCCGCGCCGGACCTGTCGCGCTGGACCGAGATCGTCGATCGCCGCCTGAACCCGGACGGCGAGGTCACCGTGGCCGTGGTCGGCAAATACACGGTGCTGAAGGACGCCTATAAGTCCCTGATCGAGGCCCTGCACCACGGCGGCGTCGCCAACCGGGTCAAGGTCAATATCGACTGGGTCGAGGCCGAGACCTTCGAGGGGGATCGCGACGCCTGCGAGGCGCGGCTGCAAGGCGCCCACGCCGTGCTGGTGCCCGGCGGCTTCGGCGAGCGCGGGGCCGAGGGCAAGATCCTGGCGGCCCGCTTCGCCCGCGAGCGCAACATTCCCTATTTCGGCATCTGTTTCGGCATGCAGATGGCGGTGATCGAGACGGCGCGGAACCTGGCCGGCTTCCCCATGGCCTCATCGACCGAATTCGGCCCGACGTCCGAGCCGGTCGTCGGTCTGATGACCGAATGGACCCAGGGCAATCAAAGGGTCCAGCGCGAGCAGGGCGGCGACCTGGGCGGCACCATGCGGCTGGGGGCCTATGATTCGACCTTGGAGAACGGATCGAAGATCGCCGACATCTATGGCGGCCAGGCCATCAGCGAACGGCATCGCCATCGCTATGAGGTCAACATCAACTACCGCGAGGCGCTGGAGGCCGCGGGCATGCGTTTCGCCGGCCTGTCGCCGGACGGCGTCCTGCCTGAAACGGTCGAGCGCCCTGACCATCCGTGGTTCATCGGCGTCCAGTACCACCCGGAGCTGAAGAGCCGCCCCTTCGCGCCCCACCCCTTGTTCGCCGGCTTCATCGAGGCGGCCGTGGTGCAGAGCCGACTGGTCTAAGGCGGCCTGAGCGTTCAGTGCGGGGCGCGCCACCGCGCGGGCGTGACGCCCTCCCACGTGCGGAAGGCGCGGTAGAAGGACCCCTTGTCCTGAAACCCGAGCAGGAAGGCGATCTCATCGACGCTGTTGCGGGCGTCGGACAGCAGATGTCGGCTGAGTTCACGCCGCACCTCGTCCAACAGGCCGCGATAGCTGGACCCCTGTTCCGTGATCCGGCGTTGCAGCGTCCGCTCGCTCATGCCCAGTTCGCGCGCCACATCGGCGATGTCGGGCTTGCCGCTGGCGATGCGGCGCTGGATCAGGATCTTGACCTGATCCGATAGCGAGGAGCGAGCCTCGATCTCGCCCAACGACGCCGCCAGCGAGGGGTCCAAGACGGCCAACAGCTCGGGGTTATGCCCTGCGAAGGGCAGGTCCAGGTCGGCGCGGTCCAACACAAGGGCGTTTTGCCCGCACCCCGTATGGATCGGCGCATCGAAATAGCGCTCATGCGTCTCGCTGATCGGACCACGGCGGGTCATCTCGACCCGGATCGGCCGAAGATGGCGTCCCGTGCCGCGACGACCCAGCTCCAGGACGGCGGCGAAGGCGACGTCAGCCGTCGCATCGGGTTCGGGCGCGTCGGCGTGCAGCCAATGCACCGAGACCCGGCATTCTGATCCGGTTTCCTCCACCGTCAGCGCCTCGGGCGTGCACAACCGCTTGAACCGCCCCAGCCGGAACAACCCGTCACGGAAATCCCGCGCGAAGAAGGCCGACAAGGTCGCGGGCGGATGAAGCGAGGCGTCGGTCTCCATCGTCATCCGCAGACCGACGGCAGGGTCTTGCGACAGGGTCTCGACCGCCCGCCACAGGACGAAATACTGCGCCGTCGTCAGCCAGGCGTCCGGCGTGACGTGCAGGGCGGCCGAAAGCCGCGCCTGACGCAGCAGAGCCGGGGCGGACAGGCCCATCCGCTCCGCCGCCCGCCAGAAGGCCTGCGGCAACCGGAAGCCGTCTCTGGCGTCGCTACGCATCGCCACGGCTCACATCTGGCTCTTGATCAGACGGTCGAAGACGCGGTCGCCCAGCCATTTGCGCACGCCGATCATCAGCTTCGCATAGCGGCCCGCCGCATAGCGCGTCTTGGGCCGACGCGCCTTGACGGCGTCGCCCACCACATCGGCGATGACCCTGGGGTCCGTGCCCCGGCCCTGGCCGTAGCTGCGGTTCATGGAGGCGGCGACGCCCTTGGCCATCTTGGCGTAGGCGCCCGCGCCCGACCGTTCAAGCAGGCCCTTGGACGCCGCGTCGCCGAAACCGGTCTCGATGAGGCCCGGCTCGATCACCACGACGCGGACGCCGAACGGCTCGACCTCCAGCCGCAGACTGTCTGACCAGCCTTCCAGCGCGTGTTTGGTGGCGTGATACCAGGCGCCCAGCAGGGTGTAGATCTTGCCCCCCATCGAGGTGATGTTGACGATGGTTCCCGACCGACGCGCCCGCATCGCCGGCAGCAGAAGCTGGGTCAGCCGCGCCGGGCCGAAGACATTGACCTCGAACTGATACCGGGCCTCGTCCAGCGGGATCTCCTCGACCGGGCCGTACAGCCCGTATCCGGCGTTGTTGACCAGGACATCGACGCCGCCCGACCGTTCGGTGATGGCCGCGACCGCCGCGACGATGTCTTCGTCCTTGGAGATGTCCATCCGCAACGGCACGGCCCCGCGCTGGGCCAGATCGGCCATACGGGCGGTGTCGCGGGCGGCGACATAGACCAGATAGCCGTCGGCGATCAGACGCTCGGCTATGCGCTTGCCCATGCCGGACGACGCGCCGGTGACCAGGGCGGTGGGTTGGGTTTTATTTCTCATCGTCTGCGCCTCTCGCTCTTGCAGTTGACGCAAGATGGACGACGCATCACGCCATGACATTGGCGAACGACGCCACACATATCGCGAACGACGCCATTGCCGCGATCACCAGGCGCGGACGACACGTCTGAGCGAAAGGCTCAAATCCCGGCCAGCCCCGGATCCCCCTCCAGCACCTCTTGCCTGAGCTGGGGGCGCTCTCCCGGCCGCCAGAGCGAGACGCGGTGCGCCACGCGATAGGCCAGCGGGCCGCCGTCCTCGGTCTCAGACCGCTCCAGCGGGATGGGGATGCAGACGAACTCGGTCTCCAGTTCGTCGGGCGACGCCCGCACCGTCGTATAGCCGTGTCCGTTGAAGTCCACGAACTTCAGATGCGGCGCCAGCTCTGGATTGCTGACGGCGAGGGCGGCTTCCCGATCGTGCGTCTCTTGCAGGGTGAAGGACGACCGGACGCCGTGCTTCAGGCTCATGCCGTAGGTGCTCTCCATCGAACCGTCCGGCTTGTCATGCAGATAGAAGGGCCGCAGGGGCCGGTCCTTGGGCATGGTCAGGCGCTGAACCTCCGCCGCGCCCTGGGCCGAGATGGAGCCGGTGATGAACTCCACGCCGACCGGGTCGAAATCGCGGGGCGGCAGGGTCTTGCTGGGATAGCCGGCCCAGAAGGCGTGTCTGTCGCCGGCCACGATGGCGAAGCCGCTGATCCCCTCCTGACGCACCATGTCGAATATCTCGCCGTGCTCCAGGGCGAAGGGACCGGTCAGATAGCCGTAGCCCCCGCCGACCGGCCATTGGTCGGACAGGGATTCGGGCAGATTCTGCGGATCAACACGCAGCTTCAGCGTGCCGAAGGAATGGCCCCAGATCTTCCATGGGGCCTGGGCCGACCGCAGACGGTCCTTGAACCAGGCCATCTGTTCGACGCCCAGATAGGCTTCCGGCGGTGCGTTCATGTTCGGATTGGGAAACTCAGCCTCTCCGATCCGAACCGCGGCCGGCGGAGAGCCGCGCCCGGCCTCCCGACCCTGATCCATGATCTCGAAAGCCTCTTCGGGCAGGGCGCCGAATTTGATCTGTGGAAGTCCGGCGTAATCGCCGCCGGGCGATACGAACGACCGGTTGTCAGTCAGGATCATGTCGACATTCTTGCCGTACCGGAACGCCCGCTGAATCCGCAACGCCTTGATCGCGGCCAGATTGTTCGGCTCCAGCCCCGTGCCTCGCGCGTCGAATTCCTCGACGGCCCTGTTCTCCACGATGGGCGCCTCGAAGGCGTCGCCCGCGCCCGGCTTGCGGACCCGCGCGGGCTGGTATTCGTACCAGGCCTGGCTGGCCGCGACCTTCAGGGTCTGGGCGGGCCGGATCTCTCCGTTGATGATCTGCTGGCTCTGATACGAGCGCCAGTTGAATTCGTGATTGTCCCAGACGGGCACGAACGGCCACCGCGCCCGGGCATCCTGAAGATCGGGATCGGTCAGATAGCCGCGATAGGCCGTGCGGTAGTCTTCCAGATCCGCCGGGATGTGGAAGGCGCCGACCTTCTCGCCGGTCGGATAGCGGACGATGTCGCGCAGGCGTCGCCCCCGCTCCATGCCGTCGGGGCGCTCCTCGGGATACCAGACCAGTTCATAGATGAAGTCGCCCAGGTGCAGGACGAAGCCGAGCTGCTCTTCCCTGGGACGGCGCGCATCCTCGAACATCATCCGTCGGTAGGCGTTCATGGCGCCCTGGGTTACGTCCTGGCAGCTCACGAAGGCGAATTTCACCGGCCGCGAATCGTCGTCAGTGGGCGCGGTGATCGTGCGGCCGACCCGGCTGGTGTTTCCCGCCTCGTCGACGAAGCGGTACCAGTACTCCCGCGCCGGTCTCAGGCCCGCCGCCAGGAAGCGGCATGTCCAGTCCGTCGTGGCCGTGACCTCGACATCGCCCCGCGCGACCAGGGTTCTAAAGCCGGGATCACCGGCGACCTCGACCGCCAGGCGGTGCGCCGCGACGCCGTCATCCGGCGCCCGGCGCGTCCACAGGATCACGCTGTCCGCTCTAGGATCGCCCGAGGCCACGCCCTGCGGGTACAGGTCGCGTCTTTCGATGCGCGAAGGCGCCAGCGCCCGCACAGGCCCGACCCCGAACGCCAGCGCCGCGCCCATCGCCGCGGCCTGGACGGCGAAGGCCCGGCGCGACAGTCCGAACTTGTCCATGATCGTTTCCCCGAACCGGCGCCTGCGCCGTCAGGGCATTGCTTCACGATCCCTCTCCGGCGTCAATAAGTCGTCCGAATCGGACGATAAATTACCGGGACGTACATCGAAAGGCGATGACGATGGCGGACAGGGTGGGATTCGAACCCACGGTGGGCTTCCACCCACGGCGGTTTTCAAGACCGCTGCCTTAAACCACTCGGCCACCTGTCCATGCGCGATCTGGACACATCGACCGCGCGGGCAGGGGACATAGCAGGACAAGACCGCGTTAACCAAAGCGGAAATCTCACGCGCGCATCATCGGCGCATGAATGGACCTGCGCGCGGTGTTCGGGGATGGCGCGGCCTGGCCGTGCTCGGTCTGGCCCTGACCTCGGCCGCCTGCGCCGGCGTGGGCGGATCGACGGCGCCGATACGGGGGGCGACGCCGCCCGCGGTCGCCGACCCGGCCCCGATCGTCAGCGGAACCATGCGCCCCTATCAGGTGCGCGGCCGCTGGTACCGGCCCGAGGAGCAGCCGAACTATGACGAGGTCGGCATGGCCTCCTGGTACGGCGACCAGTTCAACGGACGACCGACGGCGACCGGCGAGATCTTCGACATGCACGCCATGACGGCGGCGCATAAGACCCTGCCTCTGCCCGGCCTGATCGAGGTGACCAACACCGCGAATGGTCGGCGTGTCGTGCTGCGGGTCAATGACCGAGGGCCGTTCGTGGACGACCGCATCCTGGACCTGTCGCGCGGCGCGGCCCAGGAGCTGGGCCTGTTGCAGGCCGGGGTGGGCCAGGTGCGGGTGCGATATCTGGGGCGTGCACCCCGTCTGGGCGGCGGGCGTCCGCTTCAGGTCGCGGAGAGCGCCCCCTCGCCGGTCCAGACCCTCGCGGAGCCGGGCCGGTTCTGGGTTCAGGCGGCGACCTTCACCGACGGCGACCGCGCGCGACGGGCCGCCGAGACCCTGGGCCGCTCGGCGACGGTCGACGGCGGTCGTTCGGGCCAGTTCCGGGTCATGCTGGGACCGTGGCCCGACGCCAATGCGGCGGAACGGGCGCGCCAGGCGGCCATCGCCTACGGCTATGTCGACGCCCAGTTGATTTCGGGCGGCTGAGGCCCTGATCGAAATCGCTCCGGCGTGATCAAGCGCCCTTGGCGGGGGGCGGGCGGATCGCCATTGTGCGGCGGTGACTCGTGGCAGGTTCATCACCCTCGAAGGCGGCGAAGGCGCCGGCAAGACGACCCAGGCCGTGCGCCTGGTCGAGCGTCTGCGCGAACGCGGCATCGACGCCGTCCGCACCCGCGAGCCGGGCGGCAGCCCCGGCGCCGAGGCCATTCGCGGTCTGGTCGTCTCGGGCGAGACCGAAGCCTGGTCGGCCATGACCGAGACCCTTTTGATGTACGCGGCCCGATCCGACCATCTGGAGCGGACCATCCGCCCGGCGCTGGAGGCCGGACGCTGGGTCGTGTGCGACCGCTTCGCCGATTCCAGCCGCGCCTATCAAGGCGCGGGCGGCGGCGTACCGCGGGATGTGATCGAGGCCATCGACGCCGCCGTGGTCGGCGCCGATCAGCCGGACCTGACCCTGATGTTCGACCTGCCGGTCGAGGTGGGGCTGGAGCGGGCGTTCGGCCGGGGCCTGTTCGAGACGCGGTTCGAGGCCAAGGGCCTGGCCTTTCACCAGAAGCTGCGCGACGGCTTCATCGACATCGCCCGACGCCATCCCGAACGCTGTGTCATGATCGACGCCGACGCCGACCCGGAAACCGTCGAGGCGCGGCTGTGGGCGACGGTGGAGGCGCGGCTGCTGTGACCGACCATCCACGCGACCGGTTCGACCTGATTCCTGATGCGGCGGCGGAAGCGGCCTTCGTCGATGCCCTGGATCGCGGGCGGCTGCACCACGCCTGGCTGCTGTGCGGGCCAGAGGGCGTCGGCAAGGCCAGTTTCGCCTATCGTGCCGCGCGCCGCCTGTTGGACGCCGCGCCCGATCCGGCGCGAGGTCTCTTGGGAACGCGGCCCGACGATCCGGTCAGCCGTCTGGTCTCGGCCCAGTCTCACCCTGACCTGCTGGTGCTGGAGCGACTGGTCGAGGGCGGCAAGACCAAGCGAAACATCTCGGTCGACCAGGCGCGCGACCTACCCGAATTCTTCGCCAAAAGCCCGTCTCGGGCGCGACACAGGGTGGCGATCATAGACGCCGCCGACGATTTGAATCTGAATGCCGCCAATGCCTTGTTGAAGGTTCTTGAGGAGCCGCCCGAGCGTGGCGTGCTGTTCCTGGTGACCCATGCGCCGGGCCGCCTGCTGGCGACCATTCGGTCGCGGTGCCGTCGCCTGGCCTTTCCGACCTGGAACGAGGACCGATTGGCCGAACTGATCGCTCGACGCACGGGCGTGGTCGGCGAGGCAGGGCGGCGCGCCGCCGCCATGGCCGGGGGATCGCCCGGCCGCGCCCTGGCCCTGGCCGATGGTCCCGTGGTCGAGGCCGACGAACTGGCCCGCGCCTGGGTCGCCGCCCAGGCCGTGGATCGGGCTGAACAACTGGCCGTCATCGACGGCTTCCGCGGCGCCGAGGGCCAGGCGCGGTTCGACATGCTGATGGAGCGGCTGATCGCGGCGGTGCGCGAGCGGGCGCTGGAGACCGAGCCGGGGCAGGGCAGCCGCTGGGCCGAGCTGTGGACCCGCCTGTCCGAACTGCCCGACCGGACCTCGGGATTGAACCTGGACAAGGGCGACGTGCTGTCGGGCGCCCTGGCGGACCTGGCGCGGACCAAGGCGGCCGTATGCTGATCGACAGCCACGTCAATCTGCATGCGCCCCAGTTCGACGAGGATCGCGACGCCGTCATCGACCGCGCCCGCGCCGCCGGTGTGCGGCTGATGGTCGAGATCTCGGATCGGCTGACGACCTTCGAGGCGACCCACGCCCTGGCCATGGCCCATGACGACATCTGGTGCACCGTCGGGGTCCATCCGCACGAAGCCAAGGATGCGGCGGATCTGACGGCGGACACGCTTTTGACGCTGGCGGAACGGCCGCGTGTGGTCGGCGTCGGCGAATGCGGCCTGGACTTCCACTATGATCTCAGCCCCCGCGACGTGCAGGCGCGGGTATTCCGTCAACACGTGGCGGCGGCGCGTCAGAGCGGCCTGCCGCTGGTGGTGCACACGCGCGAGGCTGACGACGTCATGGCCGGAATCCTGAAGGAGGAGATGGCCGAGGGACCGTTCCGTTTGCTCATGCACTGCTACACAAGCAGCCCTGAACTAGCGAAAACAGCAGCAGAAATCGGCGCGTGGTTTTCAGTTTCCGGCATCGCCACCTTCAAGGCGGCCGATGAGGTGCGGGCGGTGATCCGCGACATGCCGGCCGATCGGATCATCGTCGAGACCGACTGCCCCTATCTGGCGCCGGTTCCATATCGGGGGCGGCGCAACGAACCGGCCTATGTCGGCCATGTGCTGGAAAAGCTGGCCGAGATCCGGGGCTGGAGCGTCGAGGAGGCGGATCGGCGCACGACCGGCGCCTTCTTCAGCCTGTTCGACCGCATTCCGCGCCCGGCGGACTAGGGCCATGACCGGAACGCTGGAGATCGTCATCCTTGGCTGCGGATCGTCGGGCGGCGTGCCGCGCGGCGACGGCGACTGGGGCGTTTGCGATCCGGCCGAACCGAAGAATCGGCGCAGCCGCTGCTCCATGCTGGTGCGGCGACGCGGGGCCAACGGCCAGACCAATGTCCTGGTCGACACCTCGCCGGACCTGCGGACCCAGGCGCTGGCGGCGGGGCTGACCTCGGTGGACGCGGTGCTCTACACCCACGATCACGCCGATCAGACGCACGGCATCGACGATCTGAGGGTCTTCGCCCTGAGGGCGCGACGGCGCATTCCGGCCTGGATGGACGCGGCGACGCGCGACGCCCTGTACGAACGGTTCCGCTATATCTTCGAGAGCGTTGAAAACTATCCGTCAATCGTTGATGCGCACGACCTGCCGCCGCACGGCGAGACCTGGTCGATCGACGGTCCCGGCGGTGCGATCCCGATCACGACCTTCGACCAGGCCCACGGGCCGATCCGTTCGGTCGGCTATCGTCTGGGACCGGTGGCCTATTCCAGCGACGTGTCCGATCTGGACGAGGCGGCGCTGGAGGCCGTGCGCGGTTGTGGTCTCTGGATCGTCGATGCGCTGCGTCTGACGCCGCACCCGACCCATGCGCACCTGGAGCGGACGCTGGAATGGATCGCGGCGGCCGAGGTCGAGCGCGCCGTGCTGACGAACCTGCATATCGATATGGATTACGCGAGTTTGCGGGCGATAGTTCCTTCAAATGTCGAAGTGGCGTTTGACGGCTGGAGCGCCGATGTGAGCCTTCGGTCCTAGGCGACCGCGAAGGTCGGCGGCGGCAGGGTCAGATCGGTGTCGCTCACGGCGTCCTCGCGGAAGAACCTGACCAGAAGGTTCTGAACCTCCGGGTGCGCTTCAAACACGTTGTGGCCCGCGTTTTCGACCAGCACCCGCGTCTTGTTCTGGAATTGGGCGATCACCTCGGCCTGCTCCTCCAGCGGCGTGCGGCCGTCGAGGGAGCCGGCGACCAGCAGGGCAGGGGTCTCGATGCGGATCGGCGCGCGGAAGTCATCGCCCAGATCGACGCCTGGGATCGCACCCAGCAGGTGCGGCATGGGCAGGTTGAAGGCGTCGCCCAGAACCGCCGTCCTGGCTTCCTGTTCGATCAACGCCAGGCGCGCGGGCGATATCCCGGACGCCAGGTCCGTCGCCTCCGGCATGCCGGAGATGCCGAAATAGCGGTGCGGCGGCGGAATGACCGACGCCAGGAAGTCAGTCTTTCCGGCGTCGAGGTTCAGATAAACGCCCGGCAGCATGGAGAGCTGCGGCGGATTGGCGACCAGGGCGGACGCCAGCAGTTGAACCCCGAAACCGCCCACCTTGACGTCGACGGGACCGTTTTCACCGGCAAAGGTCACCGTCGCCGGATCGGCCTCGAACCGCTCATGCACGCGGCGCATCAAGGCCGGCATGTTCGGGATCGCCGCGCGCACGGCGGGGTCTTGCCCCATCAGATGATCGACGCGGTCCAGGAACATGTCGATGTGCGCGGGCCGTTTGACGGTCTGGTCCTGGCCTTCAAGACTGGCCAGGGCGACGCGGCCGATCGAATTCGGATGCCGTTTCAGCACCGACAAGGCCAGGTGGGTGCCATAGCTGATGCCCCACAGATTGATCCTCTCAACGCCCAGATGGCGGCGCAGATCTTCGATGTCGTCGGCGTTCTGTTCGGTGTTGTATCCGGTCATGGCGACGCCCGCGCGCGTCCAGTCGACCCAGGCCTTTTGCATCTCCTCGCGGTACCAGGCGCTCACGTCGGCGTGGGTCATGGCGGGGTAGGGCGTGGTCGTGGCCCGATCGGGAATATGGGCCGACAGGCCGGTCCCACGTTGATCGAAGGCGATGACGTCGGCCACCTCTCTCAGAGCCATGAAGATCGGAAAGCGCGGTCCCATCGAGGTGCGCACGCCGGACCCGCCCGGTCCACCGGCCAGATAGACGATCGGCGGGCCAGGGTTCGGCGAGGTCGAGGCGAAGCGCACATAGCCCAGACGAATGCGACGCGAACCGGGGATGCGCCGATCCTCGGGAACCTCGAAGAAACCGCGCTCGGCGTCGGTCTCCTGACCGTTCCCAGCGGTGTAGCGGAACGGGCCGGCCGGTTCCTGGGCCTGGGCTTTCCAGGGAAGCGTCAGGGCGGGGACGGCCAGGCCGGCGGCGGCGAGGATGGAGCGGCGGTTCAGGAATGCGTGGGTCATGTCGACGGTTGAAGCAGGGTTTTCGACTGGGTGAAGCGGGCTTCGGCGAACGGCGCCCCTGCGTCGGTGAACGGCGGCGCCCTTCGGCGAATGACGCTAGGGTCGCCGTCATGTGGCGGATTGTTCTCATCGCGATTCTTCTGACCTGGCTCCCGACCGCGTCGCGGGCGCGGGACACGTCCCCGGAACCGACATGGCTGACGTGTCGGGCGCAGGCTGGCCCCGCGGCGCCGATCCTTCACGACTGCCGCGCGGTCGAGGGCGCCATCGACCCGCAGGGAAGGGCGCTTTGGCTTCGCTCTGTCGTGCATCGTCCGACAGGCGACGCGCCGACGGCCCTGTATGTCTTCGCCGCCGCCTCATCCGAGGTCTGGTTCAACGGCCACCGACTGGGCGCGAACGGACAGCCGGGCGGTTCAAAGACGACGGAAACGCCGGGACGCTACGAAGCCAGCTTCCCCATCCCCGAGCGGATGTGGCGATCCGAAGACAATGTGGTCGTGATCCACATGTCGTCGTTCCACAGCGTGGTGCGCCTGGACAGCCCCGTCGCGGGGATCATGGTCGCCCCCTATCCCTGGCCGTCGCGCACGGTTCAGGTGGCGATCGCCTTCATCGCGGCCGGCGCCCTGTTCGCCGCCGCCTTCGGTTTCGGCGTCATCTACAGCCTGCGGCGCACCGGTTCGAGCCTGGCCTTGGCGGTCATGGCCGGCGTCGCCGGCTTGCAGGCGGTCCTGGAGAGCCTGCGGTCCTTGGTTCCCTATGCCTATCCCGTTCACGGCTTGCGCCTGGTCGGCATCTGGATTCTGGCCGCCGCCTTCGCGATTCTGCTGGTGGCCTATGTCGTGTCGCGTTTCTGGCCCAAGGCGCGACGCCCGCTGATCGTCCTGGCCGTAGCGGCGGTGGCCGCGACCGGCTTCGCCCCCGGTTTCGATCTGAAGACGGCCCTGGCCCTGATGGTCGGGCTGGCGCTTTCCGCCGTGGTGGCCGCCGTCGCCGTGCATCGTCGCATGCCGGGCGCACGTCTGCTCCTGGTCTATCTTGTCGCCTTCATCGCCATAGGGGTGATCTTCCCTTCATGGCTCGTCGACCTGTCCCATTTCCTGTTCGCCCTCGGTCTCGTGCTTCCTCTTCTGATGGCCGAGGTCGTACGGTTGGGCCGCGACGATCAGGAACGCGAGGTGGCGCTGACCCGCGCGGCCGCGCGTCCGAACTGTCTGACTGTGGCCTCGTCACGTGGGGTCGAGCGCGTGCCGCTCAGCGACATCGTGGCTGTCGTGGGGGCGGACGACTATGTCGAATTGCGACTGACGAACGGGCGGCGAATGCTGCACGCCGCACGCCTGGACCGGCTCGAACAGGATTTGCCGGCCAGCTTCCTGCGGGTTCACCGTTCGGTCATCGCCAACCTGGCCCACGTCCGCGGCTTTGAACGCGATGGCGGGCGAGGCCGTTTGCTGATGGACGAAGGCGCGCCATTGCCCATCAGTCGAAACCGCCTGGCGACCGTTCGCGACACGCTCGATGAACCCGAGCTGTTCAGTGGATAAGCGCCCGCGTCGCCGCCTTAGCGCATCTATTATTTCGCATAATATATCTTAGGCGATAAACGGGCGAGCGGTCTGAAGCGAGTTCCGACGCCACCCTCTCGTCGTCAGTAGCCCCCGAAGCTGCCCGCCGCGCCCGGAAACACCACGGGGCTTTCGGTTCCGTCCTTGGCCACCGCCGCGACGCCGAAGAAGTAGTTGTCGATGACCACGTTGTGCAGTGTGAACTCGGTGACGTCGCCGACCCAGCGGCTGTTGGTCCATTGCGGCGCATCGGTCAGACGCCAGTAGATGCGGTAACCGGCCAGGTTCGGCGCCTGGGCGGCCGACGGGCGCGCCCATTTCAGCGTCGTATCCGGGCTGACGGCGCCCTCGATGGTCACGTTCGCCGGCGGCGGCGGCGCCCAGGCCATGGAGGCCAGAGCCACAGCGTTCAGGGCCGTCAGCTTGGCCGCATAGTCGAAGTCGACATAGTCGATGGTGTCGCCGTAATGGCGGCCGTTCTCGGTGCGTAGATCCTGGTGTTGGCGGTCGTAGTGTTCGTTGGTCTCCATGATCCGCACGCCGGGCCAGCCCAGGTCGTTGAACGGCCGGTGATGCCCCCCGCGCCCGAAACGGTCGAGGCGATAGACCACCATGGTGTCGAGGTTCGGCACATACTGGTCGGCCAGACGGTCGATATAGCGGGCCAGGTTGCGAGCCGGACTGTCGACCTCGCCGCCGCTGAAACGACGCTGGCGAGCCTCTTCCGGGGTTTCGGTGGCGCGGGTCCCTTCAGCGAAGATTCTAGCTGAAGTATTGTCTGTCACACCATTGATTCCAGATGAATTACCGATCATGTCATTGTTCAAGAAGGCCTGAACCCGCCACCCTTCCCGCTTGGCCTCAGCCGCCAGGATGGCGCCGCCGAACAGGCCGTTCTCCTCGCCCGCCAGAGCCGCATAGACGATGGTCGCCGGGAAACGGCGCTGTGACAGGATGCGCGCGGCCTCCAGCGTTCCGGCCACGCCCGAGGCGTTGTCGTTGGCGCCGGGCGCGTCGGCGGTGGCGTTCATCACGTCGGTGACCCGGCTGTCGATGTCGCCGGACATGAAGACATAGCGGTTCGGGTCGCTGGTCCCACGCTGGATGGCGATGACGCTGACGACCTCGGTCGGATTGGGGATGCGCGGGCCGGTGACGACGTCAGAGACGTAGCGCACCTCCAGACAGTCGCCGCAGGCCGCCGAAATGCGTTGGAATTCCTCGAATATCCAACGCCGCGCCGCGCCGATGCCGCGCGTGTTCGACTGGGTCTCCGACAGGGTGTGGCGGGTGCCGAAATCCACCAGGGTCTGGACATCGGCGCGTAGGCGCTGGGCCGACGGCGCCGTGCCGATGTCGTACAGGGCCGGAACCTCGGCGGGCGGCGGAGGCGGCGCGTTCGCGGACTGGGCGGCGGCTTGGCCCGCCAACAACAGCACGACGGCGGAGACGGCGAACGAACCACGCATGAGACACCCCTCGGAAAGCCCGAAGGATTGGTAGGCCGCCCTACCCGGCCGGTCTAGATGTGGATGACCCGGCCATAGGCGTCCAGCGCCGCCTCGTGCATGGCCTCCGACATGGTCGGGTGCGGATAGACGGTGCCGTGCAGATCTTCCTCGGTCGCCTCCATGGTCATGGCGGTGACATAGCCCTGGATCATCTCGGTGACCTCGGCGCCGATCATGTGGGCGCCGATCAGGGCGCCGGTCTTGTCGTCGAACAGCACCTTGACGAAACCGTCGGTGTCGCCGGACGCGATGGCCTTGCCGTTCACCTTGAAGGGGAAGCGGCCGATCTTGACCGCCCTGCCCTGTTCCTTGGCCGCCTGTTCGGTCAGGCCGACCGAGGCCACCTGAGGCTGGGAATAGGTGCAGCCGGCGATGGGCGAAACGACGTGCGGGGTCTTGAAGCCGGCGATGTGTTCGGCGGCGTGGATGCCTTCGTGCGACGCCTTGTGCGCCAGCCAGGGCGCGCCGGCGCAGTCGCCGATGGCGTACAGGCCCTTCACATTGGTCTGGCAGTGGCCGTCGGTCTTGATGTGGCCGCGGTCCAGTTCGACGCCCAGCGCCTCCAGGCCGATGCCGTCGGTGTTGGCGGTGATGCCCACGGCCGAGATGCAGACCTCGGCCTCCAGCGTCTCGGCCTTGCCGCCGATCTCGATGGCGACCTGGACCGATTTGGCGGCCTTGGAGACCTTGGTCACCTTGGCGCCGACGCGGAACTTCATGCCGCGTTTCTCGAACGATTTCTGAGCGGCCTTGGAGACCTCCTCATCTTCCACCGGAAGAATGCGCGCCAGGGCCTCGACCACGGTCACCTCGCAGCCCAGGGCGCGATAGAAGCTGCCGAACTCGATGCCGATGGCGCCCGAACCGATGACGATCATCGACTTGGGCAGGAATTTCGGGGTCATGGCCTCGCGATAGGCCCAGATGCGGTCGCCGTCGGCTTCAAGCCCGATCTGCGGCAGGGCGCGGGCGCGGGCGCCGACGGCCAGCATGACCGACTTGGCCTGAACCGTGCGCGAACCGCCGCCCTTCAGGGCGATGACGACCTTGGGCGCCCCCTGCCCTTTTTCGAGTTTCGCCGTCCCCTCGATGACCTCGATCTTGTTCTTCTTCATCAGGAAGCCGACGCCCGAGTTCAACTGTTTCGCCACGCCGCGCGAACGGGCGATGATGGCGTCGAAATCGAAGCCGACCTTCTCGGCGGACAGGCCGTAGTCCTTCAGATGGCTCAGGCTCTCGTACTTCTCGCCCGACTTGAGCAGGGCTTTGGTGGGGATGCAGCCCCAGTTCAGACAGATGCCGCCCAGGTTCTCGCGCTCGACGATGGCCGTCTTCAGGCCCAGTTGGCTAGCGCGGATGGCCGCGACGTATCCGCCCGGACCCGAGCCGATGACGATGAGGTCGAAATCCATCTTCAACTCCGTCACCCTCGGGCTTGTCCCGAGGGCCTATGGCGGACATCGCTCGACGGCCGCCGATATGTCTGTGCCGCCAAACCCATTGTTCGCGCTAGCGGACGAATGGGTCCTCGGGACAAGCCCGAGGATGACGGCGGTGTTACGCCAGCATCGTCACGGGATCTTCGATCATGGCCTTGAAGGCCTGAAGGAATTTGGCCCCCACGGCGCCGTCGACGACGCGGTGATCGCAGGTCAGGGTGACGGTCATCACCGTGGCGACGGCCAGTTGGCCGTTCTTGACGACCGGGCGCTGTTCGCCCGCACCGACGCTCATGATCGCGCCCTGCGGTTCGTTGATGATCGAGGCGAAGGCCTTGATGCCGAACATGCCCAGGTTGGAGACCGAGAAGGTGCCGCCCTGGAATTCCTCGGGCTTCAGCTTGCGGTCGCGGGCGCGCTTGGCCAAGTCCTTGGACTCCGTCGCGATCTGCGACAGAGACTTCAGCTCGGCCGAGCGGATGATCGGGGTGATCAGGCCGCCGTCGATCGCCACCGCCATCGCCACATCGGCGTGGTGGTGCATGGCGATGCCTTCGGGCGTGTAGCTGGCGTTGGCGTCCGGCACGGCCTTCAGGGCCATGGCCGAGGCCTTGATGACGAAGTCGTTGACCGAGACCTTGACGCCCGGGGCCTCCAGCAACGCATTGACCTTGGCGCGCGCGGCCAACAGGCCGTCGATCTCGCAGTCGATGGTCAGGGGGAAGTGCGGCACGTCGCGGAAGCTGTCGGTCAGGCGCCGGGCGATGGCCTTGCGCATGCCGTCCAGCGGGATCAGGTCGTAGCTGCCGGGGGCGATGCCCTGCTGCTCCAGCGACAGGACCTTGCGCGGTTCGGCGGCGGCGGCGGCGGCGTTCGAAGCGGCGACCGGGGCGGTCCCGCCCTTCAGCCCTTCGACATCGCGACGCACGACACGGCCATGCGGGCCGGTGCCCTTGACCGATTTCAGATCGACGCCGTTCTGGGCGGCGATGCGCCGGGCCAGGGGCGAGGCGAAGACGCGGCCCCCGTCGGCCGATTTCGGCGCGGGCGCGGCTTTCGGGGCTTCGGCGGGCGCAGGTGCGGCGGCCTTCGGAGCCTCAGCGGTCTTGGGCGTCTCGGCGGTCTTCGGAGCCGGAGCGGCGGTTCCGCCCTCCCCGGCCAGGCGGGCGATAGGCGTATTGACCTTCACGCCCTCGGAGCCTTCGGCCACCAGGATCTCCAGGACTTCGCCCTCATCGACGGCCTCGACCTCCATGGTCGCCTTGTCGGTCTCGATCTCGGCGATCACGTCGCCGGCCTTGACCACGTCGCCGGCCTTGACGTGCCATTTGGCGAGGACGCCCTCCTCCATGGTCGGAGACAGGGCGGGCATCAGGATGTCGGTCATGCCGCGCCTCCGCCCGGCTGTTCAGTCAGGGTGTCGAACTCGGGTCCAGCCAGGGTCTGCTCCAGTCCCTTGAGGATGGCCTTATAGCTGTCCTCGGCGCTCATGCCGCGCTGCATCTCATAGACGCGCGACATATGGCGGGCGGCCTGGGCGAGGATTTCGCCGTATTTGGCCGGATCGTTGAAGGCGGGCTTCAACGTCATCACCGGCACGCCGCGCGACCACCACAGGCGCATGATCTCCACCGCCTGCGGGTCGCTGGCGACATCGGACGGGGTGGTCAGGGCGAAGTCGGGTTCGTGCGCGTCGGTCATGCCATCACCGCCTTCACGGCCTTGACGATCTTGTCCGCGCCCGGAAGCGACAGGGCCTCCAGGTTGGCGGCGTAGGGCAGAGGCACGTCTTCCTGGTGCACCCGCAGCGGCGGAGCGTCGAGATAATCGAAGGCGTGTTCGATGACCCGGGCCACGACCTCGGCGCCGACGCCCATCGGACCCCAGCCTTCCTCGGCCGAGACCAGGCGGCTGGTCTTCTTGACGCTTTCGACGACGGTCTCATGGTCCAGCGGGCGCAGGGTGCGCAGGTCGATGACCTCGCAGGAAATCCCCTCGGCTTCCAACTGTTCGGCGGCCTGAAGGGCGAAGCCGACCATGCGGCTGTGGGCCGTGATGGTGACGTCGGTCCCTTCGCGGCGGACCTTGGCCTTGCCGATGGGCACGATCCAGTCCTCGACGTCCGGCACGTCGAACTCCAGCCCGTACATCATCTCGTGTTCAAGGAAGACGACCGGATTCGGATCGCGGATGGCGGCCTTCATCAGGCCCTTGGCGTCGGCGGCGTCATAGGGGGCCACGACCTTCAGGCCGGGGACGTTGGCGTACCAGGCGGAATAGTCCTGGCTGTGCTGGGCCGCCACGCGGCTGGCGGCGCCGTTCGGGCCGCGGAAGACGATGGGCGCGCGGATCTGGCCGCCCGACATGTACAGGGTCTTGGCCGCCGAGTTGATGATGTGGTCGATCGCCTGCATGGCGAAGTTGAAGG
>NZ_DAINBO010000021.1:0-32296 GCF_036732845.1 Brevundimonas sp. | reverse complement strand
GGCCCAGTCCTTCAAGGTCGTAGCCGCCCTCAAGCGAGGAGACAACCTTGCCGCCGCATCGGGCGCGCGCGACCTCGACGACGGCGCGGGTCGCCCAGGCGAAATCCTCGGCCTCCAGCGACTGGTGCGCCAACGGGTCGCGGCGATGGGCGTCGAATCCCGCCGAGATCAGGATCAGGTCCGGCGCGAACGCGTCCAGCGCCGGCATCAGCCCGTCCGAGAAGGCGGCGCGCCAGTCCTGACGGCTGGCATGGGGGGCGATGGTGCGGTTGACGATGTTGCCGACGCCGGTCTCGGTTTCCAGGCCCGTGCCGGGATAGAGCGGCGCCTGGTGGATCGACCCCAGGAACAGGCCGGCGTCCGATTCGAAGGCCGCCTGAGTGCCGTTGCCGTGGTGGACGTCGAAATCGATGACGGCGATCCGCGCCAGGCCTTCCGCCTGGGCTACGCGGGCGGCGACGGCGACGTTGGAGAAGATGCAGAACCCCATCGACCGTCCCGGCTCCGCATGGTGGCCGGGCGGGCGCACGGCGGCGAAGGCGCGGGCCGTCTCTCCTCCCGCCACGGCCCGGACGGCGTCGATCACCGCCCCAGCCGCCAGACGGGCGGCGCGCAGGCTGCCGGGCGACATCACCGTGTCGGCGTCCAGCCGGACCATGCCCGAGGCGGGCGCGGCGTCCAGCACGGCCTGGACATAGGCGGCCGGATGCAGACGGGTCAGGTCGGGAACCGAAGCCTCGGTCGCGGCGCGGCCGTCGGCGGCCAAGCCCGCGTCGCCCAGGGCGTCCAGCACGGCGGTCAGGCGCTGGGACCGCTCCGGGTGACCCAGGCCGGTGTCGTGGGCCAGCATGTCGGGATGGGTGAACAGGGTCGCGGGCATCGGCGCGATGATAGGCGGAGCCGATGTCGCTGTCGCCGCCGTTGACCAAAGCGTGTATGCGGCGGCCATGGTCGAGACCCTGATCCGCCGCGCCCGTCCCGAAGACGCTCTGGCACTGACCGAAGTGGGGCGGCGCACCTTCATCGAGACCTTCGTCGAGGGGTTCGCCATCCCCTATCCCGAGGCGGACCTGAAGGCCTTTTTCGCCAAGAGTTTCGATATCGAGACCACCCGGGCGCGCCTGGCTGATCCGGCCGAGGCCTGGTGGGCCGGCGAGCGGGACGGCCAGATCGTCGCCTTCGCCAACGCCGGTCCCAACGGCCTGCCCCACCCGGATGCGACGCCCGGCCACGCCGAGTTGCGGCGGCTGTATGTGTCCAAGGCGGCCCAGGGCCTGGGCCTGGGCACGCGATTGTTCGACCTCGCCCTGGACTGGATGGAGGCGAACGGCGACGGGCCGCTGTGGATCGGCGTCTGGAGCGGCAATCTGAAAGCGCAGAAACTGTACGCCGCCTATGGCTTCCACAAGGCCGGCGAATACCAGTACCCGGTCGGCGACTGGCTGGACGACGAGTTCATTCTGCGGCGCGGATAGACTATATTCCCGCCATGACGCGGGACGAACTGCTGACCAAGCTGCGCGAACTGAAGCCCTGGCTGGAAGAGCAGGGCATCGTCAACGTGCGCCTGTTCGGCAGCTATGCGCGCGACGAGGCGGGACCGGACAGCGATGTGGATCTGTTGGTGGACCTCGCCAAACCTTTGGGGTTCCGATTCTTCAGCATCGAAGAAGACCTCTCGACGGCGGTCGGTGCGCGCGTCGAAATGGGCACGGCCAGAGCCATGACCGAACGTGTCCGAAATCACGCCGAGAGCGACGCCATTGCGATCTGACACCGACAATGACCTAGCGTTGCTCGACGTCATGATCGAGGCGCTGGATAAGGTCGCAGTTTACACCGCCAGCGTCTCGACCGATGAATTTCTGTCGAATGCCCTTGTTCAGGATGCGGTCGCACTGAACTTTCTGGTCGTCGGCGAATGCGCCAACACATTGACCAGCGCGACGAAAGCCAAGGCAGCCGCCGCACCCTGGCCAAGCATCATCTCGCTCCGTCACCGCATCGCCCATCGATACCAATCGGTCGATCGACTGACGATTTTCGGCTTGGCCGTGGATGATGCGGCTGATCTTCGATCGGTCCTGATCGACCTGCGACAGCTTATAGACGCCGCCTGATGCTGATCCCCTTCTTCACCGCCCTGCGCGACCACCGGGTTCCGGTGTCGATGAAGGAATGGCTGCATCTGATGGAGGCGATGGACCGCGATGTGGCCGGGGGCCGGGTCGAGGACTTCTATCACCTGTCGCGGGCGGTGCTGGTCAAGGACGAGAAACACTATGACCGGTTCGACCAGGCCTTCGCCAAGGCGTTCAAGGGCATAGAGAGCCTCGGGCCGGGCGAGGAGGTTTCCGCCGCCATCCCCGACGACTGGTTGCGGCTGTTGAACGAGAAATACCTGACCGACGAGGAGAAGGCCCAGATCGAGGCCCTGGGCGGGTTCGACAAGCTGATGGAGACGCTGAAGCAGCGGCTGGAGGAACAGCAGGGCCGCCACGAGGGCGGCAACCGCTGGATCGGCACGGGCGGAACCAGCCCGTTCGGCAACGGCGGCTACAATCCCGAGGGCGTGCGCATCGGCGGGACGTCGCGTCAGGGCCGGGCGGTCAAGGTCTGGGAAAAGCGCGAGTACAGGAACCTGGACGACACGGTCGAACTGGGCACGCGCAACATCAAGGTGGCCCTGCGCCGCCTGCGCCGCTTCGCCCGCGAGGGGGCGGCGGAAGAGCTGGACATGGACGGCACCATCGACGGCACGGCGCGTCAGGGCTGGCTGGACATCCGCATGCGGCCGGAACGGCGCAACACGATCAAGGTGCTGCTGTTCCTGGACATCGGCGGTTCGATGGACGCCCATGTGAAGCTGTGCGAGGAGCTGTTCTCGGCGGCCAGGACCGAGTTCAAGAACCTGGAGTTCTTCTACTTCCACAACTGCCTCTACGAAGGGGTGTGGAAGGACAATCGGCGTCGGCACGCCGAGCGCATCCCGACCTGGGACCTGATCCACAAATACCCCGGCGACTGGCGCGCGGTCTTCGTCGGCGACGCCTCGATGAGTCCGTATGAGGTGACCATGCCCGGCGGCTCGGTCGAGCACTGGAATGAAGAGGCGGGCGCGGTGTGGATGCGCCGGGCGCGCCAGCAGTGGGAGAAGTCGGTGTGGCTGAACCCGGTGGCCGAGCGGTATTGGGGCTATACGCCGTCGACCGGCATGCTGCGCGAGCTGATGGATGAGCGGATGTTCCCCCTGACGCTGGACGGGCTGGACCAGGCGATGCGCGCCCTGACGCGCTGAGACGTGCTAGAATGGTCTCGAATTCGAAAGGGACGCCGTCATGCTGATGACCGCCATGATCGCCGCCGTGCTGATGGTGCAGTCCGCCCCCGGCGGCGTGGTGTGGGAACAGGCCGCCGCGCCCGCGCCCACGGTCGAAGCGCCGGCGACGCCCCTGCCCGACCTGCCGGACTGGGCCAGGGCCGATCCCTTCGCCTGGGAGCGGGCGCAATGCAGTCCCCTGGTGCGCGGAACCGAAGACATGGGCGCCTGTCAGGCGCGGGTTCGCGCCGATCTGTACGCCGTCTTGGGCGACGACCTGCCGGACGGCCTGAGACCGGCGGCGCAACTGACGGACTGCGGGCCGCGGCCGGATGGCAACTACGCCCTGGCCTGCAACGCCCCGCGCCGCGAACCGGCCGTCCGCCAGGCGCCCGAACAGGACTGCCGCACCCGACCGCAACGTCAGGGCCAGGGCGTGGCCTGGACCCAGGACTGCCGCCCGTTGGGTTCGAGCGATCAGGAAGGCCTGCGCCTCAGGATCGGCGGACGGGACTGAGGCCGATCCCGCTTCAGGCGCCGATGACGCAGGCCGCGCGGGCCTGATCCAGCAACGGCTTCAGGCTGACGTGATCGACATAGAGCCTGCGCCAGACCGGATCGCAGGCCTCCAGCAGCATGGCCTCGCCCGCGCCATAGGGATAGACGGCGACCCGCCCCCGCCCGGCCAGGTCCGGCGATTTCAACTGTTGCAGCGTCGAGGCGCGGCGCGCGGCGGCGGCCCGGCGCACCGCCGGATCGGGCGACAGGGCGGCCGCCTCGATCTCGGACCAGCGGGCCACGCCCTCCTGCCAGAGCTGGAATTCGAAATAGCGCCAGTCGCGCTCGTCGACCGCGGCGGCCAAGCGTTTGCGGGCCTGCATATAGACCTCGAAGGCGCCGGCGAAGGCCGGGCCGCCGCGCGCCTCGACGGCGACGGCCAGGGCCAGGGAGGCCTGGGCGAAGGCGGCCGCCACATCCTTGCGGGCGTAGGGGAAGGGATAGTCGAGCATCCAGGTCCCGGTCTGGTCGTCGCCGCGCAAGCCCAGCGCCTCGACCCGCTCGTAATAGCCGGGGCGGCTGGTCTGCCACTGATGAAAATGCTCGTGCAGGATGGTGGCCTGCCACTCGGGCAGGGTCAGGTCCGTGGTCTCAGGCAGGCCGATCACCACCGTGGGCCGACCGTCCACGGCCGGAAAGGCGGCACGCAGACCGACCGCGAAGGTGCGGGCGCGCCAGGCCGTGGCGCAGCCCGTCGCCGGATCGGCCGGGCCGGGCGTGAACGTCGCCGCAGGGCCGAGGTGACAGAACAGGGTCTCGACCTGCGGCTGGACGATCAGGACGCCGAAGGGCGCGCCGTCCCAATCCTGCCAGAGGTCGCGAGCGGGACCCGAGACGACCGCCCGCGCGGCGGCCACGGCGGTCGGCAAGGCCGGGTCGAGCGTCGGAGCCGCCACGGCGGCCTGCATCAGCATGGCGGCGATCAGCACGGTCCCCCCTCCCGGCTCGGGTCAAGTCGGGCCGGACGCTGGAGCGGCCTTGGGGCCAAACTTGGGCGTTCGCCCGCCAGGCGACGAGCCGCCCGCGACACGCAATAGGAGAACAAGCTGCGCAATACCCCGGTCTTGGGTTAGGCTGGCCGTTCGGCAATCGGGAAGACACGCATGATCTGGTGGTGGTGGATACTGCCGGCCGTCGTCGGCGGCTTGGGGCTGATCCTGGTTCTGTCCAGTCTGGGCGGGCTGTTCCGAGGCCGGTTCTTCAGCGGCCTGCTGGGCACGACCGTCGGCGGAGCGGCCCTGTTCGCGGCGTCCGTCGCGGCCCTGGCCGGGCTGAACGTCCAGACCTATGGGCGGCTGACCTATGAACAGCCGGTGGCGACCCTGCAGTTGAAACAGATGGGTCCGCAATATTTCGAGGCCACGGTGGTCCAGCCCGCCATGGGAGACGCTCATCCCGCCACAACCACCGTCTATCCGCTGCACGGCGACGAATGGCGGGTCGAGGCCCAGGTGCTGAAATGGAAGCCGTGGGCCAATGTGCTGGGGCTGGACAGCCAGTACCGGCTGGACCGCCTGTCGGGCCGTTACCAATCCATCGAGCAGGAGATCAACGGCGTGCGCAGCGTGCACTCGCTGCGGCCGGTCGAGGATGTGGGTCCCCTGCCCTGGCGCATCGACGTCTGGGACGCGGCGCGCAAATACCGCAAATGGGTCGATCCGGTGGACACCCTGTACGGCGGCGCGGCCTATATGCCGATGGCCGAGGGCGCGCGCTACGAGGTCTGGCTGACCCAGTCCGGCCTGATCGCCCGCCCCGCCAACGAACAGGCGCGCAACGCCTCCGCCGGTGGCTGGACGCAGGTGAACTAGACGCCTTCCCTCCTTAGGAGGAGAAGGAAGATCAGACCGTGCCGATGGTGCGCAGACGGGCCTTGGGGTGGATCTCGTTCTGGCTCATGACCACGGTCTGGCCGCGGAACCGTTCGATGATCGAGCGGACGTAGGGCCGGATCGCCGGGCCGGTCAGCAACACGGCCGTTTCGCCCGCCATGGCCGCGCGTTCGAACACGTCGCGGACGCTGCGGATGAAGTCCTGAAGGCGCGACGGGGCCATGGCCAACTGTTTCTCCTCGCCCTGACCGACCAGGCTTTCGGCGAAGGCGGCCTCCCATTCCGGCGACAGGGTGACGATGGGCAAGGCGCCGTCGTCGCCCTTGTGCTGCCAGCACAGTTGCCGGGCCAGGCGGCCGCGCACGTGCTCGACCAGGCCGGTGACGCTGGTGGTGTGGGGCGCCGCCTCGGCCAGACCTTCCAGGATGGCGCCCAGGTCGCGGATCGAGACCTTCTCGCGCAGCAGGGCCTGAAGCACCCGTTGCAGCGTGGTGGTGGTGACGACCGCCGGGATCAGCTCCTCGACCAGCTTCTTCTCTTCCGCCCCGACCTCCTTCAGCAGTTTGGAGACCTCGGCGTAGGACAGCAGGTCGGCCATGTTCTCCTTGAGGATCTCGGTCAGGTGGGTGGTCAGCACCGTCGACGGATCGACGATGGTGTAGCCGCGGAAGGTGGCCTCTTCGCGCAAGCTCTCGTCGATCCAGGTGGCGGGCAGGCCGAAGGCCGGTTCGCGCGTGTGTTCGCCGGGCAGTTCGACCTGGCGGCCCGCCGGGTCCATCGCCATCAACTGGCCCAGGCGCACCTCGCCCTGGCCGGCCTCCATCTCCTTGATGCGGATGGCGTAGCCCTGGGTCGGCAGGCGCATGTTGTCGAGAATGCGCACCGACGGCATGACGAAGCCGTACTCCTGCGCCAATGAGCGGCGCAGGGCGCGGACCTGATCGGTCAGGCGGCGGCCCTCCAGATCGTTGATCAGCGACAACAGGGAATAGCCCAGCTCGATCTTGACCTCGTCGATGGTCAGGGCCGTGCCGATGGGTTCCTCGACATCATCCTTGGGCTTGGCGGCGGCGGCGGCCTCGGCCTCGGTCGGTCCCTGGGGTTTCAGCCGGTCGCGGCCCAGGCGCCAGGCCATGACGCCCGAACCGATCGCCAGGGCGGCGAAGGGGATCAGGGGCATGCCGGGAATCAGACCGATCAGGCCCGCCGCGCCCGAGACCACGCCCAGGCTGACGGGGTTGGTGGCGAGCTGGCTGACCAGGGCCTTGTCCGCCGTGCCCTCGACGCCCGCCTTGGACACCAGGAAGCCGGCGGCGATCGAGATGATGATGGCCGGGACCTGGGTCACCAGGCCGTCGCCGATGGTCAGTTGCACATAGGCGTTGGCCGCGTCGCCAAACGCCATCTGATGCTGGACCACGCCGATCAGAATGCCGCCGATGGCGTTGATGAAGGTGATGATCAGCCCGGCCACGGCGTCGCCGCGCACGAATTTCGAGGCGCCGTCCATGGCCCCGAAGAAGGTCGATTCCTGCTCCAGCTCCTTGCGGCGCTTCTTGGCCTCGTCCTCGGTGATCAGACCGGCCGACAGATCGGCGTCGATGGCCATCTGCTTGCCCGGCATGGAGTCCAGGGTGAAGCGGGCCGAGACCTCGGCGATGCGGGTCGAACCCTTGGTGATGACCACGAAATTCACCACCAGGATGATGGCGAAGATGATGATGCCGATGATGAAGCTGCCGCCCATCATCAGACTGCCGAAGGCCTTGATCACCTGACCGGCGGACTCCGGCCCTTCGTGACCGTGGCTGAGGATCAGGCGCGTCGAGGCCAGGTTCAGACCCAGGCGGAACAGGGTCGAAACCAGCAGCACCGTGGGGAAGATGGCGAAGTCCAGCGGCTTCTTCATCATCACGGCGGTCATCAGGATCAGCACCGACGAGACCAGCGAGATCGCCAGCAGCAGATCCAGCAGGAATTTCGGCACCGGCAGGATCAGCAGCAGGACGACGCCGATCACGCCGACGGCCATGCCGACCTCGCCGCGCGCCAGCCAGCCCAGCATGTCCTTGCCGGTCGGACGGGCCATGCCGTCCTTCATGATCACCGCGTCGGTCATCTACGCCCCCACTGACGTGCAGTGGACGGCGAGTCGGGGCGATCAGCCATGACCGAACGCCTTCAGAGCCAAACGCGCCGCCTGGGCGATCACACCCTCATTGGCCGGACTGTCCTGGGCGGCGTGATAATAGACGGCCAGCACGATGGGCGCGCCCGTCGGCGGGTACAGCACGCCGATGTCATTGGTCGGGCCATAGCCGCCCGTGCCGGTCTTGTGCGCCACGCGCCAGCCGTCGGGAACCCCCGCCTTGATGCGGTCGGGACCGGTCGGGGCGTCGAACATCCATCGCAGCAGCTTGGCCTTTGACGCGGGCGCCAGGGGCGTGTCGGCCGACAGGAACAGGCGTTGGAGATTGTTCACCGAGCGCAACGGTTGGATGGTGTCCTTGTCGCCGTCCAGGCGGTTCATCTCAGGCTCGAAGCGGTCGACGCGCGTCGTCGTGTCGCCGATGGAGCGGTAGAAGGCTTGCATCGCCTCCAGTCCGCCCATGGCCTTGAGCAGGATGTTGGCGGCGGGGTTGTCGCTGACCTCGACCGTGCCCTTCATCAACAGTTCGACCGACAGGGTCGAGCCGATGGCCGGTTCGGTGACGGGCGCGTGATTGATCATGTCGGCGCGCGTGATCGGGACCTGGCGATCCAGATCTTCCTGGCCGTTCTGAACGCGGATCAGGGTGGCGGCCGCCAGATACATCTTGAAGGTCGAGCAATAGACGAACCGCTCCTCGCCCCGCCAGGCCAGGGTGCGGCCCGTGCCGGTGTCGCGCGCCGCGAAACCCAGACGCCCGCCGTGATCGCGTTCCAGCGCGGACAGGTCGAAGACCTCGGGCGCGGCGGGGATCGGCGTCGTCGCCTCTTCACGCACGGAACAGCCCATCAGGCCGGCGGCGGCCAGGCCGGTCAGAACGGCTCTGCGGTCGGCGCCGGACATGGCCGTCAGCCCATGCCGATGGCGTAGCCGGCGGCGACGCCGGACTGGGGCGCCGGGATCGGCGTGCCCTCGTCGGCGTATTCGTTCAGCTTGTTGCGCAGGGTGCGGATCGAAATGCCCAGGATGTTGGCCGCATGGGTGCGGTTGCCCAGGCAGTGGCCCAGGGTGTCCAGGATCAGCGTCTTCTCCATCTGAGCGACCGTCTGACCGACCATCGACCGCGTCAGGGCGTCCGCCGCCTGGGCCGCGCGTCCGGCGGGACCGGCGTCATAGGTCGAGGGGGTCGAGGCGCCGATCAACGGTTGACCGTCCGGCAGGCGGATGGCCTCGACATCGATCTCGGGACCGACGGCCAGCAGGACGGCCCGGTGCATGGCGTTCTCCAGTTCGCGGACGTTGCCGGTCCAGCGATGGGCGACCAGGGCGCGGCGGGCGTCAGCCGACAGAGCGCGCACCGGCACGCCGTTGGCGGCGGCGTATTTCTTGACGAAATGATCGGCCAGCACGGCGATGTCGCCCGGCCGCTCGCGCAGGGCGGGCAGCCGCAGGTTCACGACGTTCAGGCGGTACAGAAGGTCCTCGCGGAAGGTCCCTTCCGACACGGCGCGGGCCAGGTCGCGGTTGGAGGTGGCGATGATGCGGATGTCGACCTTGACCGGCTTGGCGCCGCCGACGCGGTCGATGACCCGTTCCTGGATCGCGCGCAGCAGCTTGGCCTGAAGCCGGGCGTCCATCTCGGAAATTTCGTCCAGCAGCAGGGTGCCGCCGTCGGCCTCTTCGAACTTGCCGATGCGACGAGCCACGGCGCCGGTGAAGGCGCCCTTCTCATGCCCGAACAGTTCGGATTCCAACAGGTTGTCGGGAATGGCGGCGCAGTTGACGCTGATGAAGGGTTTATCCGCGCGACGCGAGTTCTGGTGCAGGTGACGGGCCATCACCTCCTTGCCGACGCCGCTTTCGCCGGTGATCAGGATCGAGGCTTCCGAACGGGCCACCTGATCGGCCAGGGCGATGACCGCCTTCATCGACGGATCGGCCGAGATCATCGGCCGCTCGTCGTCGGCCACGGCGGCCAGGACGGCGGCGATCAGATCGGCGTCGGGCGGAAGCGGAATGAACTCCTTGGCCCCGGCCTTGATGGCGGCGGCGGCGTCGGAGGCTCCGGCGTCGACGCCGCAGGCGACCACCGGCACATGGATGCGCTCGGCGTCATTGGCGGCGATCAGGGCGCCGATGTCGATGCGGTAGTCGACCATCAAGAGGTCGGCCCCCTGCCCGCGCCGCAGTTGCTCGGTCGCCTGATCGGCGCGCTCGACGTGCTGGACCTTGGCGCCGTGGGCCATGGCCATCTTCACGGCCTGGGCCAGTTGCCCGCTCAGTCTGCCAACCACCAGAAGCCGCATGGGTCTTCTCCTCTAAATCTCTACAGCAGGCGGCCGATCAGGCGCCCGAGTCCTCGGTCTTGATGATTTCCGTCATGGTCACGCCCAGCCGGTCCTCGACGACGACGACCTCGCCGCGGGCGACCAGGCGGTTGTTGACGAAGATGTCGATGGCCTCGCCGACCTTGCGGTCCAGCTCCAGCACGCTGCCGCGATTCAGCTTCAGCAACTGGGCCACCGACATGTGGGCCTTGCCCAGCACGGCCGAAATGTTCACCGGCACGTCGAAGACGGTCGACAGGTCGGAGGCCGACTTCTCGCTCATGTCGTCGGCGGTGGTCAGGGCGGTGGAGTCCGGAAACTCCTCCAGGGCCAGGTCTTCGGGCGTCGTCACAGCGCGCTCCCATCAGGCAGGGTTTCAGCATGGCCGGCCTCGGCGGCGAGGGCGGCGGAAAGGGCGGCGGCCATCCGCTCGGCGGCGGCGGCGGGGTCGTAGTCGGCGCGGCCGTCGGCCCATTCCAGGCGGAAGGCGGCGGGCGACGACATCGGCTCCTCGCGGAACAGGACGGCGCCCGCGAAGCCCGCATCGGCGCACAGGGCTTCGATCGCGTGGCGGGTTTCGCCGCTCAGACCGGCGGCCTGAACCACCAGCCGGGGCGAGGCCTCGATCTCTTGGGACAGGGCCTCCAGCGCGGTCTTCATCGGGCCCAGGGGGAAATGATCCAGCGCCGCTCCGGCGACGACCCGACCGGCCGTCAGGGCCAGTTCGGCCGACTGTTCGCGGTGCGCCTGGGCCACGCCCGCCAGGGCCGGCATGGCCTGGGCCAGGGCCTGGGCGATGGTCGACAGGGCCATGGCGCGCATGGACTCGACCTCGCCCAAGGCCGCCTCGCGCGCTTCCAGCCGCGCCTGGGCGACCAGAGCCTCGACCTCGGCGGGCGCATAGGCGCGCTTGATCGGCCGGAAGCTCGACGCGGTCAGCACGGCGCCGGTGTCGCTGAATTCGGTGTCGAAGGCGAAGGGCCGGCCGCGAAGGGAGGAGGACTGGGTCATCAGTAGATCAACTCGTCGTCGCTGCCCTGGCCGACCAGCATGATCTCGCCCTTGGCGGCCAGATCCTTGGCCACCTGGACCATGGCCATCTGGGCGGTGTCGACGTCCTTCAGCCGGACGGGACCCATGGCGTCCATGTCCTCGCGCATGATCTTGGAGGCGCGCTCGGACATGTTGGAGAAGAAGAGTTCGCGCAGGGATTCCGAGGACCCTTTCAGGGCCAGGCCCAACTGATCCTTCTCGACCGCGCGCAACAGGGTCTGGATGCCGCCGGGGTCCAGCTTGGCCAGATCCTCGAACACGAACATCAGGGCGCGGATGCGCTCGGCCGCCTCGCGGTTGCGTTCCTCCAACGCGCCGATGAAGCGGGCCTCGGTCTGGCGATCGAAGCTGTTGAAGATCTCGGCCATCATCTCGTGGCTGTCGCGCTTGGAGGTGCGCGCCAGGTTCGACATGAACTCGGTGCGCAGGGTCTGTTCGATCTTGTCCAGAATCTCGCGCTGGACCGGCTCCATGCGCAGCATCCGCTGAACGCATTCCAGGGCGAAGTCCTCGGGCAGGCTGGTCAGGACGCGGGCGGCGTGGTCCGACTTGATCTTGGACAGGACCACCGCGACCGTCTGCGGGTATTCGTTCTTCAGATAGTTGGCGAGAACCGCCTCGTTCACATTGCCCAGCTTGTCCCACATGGTGCGGCCGGCGGGACCGCGGATCTCCTCCATCAGGCCTTCGACGCGTTCGGCGGGCATGAAGGCGGTCAACAGGCGCTGGGTCTGCTCGAAACTGCCCATGACCGAACCCGAGCCGCTCATGCCCGAGACGAATTCGACCAGCAGCTCTTCGACCACATGAGACGAGACCGTGCCCAGGGTGGCCATGGCCTGGGAGATCTCCTTGATCTCGTCCTCATCCAGGTTGGACCACAGGCGCGTGTGGTCCTCGCCCAGCGAAAGCAGGACGACGGCGGCCTTTTCAGGTCCCGTCAGCTTTCGGACGTCCTCGACCGCAGGTTTTTTGTTGAGCAGCCTGGCCATCAGCCTTCATGCACCCAACTGCGGAGGATGGCGGTGGATTCGTCGGGGTGTTTATCGACGAACTCGGCGACCTTCTTGACCGAGGAGGCCTTCACCTGACCCTCGATGCGGGCGATGTCGAGGCGCTGATCCATCTCCGAGGGCGGGGCCAACTGACCCGCGGCGCCGCCCGCGCCGCCGCCGACCAAAGTGGTTTGCAGATGGGCGACCGAAGGCCCGCCGCCCGCGCCGGCCAGGGCAGGCGCGCCCATGCCGCCCGACGCCGTCTTCAGCAAAGGCCGCAGGACGAAGAAGATCAGCAGCAGGCCGGTGATCAGCAGGACCAAAAGCTCGACCCCGCGCATGATGTCGTTCTTGTTGAAGTCGAACAGCGAGTTCTTGGCCTCGGCCCCGCCCTCGGCGGCGGAGGTGTCGCGGGCGAACCTCTGGCCGATGACCTCGATCTTGTCGCCGCGCTGGGCGTCGATGCCGACGGCGGCGGCGACCAAGGCCTTGATCTGTTCGATCTCGGCCGCCGTACGCGGCGTGAAGGTCCCCTCGCCCCGGCCGTTGGCGGGCGGGGTGTATTTGCCGTCCACGGCGACCGAGACCGACAACTTCTTGATCTCGCCCGGCTCTTTCACCGTGGTGGTGGTGGTGTTGGAGATCTCATAGTTGGTCGTCTCGGTGTTGGCGGTCGAACGCGAGCCGAGCGGGGTGGTGGCCGGGGCCTGGCCGCCGGGAATGTTGTTGGTCGCGGTGGCGGCGCCGTCGGAAACGCCAGTGGTGTCCTGGTCTTCCGTGCCGTTGGTCGAGGTCGAGCGGACGACCTGGCCGTCGGGATCGAACCGCTGCTCCTGGGTGGTCGAGCGGCTGTGGTCGATTTCGGCCGTGACCTGGACGCGGGCGGCGCCGACGCCGACGACCCCCTCGACGATGTCCTTGATGCGGGCCTGAAGCTGGGCCTCGGTGGTGGCCTTGGCCTCTTCGGCCGAGGCGCTGGAGAACTCGCCGCCCTCGGAGCCGGCGGCCAGGGTGCGGTTGGCGGTGTCGGTGACGGTGACCTTTTCGGGCTTCAGGCCCGGCACGGACGAGGCGACGACGTTGCGGATGCCCTGGACCTGATCGCCCGACAGGGCGCGGCCGCCCACGCCGACGACCACGGCCGCCGTCGGTTCGGCAGCCTCGGCCTGGAACATCTCGCGGCGCGGCATGACGATGTGGACGCGGGCGGTGCTGATGCCGCGATAGGACAGGATGGTGCGCGCAAGTTCGCCTTCCAGAGCACGCTTTTCATTGAGATTTTGCTGGAATTCGGTCTGGCCCAGCACCGACTGGTTGTCGAAGATCTCATAGCCGACCGAGCCGGAGGTTACGAGACCTTTGGACGCCGCCAGCATGCGGGCCGTGCCGACCTCGTCGCGATGGACCATGATGGTCGAGCCGTCGCCGCGGCTGGCGTATTTGATCCCGGCCTGGTCCAGGGCCTGGGTGACCTCGCCGGCCTCCTGCAGGTCGAGGTTGGAATACAGCAGGGCGTCGGGCGCCTGGCCGATGCGCAGCATCACGGCCACCAGCACCGCCGCCACGCCGGCGGCGACGCCCAGCATCACGGTCAGACGACCGATCCCAAACCGTTGCAACGCCGCTGTAAAGCCGCCCACGCGTCCCCGCCCAGATACTGGCGGGCGTCACCGATCCGCCCGCTAGGCAGAAAGTGCCGCCCGCATGGTAAATGGGGCGTTAAGTCTCGACACGGAACGCAGTTTTCTCCCTCCCCGGAGCGGGGAGGGTGTCTGAGCCGAAGGCGAAGACGGGTGGGGGCGGCTCGGCACGTCAGGCTCGGTGCGTGTGTCGCCTAGCCCTCCCCACCCGGCGCTTCGCGCCACCCTCCCCGAACGGGGAGGGAGAGTCTTGGGCCTCAGGCCGCCTTGCGGGCTTCGCCCTTGTCGGCCGCGGCGGCGCGGATGCGGGCCTCGGCGATGGCGTCGGCGATCTCGTGGGTCGGGCGCTTTTCGGCGGCCGAACGCTCCAGGATCTCTTCCAGCGTCTCCATCAGGCGGGTCAGCTTGCCCTCGACCCAGGCCGGATCATAGGCGCCGCCGGTCTGGCGGGCCTTCATCTCGGAGGCGACGTTGATGATGCCGCCGCCGTTGACGACATAGTCGGGCGCGTACAGCATGCCGCGGTCGAACAGGGCCTGGCCGATGTCGGCCGTGGCCAATTGGTTGTTGGCGGCGCCGACCACCGCCTTGACCGTCAGCCGGTCCAGCGTCTCGGGGTTCAACGTCGCGCCCAGGGCGCAGGGGGCGTAGATGTCGGCCTGGACGTCATAGATGGCGTCCGGCGCCACGATCTCGGCGCCGGTGCGGGCGGCGACTTCGCTCAGCAAGGCGGTGTTGACGTCGGTCATGACCAGCTTGGCCCCGGCCTTGTGCAGCTTGTCGGCCAGATAGCCGCCGACGTGGCCGATGCCCTGGACCGCGACGGTCAGGCCGGTCAGGTCGTCCTGTCTCCACAGCCGACGGGCGGCCACCAGGGTCGAGCGGAACACGCCCTCGGCGGTCACCGGGCTGGGATCGCCCGAGGCTTCCGGCCCGTCGTTCAGGCCCAGGACGTACGGCGTCTCCTTGCGGGCCTCGGCGATGTCGGCGACCGATACGCCCACGTCTTCGGCCGAGTAATAGCAGCCGCCCAGGGTGTTCAGCGCGCGGCCGAAGGCGCGGAACAGTTCGGGGGTCTTCTGGGTGCGGCTGTCGCCGATGATGACCGACTTGCCGCCGCCCATCTCCAGGTCCGCGACGGCGTTCTTATAGCTCATGCCCTTGGACAGGCGCAGCACGTCTTCCAGCGCCTCGGCCGACGAGGCGTAGTCCCACATGCGGCAGCCGCCGACGGCCGGGCCGCGCGCGGTTGAGTGCACCGCAACAATGGCTTTCAGGCCTGTTTTTTCATCGAAAAAGCTGTGGACGCCTTCGTGATTCGCGAAGGACGGGGAATCGAACAGCGTCTTGCCCATAACAGGCCTTTCCTGGGGTTTTATTTTTCTTTGCGCGCCAAATACGCCGATCACAGGGCGGCGGCAAGCTGGGCCTTATCGTGGAACCGGGCCGCCCAGCGCGTCCAGCACCGGCGTCGGGCGGGACGGCAAGGGCTGGGACGGGTCCAGGAAAAAGGCCAGGGCGTCGCGATAGACGACCTCGGCGTTCAGGTCGCGGTTCAGCAGATGGCGCCCCTGGGGGTACCAGGCGGTGCGCAGGTTCGGCGCGTCGCCGGCCTGTTCCAGGGCGCGGCGCATCGGTCCCTTGGCGACGACCCGATCATCGGCTCCGTACATCAGCAAGGTCGGACGACGAACCTGGCCCAGGCGGGTCGAGGCCGTCTCCATCAGATCGACCAGGCCGGACAGGGTGTCGAACCGGGTCTGGACCACACTGGCCGGATCGCGGCCGTTGCGGATCAACTCGACCATATTGTCCGAGGCCAGGATGCGGCGGGTCACGAATGCGGGCGTCCCTACGGCGTGATCGCCCATGGCGCGGGCCGCGACCCACAGGGCCGCCCCGTTCAGCGGTCCCTGGCTGGACCAGCCCCAGACGCCCGGCGCCAGCAACAGCACGCGGTCGGCGGCGGGCGGATCGTCCGAGGCGAAGGCGGCGATGGCGACCGAGCCGCCCATGCTTTCCCCCACCACGATCACCGGAACGCCCGGCCGCGCGGCCCGGACCAGGGCCGTGACGTCGCGCAGGTCGTCGGTCATGGCCGTCTCTCCGGCCCAGACGCCCTTGCCCGGCGAACGGCCGAAGCCGCGCTGGTCATAGGCCCAGGTCTCGACCCCGTGCTCAGCCCACCAGGGTCCGGCCAGGCGGAAGGCGGCGTAGGTGTCGTTCATGCCATGCAGGGCCACCACCACCGCGCGCGGCGGCCCATCCGGCGTCCAGCGCAGATACGACAGGCGTGCGCCGTCACGGACCACCAGAGCGCGATCCTCGATGCGCGGCCCGGCGAACCCGGCGGGCGGCGTCGACGGCGCCTGCACCATCGGCGCGGCGCAGGCCGACAGGAGGAGCGCAACGGCCACCACACCCATTTTCCGTGCATCCCGGCGAAAGCCGGGACCCAGGACTTTGGATGATGATTGCTGACCCGCACGAGGCGACGGAAATCCCACGACCTGCCTCACGAAAGATCTGGATCCCGGCTTTCGCCGGGATGAGCGGGTGTGAGGATGTCTCTGACGCGCGCCCGCAGATACGGCACCACCTCGGCGTCGAACCAGGGGTTCCGTTCCAGCCAGGGCGTGTTGCGCCACGACGGGTGCGGCAGGGGCAGGATCGCGGGCGCATAATCACGCCAGGCGCGCACCGTCTCGGTCATGGTCGCCTTCATCCGCTCGCCCAGGGTCCAGGCCTGCGCATAGCTCCCGACCAGCAGCGTCAGTTCGACGTTCGGCAGGTTCGCCAACAGCCGCGGCCGCCACAGGGCCGCACAGCGCGGTGGCGGCGGATAGTCCCCGCCGCTCCGGCCGTTCTTCGCGGGCGCCGTGCCCGGATAGCAGAAGGCCTGGGGCGCCACGCCCAGGCGCGGATCGGCGTAGAAGGTCTGATAGTCCACGCCCATCCAGTCGCGCAGCCGGTCGCCGGACGGGTCGGTGAAGGGCAGTCCGCTCTCATGCACCCGGCGCCCCGGCGCCTGACCGCAGATCAGCAGCCGGGTCTGGGGCGTGGCCATGACCACCGGGCGCGGCGTATGCGCAAACTCGCCCGCGCAGGCGCGACAGGCGCGGATGTCTTCGAGAACGGACGCGAGGTCAGTCATCGCCCTCGTCGGACACGGGCGGCAGGGCGGCCTTGGCGGCGGCGGCCTCCTCGGCCGTGGGGTGACGCAGGCGGATGACGCCCTTCATCTGGGCCGGGTCGATGGGCTTGCCCTTCTTGGTGATCGTCAGTCGGCCCTGACGCATCAGGTTCAGGGCCACGGCCTTCACGCGCGGCAGCATCCGCTGCCACTGTTCGGGCTGCAGGGCCTTGGCCACGTCGGAGGGTTCGATGCTCTTGCCGTTGTCGCCCCGGGGGTCGACAGCCGACAGTTTTTCAAAGATCGCGGATTCAATCGGGTCGCTCATGGCGCCTATATGCTGCATCCACGGCGCGGAAAGAAGGCGGAGTTCACATGGTTGGAAAGGTCACGGTCACCGAGGGCGAGTTCGCCGGCTGGAAGACCTATGACACCCACGGCACCTTCGATCAGGTGGTGGGACCGTTTTACTTCCGGCCCGATCCCGACGGGCGGATGCGCTGCGCCTTTCGGGCCGAGGCCAAGCACATGAACATGGGCGGGCGGATGCACGGCGGCTGCCTGATGACCTTCGCCGACATCGCCCTGTTCCAGACCGCCTATCAGGAGATGGAGGGCAAGAACGGCGTGACCGTGCAGTTGGACTCCACCCTGGTCGACGGCGTCTATGAGGGCGAACTGGTCGAGGCCACCGGCGAGGTGGTGCGCGCGGGCGGCAGCCTGATCTTCGTGCGCGGCCAGATCACGGTGGAGGCGCGGACGGTGATGACGTTTTCGGGGGTGATCAAGAAGTTTGGGCCGAGGTAGGACGATGGTCATCAACATCGACGACCTACGCGAAGAAAAGCTTCCGCCGAAATATACCGTCGCATCAGAGCATCTTGGAGATCTCGGATTTCGCGCTGTTTACGGCATTGATTATCCGGCCCTTATGACCGGCACAAACACCGCTTCCGACGACGAATTCATCGGCAAGCTGATGGTTAGAATGGGCTGGCGAATGAGTGGCCCAGAGAAGCTCACAGACGCTCAGCGTTCCAATCTAACCAAGGCCGATATGGAGAACTTCTGTCACGCTTTCGTAGCGCACGAGCCGACAATTTTTGAAGGCAATCCGCCAAGGCGCGGCGAAGACAGATTGACCTACGTTCGCCGAGCGGGGGGAGAAGCGGTTAAAAACCGAAGGGGACCATTTGAGAAAAGCGCCTTGCTCGATGCTCTCAGTTTGAACGAGAATGCCTCGTCACGCATGCGAGAACTTCTGGAAATAACGCGTCCTCCGTCAATAGATCTTCCTCTGATCTCGCGCAATCCTATCAACGATACAAATTTCATACTTAAGCAGGTCAAGGATGAAATACGTCGAATGGCCGCGCTTAGCGAAGCTGGCGCAGAATTGCAGTCGACACTGAATGACTACGCGCGAACAGCCATTTCAGAAATGAAGGCGAGTTCGGACCAGACTGAGCGAAACGCAAGGCAAGCAATGGGTGTGGGCGTCGCTGGTGTCCTCACCGGGGTTCTTGGCACCTTGATTGCGTTGGGAACCTGGTTCTGGACGGCTGAGCAACAGACCAAGGCAGAGGCCATGAGATCAGCAGATGCAGCTACCACAGCGATCGAACGGCAGGCTGATCGTGAACTACTGCGGCGCCAGTTGGCAGCTATTGAGCGGCTACAGCCATAGACTTCTCACTCTTCTCTAAACCCCCGCCCCCGCCGCCGGCCGCGCCTTGGCCGCCTCGAACCAGCGGTTCAGGTTGGTCAGTTCTTCCGGCGGGCGGTATTTGATCAGGCGGGCGAAATCCAGGCCCACGGCCGCCACCACGTCGGCGATCGTGAAGCGGTCGGCGGCGATCCATTCGCGGTCGGCCAGGCGGCGGTCCAGCGAGCGCATGTATTTCTCGGCCGCCAGCCGGTTGTAGTCGGCCACCTGGGGCATCTGGGTCGCCTCCAGCGCGGCCAGGGCCGGGTGGGTGTGGCGCACGTTCAGCATGATCGGATTGGCCAGGTAGAATTCACAGCGCCGGGTCCACATCTCGATCATCGCCTGTTCGACGGCGTCGTGGCCGAACAGGTTCGGCGCCGGGTTCAGCGCCTCCAGATAGCGGCAGATGGCCAGGGATTCGGTCAGACAAGTCCCGTCGTCCAGCTCCAGAGCCGGAACGTGCGGCACGCCGAATTTGGCGCGGTAATCGGGCGTGCGGTGTTCGCCCGACAACAGGTCGACCTCGACGATCTCGACCCCTTCGATCCCCTTTTCCGCCATGACCCAGCGGACCCGGCGCGGATTGGGCGCGCGATGCGAGGTGTAGAGTTTCATGGCCGGGTCTCCGTTGCCTGTCGCGACGGCTATCAGGCGAAGACGGCGGCGGGCAAGGCGCCGACGACGCAGGCGGTCATCAAGGTGGCCAGGAAGCCGGCGAACAGCGCCTTCCACACCAGGCCCAGCACCTCTTCGCGCCGCTCGGGCATCAACACCGAAAGCCCTGTGACGGTGATGCCGACCGAGCCGATGTTGGCGAAGCCGCACAGGGCATAGGTCATCAGCATCCGCGTACGCTCGGTCATGTCGCCGACCGGGATCTTGCCCAGTTCGATATAGGCCACGAACTCGGTCAGGGTCAGTTTGACGCCCAACAGCCAGCCGGCCTTGCCCGCCTCGGCCCAGTCGACGCCCATCAGCCAGGCGACGGGCATGAACAGCCAGCCCAGCATCCGCTCGACCGTGACGGGACCGTCGAACAGCCACAGCCCGCCCAGCATGACGTTGACCAGCGCCACCAGGGCCACGAAGACGATCAGCACCGCCGAGATGTTCAGCACCACCATCAGGCCGTCGGCCGTGCCCTTGACGATGGCGTCGATGGCGCTGTCGTATTTGAGCGCGGAGTCATAGTCGGCGGCGTGTCCGCCCTCCCCGGCCTTTTCCGGGATGATGATCCGGGCCAGCAGCACGCCCGCGGGCGCCGAGACGATGGAGGCCACCAGCACATGGCCCGCCGCGTTCGGCAGCACGGCCGACAGGATGGCGGCATAGGCCACCATGGTCGACCCGGCCACGGTCGCCAGACCGACGACCATCATCAGGAACAGTTCGGATCGCGTCAGCTTGTCCAGATAGGCGCGGATGACGATGGGGCTTTCGATCATGCCCAGAAAGATGTTGGCCGCCACCGCCAGGGCCGAGGCGCCGCCCAGGCCCATGGTCTTCTGGAACAGCAGGCCGAAGCCGTGGGTGATCCACTTCAATATCTTCCAGTGCCACAGCAAGGCCGACAGGGCCGAGATCACCAGGATCAGCGGCAGCACCTGAAAGGCGAAGGTGAACAGGGCGCCGTCATTGGTCACCGCATAGGGCTGATCGCCGCCGGCCAGATAGCCGAACACGAACTGGGTGCCGCGATTGGTCGCGTGGGCCAGTCCATCGACCGCCCCGGTGATGGCCGCCAACACGCTCTGCGAGCCGGGAATGGCGAACAGGGCCAGCACCAGCCCCGCCTGCACGGCCACAGCCCCCAGCGTCAGCCGCCAGGGAAAGGCGCGCTTGTTCTCCGACAGCCCCCAACAGGCCGCGACCACAACGGCCAGGCCCAGCAGACTTTGCAGGTTCAGGATGCTGAACATGGCCGCCCTCCGCCAGCCCCCCGCCGACGTCCTGTTCAACGCCACGTCGCCGCATCTGGCAAGGCGCAGTTTCGCGCGCTTGTCGCCCTGAATCCGTCGCGATGCACGCGCGTCATCACGGATCCGTGATCGACACGGTTTGGGAGAATGAGACGATGCGCAAACGTGTGTGGCTGGCTCTGGCCGGCGTGACGGTTCTGGCCGCTTGTCAGAACGTGGATCGGGCGGAACCTTCCGCCGAGACGGCTGACGCTGCGGCTGCGGCCGCGCCCACAGGTTCAGACGCCGCGAGGGTCTCTGCCACGCCTCCGCCGCTGGCGCGGATCGCCTATGCCTATCGCTACGCCCTGTCGTTGCCGGGCGATCATGGCGCCGTATTGATGAGCCGACACGAAATGGCCTGCGTTTCGGCTGGACCGGCCGTGTGCCAGGTGATGTCGGCGCAGGCCGATTGGACGGGCCGCACACCCGCCGGGCATTTGGAACTGCGCGGCGAACGCGGCTGGATCGACCGCTTCCGCGCCAATCTGGCCCTGGACGCCCAGGGGGCCGGAGGTCGGCTGGAATCGGCGAACACGGAAGGAGAGGATGTCACGCGCGCCTTGAGCGCCTCGACGCGCGGCGCCCAGACGACGGAGGGCCTGACCCAGCGCATACACGATCTCGAAGCGCGGCGAGGCGGCACGATGGCCCAGAGACTGGAGGTCGAAAACACACTGGCCGAACTCCAGCGTCAGCGGGACGCCTTCGAGATCGAGACCGGCGAACTGACCCGTCGGGTAGAAACCGCGCGTCTCAGCCTGACTTACCAGCCCGGCGGCGTCCTGGCGGCGGATCACCCGATGCGGCCGGTCGTACAGGCCCTGAACGGCGCGCTGGGCCTGTCCATGGGGATGTTGGCGACCCTGATCACGGTCGGCTCGGTCTTGCTGCCCGTGGCCGCGATCGCGTGCGTGACCTGGTGGGCGATCCGGCGGCGGCGGCGGACGGCGGCGGCCTGAGACAGCGAAAAGGCTCCGGTCCCGCGACCAGAGCCTTATGTTTCAGATCATCGGGCGGTTCAGGCGCGGACGGTCTGGCGTCGCATCACCATCAGGGCCGCGAAACCGGCCAGGATCAGGCCGAACAGGATCATGGCCCATTCGGTCATGGTCGGCACGGTCGACCAGGCTGACGTCGTCGACGTAGATTCCCGCCGGATCGTTCCGGCCGAGGAAGGTCAGGGTCGTGCTCGGGCCGCTGGCGACGACGGTCTGGGTGACCTGGACATAGGTCGCGGTGGCGGTCGTGGTTCCGAAGACGCAACTACCGGTGCAGGTGCCCGGCCGCCGTTGGTCGGCGCGCCGTTGGACCACAGCGCCTGAAGTTCGACCGGAGCGTCACCCCCGGTGTTTGTCCTATACTAGAAGGTCAGGGCATAGCTGGCGCCCGGCGTGGTCGCGATTGTCTGCGCCAGCGACGCCCCGCCGACGGCGTTCATACAAGCCGCGCCCACGCATCCGGCGCCAGAGGCGTTGACGCCGCTACGCGCCGGCGGCCCAAAGCCCCACGATATCGCGGTCCACGACGCCCCGCCGCTTTCGAAACCGCCATTGGCGACCTGGGCCGAAGCGGCCCCGGCCGCGCCGACGACGAACATCGCGGCGAACAGTCCGCAGATCACTCTCAGCATCATGTCTTTCCCTCCACGCCGCAGCATGATGGGCGGGACTGAAGAACAATGGTCCTCGAGGCAAGGCGTCTCGGCCTGGGCGCGAAACGGGCGATCCGCCGCGTCTCAGCCCTGACCGCGCACCAGACGGCCGTAGTCCTCCATCAGGCCCAGGCTGATTTCGCCAGGCGTGAAGCGATAGTCGCCGATCTCGCTGACGGGGGTGATCTCGGCCGCCGTGCCGCACAGGAAACACTCGCTGAA
The DNA here is from genome assembly GCF_036732845.1 of Brevundimonas sp. Classification (GTDB taxonomy): domain Bacteria; phylum Pseudomonadota; class Alphaproteobacteria; order Caulobacterales; family Caulobacteraceae; genus Brevundimonas. The sequence continues at coordinate 9,748 of NZ_DAINBO010000021.1, read as the reverse complement.
GCCCGCCAGTTCTTCCGGCAGGATATGGCGCGTCTCGACCTCCAGCCCCCGCGCGGCCAGCATCTCCAGCACCGTCTGGCGGGTGATGCCGTTCAGGATGGCGCCGTCGGCGGGCGGGGTGATCAGGCGGCCGTCCTGGACGAAGAAGACGTTGGCGCCCGTCGCCTCGGCCACATAGCCGCGCCAGTCCAGCAGCATGGCGTCGGAATAACCGCGCGCATCGGCATAGTGGCGGTTGATGGTGCCGATCATGTACAGGCCCGCCGCCTTGGCCTCGGTCGGGGCGGTTTCGGGCGACGGCCGCTTGTAGGGCGCCCAGCACAGGCGGATGCCCTTCTTCTTGGTCTCCGGGTCGAAATAGCTGGGCCAGTCCCACACGGCGATCGCCACGCGGACGGTCGTGTTGTGGGCCGGGACGCTGACCTGTTCCGAGCCGCGCCAGGCGATCGGGCGCACATAGGCGTCGGTCAGGCCGTTTCTGGCGCAGGTTTCCTTGCAGGCCTCGTTGATCTGGGCCACCGTGAACGGAATCTGGAAGTCGAGCACCTCGGCCGAACGGAACAGACGGTTGGTATGCTCCATCAGCTTGAAGATCTGGCCGTTGTACATTCGCTCGCCCTCGAACACCGAGGAGGCGTAATGAAGCCCGTGGGTCAAAACGTGCACTTTGGCTTCGCGCCAGGGCACGAATTCGCCGTCCATCCAGATCCAGCCGTCACGATCGTCGATAGGAACGAAGGCCATTGAACAACATCTCCCGCGTCGTCCCTGCGGTTAGAGCCGCCTGGACCGTCCAGGTCAACGCCGTCGCGGCCGGGGACGTGCGATGAGCGGCCGCTCGGGTCCCATCGCCGGGCCGGGCGAGGGCCGTCACCTGCTGGTCGTCGACGATGACGACCGGATTCGCGAACTGCTGAAGGAGTTCCTGAGCCGCGAGGGCTATCGCGTCACCGGCGCGGCCCACTCGGCAGCGGCGCGGCGGCTGATGGAGTTGATCGACTTCGACCTGGTGGTGCTGGACGTCATGATGCCCGGCGAAAGCGGGCTGGAGCTGACGACCTGGGTGCGCAACAAGGCCGAGCTGTCCAGGACGCCGGTTCTGCTGCTGACCGCGCGGGGCGATCCCGACGACCGCATCGAAGGTCTGTCGCGGGGCGCCGACGACTATATGTCCAAACCGTTCGAGCCGCGCGAACTGGCGCTGCGCATCGACGCCATCCTGAGGCGCACCGGCGGCAAGCCGATGACCCCGCGCGAAATCAAGCTGGGACCGGCGACCTTCGACATGGAGCGGCTGGAGCTGATGCGCGACGGCAAGCCGATGCGCCTGACCGAAGCCGAGGCGCAGTTGCTGAAGACCCTGGCCATCCACGCCCATTCGCCGGTCGAGCGCATGACCCTGTCGCCCGACACCGCCGACATCACCGGTCGAGCCGTGGACGTGCAGGTGACCCGCCTGCGCCGCAAGCTGGAGACCGATCCGAAGAACCCGCGCTACCTCCAGACGGTGCGCGGCGTCGGATACATGCTGGCGCCGGATTGATGGGCGCGCTGTCGTCAAATCCTCCCCCGTCGGGGGAGGTGGATCGACGCGTCAGCGTCGAGACGGAGGGGGCGATGGACGCACCTGCCCCCCTCCACCGCTTCGCGGCGCCCCTCCCCTGGTGGGGGAAGATTTTGTGAAACTCCTCCCCGCATCGCTCTGGCCGCGGTTTCTGAAGCGGCGGCTGCCGACCTCGCTGTGGGGTCGGTCGCTGCTGATCATCGTGCTGCCGGTCTTGGTGATGCAGGCGGCGGTGACCTGGATCTTCTTCGACGCCCACTGGCAGACGGTGACGGCGCGTCTGTCGGAAGGCTTGGCGGGCGACATCGCCTGGGCGGCCGAAAGCTATGCCGACGACCCCACGGCGCGGAACCTGGCGGTGATCGCCGACCGGGCCGAGCGGTCCATGTCCCTGTCCATCGCGCTACAGGAAGAGGCGACCTTGCCGCGCGAGCAGCAGCGCGGCCAGTTCGGGGTCATCGACCGGACCCTGGAGAAGGCGCTGGCGGCGCGGTTGGACCAGCCGTTCTGGTTCTCCACCACCCGCTATCCGGCCTATGTCGACATCCGGGTGCAGCAGCCGCAGGGCGTGCTGAGGATCATCGCCCCGCGCGAACGGGCGGTGGCGACCCAGGCGCATATCTTCGTGCTGTGGCTGATGGTGGCGACGGCGCTGCTGCTGGGGGTGGCGGTGTTGTTCATCCGCAATCAGGTGCGGGCCATCGAGCGGCTGGCCAGCGCGGCCGAGGCCTTTGGGCGCGGCGAGACCGTGCCGACCTTCAAGCCGCACGGCGCGCGCGAGGTGCGGGCGGCGGCGACCGCCTTCCTGGCCATGCGCGACCGCATTCAGAGGCATATCGACCAGAGGACGGCCCTTTTGGCCTCGGTCAGCCACGACCTGCGCACGCCCCTGACGCGGCTGCGCCTGGAGCTGGCCCTGGCTCCGGCCTTCAAACGTCAGGCCGCCATGAAGGGCGATCTGGACGAGATGGAGCACATGATCGACGAATACCTGGCCTTCGCGCGCGGCGAGACCGGGGAAGCGGCCCAGACGGTCGATGTCGGCGCCCTGCTGAAGGCCGCCGGCGAGGACGCCAAACGGGCCGGCGCCGAGGTCGAGGTGACGGCGCCCGAGACCCTGACCGCCAATCTGCGGCCGATGGCCTTCAAACGCGCCCTGATGAACCTGACGGGCAATGCGGCGGCGCATGGCGAACATGTGCGGCTGACGGCGCGGTCCCTGCCCTCGGGCGGGTTGGAGATCGCCGTCGAGGACGATGGGCCGGGCATACCCGAAGACATGCACGAAGAGGCGTTTCGGCCCTTCTCGCGGCTGGACGAGTCTCGCAACCAGAACCACAAGGGCGTCGGCCTGGGCCTGGCCATCGCCCGCGACGTGGCGCGCGGCCATGGCGGCGACATCACCCTGGCCCGCAGCGACATGGGCGGGCTGAAGGCGCTGGTGCGGCTGCCGGGCTAGGGTTCGCGGCGCGATCACGTTTCGCGGCGCTGGCTGGCGGCAGGCCGCCTCCAGGACCATATTCAAGCGGAAAATAGGAGTTTCGCCATGCGTCGTTTCGCCTTCGTCGCCCCGTTCGCCGCCGCCATGGCCATGGCCGCCGCGGCCCAGGCCGAGCCGCGCATCACCGTGACCCTGGGACCCGAGGTCCAGGCCAAGGCCGACGACCTGGGCGAACGCGAGGTGGCGCGTCAGGCCGATCGGCTGGCCGAGGTGGTCGGCCGGGCGCTGGCGCGCACCGACCGCTATGACGGCGCCGAGGTGCGGCTGACCCTGACCGAATTGAAACCGAACCGGCCGACCTTTGAACAGGTGGCGCGCACGCCCGGCCTGTCGGCCATCGACAGCATCAGCATCGGCGGCGCCGCGATCGAGGTCGAGGTGGTGCGGCCGAACGGCGACCGCACGACCGGCCGCTTCGATTATTTCTCGCACAGCCTGGCCGAAGTGCGCGGCTTCTCGACCTGGCAGGACGCCGACCGGGCCTATGCGCGCGCGGCCGCCCGCCTGGAGAGCGGACGAATCTGAGGATCTTCACCCCTCTCCCGTTGGGAGAGGGCTTGAACGCCCAAGAGCCTGCAAGGCGATTGGCGGCGTGAAAGGGTGAGGGGCGACTGGTGGGTGATGATCGGCGGATAGCCGGCCCTCACCCTTTCGGCTGGCGCATCGCTACGCTCTGCGAGCCTCAAGCCCTCTCCCAACGGGAGAGGGGTCAGTGTTAGCGCGACAACTCCTGCGCCCGCGCCCTCGCCGCCGCGACGGCGGCTTCGACGGCCGCGTCCAGCCCCTCGGCCGTCAACGCCTTCAGTCCCGCCTCGGTCGTGCCGCCGGGCGAGGCGACGCGGGCAATAAGGCTCTCGACCGTCTCGGTCCCGTCCAGACCGGCGGCGGCTGAGCGGACGGTGGCGCGGGCCAGGTCGGCGGCGACGGCGGGCGGCAGGCCTTGCGCCTCGCCCGCCTGGGCCAGGGCGCGGGTGAAGGCGAAGACATAGGCCGGTCCCGAACCGGCCATGGCCGTGACGGCGTCCATCATCGCCTCATCCGGGATGTCGACGACCGCGGCGACCGGCGCGAACAGGGACCGGGCCACGGCGGCGGCCGAGGCGTCCGCGCTCCACAGACCCGCCGCGCCCTTGCCCACGGCGACGCCGGTGGTCGGCATGACGCGGGCGACGGGACCGGCGAAGGCGGCCGCCAGATCGGCGCCGCGCACCCCGGCCATGACCGAGATCACGGGGGCGCCGCCGATTTTCGAGGCGATGTCGGCGGCGACGTCGCGCCACTTGGCCGGTTTGACGGCCAGAACCACGGCGCGGGCGCCGGACAGGGCTTCGACGGGCGGATTGATCCGCGCCCCGGCGGCGCGCGCGGTCTCGGCTGCGGGCTTGCCGGACGGGGTCAGGATGATCAGGTCGCGCGGATCGACCGCCCCGGTCGCCAGCCAGCCCTCGACCATCGCCGAGCCGAGACGGCCGCAGCCGACGAGGATGACGGGGCCGTTGCTAAATATGGTCATGCTTTTCCCCGCTCATCCCCGCGGAAGCGGGGACCCAGTGAGAGCTACGCGACGTGGCGCTGGATCAGCTTTAGCGGATCGGTTTCGCCGCTCCACCATCCAAAGGACTGGGTCCCCGCTTTCGCGGGGATGAGCGGACTTTGAAGATCACGCGCTGCCGACAGTCTCGAACAGGCACGCCGCCAGGGCGTCTTCGGCCTTCTTCATGCCCTTGGCCATGAAGCGGAAGGCCGGATAGTAGCGGTCGGCCGCCTCGATGGCGGCGTCGATCATCGAGGCCGCCTGGCCCAGGGTCGGGCGTTCGCCGTGCGGCAGGGCCAGGCTGTGGCGGAAGACGATCTCGCCCTCGTCCGGCCAGACCTCGAAATGGCCCAGCCAGGTGCGCTGGTTGATCAGGCCGGTCAGCTCATAGGCGGCGGCGCGGCGCGACTTGGTGATGCGCAGATCCAGCGCGCAGCACAGTTGCAGACAGTCGCCCTCGGGCCGCCAGGCGAACCACAGCTCATAGTCCTTCCAGTCCCCGGCCAGGGCGAAGGCCAGGTCGCCGTCGTCGGTGCGGTCGAACGGCAGATTTTCCGCGTTCAGGACGTGTTCGACCACGTCCAGAGGGTCCATCGGCACGTCGATCTCTTCGGGGCGGGCGGCGTCCATCAGGCGACGGTCCTTGGAAAAGGGCGCTTCGGCCGCGACTCACGACCGATGCTGGGACGGTAGGCGTGTTCGCGGATTCGCCTCAACCGGCTGCGTCCCCGGGGGGAGTTCCGCCTGTGGACGTTCCCTTTTTGGGTTTCGTGACCGTTTTCAAACCGGCGATTTCCGCGCGCAAGGCGGCGATCTCGGCCTTCAGGGCGTCGAACTCGTCGCGCCGGACCAGATCCAGCTCGGCCACCATGCGGTCGGTCTGGGCGCGGAAGGCGGCCTTGGCCTCTTCGCCCGCCGACTGGGCCAGGCCCATGGCGCCGGTGGTCATCTTGGACAGTTCGTCGAGGATCGGGTTGCGGGTCTGCATCGAAAGCTCCGGCCCGGCCGCGCCGGGTGTCGTTGGCAAGGGTCCGCCGAATATGGTGAACGCGGTCTTAACCGCCATGCGGCCGATGGTCGTCGGAACTCGCCTGTTGGGGGCGACGCGCGCGACGACGCTTGCTAAAGGGCGAAGAGAAGCAGCGACGCCAAAGGAGCCTCCGTGGTCTTTCCCGAGTTCGATCCCGTCCTGATCTCCATCGGTCCCCTGCCCATCCGCTGGTACGCCCTGGCCTATGTCGCGGGGATCGTGCTGGGCTGGTGGTACGCCGCCAAGCTGGTGAAGACCGAACGGGTCTGGGCGCCGGGCCGGCCGCCGATCAGCGGGGTGCAACTGGACGATCTGGCGCTGTGGATCACGATCGGCATCATCCTGGGCGGACGGCTGGGCTACGCCCTGTTCTACAAGCCGGTGATGTTCGCCCAACTGTTCACGGGCCAGACCTGGGGCGAGCGGCTGGAGCTGCTCCAGATGTGGGCCGGGGGCATGAGCTTCCACGGCGGCTTCCTGGGCGTGGCCCTGGCGATCATCTTGTTCGCGCGCAAGCACAATGCGCGGCTGCTGTCGCTGAGCGACCTGATCGCGCCGGTGGTGCCGATCGGCCTGTTCTTCGGCCGCCTGGCGAACTTCATCAACGGCGAACTGTGGGGGCGGATCACCGACGTGCCCTGGGCCATCCGCTTCTGCAACGCCCGCATCCTTGAGACCTACGGCTATTGCCCGGCGGGCGACGCGCCGCGCCATCCCAGCCAACTGTATGAGGCGGGGCTGGAGGGGCTGATGCTGTTCGGCCTGCTGTGGCTGGCGGTGTGGAAATGGCGGCTGCTGGCCAAGCCGGGATACGTCACCGGCCTGTTCCTGTTGGGCTATGGCCTGTCGCGGGCCTTGCTGGAGAACGTGCGTCAGCCGGACGCGGGGCTGGAGAACCTGCCGCTGCATCTGACCATGGGCATGATCCTGTCGATCCCGATGATCATCGTCGGCGCATGGCTGGTCTGGCGCGCCTGGAGCCGGCCGCCCGTCCAGGGCTGATCCGGTGTCGTTGAAGGCGCGGCTGTCGCGCGAGATCGCCCTGACCGGCCCGATGACCGTGGCCGACTATGTGACGCGCTGCCTGCATGACCCGCAGGACGGCTACTACGCGACGCGCCCTTCGCTGGGCGAAGGCGGCGACTTCATCACCGCGCCCATGGTCAGCCAGATGTTCGGCGAGCTGATCGGCCTGTGGGCGGTCGAGACCTGGTCGCGGCTGGGCGCGCCCGACCGGTTCCGCTTGGTCGAGGTGGGTCCCGGCGACGGCACGTTGATGGCCGACGCCCTGAGGGCCGCGCGATTGGCGCCGCCGTTCCTGGAGGCCTGCGATCTGGTGCTGATCGAGCCGTCCGGGCCGTTGCGGCAGATGCAGGCGAAACGGCTGGCGGACGGGGACGTCGAACCGCGCTGGGTCTCGGGGCTGGACCGGGTCGAGACGGACGCGCCGGTGATCCTGATCGCCAATGAAGTGCTGGACTGCCTGCCTGCGCGGCAGTTCGTTAAGACCGACGACGGCTGGGCCGAGCGTCGCGTCGGGGTCGATGACGAGGGCGGCCTGGTGTTCGGCCTGGTGAAGCCCAGCACAGGCTTCATCAAGCCGGAATTCGACGTCGCGCCGGGTCAGGTGATCGAAATCTCCGACGCTCAGGCCGGATTCGGGCGGGCGGTCGGCGAACTGGTCAAGGCGGCGACGGGCGCGGCCCTGCTGATCGACTACGGCCGGGCGCGGGCGGGCGCGGGCGACACCCTTCAGGCCCTGCACCGGCACAAGAAGGTCGATCCCCTGGCCGAGCCGGGCCAGGCGGACCTGACGCAATGGGCGGACTTCCCGACCGTGCTGGAGGCGGCGGTGCGGGCCGGGGCCGACGTGTCCGGCTGCCTGGACCAGGGCGAGTTCCTGCGCCTGCTGGGGATCGAGGCCCGGGCCGAACGGCTGAAGGACGGCCGCCCGGACGCGAGCGCGATCATCGACCGGCAGTTGGCGCGGCTGACGGCGCCGGACCAGATGGGCGAACTGTTCAAGGCCGCCGCCGTCTTCGCACCTCACGGGCTGGTGGTTCCGGGGTGGGAGGATTGACCGCGCCCGCGCCCATCACCCATCCGTTGCTGGCGCGCGCGGGCGTAAGGCACGGCTTCTTCACCCGCGCGGGCGGTGTGTCCGAGGGGCTGTACGCGGGCTTGAACACCGGCGTGGGTTCAAACGACGACCCGGCCGCCGTGGTCGAGAACCGACGCCGTGCGGCGGCGTGGATGGGCGGCGTCCCCGATGATTTCGCCGCCTGCTATCAGGTGCATTCGGCCGTCGCCCGGGTGGCCGAGGCGGGCTGGAGGGGCGAACGGCCCGAGGGCGACGCCAGCGTCACCGCAGCCCCCGGCGTGATCTGCGCCGTCCTGACCGCCGATTGCGCGCCGGTGCTGTTGGCCGACGCCGAGGCGGGCGTGGTCGCCGCCGTCCATGCGGGCTGGAAGGGCGCGCTGAACGGCGTGATCCACAGCGCGGTCTCGGCCATGCAGGCCCTGGGCGCGGAACCCGGTCGGACGGTCGCCGTGATCGGCCCGTGCATCGCCCAGTCCAGCTATGAGGTCGGCGCCGACTATCAGGCGCGGTTCGAGCACCACGATCCGGGCAGCGGACGGTTCTTCGCGCCGGGCGCGGCGACGGACAAACGCCAGTTCGACCTGGCCGGCTTCGTCCTGTGGCGGTTGGAACAGGCGGGCGTCGGCGAGGCGGCCTGGACCGGCGACGACACCTGGGCGGACGAAGCACGTTTCTATTCCAACCGCCGGGCCTTTCAGCGCGGCGAAGCGGATTTCGGACGATTGATGAGCGCGATCAGATCGGATTGAACCCTCTCCCGTTGGGAGAGGGCTTGAGCGCCCGAGAGCCGTCAGGCGATCGGACTTGCGCGAAAGGGTGAGGGTCGAGTGACGGGTGATGATCGGCAAACAGCCGCCCCTCACCCTTTCGGCTGGCGCATCGCTACGCTCTGCGAGCCTCAAACCCTCTCCCAACGGGAGAGGGAAGCCTAACCCGCTTCGGCCAGTTCCTCGACGCGGGTGACCTCGCGCCACGCATCCGGTTGGGCCAGCAGGGCGCGGACCAGCTTGTTGTTGACGGCGTGGCCCGCCTTGACGCCCTCGTAGCGGCCGATGATCGGCGCGCCCAGCACATAGAGGTCGCCGATGGCGTCCAGGGCCTTGTGACGCACGAATTCGCGCTCCATCCGCAGGCCGCCGGGGTTCAGGATCTCGTCGCCGTCGATGACCACGGCGTTTTCCAGCGACCCGCCGCGCGCCAGTCCAGCCTGACGCAGGGCCTCGACCTCATGGGCGAAACCGAAGGTGCGGGCGGCCATGATCTCGCTGCGGAAGGTGTCTTCGTCGACGACGAAATCCACCACCTGATTGCCGATGACGGGGGTCGGGAAGTCGATCTCGAACCGCATCTCATAGCGGTCGCAGGGCAGCAGCATGGCCGACTTGTCGCCCTCCTCCACCCGGATCGGTTTCAGGATCTCGATGTAGCGCACGGGAACCGACTGGCGACGGAAGCCCGCGCGATCCAGCAACTGCACGAATTGCAGGGCCGAGCCGTCCAGGATCGGCAGTTCCGGCCCGTCCACCTCGACCACGGCATTGGCCACGCCCAGGGCGCAGAAGGCGGCCATCAGATGCTCGATCGTCGACAGGCGCACGCCCGCCGCATTCTCGATCATGGTGTTCAGACGCGCATCGATGACGGCGTCGCCCGACACCGGAATGCGGTTGTCGCGGTCGGAGATATCGGTGCGGACGAAGACGATGCCGGTTCCCGGCGCCGCCGGACGCACGGCCAGACGCACGCGCTGGCCGGTGTGGACGCCCACGCCGGCGATGATCGCGGGCGCGACAAGCGTCTTTTCGCGGTGATCGGTCGTACGCGGCAAACTCAAACTCGCTGTCTTTGAAGCTGTCCGCATCTGCGCACGGATCAGCGCCCCATCGACCCTCTAACCGCGAGACGGCAAGCGAGAAACGAAACTCGAGTTTCGGATTGTTTCGTTTTGGGATGCAGGAGGGCTTAGGGCTTAGGGCTTAGGGCTTAGGGCTTAGGGCTTAGGGCTTAGGGCTTAGGGC
>NZ_DAINBO010000020.1:26438-40859 GCF_036732845.1 Brevundimonas sp. | reverse complement strand
TCGCCCTGGCCCGCACCGTCGGCTGGATCGCCCAGTGGCAGGAAATGATGGCCGATCCGTCGCAGAAGATCGGCCGCCCGCGCCAGCTCTACACCGGCCCGACCCAGCGTGACTACGTGCCGATCCAGTCGCGCGGCTGATCCGTCGCCGAACATTGATGACGCCGGGGTTCGCGCCCCGGCGTTTTCTTTTGAGCGCTCATCGCCGCCGTTCGTACAGCGCCGCGCCGCTGACGGGATCGCTGGCGGCGAGCACATCGGCCGAAGACAAGAAGGCCGCGCCGACGCCCGTCACCTTCGGCGACATGTTCAATGTCAGGTGTTCCCACTCCCGGCCATAGTCCATGCCCCAGGCGCAGTTCCAGGCGGTGATCTCGACGCCGCCGCTGAGCCGCAGCCGGGTCGGCCGTCCGCGTCGCCGCATCAACAGCCGGACCAGGGATGCGCCGCAGCCCGGCAGGATCAGTTCGACCATTGCATTCGCCTATCCCGTGGGTGACGCTCGCACCGTCGCGCGGCCGGGGGCTGAGCGGCATGAGCAACTCCTGAGGCTTCGCTGAAATTGGCGTCCGGCGGCTATCGTTTCGACCGTTTCGAGCTGGACCCTGAGGACCGGCGCCTGACCCGTGACGGCGCGCCGGTGGATCTGAACGCACGCTATCTGGACGCCTTGATCCTGCTGGTGCGCGAGAACGGACGGCTGGTCACCAAGGATCGATTCCTGGACGAGGTCTGGAAGGGCGTGCCGGTCACCGATGAGGCCCTGACCCAGTGCATCCGCACTCTGCGCCGCACCCTTGGCGACGACGCCGCGCGGCCGCGGTTCATCGCCACGGCGCCCAAGCACGGTTATCGCTTCGTAGCGGAGATCGTGACGACGGACGCCGCCGCTCCGGTTCTGATCTCGCCCATCTCCACGCAGGCTCAGGTTCCAGCTCTGCCGCCAGCGACGCGCGGCGCACGACCCTGGCCGCCGTTCCTGATGCTGGGCGCGGCCGGTGTGATCGGCGGCGGCGCGGCGGGACTGATCGGCGGGCTGATCTACGGCTTCATCGGCGCGGCGGATCCCCTTCAACCGGGATTGGGCGCCGGATCGGTGCTGATGGTCTTGGTCTGTCTGACCGTCATCGTCGCCGTGATGGGCGCCTTCGGCGTGGCCATGGGCATAGCCGTCGCGGGAATTCTGTCCCGCCGCATCGGGCCGTGGAGCATCGTCGGCGGGGCCGCGGGCGGCATGATGGTGGGCGGGATCGTACGCGCCCTGGGCGTCGACGCCTTCAACCTGTTGTTCGGCCAGTCGCCGGGCGACATCACCGGCGCGCCGGAAGGCGCCATTCTGGGCGGCGCCGTGGGCCTGGCCGCCTGGCTGACGGTGCGGCGCACGGGACGAGGCTCGCTGCGCTACGGCGTTTCGGTCGCGGCCCTGTGCGGCGCGGCGGCGGGGCTGGTGATCCCCTTGGTCGGCGGACGGCTGATGGGCGGCAGCCTTGAGCTTCTGGCCGACCAGTTCCCCACCTCGCGGTTGCGGTTAGGCCCGATCGGCGCCCTGTTCGGCGAGACCGGGTTCGGCCCGATCGCCCAGGCCTTCACCGGCGCGCTTGAGGGCCTGTTGTTCAGCGCCTGCGTCATCGGCGCCATGATCGTGGCCCGGCGCAACCTGGGGCGGCTCAGGACCCTGACCTGGCTCTGACCACCTTCAGCACCGCCTCGGCCGCGATATCGGACGGATCACGCGCGCCCCGGCCCATCCGGTCCAGGGCCGCCGTCTGCCGCGCCGCCTGATCCGCACGCAGGGCCGGATCGTCCAGCAGACGCGCCACGGCCTGGGCTGTCTTTTCGGGCGTGGCGTCGTCCTGGATCAGTTCGCGCGCGATCTCCTCGTCCGCCGCATGGTTGAACAGGGTCGCGTATTTGCCGGTGAAGAAGGGCCGCATGATCGCATAGCTGAGCGGCTGGAACCGATAGCCGATAACCATGGGCGCGCCCGCCAGGGCCAGTTCAGTCGAGACCGTGCCGCTGGTCGCCAGGGCGACGGTCGCGGCCTTCATGGCCTCATATTTACGATCCTCGCCGATCAGATGGGCGCGGAACGGCCAGGCGGCGACGCGGTGCGCCACGTCGTCGGCCACAGTGCCCGCCGCGACTACGGCCACGGCCAGATCGGGGCGTTCGGCCTTCAACCGCCGGATCGCCTGTTCATAGACGGGCGTCATCAGCCGGACCTCGCTGGGACGGCTGCCCGGCAGCACCAGCAGCAGCGGCTGATCCGGCTTCAGACCCAGGTCGCGCCGCAAGGCCGCCGGATCGGCCTTGGACATGTCGACATACAGGGCCTGAGACCCCACGACGGTCGTCGCCAGCCCCTCGCGCTCGAACCAGGGGGCGTCGAAACTGTACAGCGCCAACAGATGGTCGACGGCGTTCGCCAGGGTCTTGGCCCGCCCCGGCCGCGAGGCCCAGACCTGCGGCCCGACGTATTTGATCAGCGGTGTGTGCGGTGCGGCGGCGCGGATCGCCTTGGCGACGCGGATGGTGAAGCCCCAACTGTCGATCAGGATCACCGCGTCCGGCCGTTCGCGCGCCGCCAAGGCCGCTGTCTCGGCCACGCGCTTCTTGACCCGGCCATAGGCGCGCAAACCCTCCAGCCAGCCCAGGATCGACAGTTCGGCGATGTCGAAGGGGCTGACGACGCCCTCGGCCGCCATCTTGGGACCGCCGACGCCGACGAAGGTCACGCCCTCGCCCAGCCGCGCCTTCAGCGCCCGCGCCAGGCCCGCGCCCAGATCGTCGCCCGAGGCCTCGGCCGCCACCAGCATGATCTTCAGCGGCGCGCTCATCGGCTCTCGCCCCAGACGAACAGGCCCAGACGGTCGGCCGCCGCGATGATCGCCGCCCGGTCGATCAGGATCAGCTTGCCCGCCACGCCCCCGACGCCCGCCAGACCGGCGTCGGCGGCCAGTTCGACCGTGCGCGCGCCCATCACCGGCATGTCGACCCGCAGGTCCTGGATCGGCTTGGGCGCCTTGCCCAGGGCGCCCTTGGGTTCGCCGCGCCGCCCGCGCAGATCGGCGGGCAGCCCCGCGACGCGCGTCAGCATGGCGTCGGTGCCTTCCTGGGCCTCGACCGCCAACACCAGGCCGTCCACGACCACGGCGCCCTGGCCGATATCCAGCTCCCCGGCCTTCTGCGCGACATGCAACGCTTTCAGAAGATCGCTCATCTGCTCCGGCGTCGGCTGGACCCGACCCAGGGCGCCGGTCGGCAGGGTCTCGCCGCCCAGGATGTCGTCGGCGCCTTCGACGGCGAACCCCTCGGCCTCGAACACCGACAGGATCTTGCGCAACAGGGCGTCATCGCCCTTGGTCGCGGCCGCCACGATGCCCGGAAGCACGGATGCGCCCTTAAGATCGGGCCGCAAGCTCTTGAAATCCGGCCGCGCGACATTGCCGGCCAGGCAGATCGCACCGCACCCTTCCGTCTTCAGCGCCTTTAAGATGCCGCCGATCTCGGCCATGCCGAACTCGGCGCCCGGCCAACGTTCCAGATGAGGGTCGGCGAACCCGGCCAGGCGGATCACATAGAAGGACCTGCCCTCGGCCTCGCAGCGCCGTCCGATGGCCAGCGGCAGGTCGCCGCCCCCCGCGATCAGACCCAGTTTGGTCATTCGCCCGGCAGGCACAGGGGCCGTTTGCCGTCCTCGCGGATGAAGGCCGTGATCTCCATGATCTCAGGCAGGTCGGCATAGGCGGCCTCGACCCGGTCCAGCCGCTCGGCGAAGACGCCTTCGCCCTCGAACAGATCGCGGAAGGCGGCCAGCAGGCGACGCACCTGATCCTTGCCGTAGCCCTTGCGCTTCAGACCCACCAGATTCAGCCCATGCAGCCGTGCGTGATTGCCCCAGGCCGAGCCGTAGGGGATGACGTCGCGCGTCACCGCCGCCAGTCCGCCGACGATGGCGCCCTGCCCCACCCGGCCGTTCTGGTGAACCGCGCACAGGCCGCCCAGGAAGACCCGATCACCGATCCGGGCGTGGCCGCCCAGGGTGGCGTTGTTGGCCATGACGACATTGTCGCCCACGACGCTGTCGTGGCCGATGTGCGCCCCGGTCATGAACAGGCCGTTCGAGCCGACGCGTGTGACGCCCGTTCCCTGGGGCGTGCCGCGATTGAAGCTGCAATGCTCGCGGATGACGTTGTCCGCGCCGATCTCCAGCCGCACCGGCTCGCCCTTGTAGCCGTTATGCTGGGGGTCGCCGCCGATGACGGCGAAGGGGTGGATGACCGTGCGTTCACCGATCGTCGTGTCCTGCTGAACGATCGCGTGGCTGAGCAGCCGCACGCCCGTGCGCAGCTCGACGTTCGGCCCGACGACGCACCAGGGACCGACCTCGACGTCATCCGCCAGGCGAGCCGCGGCGTCGATGATGGCGCTGGCGTGGATGCGGCTCATGACGCCGGCTGCTCCACCGTCACCACCATGGCGGCGAAGTCGGCCTCGGCGGCCAGTTTGTCGTCGATGAAGGTCTCGCCGCGGAATTTGAACACGTCGCCACGCTGTTTGGTGACCATCACCCGCATCCGCAACTGATCGCCGGGCCGCGCGGGTTTGCGGAAGCGCACGCCGTCGATGGACATGAACATGATGACCTTGCCCTCGACCTCGACGTTCATGGTCTTGGACATCAACAGGGCGCCGGTCTGGGCCATGGCCTCGACGATCAGAACGCCCGGCATGACCGGATCGATCGGGAAGTGACCGGGGAAGAAGGGTTCGTTGTGGGTGACGTTCTTGACGCCCGTGATCGAGGTTCCGGCCACGAAATCCTCGGCCCGGTCGACCAGCAGGAAGGGATAGCGGTGCGGCAGACGCCGCATCACCTCGGCATAGTCGATCCTGGCGTCGCTCTCACCCATCGTCCCGGTCCTTGCCGCGAGTCTTTCCCGCCGCCTGTTTGGCCAGCCAGATCGCTTCGCGCAAGGACTGTCGGATCGGCTTGGCCGGATAACCGGACCAGGTCTCGCCCGCCGGCACATCGGCCAGCACTCCGGCCCCGGCGGCGATGCGCGCGCCCTTGCCGATGGTGATGTGGTCGCCCACGCCCGCCTGCCCGCCGAACATGACGTTGTCGCCGACGATGACCGTGCCCGAAATCCCACTGTGCGCCGCCATCAGCACATTGCGGCCCAGCACGCAGTTGTGGCCGATCATGACCAGATTATCGATCTTGGAGTTCTCGCCGATCACCGTATCGGCATAGGCGCCCCGGTCGATGCAGGTGTTGGCGCCGACGGTGACGCCGTCCTGAATGATCACGCGGCCCAGTTGGGGAATGTCGATCGGTCCCGTCTTCGACCAGGCCGCCCCGAACCCGGCCTCGCCGATCCGGGCGCCGGAATAGATCTGAACCCGGTCTCCGATCAGGGCGAAGCCGATGCTGGCGTTGGCGCCGACCCGGCAGTCGCGGCCGATCTGAACGCCCGGCCCGATCACAGTATTGGCGCCGATCCGGCTGCCTCGGCCGATGCGGACGCCGCGCCCCAGGACCACGCCCGGCTCCAGCACGACGCTGTCGTCTTCGCACGCCTCGGCGCGATCCATCGCGGCGTCCAGCGTCAGCGGCCGATGCAGCAACAAGGAAGCCCGCGCCCAATCGGCCTGGGGTTCGTCGGACACGATCACCGCCGCGTCCGAAGGCGCGCTCTCCACGAAGGCCGCCGAGACGATCACACAGCCCGCCCGAGTCTCGCTCAGGGCGGCGGCCAGTTTGCGGTCGGCCAGAAACGCGATCGCGCCCCCGTCCGCATCGGACAGGGGCGCGACGGAGGCGATCATGCGCTCGCCGCCCCGTTCGACCCGACCGCCGACATGATCGGCGATCTCGGTCACGCCGCGGGACGGCAGCGCCTGGAAAAAGCGGGCGTCAGGCATCCTCGGCCCGCTCCGGCTTACTGTTGCGGCTGCTGGGCCGGAACCGCCATGCGGTTGAAGCTCAGGGTCGGCAGAGCCGTGTTCAGGCGCTGGATGGCCAGATCGGTGACGTCCATGGCCGGGTTCATCAGGAACACGCTTTCGCGGTCCAGCAGCAGGCCGCAGCCGCGCTCCTGATAGATTTGGACCAGCAGCGGATCGACGGCCGTGGCGATGGCCTGACGCTGCTGGCTCAGGGTGTAACGCAGCTCGGCGTCACGGGTCTGTTCCAGTTGCTGGGCCTCTTGCAGGCGCTGTTGCAGGGCCTGGCGGCGCTGTTGCATCTGATCGGCCGGGATGGTGGCCTGGCCCTGTTGCAGGGCGGTCATCTCGGTCTGGATGGCGGTGGCGTAGGGTTGCAGCTCGCCGCGCACTTCGTTCGCGAGTTGCTCCATGCGGGCCTGGACGGCTTGGCCGGCGGTCGATTGGGCCAGCAGGCGCTGGTTGAAATAGACGCAGACGCCGGGGATGACCGGGCCGGGGTTTTGCGGGCCGGCGGTCTGGGCCGAAGCGGCGGTGGCGGTGAAGGCCGCGAGGGCGACGGCGCCGATAGCGAGAAGTTTCATAGTCTTGCCTTTGGCCTTTCGGGCCGGTTGTTAGAACTGGGTCGAGGTGGAGAACCGGAAGGTTTCGGTTCGGTCGTAGTCTTCCCGCGACAGGATCTGGCTGATGTCGAAACGGATCGGACCCATCGGCGACTTCCAGTGGACGCTGAGACCGGCCGAAGCCCGCAGGCCCAGATTATCGACGATCTGGGTGTCGATGAGACCTGACGAATTCAGACGGTAACGGTCGTCCAGCACGCCCAGAGTACCGACGTCGGCGAACAGCGAGGTCTTGATGCCGTACTCTTCGGGCAGGCCGTTCGGCACGGTCAGCTCAATGGTGCCGATGGCGTAGAAATTGCCGCCCAGGGCGTCATTGGTGCGCAGATCGCGCGGACCCATGCCCGCGTTCTCAAAGCCGCGGAAGCTGTTGCCGCCCTTGAAGAAGCGGTCGTTGATCCGCACGGCGTCGCCGGCCCAGCCCGAGACATAGCCCGACGATCCTTGCAGGCTGACGACCCAGCTCGGCGTCAAGCCGTAGTACCAGGAGCCTTCGACCTCGGTCTTCAGATAGTTCACGTCGCCGCCGATGCCGGCGAAGTCCTGACGCAGCGATCCGCTCCAACCGCGCGTCGGGCGGATCGGATCGTTGGTGCGGTTCACATACAGGGTGTAGCCGGCCGACGAGTTCAGCGAGGAGCCGATCTGTTCGCATAGGGCGCGCGACCCGACGGCCAGGCCGGTGCAGTAGCCCGACGGCACGATGATCTCATCGTCCTTGATGAAATAGCGCGTGCTCAGGCTGGTGTAGCCGTTCAGCGGGAAGGTCAGACGCAGGCCCGCGCCGGTCGAGCGGTAGTCGAAAGACGACTCTTGCTGGAAGTCGTAGCGCGAGTGGAACAGGTCGTAACCCGCCCGAATGTCGCGGTTCAGGAAGCGCGGCTCGGTGAAGCGGAAGTCGATCTGCTGACGCAGCGAGCCCCATTCGACGCGCAGCACCACGTTCTGGCCACGGCCTCGGAAATTCTTCTCGGTGACGCCGGCGTTGATGACGAACGATTCGACCGAGCTGAAACCGGCGCCCAGCGACAGTTCGCCGGTCGGCTGTTCTTCGACGGTGACGTTGACGATCGAACGGTCGGGCGCCGAACCGCGCGCCTCCTCGACCTTCACGTCCTTGAAGAAGCCCAGGCCGCGCAGATTGTTGCGCGACCGCTCCATCAGGGCGCGGTTGAAGGCGTCGCCTTCGGTCAGCATCAGTTCGCGACGGATGACCGGGTCGATGGTGCGGGTGTTGCCGACCACGTTGATGCGCTCGACATAGACCCGCTGCCCTTCGCGGACGTTGAAGGTCACATTGACCGTGTCGGTCGCGGGATCGGCGCGATAGGTCGGATTGATGTCGACGAAGGCGTAGCCCGCCGAACCGGCCGCGAAGGTCAGGGCGTCGACCGCGCTCTCGATCTTGTCGCTCTCGTACAGGTCGCCGGTGCGGATCGGCAGCAGCGACTGCAAGAAGTCGGCGTTCAGACGCTCGTTCTCGGTGACGACCTTGATCTCGCCAAAGTTGTACTTGTCGCCCTCGTCCACCGTCAGGGTCAGGCCGAAGGCGCTGTCGTCGGGCAGAAGCTCGGCGACCGCCGAAATGATGCGGAAGTCGTAATAGCCGCGGTTGGTGTAGAATTTCCGCAGTTGCTCGCGGTCATACTCCAGGCGGTTGGGATCGTAGTTGTCGTTCTTGGTGAACAGGCGCCACCAGGCCGACTGTTTCGTCACCATCACGTCGCGCAGGTCGGAATCCGAAAAGGCGTGGTTGCCCAGGAAGGTGATGGCGTCGATGCCCGTTTCGGGACCTTCGTTGATCTCGAACACCACATCGACGCGGTTCTGTTCCAACTGGACCAGCTTGGGCGTCACGGTCGCCGAGATGCGGCCCGACAGACGGTACAGTTCGACGATGGCGCCGACGTCTTCCTGAATCTTGGCGCGCGTATAGACGCCGCGCGGCTGGATCGTGACCTCTTCGCGCAGCTTGTCTTCGCGAACCGCGTTGTTCCCCTCGAAAATCACCTGGTTGATGATCGGGTTCTCGACGATCTGGACCACCAGGTCGCCGTTCTGAACGCCGATCTGCACATCGGCGAACAGGCCGGTGCGCGACAGGGTGCGCACGGCGACGTCCAGCATCGCGGCGTCGACGGTGTCGCCCGGCTGGATCGGCAGATAGGACAAGACCGTGGTCTGATCGATGCGCTGGGCGCCGCGCACCACGATGCGGTTGATCTGGATGGCCTCTTGACGCGCGGGCGCTTCAGGGGCCGCTTCCGGCGCGGCCTGGGCGGGTGCAGGCGCCGTCTGGGCCAGGGCAGGCGCGCCCAGTCCGGCGGCGACCACCAGGGCCAGGGCGCTGGCGCGGCCGCTCAGTCGGAAGGAAGCGCGCGGATCGATATTCATCATACGGGAAACCATCGGGGGCTGGCGTCGGCTCATGAGGCGAGCCCGCCGAGGAATTTGAAGAGATTCAGCTTTTGCAGATCGTTCCAGGTCGCGAACAACATCAAACCCGCCAGCAACGCAAGACCGACCCTGTAGCCCGCTTCCTGGAACCGTGCAGCGACCGGCCGCTTCGCCACGGCTTCGTAGCCGTAGAAAAGCAGGTGGCCGCCATCCAGAACCGGGATGGGCAACAGATTTAGAAAGCCAATTCCGACCGAAAGTATGGCGGCGAAGCTTGTCATCGTCAGCAGCAGATTAGCCACAGTCGCCCAGGGATTTGGATCGGCCTCGACCGCAGAGGTCGTCAAGGCCCCGGTCGCCCGGGCGATTCCCAGCGGCCCGCTCAGTTGGTCGCCGTTCTCGCGGCCGGTGAAGATGCGTCCGATATAGGTCAGGGTGGCGCCCAGGCTGTCGCGGATGGTGTCGGCGCTCTTGCCCGCGATCTCCAACGGATTCAGGCGTCTGACGCTGACGTCCTCGCGCACCAGCGGACCCATGCCCATGCCGATGCGCGCGATGCGAACGCGTCCGGCAAGAGGGTCGTCCTCAAGACGGCGCTCCGGCGTGGCGGTCAGTTGCAGGCTGCGGCCCCCACGATCGACGGTGAAACGCACCGGATCACCAGCGCTCAGCATGACCACGGCGGTCACATCGCGCCCGTCGGTCACCGCGCGGCCGTTGACGGCGGTGATCAGGTCACGCGGCTGAAACCCGGCCGCGGCCGCCGGACTGCCCGGCGTGACGGTCAGGACCCGCGGCGCGATCACCTGTTCGCCGACGACCGCGAAATAGAGGCCGAACAGCACGAAGGCGAGAAGGAAGTTGGTCAGCGGCCCGGCGGCGACGATCAAGGCCCGCTGCCACACCGGCTTGAAATGGAAATAGTCGCGCTCGGCGCCCGGCCCGTGCTCGGCGATCACCCGGCTTTTCAGTTCGTCCAGGCCCGCCTGATCCGGCACGCTGGAGGCGTCCAGGTCGCCCGCGAATTTGACGTAGCCGCCCAGCGGCATCCAACCGACACGCCACTCGACGCCGCGCCTGTCGGTGCGGCTGAACAGCGCCTTGCCGAAGCCGATGGAGAACCGGTCGATCTTCACGCCGAACGCGCGCGCCGTCAGATAGTGGCCGAGTTCGTGCAGGGTGACGATCAGGGTCAGCACCAGCAGGAAGGGCACGACATAGGTCAGGACCGTGGTCGCAACGCCGATCATTCCGCCTCGCCTTCTCTCATGCCGCGTCGGCCAGTCCGCCCACGACGGTTTCCGCGATCCGGCGGGCCTCGGCGTCGACGGCCAGGGCCGCGTCGCAGGCGTCGTTCAGATCGGCGCAAACCCCCGCGCGCGCCGCGCGATCCAAGGTTTCCGCGACGACTGCGGCAATATTGAGAAAGCCCAATCGACGGTCAAGGAAGGCGCGGGCCGCCACCTCGTTGGCGGCATTGAACACCGTCGGCGCCGATCCGCCCGCCTGTAACGCCTCGCGCGCGAGTCTGAGGGCCGGAAACCGCGTCTCGTCCGGCGCTTCGAAGGTCAGCCGTCCCAGGGCCGCCAGGTCCAGCTTGGGCGCCGGCCAGACCAGCCGGCCGGGCCAGGCCAGGGCGCAGGCGATCGGCGTGCGCATGTCCGGCGGTCCCAGTTGCGCCAGGGTCGAGCCGTCGACGTATTCGACCAGGCTGTGAATGATCGATTCCGGGTGCACCACCACGCCGATCTTTTCGGCGGGCATGTCGAACAGATAGGCGGCCTCGATGGTCTCCAGACCCTTGTTGGCCATGGTCGCGCTGTCGACCGAGATCTTGGCGCCCATGCTCCAGTTCGGGTGGGCCACCGCCTGCTCGGGCGTCACCGCCGCCATCTGGGCCGTCGTGGCCCGTCGGAACGGCCCGCCCGACGCCGTCAGCACCAGTTTTGCGACCTGTTCGGGGGTCTCGGCGGGGAAGACCTGAAAGATGGCCGAGTGTTCGGAATCGACCGGGATCAGTCGGCCGCCCGCCGCCCGCACCGTCCCGATCAACGCCGGGCCGCAACTGACCAGGCTTTCCTTATTGGCCAGGGCCAGCACCGCGCCCGTCCGCGCCGCCGCCCAGGCCGAACGCAGACCGGCCGTGCCGACGATAGCCGCCATGACCCAGTCCGTCGGCCGCGACGCCGCCTCGACCACGGCCGCCTCGCCCGCCGCCGCCTCGACGCCGCTTCCCGCCAGCGCCTGGCGCAGGGCGTCCAGTTTGGCCGGATCGGCCGTGACGGCGACCTTGGGCCGCCAACGCCGCGCCTGTTCGGCCAACAGCGCCACATTGGACCCCGCGACCAGGGCCTCGACCACGAACCGCCCCGTCCCGGCCTGTTCGGCCCGCGCCATAAGATCCAGGGTGGAGGTCCCGACCGATCCGGTCGAGCCGAGCACCGTCACGCGCCGCGCTATCATGCGCCCCCGCCCAGATAGTGGCCCAGCGCCCGACCCGCCGCGATGACCACGATGGCGAACATCAGGCCGTCGACCCGGTCCAACAGGCCGCCGTGGCCAGGGATCAGATCGCCCGCATCCTTGACCCCGAAACGCCGCTTCAACGCCGATTCCCACAGGTCGCCGGCCATGGTCGCCAATCCACCGGCCAGGCCCAGCATGGCGCTCCAGACCAGGTTCGGCGCGCCCATTTCCGGCAGGGTCGCCATCAGCACGCCCGCCAGGGTCGCCGCGACCAGGCCGCCGATGAACCCCGACCAGGTCTTATTGGGCGAAAAGCGCGGCCACAGCTTGGGACCGCCCACCAGACTGCCGACCAGGAAGGCGGCGATGTCGGCCGACCAGGTCACTGCGAAGGCCAGGGTCACCCAGTAGAAGCCCACTGCGCTGGTCCCATCGCGCAGCCAGATCATCAGCACCGCCGGCCAGCCGATATAGAGCACGCCATAGGCCGCATCGACCGCCGACAATCCCCGCGACCGCGCGAACACGCCCGCCAGGGCCGCGCCGAACACCATCAGCACCAGACCGGACGACAGCCCCGCCACATGGGTCACGGCCACGGCGGCGACCAGGGCGGCGGCCACGGCGCCGAACATCGGCTTCCAGGCCGACCGTGCGCTCATCTTGGCCCATTCGGCGGCCAATAGGACGCAGGCCGTCAGCATGACCGCCAAAATCCAGGGACCGCCCAGCCAGACGGCGAATACCGCGAACGGCGCCAGCACCACGGCCGAGGCCGCGCGCAAACCCATTTCGCGCACCTTGAACGCCATCAGCCGACCGCCTGCATCGGCGCGTTCCGCCCGCCGAACCGTCGATCCCGCGCGCGGAATTCGTCGACGGCCTGTTTCAGTGCGTCCGGTCCATAGTCCGGCCACAGGATGTCC
This sequence comes from Brevundimonas sp., assembly GCF_036732845.1. GTDB lineage: Bacteria > Pseudomonadota > Alphaproteobacteria > Caulobacterales > Caulobacteraceae > Brevundimonas. The sequence continues at coordinate 28,499 of NZ_DAINBO010000020.1, read as the reverse complement.
TGGAACACCAGTTCGGCGTAGGCGGCCTCCCACAGCAGAAAGTTCGACAGACGCAGTTCGCCCGAGGTCCGCACGATCAGATCGACCGGCGGCGATCCCGCCGTCGACAGGCCCGCGCCGAACGCTTCTTCGGTCAACGGCTCAACCGCCTCTCCGGCCGCCAGTCGTTTCGCATAGCTCTCGGCCGCATCGACGATGTCGGCCCGGCCGCCGTAGTTGAAGGCGACCTGAAGCTGGAACCGGTCGTTGTGCGCGGTGTCCGCCTCGGCCTTGTCGACGATCCTGGCGATGTCGGCGGGCAGGCCCTGGCGGCGGCCCAGGATCTTCAGCCGCACGCCCTCGCGCGCCAGTTTAGCCAGATCCGAGGCGACATAGGTCCGCACCAAGCCCATCAGGTCCGACACCTCGTCCTCGGGACGGCTCCAGTTCTCGGTCGAGAAGCCGAACACCGTCAGGCAGCCGACGCCCGCGGCGGGGGCGCCGCGAATGGTGCGTTTCAGGGCCTCGACGCCCTCACGGTGGCCGACGGAGCGCGGCAGGCCGCGCGCCTTGGCCCAACGGCCGTTGCCATCCATGATGACCGCCACATGGAGGGGCGGCCCCCCACGGTTCGAGGCGGTGGTGTCATCCGGCATCAGGCGGCCTTTCGGGCGACAGGTCTCAGACCTGCATGATCTCTTGTTCCTTGGTCTTCAAGGCTTCGTCGATGCGTTTGACGGCCGCGTCGGTGTCCTTCTGGACCTCGGTCTCCATCTTCTTCTGCTCGTCCTGGCTGATGTCGCCCGCCTTCTCGGCCTTCTTCAGGTCGTCGTTGGCGTCGCGACGGACGTTGCGGATGGCGATCTTCTGCTGCTCGGCGTATTTGCCGGCCAGCTTGACCAGATCCTTGCGGCGTTCCTCGGTCAGGGGCGGCACGGGGATGCGCAGCGTCTGGCCGTCGACGATCGGGTTCAGACCCAGATCGGCCTGACGGATGGCCTTTTCGACCGACACCACCATGCCCTTGTCCCAGACATTGACCGTGATCATGCGCGGTTCGGGCACGCTGATGGCCGCGACCGCGTTCAGCGGCGACGTCGAGCCGTAGGCCTCGACCCGCACCGGCTCCAGCAGACCGGCGTTGGCGCGGCCCGTGCGCAATCCGGCGAACTCTTCCTTCAGCGAGGCCACGGCCCTGTCCATACGGTCGCGGAAGGTTTTCAGATCGGGTTTGGCCATGGGGTTTCTCTTCGTCTTTCCGTATCTCTAGCGGGCCGGTTTCAGCTTGTCTGCGAAGTGATGACCGTGAACGTTCCCTCGCCCGTCAGGGTCCGTTGCAGCGACCCCTCCTCACGGATGGAGAAGACCACGATCGGAATGCCGGAATCGCGCATCAGGGCGATGGCCGAGGCGTCCATGACCCTCAGATCCTTGGCCAGGACATCCTGATAGCTCAGGGTGTCGTAACGGGTCGCCGACGGGTCCTTCTTCGGATCAGCCGTATAGACGCCGTCGACGCTGGTGCCCTTCAGCAGGGCGTCACAGCCCATTTCGGCGGCGCGCAGGGCGGCCCCGGAATCGGTGGTGAAGAAGGGCGCGCCGACGCCAGCGGCGAAGATCACCACCCTGCCCTTTTCCAGGTGCCGCAGCGCCCGGCGCCGCACATAGGGTTCGGCCACGGCGTTCATGGTCAGCGCGCTCTGCACTCGGGTCTGAACGCCGATCTTCTCCAGCGCCGCCTGCATGGCCAGGGCGTTCATCACCGTGGCCAGCATGCCCATATAGTCGGCGGTGGCCCGCTCCATGTCCCCGGCCGCCTTCGACAGGCCGCGGAAGATGTTGCCGCCGCCGATCACCAGGCAGATCTGCACGCCCTCGCGCGCCACGGCCGCCACGGCCTCGGCCACCGAGCTGACGGTCTTCATGTCGATGCCGTAGGCTTGATCGCCCATCAACACCTCGCCCGACACCTTCAGCAGCACGCGCTTGTATCGGAACTCGGGTTTGGAGGCGGGCATGGGATCGTCCGTGTGCGGCGGTCAGCCCGGAATCGGGCCGCCCTTTATAGACGAAGGGCGCGTC
>NZ_DAINBO010000020.1:0-26338 GCF_036732845.1 Brevundimonas sp. | reverse complement strand
CGTGTGCGGCGGTCAGCCCGGAATCGGGCCGCCCTTTATAGACGAAGGGCGCGTCAGGCTTCAAAGGCTTCTCCTCCCCGTGTGCGGAGAGGCGGATCGACGACGAGCCGTCGAGACGGACGGGCGGTCGGCTTCGCGCTCAGTCCAAATTCAGCATGACAAAGGGGCCGGTCCTTGCGGACACAGCCCCCTCACCACTTCGTGGTCCCCCTCCCCGCGAACGGGGAGGCGAATCTCTTAGTTGCCGCCCATCATCGAGGCGACTTCCGCAGCGAAGTCGGGTCCTTCGACCTTTTCGACGCCCTCGCCCAGCGCCAGACGGACGAAACCGGCCAGGTGCAGACCGGGCGCGCCCAGTTCCTTGCCCGTGTCGGCGACCAGTTGTTCGATGGTCACGTCCGGGTTCATGACGAACGGCTGCTTGGTCAGCACCACGTCCTTCTGGAACTTGTTGATCTGACCCTCGACGATCTTCGCGATCATGTTGTCGGGGCGGCCTTCCTCCTTGGCCTTCTCGGTCAGGACCTGACGTTCCTTCTCGATGGCGGCCGGGTCCAGATCGTCGGTGTTCAGCGACAGCGGAGCGGTCGCGGCCACGTGCATGGCGATCTTGCGGCCCAGTTCGCGCAGGGCCGCCTTGTCGCCGCCGCCGTGCAGGGCGACCAGCACGCCGATGCGGCCGACGCCCGGCGACACGGCGTTGTGGACATAGCTGGCGACCACGCCTTCTTCGACCGACAGGCGGGCGGCGCGGCGCAGTTGCATGTTCTCGCCGACGGTGGCGATCAGGTTGGTCACTTCGTCCTGGACCGTCTTGCCGGCTTCCAGTTCGGCGCCGTGCAGGCCTTCCAGCGTGGCGTGCTCCAGGCCCAGTTGGGCGAACGACTTGGCGGCGTTCTGGAACAGCTCGTTGCGGGCGACGAAGTCGGTTTCGGCGTTGAACTCGATCGCGGCGCCGATTTCGCCGGCGCCGACTTCTTTGGAAGCCACGGCGACCAGGCCTTCGGCGGCCACGCGGTCGGCCTTCTTGGCGGCCTTGGACAGGCCCTTGGCGCGCAGCCAATCGATGGCGGCGTCGATGTCGCCGTTGGTTTCCTGCAGGGCCTTCTTGCAGTCCATCATGCCGACGCCGGAGCGCTCGCGCAGTTCCTTGACGAGGGCGGCGGTGATCTCGGCCATGTTCAATCTCCTGGTGTTCGTAAGCGGTAACGGCCGGACCTCGAAAGGTCCGGCCGCGGTCTAGTGTTCGCCGTCAATGACAGCGGCGGCCGGATCAGGCCTGGGCAGGCTCGTTTTCGACGGCGTCGATGGCTTCCGAGGTCGCTTCCTGAGCGGCTTCGTCGGCCACGGCGGGCTGAGCGGCGGCTTCCAGCTCGACAGCGACGACCTCGAGTTCGGCCGGAACGGCTTCGGCCTCGGCCTTGGGCGACGCTGCTTCACGCAGCATCGGCTCGACCGGGTTTTCCGAAGCGCCCAGATCCACGCCCGAGGCGCCCGCACCGGCCGCCAGGCCGTCCAGGACGGCGTCGGCGATCAGGTCGCAGTAGGTCTGGATGGCGCGGGCGGCGTCGTCGTTGCCCGGCACCGGATAGGTGATGCCGTCCGGGTCCGAATTGGTGTCCAGGATGGCGATGATCGGGATGTTCAGCTTGCGGGCTTCCTGGATCGCGATCGATTCCTTGTTGGTGTCGATCACGAACATGATGTCCGGCACGCCGCCCATGTCCTTGATGCCGCCCAGCGAGGCTTCCAGCTTGTCGCGTTCGCGTTGCAGGCTCAGCAGCTCGCGCTTGACGCGGCCCTCGCCGCCCGACTCCAGCAGGGCGTCCAGCTCGCGCAGACGAGCGATCGAACCCGAGACGGTGCGCCAGTTGGTCAGGGTGCCGCCCAGCCAGCGGTTGTTCATATAGTATTGAGCGCAGCGCTTGGCGGCCTCGGCCACCGGCTCGGCGGCCTGGCGCTTGGTGCCGACGAACAGCACGCGGCCGCCCTTGGCGGCGACGTCGCGCACGGCGACCAGCGCCTGGTGCATCAGCGGCATCGACTGCGACAGGTCGATGATGTGGATGTTGGAGCGCGAGCCGAAGATGTAGCGTTCCATCTTCGGGTTCCAGCGGTGCGTCTGGTGGCCGAAGTGAGCGCCCGCTTCCAGCAGGGTGCGCATCGAGAATTCAGGCAGAGCCATGATCGTTCAGTCCTTTTTCCGATCAACCTAGCGCGGGCGGTTAAAGGACCGGACGGTCCCTCGGAACGGAGCGAACGGGGATGTCTCCCCCAGACGCGCCACGCCCGCGTGCGAAGTGCGCGCGGCTTCTAGGCGGAACGGGCGGAAAAGGCAAGCGTCGCGGACGTCAGCGCGCGAAATACGGGTGGCGGACCTCGTCGCCCTTTTTGGCCCCGATCTCCTGGGCGCGTCCGGCGCGCAGCTCGACCACGCCCTTGGCCGGGCCTTCGGACGGCAGGATGGCGTCGGAATTGGGCGCGGCGTTGTGAATGATCGAAACGATCCGCCCGTCGGCGCCCACATAGACGATGTCCAGCGGACTGGGCGTGTTGTGCATCCAGAAACCGCGATCCTGGGCCGGTTCGTTCGGCCATTGGAACAGCATGCCGCGATCCTTGGGCAGGGGGTCGCGGTACATCAGGCCGCGCTGGCGTTCCGGTTCCTCGTCGGCGATCTCGACCAGGAATTCGTGCTGGCCCGAGGTTGTGACGATGGTCAGCGGCTCCAGCGGCCGTCCGTTGGCGTCCACCGCCGGGTCCTGGGCGCAGGCCGACCCGCCCAGGGCCAGGGCCGCCAGCACGCCCGCCAGAACCATTCGCCGATACAGCATCGTCTCTCGTCCTTCCCGGACGAAGATCACTCGCCCGTCGTGATTTCCGCGACCACCAGACCCTTGGGTCCTTCGGCGAAGCGCACCTGAACCGTCGCGCCGGGGATCAGATCGTCCAGACCACAGCGGCGCAGCGTCTCGATATGGACGAAGATATCGCCCGGTTCGTCCGCGCGCACCACGAATCCATAGCCCTTGGTGCGATTGAACCACTTCACCACGGCCGCTTCCATCACGGTGTCGGGATTCAGCATCGGCAGACGCTCGCGCGCGGTCGCCTTCAAGGCCTCGTAGCCGCGGCGGGGCGGAGCGATCAGGGTCGGGTCGCCTTCGCCCAGATCCAGAACCTCGGCCACCTGCCAGCCCTTGGGCCGACGCACGCAGGTGCACTGGATCGAGGCCCCCTCGTCCGCGCGATCTCGGCCGCTGTCACGCAGGCTGCTGATGTGCAGCAGCACATCCTTCAGTTCGGTCATGGCAGGGTCGTCAGGGACAATGAAGCCGTAGCCCTTGCCCGGATCAAACCATTTGACCCGCCCGGCGATGCGGACTGTGTCCGGCGCCTGGGCCTCCTCGAAATCTGACAACTTCCAACCCCCGCCCGCATATCTCCCGGACACCCCTGCTTAACACGGTTATTCCAAACGGTGAAAAGTGAAAAACGCTGGTCTTTTTCAGTTTTTTAACCGCACAGACGAAAAAGCCCGCCTGTGCAACGCCAAGGCGGGCTTCTCTCGTTCGTAGCCTTTGCGGATCAGCCGGCTAGGCGACGACGCTGGATCACAAAGGCCGCGCCGCCCGCCAAGGCCAGGGCCATCAAGATCATCGCCCATTCCGATAGCGTGGGCACCGAGACCGGCGCGGCGAAGGTCGCGGTGAACACCAGATCCTGGTTCAGACCAGACAGACTCCAACTACCTAGCGAATAATGGACCTTGTCCGCCGGCAGATAATTTCCAGGCGCGCCGACGTTGAGCCGACCCAGTTCACCGGACGATTGCTGATCGACCGCCAAGACGTAGGAATTGCCGATCGTCACCGGAATGCCGGGCGAGAAGGTGAAGGTCGAGGCGACCGTGCTGGGCACGTTCACCGGGGCGCCCGTCCAGATGGGGACCGCACCGACCACGCCGGCGTTATAGGTGTAGACCTTGGGCACGACAGTCAGCGTCGGCGACGCAGGCGCACGAGAGATTTCCAGCGTGTACTGGTTCAACTGATTGCCGGGCGCCACGACAATTTGCCCGTGCTGGCTCAAGACATCTTCGATACTCTGCGTGCCGGCATATGCGGTATTGCTGACTACGATCTGGGCCGATGCGGCGCCGACGCCGCAAAGGGCAAGCGCCGTCGCGGCAAGTCCTCCCGCAATATAGTTAATCCACCGCATTGATATTCCTCGATATTAATCGCCTTCCCCGGACAGCCAAAAGTAGCAAATATCGGCGATCCGTCAATAAGCGCGAAAATGCGGCGGCGATCGGGCTTGCGTGACGGACACAACAAATCATCGCGGCGTAAGGCGCGGGGGTCGTATCGGAATATCAGGGGGAAGGCCCCGCGTGGCAGTCCCTAGGGGAATCGAACCCCTCTTTTCAGGTTGAAAACCTGACGTCCTAACCGATAGACGAAGGGACCGCTGCGCGGGGAGCGGGCGATATAGCCGCCGATTCCGAGCCGCGCAAGCCCCCGCGAACGGTCATAGTCTGCGCGGATCGTCGGCGTCCTCGATCTCCATCTGCACGCCGCGCCTGCCGTTCCAGTCATCGGCCTTCAGCCGCCCCGCGATCCGCAGTCCGCCCTGCCCCGACAACAGCGTCTGCCCCAGCGGCAGGTCGGCGCAGCGCCAGGCCACGGCCCGCACCGAGGCGCCGTCGGCGGCGACCAGGCGGCACCGCACATGGCCGCCGTTCATCGGCTGGGCGTCGCGCGCCTGAACGCCGTCCAGGGCGAACAACGGCTCAGGATTGGCTGGGCCGAAAGGCGCCATACGCTCAAAGGATTCAAACAGGTCGCGGTTCGCCGCGGCCGCGTCGATCAGGGCGTCGATCTCGACCCAGTCCTGGGCCGCCGCCTGCACGCTTTCGCCCGCCAGCCGGTCGTTCAGGAAGCCGCGCACGGCGTCGACGCCGCCCGCCGCCACGGTCAGGCCCGCCGCCATGGCGTGGCCGCCCCCGGCCAGCAGCAGCCCCTCTTCCCAGGCCGCCTGCACCGCCCGGCCCAGGTTGACGCCCGGCTGAGACCGGCCCGAGCCTTTGCCCACGCCCGTCGCCGGATCAACGCCGACCACCACCACGGGCTTGCGCCAACGTTCCCGCAGCCGCCCGGCCACAATGCCGACCACGCCGGGATGCCAGTCCTCGCCCTCGACCACGACCACGGCCGAACCGTCGTCATGGGCGCCCGAGGTCTCGACGCGCCGCACGGCCGCCTCGGTCACCGCCGCCTCGACCTCGCGCCGGGCGATGTTCAGGGCGTGCAGTTCGGCCGCCAGCCGCGTCGCCTCGGCCGGATCGTCGGTCGACAACAGGCGTGCGCCCAGGTCCGACCGGCCGATGCGCCCGCCCGCGTTTATCCTGGGTCCCAGGATGAAGCCCGCGTGGTTGGTGGTCGCCGGCTTGGGTTCGGCGCCGGCCGCGGCCAGCAAGGCCTTCAGACCCGGATTGCCCCAACCCGACATGACGCCCAGCCCCAGCTTCGTCAGCGCCCGGTTGAACCCCGTCAGTCCCGTCACGTCGCAGACGGCCCCCATGGCCGCCAGATCCATCCAGGCGCGGATGTCCGGCGCCTCGCGCCCCTCGAACAGCCCGCGCGCCCGCACCTCGCGGTTCAGCGCCGCCAGCAGCACGAACACCACACCCGCCGCCGCCAGATTGCCTTGGCCCGAGTTGCAGCCCGGCCGATTCGGATTGACCACGGCCAGAGCCTTGGGCGGTTCGGCCCGCATCAGGTGGTGGTCGATGACCACGACGTTCAGCCCGATCGCCGCCGCGTGATCCAGCGCCTCGTTCGCCGCCGCGCCGCAGTCGACGGTGATGACCAGGTCCGCGCCCTGCCCTTTCAGCGTGTCGAAGGCCCTGGCGCTCGGCCCGTACCCCTCGGTCAGCCGGTCGGGCACATAGATCGGCAGTTCCGCCCCCATGGCCCGGAACCAGCGCACCAGCAGGGCCGCGCTGGACGCTCCGTCCACGTCATAGTCGGCGAAGACCCAGACCTTCGATCCGGCCTGAAGGGCGTCGACGACGGCCGCCGCCGCCGTGTCCATGTCCATGAAGCTGGACGGATCGGGAAACAGCGCCTTCAGCGTCGGCGTCAGGAAGTCCGCCCCCTGATCGGCCCGCACCCCGCGCGACGCCAGCGCCCGCGCCAGCGGTTCATCCAGGCCCAGCGACTGCATATGCGCCCTGACGACCGACGCCTCGGCCGGTCGCTGCCGCCAGGCTCGGCCGCTCAACGACCGTTCGACGCCCAGAAAGGCGCCTGAGCCTGGCGCGCCGCCGTCCATGATCAGACCGGATGCGTCATGCGGATGCGGCGCACCGTGCGGCTGGCGGAATCCATGACGACCGTATGGGTCGAGACGAAGCCGCCCTTCACCGTCACACCGTCCAGCATGGCGCCCTTGGTCACGCCCGTGGCGGCGAAGACGGCGTCCTTGGACACCAGTTCGTGCAGGTCGTATTTGCGGTTCAGGTCGGTCACGCCGGTGCGCGCCGCGCGCGCGCGTTCATCGTCGTTGCGGAACACCAGTCGGCCCTGGAAGAAGCCGCCGACGCATTTCAGCGCCGCCGCCGCCAGCACGCCCTCGGGCGCCCCGCCCTGGCCCAGATACAGATCGATGCCGGTGTGCGGCTCGGCCGTGTGGATCACACCGGCCACGTCGCCGTCGGTGATCAGCATGACCCGCGCCTCGACCTCGCGCAGGGCGGCGATCAGCGCGGCGTGGCGCGGCCGGTCCATGACGCAGACGGTGATGTCGCGCGTCGCCACCCCCTTGGCCCCGGCCAAGGCCTTCACATTGTCCTGCGGGGTCATGTCCAGATCGACCAGGCCCGGCGCATAGCCCGGCCCGACCGCGATCTTGTCCATATAGGTGTCGGGCGCGTGCAGCATGCCGCCGCCCTCCGACATGGCCAGCACGCACAGCGCATTCGCCATCGCCTTGGCCGTCAGCGTCGTGCCTTCCAGCGGGTCCAGGGCGATGTCGATGGCCGGGCCTTTGCCCGTGCCCACCTTCTCACCGATGTAGAGCATCGGCGCTTCGTCGCGCTCGCCCTCGCCGATCACGATCTTGCCGTCGATGGCCAGGTTGTTCAGCGCCGTGCGCATGGCGTCGACGGCCAGTTGGTCGGCGTGTTTCTCATCGCCCCGGCCGATCTGGCTCCAACTGGCGATGGCGGCCAGTTCAGTCACGCGCGCGGCGTCGAAGGCCAGGGTCGAAATGGTCATGCGAAGGCTCCTGAGTGTCGTTGTCGCCCGGCGTCTGTCGGCCGGGTCGGCGAAAACTATTGTCGACGAGGCACGGGCGGCGGCGCGGTCGCCCGCTGGCGCAGGCGTTCGGCCAGAGCCTCGATCTCTTCCTGCGTCTGGGCCGACATCGGCGACACCGGCGCGGCCTGGATGCGGCGGTTGACCTGGGCCACGAAGGCCGCGGGATCGGACAACGTCCATTCCAGACGCGCCGCCTCTCCGTCCAGGACCGCGCTTGACGCATTCAAGGCGTCGACCCGTGTCGCCAGCTCGACCGGTCGCGGCAGATCGCTCGGCGTGGCCGGGAAATCCGCCCAACGCGGATAGACGCGATGCGTGTCCACGATCTGCTGCACGCGCGGCGCCAGCGGCGACTGGGCGTCCGTCTCGGCCACGAACGAACCGGCGCAAGCCGTCAGCCCCAGGCCGAGTCCCAGGCCCGCCACGGCGGCCGTCATCTTTTTGAGGCGGGATGCGTTCATTTCAGGCCCGGTCATATGCCATGATCGCAACGGGCGAAAGCCGCCCGCACCGGAGGACAGCCATGGCCAAGCGCCCGACGACCGCTTCAGACGCCGACAAGGCGGCCAAGCCGCGCGCGCCACGCAAGCCGGGCCGTCCGACGTCGCCAAAGCCGCCCCGGCCGCGCGCCGCCAAGCCCAAGCCTGAACCGGCGCCCGAAGCCGCGCCTCAGCCGCAGCCCGCGTCCGAATCGGCCGACGGCTTCGCCGACCAGCAAAAGCTGATCGAGACCCTGTCGATCAACCTGGCCAAGGCGGCCATGACCGCCCAGGCCGCCATCGCCGAAGCCGCCCTGACCCAGGCCGACCGCCCCGCCGCCCTGTCGCCCGATCCGTTCAACGTCGCCCCGGCCATGACGGCGGTGATGAGCAGCCTGGCCGCCCGGCCCGACAAGCTGTTCGCCGCCCAGGCCGATCTGTTCAACCGCTATATGGACCTGTGGGCCTCGGGCGCCCGCGCCGCGACGGGCGAGACGCCGGTCCCCGCCCCGGCCGACAAGCGGTTCAAGGACCCCGCCTGGTCGGAAAACCCGATGTTCGACGTCATGCGGCGCTCTTATCTGGTCACGTCCGACTGGATGAACGGCCTGGTCGCCTCGGCCGAGGACGTCGATCCGATGACGCGCCGCCGGGCCGAATTCTTCACCAAGCTGCTGACCGACGCCTTCTCGCCGTCCAACTTCCTGGCCTCCAACCCGGCCGCGCTGAAGGCTCTGGCCGCGACCAACGGCGAGAGCCTGGTCAAGGGCATGGAGAATTTCGCCGCGGATCTTGAGCGCGGCGGCGGCAAGCTGAAGATCAGCCAGGCCGACTACGGCCGCTTCAAGGTGGGCGAGAACGTCGCCACCGCGCCGGGCCAGGTCGTCTGGCGCGACGAACTGTTCGAGTTGATCCAGTTCGACGCCGCGACGGATCAACAGCGGGCCACGCCCCTGCTGATCTTCCCGCCCTGGATCAACAAATTCTACATCCTGGATCTGCAGCCCGAGAATTCGATGATCCGCTGGCTGTCCAGCCAGGGCTTCACCGTCTTCGTCTGCTCCTGGGTCAATCCCGATGTCGACAAGGCCGGCTTCGGCTTTGACGACTATCTGGAAAAGGGGATCTATCGCGCCGTCGAAAAGGTGCTGGAGCAGACCCAGGCCGACCATGTGAACACCGTCGGCTATTGCATCGGCGGCACCCTGCTGGGCGGGGGCCTGGCGCATATGGCGGCCAAGGGCGACACGCGCGTCTCGGCCACCACCTTCTTCGCGGCCCAGCACGACTTCGCCCAGGCGGGCGACCTGTTGTTGTTCACCGACGAACACTGGCTGAACGAGATCGAGCAGCAGATGGACAAGGCGGGCGGCGTCCTGCCCGGCGCGGCCATGGCCGACACCTTCAACGCGCTGCGGGCCAACGACCTGATCTGGTCGTTCTTCGTGTCCAACTATCTGATGGGCAAGTCGCCGCCGGCTTTCGACCTGCTGTTCTGGAACGCCGACCAGACGCGCATGCCCAAGCGGCTGCACATGGATTATCTGCGCAACATGTACGGCAAGAACGCCCTGGCCCAGGGCGCCTTCCAGATGGGCGGCGAGACGATCGACCTGACCAAGGTCACCATCCCCCTCTATTTCCAGGCCAGTCGCGAGGACCACATCGCCCCGATGAACTCGGTCTATCGCTCGGCGCGCGCCTTCCAGAACGCGGCGGTGACGCTGACGCTGGCCGGATCGGGCCACATCGCCGGGGTGGTCAATCCGCCCTCGGCCAAGAAATACCAGCACTGGACCAACGCGGCCCTGCCCCAGACCCTGGCGGAATGGCAGGCGGGCGCCGTCGAACATCCGGGCAGTTGGTGGCCGCACTGGGCCGAATGGCTGCATGACAAGTCGGGCGGCTGGGTTTCGGCGCGGAATCCCTCCAAGGGCAGGCTCACGCCCATCGAACCGGCGCCGGGCAGCTATGTGAAGGTGAAGTCTTGAAGCTGGACGCCAACGCCCTTTTGGCTGTCACCTCGGTGCTGGCCCTGACCCTGATCGTCATGACGGCCAGCGCCTTCGGCCCGCCCGAGGCGGCCCGGAAATACATCGGCGCGGCCCTGATGAGCGTGCTGGGCTTCCTGTTCCTGAACCGGCTCTGGATGATCAGCCGCAAGCGCAAGCCCAAGGCTCTGATCCAGCCGGACCAGCCCGCCACCCTGATCATGGCCATGGTCTTTCCCTTCGCCATGGTCCTGTCTGCCGGTCTGCCGGTCATCGCGCCCAGCGGCGACTACGGTCTGATGATCATCATGGCCGGGGTCTTCACCGGCCTGTCGATCCAGTCGGCGGCCGCGGCCCGGATGGCGGCCAAGGAATAGCCGCCGCCGTTGCTCCGACGGGGCAAGCCCTGTAGGAGAGCCGCCTGCCTGTGTCGGGGTGTAGCGCAGCCTGGTAGCGCATCTGCTTTGGGAGCAGAGGGTCGGAGGTTCGAATCCTCTCGCCCCGACCAACAGGGCGTTCACAACGCCCGCTCGTCAGGCGTCCTCCAGCAACACCACCCCCGGCGCCGATTTCAGCGCCCCGCGCAGGGCGCCGTCCAGCCGGTAACGGCCGGGCAGTTTCAGTTCGACCTCACGCCGCCCTTCCAGCGACGCGATCAGAGAAATCTCTCCGCCCCGGCCGTCCGCCCCCCTGGCCCGCTCCAGCCGCGCCTTCAGCGCCGCGACATCGGCCGAACGCGCCGAGACGTGGACCCGCAGCTCCGCCGCCGCGTCGTCCAGCATGGCGTCCATCGGCTTGGCGTCGTCGCCGAAGAAGCGCACCTCGCCGTCCGTCGCCTTGGCTCGCACCCGCACCATGACCGAGGCCCCCGGCTCCAGCACCTCACGGCACCGCCGAAGCTGTTCGGGCGGGAACAGGCATTCAAACTCGCCGGTCGGGTCCGAGAAGGTGACGAAGGCGAATTTCTCACCCGTCCGGGCGCTGGCCCGTTCCTGGCGGCGACGCACCACGCCCGCCATCTGAAAGGCCTCGTGCCCGGCCTCGGCCAGGGCCGTGGCCTCGGCGACGAAGGTCACCCGCTTGCGTTTCAGGGCGGGCGTCAAATCCTCCAGCGGATGGCCGGACAGATAGAAGCCGATCGCCGCCAACTCCTCGTCCAGGCGCTCCGGCCCGATCCACGGCTCGACGGCTCTCAGCCGAGGCCGCGCCGCATGGGCCTGGTCGCCGCCGAACAGGCTGACCTGGGCCGAGGCGCGCTCGGCCGCCACGCTCTGGCAATAGGCCATCAGCACATCGGCCTGTTCGACCAATTGCCGCCGGTTGGAATGAATGGAATCGAAGGCCCCGGCCCGCGCCAGGTTTTCCAGCGCCCGCTTGTTGACCGCGCGCGGATCGACCCGCTCCAGGAAGTCGAAGATGTCGGTGAACCGTCCGCCCGTCTCGCGCACATCGACGACGTGTTTCATCGCCTCCAGGCCGACGTTGCGTATGGCGCCCAGGGCGTAGAGCACGCTGCCGGTCTCGCCCTCCCAGGCCACGTCGAAATCGGCGGACGACACGTTCACGTCCGGCGCCCGAACCGGCACCTCGAAGCGGCGGCAGTCCTGATAGAAGACCGCCAGCTTGTCGGTGTTCGACAGGTCCAGGCTCATGGACGCGGCCATGAACTCGACCGGATGGGTCGCCTTCAGCCAACCGGTCTGGAAGCTGATCAACGCATAGGCCGCCGCGTGCGACTTGTTGAAGCCGTAGCCCGCGAACTTGGCCACCAGATCGAAGATGCCGCCCGACTGCGCCTCGGGCACGCCCTTCTCGGCCGCCCCTTTCACGAACCGCGCCCGCTGGACGTCCATCTCCTCCTTCTTCTTCTTGCCCATGGCCCGGCGCAGCAGGTCGGCCTCGCCCAGGCTGTAGCCCGCCAGGATCTGGGCGATCTTCATCACCTGCTCCTGGTAGATGATGACGCCGTAGGTCTCGGTCAGGACCTCGGTCAGGCTGGGATGCAGGTAATCGACCTCGGCCCGGCCGAATTTCCGGTCGATATAGGTGTCGATCATCTCCATCGGTCCCGGCCGATAGAGGGAGATCAGGGCGGTGATCTCCTCGATGGAGCCGCAGCGCATCTTGCGCAGAGTGTCGCGCATGCCCTGGGATTCGAGCTGGAACACCCCCACCGTCTGGCCCGACGCCATCAGTTCATAGGTCGCCGGATCGTCCAGCGGCAGTCCGTTCCAGTCGGGCGCCGCGCCGCGCCGCTCCAGATACTGCCGCGCCCGGTCCAGCACCGTCAGGGTCTTCAGGCCCAGGAAGTCGAACTTCACCAGCCCGGCCGGCTCGACCCATTTCATGTTGAACTGGGTGGCTGGGATGTCCGAGCGCGGGTCCTGGTACAGAGGCGTCAGTTCGACCAGCGGCCGGTCGCCGATGACGATGCCCGCCGCGTGGGTCGAGGCGTTGCGATACAGCCCCTCCAGCTCCAGCGCCGTCTCCAACAGGGTCTTGACCGAGACCTCGGCGTCGCGCGCCTCTTGCAGGCGCGGCTCGATCTCGATGGCCTGGGCCAGGGTCGTCGGATTGGCCGGGTTGTTCGGCACCATCTTGGCCAGGCGGTCCACCTGGCCCAGCGGCAGTTGCAGCACCCGGCCCACGTCGCGAAGCACGGCCCGCGCCTGAAGCGTGCCGAAGGTGATGATCTGGGCCACCCGATCCTTGCCGTAGTGGTCCTGGACGTAGGAGATCACCTCCTCGCGCCGCTCCTGGCAGAAGTCGATGTCGAAGTCGGGCATGGACACCCGTTCCGGGTTCAGGAACCGCTCGAACAGCAGGCCGAACCGCAAGGGGTCCAGGTCGGTGATGGTCAAGGCCCAGGCGACCAGGGACCCGGCCCCCGAACCCCGGCCCGGTCCCACCGGAATTCCGTGCGACTTGGCCCATTTGATGAAGTCCGACACGATCAGGAAATAGCCGGGGAACCCCATCTGCTGGATGATGGAGACTTCCCAGTCCAGCCGGGTCCAATAGTCCGCCTCGGGCGCGGCGGGCGTGACCTGGGCCAGACGGGCCTTCAACCCCTCGCGCGCCTGGTGCGCCAGTTCGTCGGCCTCGGATCGACCCGCGCCGGTGTCGAAACGCGGCAGGATCGGCGCGCGTGTCTGCACCAGGAAGGCGCAGCGGCGGGCAATGTCGATGGTGTTGTCGCAGGCCTCGGGCAGGTCGGCGAACAGGTCGCGCATCGCGACGGCGGGCTTGAACCAGTGCTGGCCGGTCACCCGGCGCCGGTCGTCCTGGCCGATGAAGGCGCCGTCGGCGATGCACAGCAGGGCGTCGTGCGCCCGCGTCTGGCTCGGCTTGGCGTAATAGACGTCATTGGTGGCGACCAGCGGCGCGTCATTGGCGTAGGCCCATTCCACCAGGCTCCGTTCGGCCGCCTGTTCGTCCGGCGTCCCGTGCCGTTGCAGCTCGACATAGAAACGGTCGCCGAAGGCCGCCTTCATGGCCTGCAGCGCCTGCGCGCCCTCCGCGGCCTTGCCTTGCACGAACAGAGGATCGACCGGCCCGTCCGGCCCGCCGGACAGCAGGATCAGCCCCTCGGCGTGCGCCGTGACCTGGTCCCAGGCCACGCCCGGCTCGTCCATCTCGCCCGAGTCCAGATAGGCCGAGGACGACAGGGCGCACAGATTCAGCCAGCCGGTCTCGTTCTGAACGATCAGCACCACGGTCGGCGTCCGCGCCCAACGCGGGGTCGGCCGTCCGCCGATCCCGGTCACCGGCAGGGCGCAGGCGATGATCGGCTGAACCCCCGCATCGCGCGCGGCCTGGCTGAACTCCAGCGCCCCGAACAGATTGGCCCGATCCGCGACCCCGACCGCCGGCATGCCGTTGTCGGCCGCCATCCGTCCGATCTTGCCCGCCTTGATCGCCCCCTCCAGCAAGGAATAGGCGCTGCGGACGCGCAGATGGATGAAGCCTGTGGCGGCGGCGTCGGTGATGGCCTGCACTCCTTCGGCAGGCCGGAAACGACTCATTGCGCCAGCAACGCCGCCTGCCAGACCATCCAGACAAAGCCGCCGCAAGACGCAAGCGACAGCAGCTCCCTAACCCAACGCGACATCGCCTTATCCCCAGTTGCGTGTTCCGGGAATGTTCTATGTTCCATTTTCGTTCTCGTCAATCCTCATGACGACGAAAGGCCGCGACGGCGGTTTCGATGGGGCGTAGACAGGGGGCCGACGCCGACAACCATCCGCCTTTCCGGCGGCGGGCGTTCCAGGAGAGCCGCCATGGCCAAGGGCCAGATGCGCAGCAACAAGGAAGTCCGCAAACCCAAGGCGGACAAGCCCAAGCCGCCGATCTCGGTCGCCAGTTCGCCCTTCACCACGCCGCCGGGCAAGAAATAGCCGTCAGTAAGCGTGGCTCTCGGCCGGACGTTCTTCCAGGTGGCCGTCCTTCAGGGCGAAGACCCGGTCCATATGCCCCGCCAGCTCCATGTTGTGGGTGGCGATCAGGGCGGCGACGCCGGTGTCGCGCACCAGGGTCCGCAAAGCCTCGAACACCGCCTGGCTGGTGGCCGGGTCCAGGTTTCCGGTCGGTTCGTCGGCCAGCAACAGACGCGGACGGTTGGCCAGGGCGCGGGCGATGGCCACGCGTTGCTGCTCGCCGCCCGACATCTGGGCCGGTTGATGCGACGCCCGATCGGCCAGGCCCAGCGCGGCCAGCAGTTCACCGGCCCGGGCCTGCGCCTGGGCCGCCTTCACCCCCGCGATGCGCAACGGCAGGGCGACGTTGTCGCGTGCGTCGAACTCAGGCAGCAGGTGGTGAAACTGATAGACGAAGCCGACGTGGTTCAGGCGCAGACGCGTGCGCGCCTCTTCGTCCAGGCTTCCAGCGTCCTGGCCGCCGATGACCACCTGGCCCGTCGTCGGCCGCTCCAGCAGGCCGGCGGCGTGCAGCAGCGACGACTTGCCCGAACCTGACGGGCCGATCAGGCCGATCAACTGGCCCGGCATGACGTCCAGATCGACGCCCTTCAGCACCGTCAGGCCGCCCTGGGCGGTGTCATAGGTGCGGGTGACGCCGCGAAGGCTCAGAACCGCACCCTGGGGATAAGCCTGTGGATCACTCAAAGCGAAGCGCCTCCACCGGGTCCATCTTGGCTGCCCGCCACGAGGGCAGCAGCGAGGCGAAGCACGACATGAACAGCGACCAGATCGTCACCCAGAAGACATCGACCGGATCGACCAGGGCCGGAACCGCCTCCAGCATATAGACGTCGGCGTTGAACAACTGGACGCCCAGCAAGGCCTCCAGAAAATGCTGGATCGCGCCGATGTTCAGACAGAACAACAGGCCCAGGATCAGGCCCGTGAACGTTCCGGCCGCCCCGATGGCCGCCCCGGCGATGAAGAAGACCCGCAGCATGGAGCCGCGGCTGGCGCCGACGGTGCGCAGGATGGCGATGTCGCGCGTCTTGTTCTTCACCAGCATGACGATGCCGGAGATGATGTTCAGGGCGGCGATGGCGACGACCAGGCCGAGGATGATGCTCATGGCCACCTTCTCGACCTTCAGCGCGCCCCAGAAGGCGGCCAGGCGGTTGCGCCAGTCGCTGATCAGGGCCGGGCCGTTCGCGGCCTCGCGGATCGGCGTCAGATACTGGTCGACCAGATCGGGTTCGGCGACCTTCAGCTCGATCACGTCCCAGAGACCTTCCTTGCCGAAGAACAGTTGGGCCTGCTCCAGCGGCATGAAGACGAAGGCGCGATCGAAGTCGGCGGTGCCCGAGCTGAACACCCCGCCGACGACATAGGTCTTGGTCAGGCCGCCCAGATTGCCGAAGGCGCTGTCGGCGCCAGTCGGGGAATACAGGGTGATGGGCGAACCGACGCCCACGCCCATCTCTTCCGCCAGGGTCTTGCCGATCAGCACCCGGTCGCCGCCATAGGCGCCTTGGCCGAACGACCGACGCGCCTCGGGCGTCAGGCTGTCATAGACGAATTTGGTCGAAACCAGATCCTGGGGCCGGACGCCGCGCACGATGCCTCCGGTCACCTGGCCGCCCGCCTGGAACATGGCCGGGCTTTCGGTCAGCGGGGTGACGTGAACCACACCCGGCACGGCCCTCATTCGCGCCAGGGCCGCCTCACGCTCGGGCGAGTTCAGCACCGGTCCCTGAACATAGACATGGCCGTTGAAGCTGAGCATCCGGCTGAGCAGCTCGGTGCGGAAACCGGCCATGATGCTCATCACCGTGATCAGCGCCATCACCGCCAGGGCGATGGCGACATAGGAGATGACGGCGATCAGGGCGATGCCGCCCTCTTTGCGGCGCGCGCGCAGATAACGCAGCGCCAGGCCGAACTCCCAGGCGGAAAAGGCCCCGGCCGGTTTGGTGATGGCGTCGCTCATGCGGTCAGTTTCGCCAGCGCCTCATCCAGGGGCACGGACACCTTCTCGCCGGTCGCGCGGCGTTTCAGCTCGACCACGCCTTCGGCCAGGCCCTTGGGACCGATGGTCAGTTGCCAGGGCACGCCGATCAGGTCAGCGGTGGCGAATTTGCCGCCCGGACGTTCGTCGGTGTCGTCGTACAGCACGTCCTTGCCCGCCGCTTCCAGGCGCGCGACCGCGTCTTCACAAGCGGCCGAGACCGCCGCGTCATTGGCGCGCAGATTGATGACGACGACGTCGAACGGGGCCACGGCGTCCGGCCAGATGATGCCGCCTTCGTCGTGGCTGGCCTCGATGATGGCGCCCAACAGACGCGACACGCCGACGCCGTAGCTGCCCATGTGCACGTCCGTATCGACGCCATCGGGTCCGGCCACCTTGGCCTTCATCGGCGCCGAGTATTTCGTGCCGAAATAGAAGATATGGCCCACCTCGATGCCGCGCGCGGTCAGGCGGTCGGCCTCGGCCGTCTGGCTTTCAAAGGCGGCGGCGTCGTGCATTTCCTCGGTCGCCGCGTACAGGCTGGTGCGCCCGTCGACGATGGTCTGCAGATCGTCCCAGTCCACATCGGCGCCGGGCGCGGGCATTTCGACCAGTTTGCGGTCGCAGAACACCTGGCTCTCGCCGGTGTCGGCCAGGACGATGAACTCGTGGCTCAGATCGCCGCCGATCGGGCCGGTGTCGGCACGCATCGGCACGGCCTTCAGCCCCATGCGGGCGAAGGTGTTCAGATAGGCCACGAACATGCGGTTGTAGGCGCGCCGGGCCGAGGCCTCGTCGATGTCGAACGAATAGGCGTCCTTCATCAGGAACTCGCGGCCCCGCATCACGCCGAAGCGCGGGCGCCGCTCGTCGCGGAACTTCCACTGGATGTGGAACAGGTTCAGCGGCAGCGCCTTGTAGCTCTTCACGAAGCCCCGGAAGATGTCGGTGATCATCTCCTCATTGGTCGGGCCGTACAGCAGTTCGCGCTCGTGCCGGTCGGTGATGCGCAACATCTCGGGACCGTAGGCGTCGTAACGCCCCGACTCGCGCCACAGATCGGCCAGTTGCAGCGTCGGCATCAGCAGTTCGACCGCGCCCGCCCTCACCTGCTCCTCGCGCACGATCTGTTCGATCTTCTTGAGCACCCGCAGACCCAGCGGCAGCCAGGCGTAGATGCCCGCCGCCTCCTGTTTGATCAGGCCGGCGCGGAGCATCAGTTGATGCGAGACGATCTGGGCGTCCGAAGGCGCCTCTTTCAGCGTGGGCAGGAAATAGCGCGACAGGCGCATGGTCGAAAATCCAGGCAGGCGAAAATCGGGAACGCCCGGTTTAGCCGGGCGACGGGGGCGAAAGCTAGGCCGAACCCTATCGCGCCGCCCTGCGGGTCGGGTCGCCCAGCGTGTGGTTCAGCGCCGCCGCCTGGCGCACGACGGCCATGACCGCCTCCGGTTCGACGGCGTCGCCTTGGCGAAAGGTCCAGTTGCCCAGCTCGTACCTGCCGCTGGGCTTGATGCGCGGCTCGATCGTCGCCAGCCGCTTTCCCCGCCAGAAACCCAGCAGGACGCGATGCTCCTCGGCTCGGATCAAGGCCATCAGGCCATCCGACACGAAGACCAGATTGCCCCATTTGATGATCTGGTCCGCCTGGGGAGCCGCCGTCTGGACGGCCGCGCGAAGATCCCGGACCACCTCGGCGCGCCAACCGTCCAGCGCCGCGACATAGGCGTCGGGATTCGCCGCGGGGACGACGCGCCGCACGGTCTCAGCCCGCCGCGTTGCCCACCACGGTCGGCAACGGCAGCCAGCCGGTGAAGATCAACACCATCACGAACACCCAGACGATGGCCGAGACCCAGGTGGTGGTGATGAATTTCTTCTTCAGTTGCGGGTCCTTGGGGGCGCCCCATTGGCCGCCGTCGTCAGGACGTTCCTGTTCCCGCTGATTCATGCCCAGCGGCAACACGGCGAACAGCACCGTCCACCAGCAGACGACATAGATGGCCAGCATTGTGATCGGGCCGATGGGCATCAGTGCGCTCCGCTATTGGGGGTCTGCATCAGTTCGACCAGCACCCCGCCCATGTCCTTGGGATGGACGAAGATGATCGGCGTGCCGTGCGCCCCGATGCGCGGCTCGCCCGTGCCCAATATGGTCGCTCCCTGGGCGCGCAGAGCGTCGCGCGCGGCCAGGATGTCCTCGACCTCGAAACAGACGTGGTGCTGGCCGCCCTTGGGGTTCTTCACCAGAAAGCCGTGGATGGGACTGTCGTCGCCCAGCGGCTCGATCAGCTCGATCTGGCTGTTCGGCAGGTCGATGAAACAGACCCGCACCCCCTGCTCCGGCAGGTCGAACGGTTCGTGCGCCCGGCTCGCGCCCAGCAGGTCGCGATACAGGGCCACGCTGGTCTCGATGGAGGGCGTGGCGACGCCGACGTGGTTCAGACGACCGATCATGGACCTACCTTAGCCGATCAGAGCCGCAACACGATGGTTTCGACGATGGGCCTGCGATCCCAGATGTTCTGACTGGCCTTCTTCAGCGCGCGCGCCACGGCCTGTTCGATGACTGTTTCGTCCTCCAGCGCCTCGCCTTTCAGCTTCAGCACCGCCTGTTCGGCGCGTTCGGCCAGGTCGTCCAGGGCATCGCCCAGCGGGCTGTCCTCGTCGCCGGGCAGGCCGATGCCGCGCACGTCGATGTCCGAGACGATCTTGCCGCGCCGGTCCATGGCGAAGCTGACGATCAATATGCCGTTCGACGCCGCGTGACGCCGCTCGCGCAGCGCCTCGCCCGCCTCTTCCACCAGCATGCCGCCGTCGACGAACAGGCGGCCCGAGGGCACCTCGTCGACGATGACCGCCGGGCCGGGAGCCAGACGCACCATGTCGCCGTTGCGCGGCGTGATGGTCTCGGGAACCTGCATCTCCTTCGCCAGCAGGGCGTGCTCGGCGATGTGGCGGCGCATGCCGTGGGTCGGCACGGCGATCTGGGGCCGCGCCCACTGATACATCTGGCGCAGTTCGTCGCGGCACGGATGGCCCGAGACGTGGATGCCGGGGTGGTCGCGGTCGGTGTAGATGCGCACCCCGCGCTCGGACAACGTGTCCTGCAACCGGCCGATGGCCAGTTCGTTGCCGGGGATCACCCGCGACGAGAAGATGCAGTGGTCGCCCGGTCCCAGCTTGATGAAGGGATGATTGCCCTCGGCCACCCGCGACAGGGCAGCACGGGATTCGCCCTGGCTGCCGGTGCACAGATACAGAATCTGGTCCGCCGGCCAGATGCGGGCCTCGTCCTCCGACAGGAAGGGGGCGCAGTCGTTCAGCATGCCGACCGACTTGGCCGCCGCCGTGATGCGGTGCATCGACCGGCCCGCCAGAACCACGCGGCGACCGGCGGCCTCGGCGGCGCGGATCACGCTGTCCATGCGCGCGACGTTGGAGGCGAAACAGCCGACAGCCACCCGCCCCTTCAGCCCGCCGATCAGTTCGGCCAGGGCCTCTTTCACATCGCCTTCCGACCCCGCCACGCCTTCCTGGAAGACGTTGGTGGAATCGCAGACCATAGCCAGCACCCCCTCGTCGCCCAGGCGGCGGATGGTGTCGACGTCGGTGCGCTCGCCGATGATGGGATCATTGTCGATCTTCCAGTCGCCGGTGTGCAGCACCACGCCCAGCGGCGTCTTGATCGCCAGGCCGTTCGGCTCGGCGATCGAATGGGTGATGGTGACCATCTCGATCTGGAAGGGTCCCAGGTCGATCTCGCCGCCCAGCGGCACTTCATGGATCGTCACCTTGTCCAGCAGGCCCGCGTCACGCAGCTTTTCGCGGATCAGGAAGGCGGTGAAGGGCGTGGCGTACAGCGGCGCCTTGAGGCGCGGCCACAGCCAGCCCAGGGCGCCGATGTGATCCTCATGCGCATGGGTCAGGACGATGCCCAGGATCTCCTCGCCCTCCAGGAAGGTCGGGTCGGGCACGATCACGTCCACGCCGGGCGTGGTGTTGTCGCCAAAGGTCACGCCCACATCGACGACGATCCATTTGCGGTCGTCCGCCGGGCCGTAGCCATAGGCGTTCAGGTTCATGCCGATCTCGTTCGAGCCGCCCAGCGGCAGGAAGACGAGTTCGTTCTCGGTGTTTTTGGTCATGCGCCCATATGGGTGTTGCGGCGATGGATTTCGAGCAGGCCGCGAAGGGTCAGGTCGGGATCGAAATGGTCGATGCTGTCGGTCGCGCCCTCGAACAGGGAGACCACGCCGCCGGTGCCGATGACCGTCATGGGCTTGCCCCACTCAGCCTTGATGCGCGCGACCAGCCCCTCGATCAGGGCGATGTAGCCCCAGAAGACGCCGGACTGCATGTTCGACACCGTGTCCTTGCCGATGACGCGGGCCGGTTTCTGGATGGCGATGCGCGGCAGCATGGCCGCCGCCTCATGCAGGGCCTGGAGACTGAGATTGACGCCCGGCGCGATGATCCCGCCCTCGAAGGCGCCGTCGGCGGCCACCACGTCGAAGGTGGTGGCCGTGCCGCTGTCAATCACGATCAGGTCGCCGGGATAGGTCAGGTGTGCGCCCACCGCGTTGACCAGACGATCGGCCCCCGCCTCGGACGGCTTGTCGATGCGGGCCGTCGCCCCCAGCACGGCGTTCTCGCCGACGACCAGGGGTTCGATGTTCAGATAGCGGCGCGCCAGGTTCCTCAGATTGAAGATCGACTGCGGCACCACGCTGGAGACGATGCAGCCGCTCAACGTCCCGATCGACAGTCCGCGCATCTCCAGAAGCTGGCTCAGCCAGACGGCGTATTCATCGGCCGTGCGCGCCGCCTCGGTGGCCGTGCGCCACTGGGCGATCCAGTCCGTTCCGTCATGGACGGCGAACAGGGTGTTGGTGTTGCCTTGCTCGATGGCCAGCAGCATCAGCCCGCCTCTCCAAAGAAGACGTCGCCCGCCGATATCAGGCGCAGGGTCCCGTCCGCCAGTCTGAGCCGCAACGAACCGTCGCCCTCGACCCCTTCGGCCAGCCCCTCGACCGTCTCGTGGCCCAGGCGTGCGACGCAGGGACCGTGCAGGGTCGCGTTGCGTGTGACCCAGGCGTCCAGCACCGGCTGAAAGCCCAGCGTCTCCCAGCGTTCGGACCATTCGGCATAGGCCTGGGCCAACACCTGGACCGCCGCCTCGGGCGACGGCGGATAGGCGATGTCGGAACGCAGATGTTTGGCCAGGGCCGCGGCCGGCCGTTCGGTCCCGTCCGGCGCATGGGCCAGGTTGACCCCGACGCCGACCGCCAGCCACAGACCGCCGGTCTGGTGAGCGCCGGACTCGACCAATATGCCCGCCGCCTTGTCGCCGCCCAGCATCACGTCATTGGGCCATTTGATCGTCACCGCCCCCGGCCGCGCGAAGGCGTCCAGCAGGTCCGCGACCGCCAGGGCCGCGACGAAGGTCGCCTGGGCCGCCTCGGCCGGGGCCTTGCGCGTCGTGGTCAGCAGGGTGGCGAACAGATTGCCGCCCTCGCTCTCCCACGCCCTGCCCCGTCGGCCGCGACCGGCCGTCTGGCGACGCGCGGTCAGCCACAGCGGCCCGATCTCGCCCACTTCGGCGCGGCGACGCGCCTCGGCGTTGGTGGAGTCGATTTCGTCGAGACGGATGACCGGCGCGGGCGTCACGCCCTAACCGGCCCCGAAGCCCGATGCGGCGGCGCGCGTCAGGGGTTCGATCCAGGCCAGGGCGAACATGACCATCGGGAAGGCGAAGGCCGCCGACAGCCAGGCCACCGTCTTGGCCTCGATCGGCGAGGCGTCCGGCTTGATCTCCGACGCCGGAGCGTCGAACCACATCAGCTTGATGATCCGCAGATAGTAGAAGGCGGCCACGACCGAAGCCACCAGACCGGCGGCGCCCGCCATCCAGTAACCCGCGTCGGCGGCGGCGCCGAACACCGCCCACTTGGCCCAGAAGCCCGATAACGGCGGCATGCCCAGCACCGACAGCGACAGGATGGTCAGGGCCACGGCCGTCATCGGCTTGTCACGGCTCAGCCCCGCCAGATCGTTGATCGAACGGATCGGACGTCCGTCGCGCGACAGCGACAGCAGCACGGCGAAGAAGCCCAACTGATCGACCACATACAGGGCCATGAACAGCAGCATGGCCTGGATGCCCAGCTCGGTCCCGGCCGCGATGCCCAACAGGGCGTAGCCGATGTTGGCGATGGACGAATAGGCCAGCAGGCGCTGGATGTCCTTCTGCGCCAGGCCGCCGAAGGCGCCGACGGCGAAGCTGATCAGCGAGATCAGGATCAGCACCTGCGCCCACTGGTCGTGCGATTGGGCGAAGCCGTCGCCCAGCACCCGCGCGGTCAGCACCATGGCCGCCACCTTGGGCGCCGTGGCGAACAGGGCCACGACCGGCGTCGGCGCACCCTCATAGACGTCGGGCGTCCACATGTGGAACGGCGCCGCCGAGACCTTGAAGGCCAGGCCGCAGATCAGGAACACCAGGCCGAACACCAGGCCCACGCCGGGGTTGGCGGCCGCATAGGCGGCGATGACGTCATAGTTCATCGAGCCGGTGAAGCCGTAGATCAGGCTGGCGCCGTACAGCAGCAGGCCCGACGACAGGGCGCCCAGGACGAAATATTTCAGGCCGGCTTCCGAGGCCTTCAGATTGTCGCGGTGGAAGGCGGCCAGCACATAGAGCGCCAGCGAATGCAGCTCGACCCCGACGTACAGCGAGATCAGGTCGCCCGACGACGCCATCATGGCCATGCCGACCGAGGCCAGGACGATCAGCACCGGATATTCAAACTTGGCGATGCGCGTGCGCGCCATCCAGCCGTCGCCCAGGATCACGCAGACCGCAGCCGACAGATAGATCAGCACCTTGGCGAACACCGCCAGGGGGTCGGCCACGAAGGCGCCGTTGAAGGCGGTTCCCAGCGGGCCGGTCGCGGCCAGGCCCGTCGCGACGAGCAGCAGCAGCACCGACAGGATCGACACCAGGCGCGCCGACTTCTCGCCGACGAAGGCGCCGACCATCAACAGAACCAGGGCGCCGATGGCGAGCGTCAGCTCCGAGGCCGCGAGTTGCAGGGCGAAATTCAGGTCAGGCATCATGATCTCACCCGCCGATCGCGGCGCGATAGGCGCTGGTCAGGGCCTCGACGGCAGGCCCGGTGATGTCGAGAACGGCGGCCGGATAGACCCCCAGCCACAGGGTGCCGATGATCAACGGCAGGAAGATCAGCAGTTCGCGCCGGTCGATGTCGTTGATCGTCTTCAGGGCCGGATTGGTGATCTCGCCGAACATGACGTTGCGATACAGCGTCAGCGCATAGACGGCCGAGAAGATCACGCCCGAGGCCGCGAACAGCGCCGTCCAGGTCGAGACCTGATAGACGCCGGTCATGGTCAGGATCTCGCCGACGAAGCCCGAGGTGCCCGGCAGGCCGACATTGGCCATAGTGAACATCAGGAAGATGGCGGCGAACCACGGCATCCGACTGGTCAGGCCGCCGTAGAAGGCGATCTCGCGGGTGTGCATCCGGTCATAGACCACGCCGACGCACAAGAAGAGCGCGCCCGAGATCAGGCCGTGGCTGATCATCTGGAACACCGCGCCCTGAACGCCCGTGTCGTTGCCCGCGAAGATGCCCATGGTCACGAAGCCCATGTGGGCGACCGACGAATAGGCGATCAGCTTCTTGATGTCGGTCTGACGGAAGGCGACCAGCGAGGTGTAGACCACGGCGATCGCCGACAGGGCGAAGACCAGCGGCCGGAACATCTCGGACGCCTGCGGGAACATGGGCAGGTTGAACAGGATGAAGCCGTATCCGCCCAGCTTCAGCAGGATGCCGGCCAGGATCACCGAACCAGCCGTCGGCGCCTGAACGTGGGCGTCGGGCAGCCAGGTGTGCACCGGCCACATCGGCATCTTCACTGCGAACGAGGTGAAGAAGGCCAGCCACAGCAGCGGCTGAACAGCGGGATCGAAGGCGTATTCCTTGAGCGCCGGAATGCTGGTGGTGCCCGTCTCATGCGCCATCCACAGCATGGCCAGCAGCATCAGCACCGACCCCAACAGGGTGTAGAGGAAGAATTTGTAGGCCGCGTAGATCCGGTTCTGTCCGCCCCAGACCCCGATGATCAGGAACATCGGCACCAGGCCGCCTTCAAAGAAGATGTAGAACAGGAACAGGTCCAGCGAGGTGAAGACCCCGATGACCAGGGTCTCCAGCGCCAGGAAGGCGATCATATATTCGACGACGCGCTTATCGATCGTCTTCCAACTGGCCAGAATGCAAAGCGGCATCAGGAAGGCTGTCAAGAGGACGAACAGGATCGAGATCCCGTCCACGCCCAGGTGATATTGGGCGCCCGCGAACCAGGCGTAGCGTTCGACGAACTGATAGCCGGGGTTCGACGGGTCGAAGGCGCAGACCAGCACGACCGACAGGGCCAGGGTCGCCAGGGTCGTACCCAGGGCGATCCAGCGCGCGGCCGGGGCCGCCGCCTCGCCCCGCTTGCTCAGCAGATGGGCGATCAGGATCAGACCCGCGCCGACCAGCGGCAGGAAGGTGACAATCGACAGGATGTTGGGGATGACGGGCACCGGCTCAGGCTCCCCAGGCGTAGAGGGCGAAGGCGAGGAAGCCGGCGACGCCCAGCAACATCACGAACGCATAGTGATAGACATAGCCCGACTGCAGGCGGCTCAGACGGCCCGCGAAGACCCGTGACAGGAAGGCCATGCCGTTCGGCCCGCCCCCGTCGATGATCTTCTCGTCGCCGACCTTCCAGAACAGGTCGCCCAGCGCCTTGGTCCCCTTGACGAAGGTGGCGGCGTACAGCTCGTCGAAATACCACTTGTTGTACAAGAAGTTGTACACGAACCCGCCGCGCGCGGCCATGCGGCGCGCCATGCCTTCCTTCACCACATAGATCCAATAGGCCACAAAGGTGCCGATCAGCGTCAGGATCAGCGGCGACCACTTCACCCAGGTCGGAACGCCGTGGCTGTCGTGCAGCACGTGGTTGGTTGGGCCGTTGAAGATCGCCTGACCCCAGAACTGGCCCTCGTGGTGGCCGATGAAATAGGGCGCGAAGACATAGCCCGCGGCCACCGCGCCGACCGACAGGATCAGCAACGGGACCAGCATCACCCACGGGCTTTCATGCGGATGCAGTTCGCCATGGTGGTGGTGATCGCCGTGCGCGTGATCGTCATGAGCATGATCGTCGCCGTGCGCATCCTTCCAGGCGGGCTTGTTGTGGAAGGTCATGAACACCAGGCGCCACGAATAATAGGCGGTCAGACCGGCCGCGAAGATGCCGACGAAGAAGGCGAACAGGCCCACCGGCGAATGACCGCTGGCCGCCGCCGCGAAGGCGCTCTCGATGATCGAGTCCTTGGAATAGAAGCCGGACAGACCGCCGATGCCGGGAATGCCAAGGCCGGTGATGGCGATGGTGCCGATGGTCATGACGGCATAGGTGACCGGCAACAGCTTCCACAGCCCGCCCATCTTCCGCATGTCCTGCTCGTGATGCATGCCGTTGATCACCGAACCGGCGCCCAGGAACAGCAGGGCCTTGAAGAAGGCGTGGGTGAACAGGTGGAACATGGCCGCCTCATAGGCGCCCACGCCGGCGGCGAAGAACATGTAGCCGAGCTGCGAACAGGTCGAATAGGCGATGACCCGCTTGATGTCGTTCTGGGCCAGGCCGACGGTGGCGGCGAACAGGGCCGTCACCGCGCCGATCACGGCCACGACCTGGGCGGCCGCCGGGGCGTATTCAAACAGCGGCGACAACAGGCAGACCATATAGACGCCGGCCGTCACCATGGTGGCGGCGTGGATCAGGGCCGAGACCGGGGTCGGGCCTTCCATGGCGTCGGGCAGCCAGGTGTGCAGGAAGAACTGGGCCGACTTGCCCATGGCGCCGATGAACAGCAGGAAGGCGGCCAGATCCAGCGCCGACCAGGTCTGGCCCGCAAACTCCCAGCCCGTTCCGGCCTTGGCCGCGATCATGGGGAACAGTTCGGCGAACTGGATCGTGCCGAACATCCAGAACACGGTCATGATGCCCAGGGCGAAGCCGAAGTCGCCGA
>NZ_DAINBO010000019.1:0-46109 GCF_036732845.1 Brevundimonas sp. | reverse complement strand
CTTCCGGGTCGTCGCCGTTCACGTGGAAGATCGGCGCCTGGACCATCAGGGCCACGTCCGACGGATAGGGCGACGAACGGCTGTTGCGCGGCGAGGTGGTGAAGCCGATCTGGTTGTTGATGATGAAATGCAGGGTGCCGCCGGTGCGATAACCCTTCAGCCCCATCAGGGCGAAACATTCGGCCACCACGCCCTGGCCCGCGAAGGCGGCGTCGCCGTGGATCAGCAGCGGCGCGACCTTGGTGCGGTCCAGCGCCCATTGCTCTTCCGGCTGGCCGATGTTGGCCTCGCGGATGTCGAACGCCTGTTTCGCCCGCGCCTTGCCCAGAACGACCGGATTGACGATCTCCAGGTGCGACGGATTGGCGGTCAGCGACAGGTGGACCTTGTTGCCGTCGAACTCGCGATCCGAACTGGCGCCCATGTGGTATTTGACGTCGCCCGAACCCTCGATGTCGCTGGGCACGGACGAGCCGCCCTGGAACTCGTGGAAGATGGCCTTGTAGGGCTTGCCCATCACGGCGGCGAGCACGTTCAGGCGGCCCCGGTGGGCCATGCCGAACACGATCTCGTCCATGCCCAGATTGCCGCCGCGCTTGATCACCTGCTCCAGCGCCGGGACCATGGCCTCGCCGCCGTCCAGGCCGAACCGCTTGGTGCCGGGGAAGCGCTTGTGCAGGAAGCGCTCGAAGCCCTCGGCCTCGATCAGCTTGTTCAGGATGGCCAGCTTGCCTTCCTTGGTGAAGCTGTCGCGGTCGAACCGGTCGGCGCCCTCGAACCGCTGTTGCAGCCAGGACTTCTCCTCCGGCTCGGCGATGTGCATGAACTGCACGCCGATATTGCCGCAATAGGTGGCCTTCAGGACCGCCATCACCTCGCGGATGGTGCCGGTCTGCATGCCCATCACCCCGTCCAGATAGATGGGGCGATCCATGTCGGCGGCGGTGAAGCCGTGGAATTCGGGCGTCAGCTCGGGATTGTTCGCCGGCAGCTCGATGCCCAGCGGGTCCAGCGTCGCCTGCAAATGGCCGCGCACGCGATAGCTGCGGATCAGCATCAGGGCGCGGATGGAATCGTGGGCGGCGGCGCGGATCTCGTCGGCCGACACGGCGGCGGCCGGGGCGGGCGCGGCGGCGGGCGCGGCGGCCTTGGCCTTGGGATCAGGTTTCGGGGCGGGCCACCGGCCGTCGAAGGCGCCGGTCTCCTCGGTCGGTTCGGTCACGGGCGAGCGGCCCCAGGCGCCCGCGGCGGCGGCGGCCTTCACGCTCTCGGCGTTGTCGCGAAGCTGGTCGAAGAAGGCGCGCCACTCGGGCGACACCGAGGCCGGATCGGCGGCCCAGCGGCCGTGCAGATCCTCGATGAAGGCGGCGTTCGAGCCGTAGAGGAAGGAGGTCTCGGCGAAGACCTGATTCAGGCGCCCGGCGTCGTCAGCCATCGTGTTCCGTCAGTCCCATGCCCCGCGCGCACGTCTGCGCCCCGGCGACGCCGCTCATATAGGCCGTGTTTCCTCATGGGTCATGACCGAATGGGGGCGAAAGACGAAGTTTTTGACCGGCGAGGGCGTCATTCCGGCCGATCAGGGGCGATTTTCGCCGTCACGGCGCCTCGATCCGGCTCCGACCCGAGGCGTCGAGACGGCGCGATCGACGCGGACGACGTCGCCCGCGTCGATCATTGTCGGCGCGGAGGTCAGGCCTCGGCGGCTTCCACGATCAAGTCCGTCACCTCGACCGGACGCGAGGCCAGGGAGGCGTGGCTGGCGTCCAGGGTGATGACCTTCTTGGCGTTCATGCGCCCGGACATCATGCGCTGGTTCTCCGGGTTGATCATCCGGTCGTTGGACGAGATCTGGTACCAGCTCGGCTTGGCCTTCCAGGCCGGGGCGGTGACGTTGTCGCCGAACGTGCCGCCGATCGGCGCCTTCTGGGTCACGGCCATGACCAGGGTTTCGTCCTGGGGCAGGTCCTGGGCGAAGCTTTCGCCGAACTTGTCCTGGGCGATCCACAGGAAGCCGTCGCTGTCGGGCGCGATATTGCCGAAGGCGGCGGGCGGATTGGCCTGGCTGATGGCGCCCGCGCTCTCACCGGCGTCGGGGGCGAAGGCGGCGATATAGACCAGCGACTTCACATTGGGCATGTCGCCCATCTGGGTGATGACCTTGCCGCCGTAGGAATGGCCGACCAGCACCACCGGCCCGTCGATCTGGGCCACCATCTTGCGCGTGCGCTCGGCGTCGTCGGCCAGGGAGGTCAGCGGGTTCTCGACGGCGAACACCTTGTCGTAGCCGCGCTTGTTCAGCTCCAGGATGACCTTGGCCCAATGGGCGGCGCCGCCCCAGAAACCGTGAACCAGAACGATGGCGGGTTTGTCGGACATGGCGATCTCCTATGAGCCGGGTATCGATATCCGGCCCATAGGCGCTCTTTCGTGCGGCGAAAATCGCAAAAAGTGCGGTTTTTCAAAGGTTGACCTTAAGTCACCCGTCGCGATCCTCAGCCCTTCAGCACTTCCACCAGGGTGGTTCCCAGACGCGCGGGCGACGGCGACACGCGGATGCCCGCCGCCTCCATGGCCGCGATCTTGGATTCCGCGTCGCCCTTGCCGCCCGAGACCACGGCGCCGGCGTGGCCCATGGTGCGGCCCTTGGGGGCGGTGCGTCCGGCGATGAAGCCGGCCATCGGCTTCTTCCTGCCCTTCTTGGCCTCGTCGATCAGGAACTGGGCCGCGTCTTCCTCGGCGCCGCCGCCGATCTCGCCGATCATGATGATCGATTCGGTCGCCGGATCGGCCAGGAACAGTTCCAGCACGTCGATGAATTCGGTGCCCTTGACCGGGTCGCCGCCGATGCCGACGGCCGTGGTCTGGCCCAGGCCCTCGTTCGAGGTCTGAAACACCGCCTCATAGGTCAGGGTGCCCGAACGCGAGACGATGCCGACGTTGCCCTTCTTGAAGATGCTGCCGGGCATGATGCCGATCTTGCACTCTTCGGGGGTCAGGACGCCGGGGCAGTTGGGACCCAACAGGCGCGAGTTCGAGCGGTCCAGCCGCGCCTTGACCCGCACCATGTCCAGGACCGGAATGCCCTCGGTGATGCAGGTGATGAAAGGCACTTCGGCGTCGATGGCCTCGATGATGGCGTCGGCGGCGCCCGCGGGCGGCACATAGATCACCGAGGCGTCGGCGCGCGTCGCCTCTTTCGCTTCGGCCACCGAGGCGAAGATCGGCAGGGTCTCGCCCTCGGACCCGTGCCACAGCTCGCCGCCCTTGGCCGGGTGCACGCCCCCGACCATCTGGGTGCCGTAGTAGCGCAGCGCCTGTTCCGTGTGGAAGGTGCCGGTCTTGCCGGTCAGGCCCTGGACGATGACGCGGGTGTTCTTGTCGACGAGGATGGACATGTCTGTGCTCTGAATTCTGTGTCTGGGCGGGCGTCGGCGTCGGTCAGCCGACCGCCTTGACGATCTTCTGGGCCGCGTCGTCCAGGTCGTCGGCGGCCGTGATGTTCAGGCCCGATTCGTTCAAGATCTTCTTGCCCAGCTCGGCGTTGGTGCCTTCCAGCCGCACGACCAGCGGCACTTCCAGACCGACCTCCTTGACCGCCGCGACCACGCCCTCGGCGATGATGTCGCAGCGCATGATGCCGCCGAAGATGTTGACCAGAATGCCCTGGACGGCCGGGTCGGCGGTGATGATCTTGAAGGCCGCCGCGACCTTCTCCTTGCTGGCGCCGCCGCCGACGTCGCAGAAGTTGGCCGGTTCCTTGCCGTACAGTTTGATGATGTCCATCGTCGCCATGGCCAGGCCGGCGCCGTTGACCATGCAGCCGATGTTGCCGTCCAGGGCGACATAGGCCAGGTCCCATTCCGAGGCCTCGATCTCTTTCGGGTCCTCCTCCGTCTCGTCGCGCAGGTCCTTGACGTCGGGGTGGCGGAACAGGGCGTTGCCGTCGAAGCTGACCTTGGCGTCCAGCACGCGCAGGCGGCCGTTCTGCATGACGATCAGCGGGTTGATCTCCAGCATCGACATGTCCTTGTCGATGAAGGCCCGATACAGCGTCGGGAACAGGGTCTCGCCGTCCTGGGCCGCCGGGCCGGTCAGGTTCAGGGCGGTGTTGATCTCGACCACATTGGCGGGGGTGACGCCGGCTTCCGGGTCGATGTCGATGGTGGCGATCTTCTCGGGCGTGTCGTGGGCCACGGCTTCGATGTCCATGCCGCCCTCGGTCGAGACGACGAAGGACACCCGGCCCGTGCCGCGATCAACCAGCAGCGAGCAGTACAGTTCGCGGTCGATGTCGGCGCCGTCTTCGATGTACAGGCGGTTGACCTGTTTGCCGGCCGGGCCGGTCTGGGCCGTGACCAGGGTGTTTCCCAGCATCTCGCGGGCGTTGGCGACCACGTCCTCGATGGACTTGGCCAAGCGCACGCCGCCTTTGGCCTCGGCGCCCAGCTCCTTGAACTTGCCCTTGCCGCGCCCGCCGGCGTGGATCTGGGACTTCACCACATACAGCGGCCCGGGCAGGCGCTTGGCCGCGCCTTCCGCCTCATCGGCCGAGGTGATGGCCACGCCCTCGGCGACCGGGGCGCCGTAGCCCTTCAGAAGCTGCTTGGCCTGGTACTCGTGGATGTTCATGGGAAGCCGCCGGTTGGGGGAAGAGTTGCGGCGCTTATAGGCGCGCGCCCTTCGCAGGTGCAACCGGCAGCCTGGCCCTCAATCCACCCAGTCGCGTTTCAAGGTCCGCGAGGCCCCGATCAGCAAGGCCGAGGCCAGCAGGTAGAAACCCATGCCG
This sequence comes from Brevundimonas sp., assembly GCF_036732845.1. GTDB lineage: Bacteria > Pseudomonadota > Alphaproteobacteria > Caulobacterales > Caulobacteraceae > Brevundimonas. The sequence continues at coordinate 41,323 of NZ_DAINBO010000019.1, read as the reverse complement.
GTGTAGATGGCCCAGCGCAGGCTCTCGTCGCCGAAGCGCGGAGCCAGAAGGTCGCTCATCCAGCCGAAATAGTAGAAGCCCACGGCGATGCCGAGCAGGTTGTTGAACAGCAGGAACAGGGCCGAGGCGGTCGAACGCATCGGCGCCGGAACCAGGTGCTGCACCGCCGCCGTGATCGGTCCCAGCCAGGCCAGGTTCAGACCCGTCGGCAACAGGAAGATCAGGAAGGCCAGGGCCAGTTGCTGGAACTGCGTCCCGCCGCCCGGCAGGACCAGGCCGATGAGCCAGGGCGAATTCATCGCCGCGATGAACAGCGGCGCCGAAATCAGGAAGGCGATGGCCGGGGTCAGAGGATAGGCGCCCTTGCCGCGCCGCGACAGCTTGTCGGCGATCATCCCGCCCAGCCAGATGCCCAAAAGGCCGCCGATCAGGGCGATGCCGGCGTAATACCAACTGACCTGTTTCAGGCTCAGATCGAAGCTGCGCATGAAGAACAGCGGCAGCCACCCCGCCACGCCGTAGCCGCAGACCGAGGACGAGGCCGCGCCCAGGGCCAGCAGCCAGAAGCTCTTCTTGGCCATGACCACCGAGGCCGTCGCCTGGGCGATCAGCACCGAGATCCCGATCACCGTCCCCAACAGGCCCGCGAAGCCGATCACCAGCGGATCGGCCAGGGTCAGGCCGCCGAAATGGATCGCCGCGGCCAGAGCGACCAGGCCCGCGCCGACGCCCAACAGGCCCAGGCCGACCTTGCGCCCCAGGGTCGAACCCGTCGGCGACGCCGCAGGCGCGGCCGCGGCGGCCGAGACGGCGGCGCGGTCCTGCCCGCCGCGCTGCGGGTCGCGCACCGTCAGACGCAGCAGGGGCGCGACCAACAGACCGATCAGGCCCACGGCGATGAAGGCGGTGCGCCAACCGTACTCCGCCGCCAACAGGCCGCCAACCAGCGTGCCCGCCGCCGTGCCCAGCGGAATGCCGAAGGCGAAACCGGCCAGGGCGCGCGCCCGTTGGTTCGGCGGGAAATAGTCGGCGATCAGGGAATAGGCCGGGGCCACGCCGCCCGCCTCGCCCACGCCGACGCCCATGCGGAACAGGAACAGTTGGCCGAACGACCCGGCCATGCCGCACAAGGCGGTGAAACCCGACCAGACGGCCAGGGCGCCGGTCATGATCCACACCCGGCTGAACCGGTCGGCCAGCCAGGCCAGGGGAATGGCCAGGGTCGAATAGACCGAGGCGAAGGCGATGCCGCCCAACAGGCCGAACTGGCTATCGGACAGGCCGAATTCCTCCTTCAGCGGCGCGGCCAGGATGCCGATGATCTGCCGATCCAGGAAGTTCAGCATATAGACCAGGATCAGCACCGCCAGGACGTAGAAGCGGTAGCCCGGACGCTCGGCGCGCGCGGCCGTGTCGGTCATGGCGTTTTCCTCGACTTGATCTTGTTCTTGGCGGCGACGGTAACCGCGCCTCGGGCGGGCGACAAAGAAAAAGGGCGGCGGCTCATCGAACCGCCGCCCCAGACCCCCAGGAGAAGGGGTTCAGGCGTTCACAGGCCCGATCAGTAGCGGGCCGAGACCTTGATCATCCAGGTGCGCGGGGCGCCGTAATAGGCCGTGCGGATGCCGCCCACCGACGAGAATTCCTGGGCGTCGGTCTTATAGACTTCGTCCGACAGGTTCTGGCCGTACAGGCCGACCGAATAGCGGTCGGTCGGGTCGTTCCACACCACGCGGGCGTCGAACAGCCAGTAGTCTTCCTGGAACATGCCCGGCAGTTGGACATTCGAATTGACCGGGGTGTTGTCCACCGCCAGGGCCATGCGCGAGCGGTATTTGGCCGCGCCGCCGACCGTGATCGACGAACCGTCGCCCAACTCCGCCTCATACTGAACGCCGTAGCGGGCGGTCCATTTGGGCGAGAAGGCCGGGGTCTGGAACTCGCGGCTGCCGGCGAAGCTGGTGAAGCGGGCGTCGGCGAAGTCGGTGTAGTCGGCGTCCAGGTAACCGATCTGGGCGTCCAGTTGCAGACCCGGCAGCGGCACCAGCACGGTCTCGACCTCGAAGCCCGACAGCAACAGACCGCCGGCGTTCAGCACCGACAGTTTGGCCGTCGGCACGCGCGTGATCGGATCGATGTCCGTGCCCGAGATGCGGGCCTGGAAGTTGTTGTAGTCGGTGATGAAATAGGCCGCGTTGAAACGCAGGCGGTTATCCCAGCGCGTGGCCTTGAAGCCGGCTTCCCAGCTTTCGGCGGTTTCGGGGTCGTACTCGCTGGATTCGGCCACCGAATTGGCGCGGCCGTTGAAGCCGCCCGACTTGAAGCCTTCCGAATAGCGCAGATACCACAGGGTGTCGGCGTCGGGCCGGTAGTCGATCGAGGCCGACACCGAGGTGTTGTCGTATTGGCCGACCGGCGGGGCGAAGCCATAGGTGGCGTTGAAGGCCGGCAGGGCCGCGTAGAAGGTCGAGGTCGTGCGCCAGTAGTCCTTCTCCTCCTCGGTGCGGCGGATGCCGCCCGAGACGCGGATCTGGTCCGAGACCGCCAGGCTGACGTTGGCGTAGGCCGCCTTAGAGGTGGTCTCCAGCGTGTCGTCGATGGTGCGGGTGAAGCGCGAGTTCGAGAAGGCCGCGCCCAGGAAGTCGTTGGCATAGGCCTCTTGGTGCGACTCCACCTCTTCACGCAGATAGTACAGGCCCGCCACGGCGTTGATCGGGCCGCTGTTCCAGTTCAACTGGAACTCCTGGCTGGTCTGGTTCTGATCGACGTCGACCAGGGCCTCGGTGATCGACAGGCGCGTGGCGTCGAAGTCGATGTAGTCGGTCGTCGACAGGTCGCGATAGCCGGTGATCGACTTCAGCGTCAGGCTCTCGGACAGGTCCCACGCGATCCGCAGCGAACCGCCCCAGTGGTCCAGCTTGGTCGAATTGGGCAGGCCGGGCGTGACCGAGGTTTCAAAATTATAGTGCGGCAGCGGGTTCGGCGGGGTGTACAGCGGCACGCCCAGAACCGTGGTCAAGGGGCTGGTGGCCTGACCGACCGTCAGGGCCGCGTCGTCACGCGACCAGTCGGCGGCGAAGTCGACCCGGACGTTCGAGGCCGGATCCCACGCCAGCGAGCCGCGCACGGCCTGGGTGTTCTTGTCGTTGTATTCGGCGCCGCTCACCGGATCGGTGACATAGCCGTCGCGGGTCGAACTCAGGGCCGCCAGGCCGAAGGCCAGGTTTTCGGTCACCGGGCCGGAGACCGAACCCTGGACGTCGATCAGATTGTACGAACCATAGGCCGCCGAGCCGCGCGCGCGGAACTCTTGGCCCGGACGACGCGACACCAGCTTCAGGGCGCCGCCGATGGTGTTCTTGCCGTACAGCGTGCCCTGCGGCCCGCGCAGAACCTCGATGCGCTCCAGGTCCAGCAGGTCGAACTGGGTGCCGCGCACGCGGCTGTAATAGACGTCGTCGACATAGACGCCGACGGCCGGGTCGAAGGTCTGCAAGGCGTCGGGCTGGCCCACGCCGCGGATGTAGATGTTGGTCGCGTTCGACGAGGCGCGGCCCTGGGCGATGTTCAGGTTCGGCACCGCGCCTTGCAGGTCGGTGACCTGAAGCGCGCCCTGACGTTGCAGGGTCTCGGCGTTGAAGGCGGTCACGGCCAGCGGCGTGGTCTGGGCCGATTCCTCGGTGCGGCGGGCGGTGACGACGATGTCCTCGACCGCGTTCACAGGCCCTTGGGAAGCGGCCTCCTGGGCCATGGCTACGGTGGAAAGCGCGCTCCAGGCGGCGCCCGCCAGCAAGGCGGTCTTGACCAGTCGGTTCATCGGGATCCTCATTATGATGTTTCCAGCCCGTGACGCTTTTATTCAGCGTTCAATGATTTTCGGCGAAGGTGATCGCCTTTCACGATCCTGTCAAATGGCGTCGCCAAGGCCGAAACCGGTTACGGCCACGCTGTGGCGCCGTTGCACAGCAAGGCTCGCCGGGCCTATGCCTTGATCCATGAGCGAGACCGACGCGCCCAAGACCGCCGCAAGTCCAGGCCCTGGTCCGGCCAAGCGCGGCCGCCCGCCCAAGGCCAAGGACGGTGGAACCGGCGACACGCGCGAATCCATCCTGGACGCGGCCGAGGACCTGTTCTCCAAACACGGCTTCTACGGCGTCACCATCCGCGAGGTGGCGCGCGAGGCGGGCGTGGATACGGCCCTGGTCCACTATTATTTCGGGGCCAAGCGCGGCCTGTTCGACGCCGTCTTCCTGCGCCGCGCGGCGGTGTGGAACAATGAGCGGGTCGAGGCCGTCAACCGCTACGCCAAGGCCGCCGGAGACCAGATGACGCTGGAAGGGCTGTTCGAGGCCTTCCTGAGACCCCCGTTCCAATGGTCGCTGAAGGGCGGGCCGGGCTGGAAACACTATTCCGCCCTGGTGGCCCAGACCAACGCCAACCCCACCTTCGGCGGCGAGACCATGGCGCGGTATTTCGACCCGGCAATCCGGCGGCTGATCGAACTGATCAAACAGGTCCTGCCGCATGCGCGCGACGTCGATCTGTACTGGGCCTATCACAATCTGTCGGGCGCCCTGACCCTGACCCTGGGCGAGACCGGCCGTCTGGACCGGCTGTCGAACGGCCTGTGCCGGTCGGGCGATCTGGAGACGGCGGGCGACTATATGGTCCGGTTCGCGGCCGCCGGTTTTCGCGCCGTCTGCGGCGAGGCGCCCAAGGCGGACTGACATCGACGTTCCGCGCGCCACGCCCTCACGCCAGGGCCTTCACGCGCCTGTGTCCCGGAACCGGCATTTCCACGGTTGACGGCGCGCCTCGCCCTGTCGAGCCTGCGGGTCCCCCAATCCACCCAAGGAGGCGCCGGTGGCGCACAAGTTCGAAATCTACAAGGACAAGGCGGGCGAGTTCCGCGTCCGCTTCAAATACAACAGCGAGACCATCTTCGCGACCGAGGGCTATTCCTCGAAAGCCTCGGCTCAGAACGCCATCGACTCGATCAAGAAGAACGGTCCCGGCGCGCCGACCGAAGACAATAGCTGACGCCGTTCAGCCCGGCTCCGGCTCGCCGATCTCGGCGGGCCGGATCACCCGGATCCAGCCCTCGGCCGTCCGCACCTCCGGCGCCGCCTCGCGCGTGAACGGCAGGTACCAGGTCTGGCCGCCCGACGCGGGGGCGATCTCCAGCATGTCGGACGCCCCGAAATTCTGCACCGACTTCACGCGGCCGATCACGGCGTCGGCGCCGTCGCGCGCCTCCAGCCCGATCAGGTCAGCCAGGTAGAATTCGTCTTCTTCCGGCTGGGGGAAGCGGTCGCGCGGGACATAGAGCTTCAGCCCCCGCATCGCGTCGGCCTGTTCCTTGGCCGTGATCTCCTTGGCCCGGCCGACCACGCCGTTCTTGTCGGGCCGCGCCGCCGTCAGGGTCAGGCCGACCGAGCCGTCGGCGCGCAACAGGGGACCATAGGCCGTCAGGGCCAGGGGGTCGGCGGTATAGGCCGTCACCCGCACCTCGCCCTTCACGCCGAAGCCGCCCGCCACCTGGCCCACCAGGATCAACCTGTCCGTCACCGCATCCTCCGCGCGTCCGCTCGCGCCCCATAGCAGAAGAGCGGCCCCCTGAGGGAGCCGCTCTCCGATCGTCCGACGATCAGCCGACCGTCACCAGATGCGCACGCGCTGCTCCGGCGGCAGATAATAGGCCGTGCCCGGCTGGACGCCGAAGGCGTCGTACCAGGCGTCGACGTTGCGCAGCGGGCCGATGACGCGGAAGCGCGCCGGGCTGTGCGTGTCGGTGGCCACCTGCTGCTTCAGGGCCTCGTCGCGGTATTTGGAGTTCCACACCTGCGCCCAGCCGTAGAAGAAGCGCTGGTCGCCGGTCGTGCCGTCGATCACCGGCGCGGCCTGGCCGTTCAGCGACAGGTGATAGGCGTCCAGGCCCACCGCCACGCCGCCGGCGTCGCCGATGTTCTCGCCCATCGTGAGACCGCCCTGGACGTGATAGCCCGGCAGGGTCTCGAACTGGTCGTACTGGGCGCCGAGACGGGTGGTCAGAGCCACGAAATTGGCGCGGTCTTCCGGCGTCCACCAGTCGCGCAGCACGCCGTCGCCGTCGGACTTGGATCCCTGGTCGTCGAAGCCGTGGCCGATCTCATGGCCGATCACCCCGCCGATGCCGCCGTAATTCACGGCCGGATCGGCGTTCGGGTCGAAGAAGGGCGGTTGCAGGATGGCGGCCGGGAAGACGATCTCGTTATTGGCCGAGTTGTAATAGGCGTTCACCGTCTGAGGCGTCATGCCCCACTCGTCCTTATCGACCGGCCCGTTCATGCGGTTCAGTTGGTACTGCCAGCCGAAGCGGCCGATGCGCTCGACATTGCCGAACAGGTCGTCGGCCCGGATATCCAGACCCGAATAGTCGCGCCATTTGTTCGGATAGCCGATCTTGACGGTGAATTTCGCCAGCTTCTCCTGGGCGGCGGCCTGGGTCTGGTCGCCCATCCAGGTCAGGTTGTCGATGCGGTGCGCCAGCGCCCGGCGCAGGTTGGCGACCAGCTCCTCCATCTTGGCCTTGGACTCGGCCGGGAAGTAACGCTCGGCGTACATGCGGCCCGTGGCGTCGCTCAGGGCGCCCTCGGCGAAGCTGACGGCGCGCTTTTCGCGGCTGCGCTGCTCGGGCTGGCCCGACAGGTCGCGGCTGCGGAACTCCCACTGGGCGTCCGAGAAGCGGCGCGACAGGCTTCCGGCGGCGTCATCGACGGTGTGGAAGGCCTGCCAGGCCTGGATCACCGACATCGGCGTCTCGGCGTAGATGGCGGCGATCTTGGGCATGGCCGTGTCCTGACGGACGATCAGGCGGTCGATGGCGCCGAGACCGGCGGCGTTCAGATAACCGGCGAAATCAAAGCCCGGCGCGGCCTCGGCCAGGCGGACCGGGGTGGTTTCATTATAGGTCCGGTTGCGGTCGCGGTTCTCGATCGGGGTCCAGTGGGCCTGGGCGATCTTCTCCTCGAAGGCCATGATGGCCGCCGCGTTTCCGGCCGGATCGTCCCAGCCGATCATGCTGAGCATGCGCTCGACATAGGCCTGGTATTTCTCTTTCTTGTCGGCGTAACGCGCGTCCAGATAATAGTCGCGGTTCGGCAGGCCCAGACCGCCCTGGCCCATCGAGGTGACGTATTCATTGGGCCGTTTGGAATCGATCGTGATGCCGGTGCCGAAGATCGACGATCCGGCGCGGCCCTGGGTCGACCCCATATAGACGGCCATCTTCTCGTGGGTGTCGGCGGCGCGGATGGCGGCGAGATAGGGTTGCAGCGGCTGGGCGTCCAAGGCCTCGATCCGCGCCTGGTCCATATAGCTGCGATAGGCGGCGGCCACCTTGGCCTCGTCCGAACCGGCGGCCAGATCATTGCGGGCGACCAGTTCGTCGACCATGGCCTTGACGCGGTTGTCCGACAGTTCGCGCAGCATGGCGAAGGCGCCGTAGCTGGTGCGATCCGAGGGGATCTGAATCTGGTCGAAGGCCAGGCCGCCGGCGTAGCGGAAGAAGTCGTCGCCCGGATTCACCGAGGTGTCGCGTCCCGCCAGGTTGAAGCCCCAGGTTCCGTAGGACGGGGTCGCCGTGCCCTGCCAGCCGGGCGTCGCCGGATCGGCGTCCTGGGCGAAGCCCGCGAAATCGCTCACCAGGCTGACGACCGAGCAGGTCTCATCCAGACAGGCGTGGTCATGGGAATCCTGGGCCGAGGCGGCGGCGGGAATCATCAGGGCGCCGAGGGCGGCGCCGGCTACGAGCAGGCGTTTCATGCGGGACAGGTCCGTTCACAGATTGCAGGCGGCGGCACCATTACCGCCGGTTCTCGCGCCGTCACCCCAAAAGTGTCCGACACGCTTACACGTTGGAAAAATCGCAATCCGTTCCACGCCCACGTTTTATTAAATCTCGTTAAGGTGCGTTCCGCACGGCGCCGCTGATAGGGTCCCGCCGCCCGGGGGAACGGGCGCTGGAGCATCCGCATCATGAAGACCCGCCTGATCCTGTCCGTCGCCGCCTCGGCCCTGATGCTGGGCCTGGCCGCCGCGCCCGCCCTGGCCCAGACCGCCGCGCCCGCCGCCTCGACCCAAGGGGTCCAGGTGCCGCCGCTGGGCTTTGTCGAACGCACCCTGCCGAACGGACTGAAGGTCTATACGGCGCGCGACGCCAACACCTCCAACGTCACGGTCCAGGTCTGGTACAAGGTCGGCGCCAAGGACGACCCGGAAGGCCGCTCGGGCTTCGCCCACCTGTTTGAACACCTGATGTTCAAGGCGACCCGCAACCTGCCGCCCGAGACCTTCGACCGGCTGACCGAGGATGTCGGCGGCTCGAACAACGCCTCGACCTATCTGGACCTGACCAACTATTTCGAGACCGTCCCGGCCGAGCACCTGGAGCGGATGCTGTTCGCCGAGGCCGACCGCATGGGTTCGCTGGTCGTCAACGAGGCCGTCATGGCCTCCGAGCGCGACGTGGTGAAGGAGGAATACCGTCTGCGCGTCCTGTCGACGCCCTATGGCCGGTTCCAGCGCATCCACGCCCCGGCCTTCACCTTCCAGACCAGCCCCTATCGCCGCCCCGGCATCGGCTCGATCGAAGATCTGAACGCGGCGAACATCGGCGACGTTCAAGCCTTCCACGAGACCTTCTACCGGCCCGACAACGCCTATCTGATCGTGGCGGGCAATTTCGACCAAGCCCAGTTGGACGCCTGGATCGACCAGTATTTCGGCGCCATCGAGCGGCCGAACCGTCCCCTGCCCATCAACCACGTCGAAGAGACCTACGGCCCGGCGCGCGAGGCGACCTTCTACGGCCCGAACGTGCCCCTGCCGATGGTGCAGATCTCCTATCCGACCGCGCCCTACGCCCATCCCGACCGGGCGGCGCTGGACGTGCTGGACGGCATTCTGTCGACCGGCGACAGCTCGCGCCTGTACCGTTCGCTGGTCTACACCCAGCAGGTCGCCAACTCGGCCGGCTCCAGCAACTACCAGCAGCAGCAGGTCGGCAACCTGTCGGTCACGGCGGTGATGAACCCCGGCAAGACCCCGGACGAGGGTCTGGCCGCCCTGCGCGCCGAGGTGGCGCGCATCCGCGACCAGGCCGTCACCCCGGCCGAACTGGCCGAGGCCAAGAACGAGCTGATCGCCGACGCCCTGCGCTCGCGCGAGACCATCGACGGGCGCGCCTTCGCGTTTGGATACAGCCTGATCATGACCGGCGATCCGACCTCGGTGGACCGCGACATCGCCAATCTGCAAGCCGTGACCGTGGCCGACGTCCAGCGCGTGGCGCGCCTGTATCTGCGCGACGATCGCGCCGTGACCATGCGCTATCTCCAGGCCGACGCCGAACACCCCGAGACGCCGCAGCGCAGCGACTACACCGCCCCCGTCACCCTGGCCGACCTGGCCCCCGCCGGAGCGCCGGTCACCCTGGCCCCCGAGGGCGAGCGCATTCCCCTGCCCCAGCCCGGCCGGCCCGTGGCCGTCGCCACGCCCGCCGTGGCCGAGCTGCGTCTGGACAACGGCCTGCGCGTGCTGGTCGCCCCGACCCAGGGCGTGCCGCTGGTCGCCGCGCGGCTCAGCCTGCGCGCCGGCGCCTCGGACGATCCGACGGGCAAGGGCGGCGCCGCCGCCTTCACCGCCAACCTGCTGGACAAGGGCACCGAGACCCGCTCGGCCGTTCAGATCGCCAGCGAGGGCGAAAGCCTGGGCGCCGACTTCGGCGCGGGCGCGGGCGTCGACTTCACCAATGTCCAGGTGAACGCTCCGTCGAACGTCTTCCCCCAGGCCCTGACCCTGTTGGCCGACATGGTGCGCAACCCGGCCTTCGCGCCCGAGGAGCTGACCCGTCAGCAGCAGCAGGCGTTGAACGGCCTGCGGGTCCAACTGTCCCAGCCCGGTCCCGTCGCCGGCATGGCCGCCGCCCGCGCCGTCTATGGCGACGCCCCCTACGGCCGGCCCGCCAACGGCACCCCGACCAGCATCCCCGGCCTGACGCGTGAGGATCTGGCCGCCTTCCATGCCGGTCGCTATCGGCCCGAGAACGCGGTCCTGACCTTCTCCGGCGACATCACGCCCCAGGCCGCCCGCGCCCTGGCGCAACAGGCCTTCGGCGACTGGCGCGGCGAAGGCGCCGCCCCGGCCGCTTCGGCCGACGCCGCCGGTCCCGCCCTGGCGCCGCGCGTCATCGTCATCGACCAGCCGGGCGCCGGCCAGGCCGCCGTCATCACCGCCCTGCGCGGCATCGCCCGCTCGGACCAGGACTATTTCCCCCTGTCGGTCGGCAATGCGGTTCTGGGCGGCGGCTTCTCGGCCCGCCTCAGCCAGGAGATCCGCATCAAGCGCGGTCTCAGCTACGGCGCCTATTCCGGTCTGTCGGCGCGCGAGGACCAGGGCATGCTGACCGCCTCGGCCCAGACCCGCAACGACGCCGTGCCCCAGGTCATCGACCTGATGCTGCAACAGGTCCGGCGCCTGTCGGACGAGCCGGTCACCGACGCCGACATGGCCCCGCGCAAGGCCACGCTGATCGGCGACTTCGGCCGCACGCTGGAGACGGTCGACGGCCTGGGGTCGTTGGTCGCCAACCTGGCGCTGTACGACCTGCCGCTGTCCAGCCTGGCCAGCTACGCCGCCGATGTGAACGCGGTGACGCCCGAGGCCATCCAGGCGGCCGTGCGCGAGCACATCCCGGCCGACCGCGCCAGCGTGGTGGTCGTCGGCGACGCCCAGGTCTTCCTGGAGCAGCTTCGCGCCGCCTATCCGAACGTCGAGGTCGTGCCCCTGTCGGCCCTGAACCTGGACAGCGCCACGCTGCGCTGATCCGGCCGACGCCTCGAAGGATCGCCGCCTGCTCCGGTTCGCCGGGGCGGGCGGTTTCGTTTCAGGCCGCCCCGTTGGGCGATCCCGCTCAAACCGACAGGCAGACCACCTGGGCGACCCTCAGGTCCCGGCGCATGGAATCGGCGACCAGGCCGTAGTTGTCGACCGTGATCGGTTCGCCCAACAGGACCTCGTCGGCCTGCTGCTGGCCGCGGATCGCCGGGCCGAAGGTGTCGGGCGCGGTGGTGTAGACCCGGCCCCGGCGCGGACTTTCGGCCAGGGTCACGCCGACGACCCGGCCCTGGCGGTCCAGCACCGGCGCCCCCGACAGACCCGACAGCGTGCCGTTCAGCCCCGCCGTGCGGCCCACCTCGGCCCAGGCCAGCACCGGCTCGTCGCGCGCGCCGCGCCCGGTGACCTTCAGCGTCTCGCGGCCCAGCAGGCGCGAGGCCACCTCGCCCGGCCGTCCTTGGGGGAAGCCCGGATGGAAGGCCCGCTGTCCGCGCCGCAACGGCGCCGTCGCCTCGACCGGCAGGGCGGGCGGCCCGCCCTGGGTGATCAGAACCGCCACATCGGCGCGCGGCGCCAGGCGCACGTCGGCCGCCACGGCCCGCCCGCCGCCGACCACCAGGGCCGGACGGCGACATCCCTCGACCACATGGCGAGCGGTCACCCAGCGTCCGTCGCGCGCGATCGAAAAGGCCGTGCCCGAGGCGGGCTGGAACGGCGTGTCCGGCGCATGGACGGTGACCGAGGGGTCGAACGGCGTCACCGGACCCAGAAGGGCGCCCTCCAGCTCGTCCGGCGGGGCGGGCGCGGGCGGGGCGTCGGCGTTCTCGCGTCGGACCAGGGAAAAGACCAGCAGGCCGCCCACCACGACGGCGTAGACGGCCCAGTCCGGCAGGCCCAGGACCCGGCGCATCGGCTCAGCCCGTCAGGGCGGCGGACAGGATCAGCGCCGTCGCCAGCTTGGCCCCCACCAGCAGCACGGCCGCCGAGATCTCTCCGTCCTGAATGCGCTGGGGCAGGCCGGTCAGGATCAGATCGACGATGCGGAAGGCCAGCAGTTGCAGCACCAGGGTCGCCACGCCCCACAGGGCCACGTCGCGCACCGAGGTCGAGACCGACAGGCTGACCGCCAGCGGGATCGCCAGGCCCAACAACACCCCGGCGAAGGCCACGGCCGCGGCCGGATTGCCGTCTCGGATCAGGGCGATCTCGCGCCACGGCGTCAGCAGGGCGTAGATCAGCGCCCCCAGGATCAACAGACCCAGGGTCACCCCCAGATGCAGCACCATGACGGGAAACCCGCTGGCGAAGGCCTGCACCTCGGGACTGCTCAGCAGATCATTGAGCGACGACGCATCCATGCGAACCGCTTGCCCGAATCCCGCCCCAATCCGCAAGCGCGTGACGGCCACACTGTGTGACCGATTGTAAGCGGGCCGCCGAGGCCCCGGGGCTTCAGGCCGCTTCGTCCGTTCCAGCCGCCGCCTGTTCGGCCTTGCGCAGGGCGCTGGCGCGCAGCTTTTCGCTCTCGGACTTCAACTGGCCGCAGGCGGCCAGGATGTCGCGGCCGCGCGGGGTGCGGATGGGGCTGGCGTAGCCGGCCTTGTTCAGGATGGCGGCGAAACGTTCGATCGTCTTCCAGTCCGAACATTCATAGTCCGTGCCCGGCCAGGGGTTGAACGGGATCAGATTGATCTTGGCCGGTATGCCCTTGATCAGGTTCAGCAGGGCGCGCGCCTCTTCGGGGCTGTCGTTGACGCCCTTCAGCATGACGTATTCAAACGTCACCCGCCGCGCGTTGGAGATGCCGGGATAGGCCCGGATCGCATCCATCAACTGGGCCAGCGGATATTTCTTGTTCAGCGGCACCAGCACGTCGCGCAAGGGGTCGTTGGTGGCGTGCAGGCTGATGGCCAGCATGGCCGCCGTGCGGGTTCCCAGGGCGTCCAGTTGCGGCACGACGCCCGAGGTCGAGACCGTGATCCGGCGCCGCGACAGGGCGATGCCCTCATTGTCCGAGATGATGTCGATAGCGTCGGCGACGTGGTCCAGATTGTACAGCGGCTCGCCCATGCCCATGAAGACGATGTTCGACAGGCGACGGTCTTCCTTGGGCGACGGCCATTCGCCCAGGTCGTCGCGCGCCACCTGGACCTGGGCCACGATCTCGGCGGCGGTCAGGTTGCGCACCAGCTTCTGAGTGCCGGTGTGGCAGAAGGTGCAATTCAGGGTGCAGCCGACCTGGGACGAGACGCACAGGGCGCCGGCCCGGCCGACATCGGGGATGTAAACGGTCTCGATCTCTATGCCCGGCGCGGTGCGGATCAGCCATTTGCGCGTGCCGTCCTTCGACACCTGGCGCTCGACGATCTCGGGGCGGGCCAGGGTGAAATGCTCGGCCAGCTTGGCCTGCATGTCCTTGGCGACATTGCTCATCGCCGCGAAGTCGGTGACGCCGTAATGGTGGATCCAGCCCCACACCTGCGACGCCCGCATCTTGGCCTTCTCGGGCGGGCAGATCCCGGCCTCGACCAGGGCCTGGCGCAGGCCCTCGCGCGTCAGACCGGTCAGGTTGACGGGCGCCTTGGCGGCGGGCTGGGCGCGAGACAGGTCGAGCGTGACGCTCAAGGCGGCGATCCGTATGCGGTGGTCGGGAGGCGCGGCTTATACCACAGATCACGCTGGTTTTAAGGCGGGGTCAGTTCGCCGGAGCGGCCGGTCGCGGCGGCGGGGCCGCGATCAACTGGGCGAAGGCCAGCCGCCAGCCCTCGGGCCGCTTCTGCCACAGCCGCACATAGTGGCCGGTGCGCGCCGCGTCGCCCGCCCCCCGCCAGGCCGCCTCGCCCCAGGTCCAGGCCATGTCGCCCGCGTCCGAGGCCCCGCCGCCCATCGTCGGCCCGAAGGTGAAAACCGACGGCCAGCCCATCAGCGCCTCCGCATAGGCGGCCTTGCCGATCGCCGGCGGGCGCGGCGCGACATACAGCCGTCCGTCATCGGCCAGAACCGCCAGATGCGCCGCGCGGGAATCGACCGCGGCGGCCGCGGCCAGGGCGGTCTCGGCGGCCCGCACCTCGGTCATCGCCGCCTCGGGGCTGTCGGAACCGACCGTCGCCGCCGCCAGGATCGCCGGCTCGGCCTCGGCAGGCGGGACGTCGGCGGAATTCGCGCCCGAGCCGCCGTCATAGACCCATCGCCACGCCCCGTCGGCCTGACGTTTCCAGACCGTGAAATAGTGGCCGCGCCGCTCGCCCCCGCGCTCGACGCCGCCGGTGGTGAAGCCCATGTCGCCCGACTTGGCGATCCCGGCCCAGTTCGGCCACCACGCCAGGCTCGGCGCCGCCGGGTCGAGATCCGTCGTCCCCGGATAGGCCGCATGCGCGTTCAGAACCTGGCCGCCGGCGATCAATATGGCGTCCGGCGTCGACCAGGCGTGGAAGGCCTTGTCCACGCCCAGGGTCAGGCCGTCGGCGGCGAAGGCGCGTTCGGCCGCCACCACGGGCGCGGCCTCCTGGGCCAGGGCGGGCAGCGCGGCCAGCGTCGCAGCGAGGGTCGCGGCGAGGGTCGCGGCGAGACAGGCGGCGCGGGTCATGCGGCGGATCAGGGGGCGGATCATGGCTCGACTCCTTCGCCCGCATTCCAGCGTCTTTGGCGAACGATGTCGCCTGAAATCCGCGCAGGCGCCGGATGACGCGGCGGCCGCGACACAGGGACGCCTCAATTCGCCTGCCCGGCGCTTAGTTCATTGTTGCGCAAACACTTCACTGGGCAAAATTTTGACCATGTAACCCGTTACATTTGGTGCAACCTAATCACAATCGCCGAGTATTTGGAATGATTGAGCTTTACCGTACGGTCTTTGTCAGCAAGACCGTGGGCGTCGTCGGCCAGACCACCCTGTCGATCGCCCAGATCCTGGGCGCGGCCGAACGCAACAACCGTCGGGACCACGTCACCGGCGTCATGCTGTTCCACGACGGCCGCGTGCTCCAGGCCGTCGAGGGGCGCCGAGCGGACCTCGACCGGCTTCTGACGCGCGTGCGCGACGACCCCCGCCACACCGAGATGTGCATCCTGGCCACCATCCCGATCCAGACCCGCCGGTTCGAGACGCCGATGGCCATGTGCGGCCTGTCGTCCGCCTCGGTCGAGCGCACCCTGAACGGCCGCACCCTGTGCGAACTCTCCGCCCCCGAGGCCGAGAACATGCTGGCGAGCTGCATCGTCGCCCCGGCGGCGGCGGCCTGAACCTCGACCCGGTCACGCGGGCGGGCTAATCAGGCCGCGTGACCTTCTCGGATGACGACGTCGAACGCTATGCGCGCCATCTGGTGCTGGCCGAGATCGGCGGGCCGGGTCAACAGAAGCTGGCCCGCGCTCGCATCCTGATCGTCGGCCTGGGCGGCGTCGGCGGCCCGGCGGCCCAGTATCTGGCCGCCGCCGGGGTCGGGACCCTGGGTCTGATCGACGACGACGCGGTCGCCCTGTCCAACCTCCAGCGTCAAGTGTTGTTCGCCACGTCCGACATCGGCCGCCTGAAGGTCGAGACCGGGGCCGAACGCCTGGGCGCCCTGAACCCCGGCGTCGCCGTCCAGACCTTTCCCGAACGGCTGACGCCTGAGAACGCCGCCCGGCGCATCCCCGGCTGGGACGTGGTGGTCGACGGCACGGACGACTTCCCAACCCGTTTCGCCGTCAACGCCGCCTGCGTGGCGGCGGGCGTTCCCCTGGTCTCGGGCGCCCTTGGCCGCTGGGACGGCCAGGTCGGGATCTTCACCGGCCGCCCCTGTTACCGCTGCCTGGTCCCGGACGTTCCGCCGGACGCGGCGACCTGCGCCCGCGTCGGCGTCGTCGGCGCCCTGGCCGGCCTGGTCGGCGCCGCCTGCGCTCTGGAGGCGGTCAAGCTGATCACCGGCGCGGGCCGGCCGCTGATCGGGCGGCTGACGCTGCACGACGGCCTGACCGGCCGGAGCCGCACGGTCGAGATCGCCGCCGACCCGGCCTGCCCCGTCTGCGGCTGACGCCCGCCCCCGCGCGCGCGGCTCGACCCCGGCCCGCCCGCCTTGTCTTCGCCGCGCTTTTCCGTCATAAGCCGCCGCTTCCGGCGCAAGTGAACCTCGCGCCTCCACCATCACGACCCCTCACCGGGCGCACAAGCAGCAAGGCTCCGCGAGCCGAGCGTTAGCGCAACAAGGATGCGGACGAGGATGGCGAGGACCCCAGTCGACGTCATACGTCCACTGGGGCTGAGGTCGTTTTGCGCGCTCAAGAGGTGCGTATGTTCGAGGCTCTGAACGAGCGGCTGACAGGGGTTTTCGACCGGATCACCGGTCGCGGCGCCCTGTCCGAAAAGGACGTGGCCGAGGCGATGCGCGAGGTGCGCGTGGCCCTGCTGGAGGCCGACGTCGCCCTGCCGGTCGTCAAGGACTTCATCGCCTTCGCCACCGAGCGCGCCACGGGCGAAGAGGTCATCCGTTCGGTCAAGCCGGCCGACCAGGTGGTCAAGATCGTCTATGACGGCCTGATCGAAATGCTGGGCGGCGAAGAGCCCGTTCCCCTCAACACCAACGCCGCGCCGCCTGCCGTGGTGCTGATGGCTGGCCTGCAAGGCTCAGGCAAGACCACCACCTCGGCCAAGCTGGCGCTGCGGCTCACGAAGTTCGACCGCAAGAAGGTCATGATGGCCTCGCTGGACACGCGGCGTCCGGCGGCCATGGAGCAGCTCGCCAAACTGGGCGAGCAGATCGAGGTCGCGACCCTGCCGATCGTGGCGGGCGAGAGCGCGGTCCAGATCACCCGGCGCGCCCTGCAGTCGGCCAAGCTCCAGGGCTTCGACGTCCTGATCCTGGACACCGCCGGCCGCATCACCCTGGACGAAGGGCTGATGAACGAGGTGGCCGAGGTCGCCGAGATCGCGAAGCCGGTCGAGACCCTGCTGGTCGCCGACAGCCTGACCGGCCAGGACGCGGTGCGCACCGCGGCCGCCTTCCACGAACGTCTGCCCCTGACCGGCCTGGTCCTGACCCGCGCCGACGGCGACGGGCGCGGCGGGGCCATGCTGTCGATGCGGGCCGTCACCGGCCTGCCGATCAAATATCTGGGCGCGGGCGAGAAGGTCGACGCGCTGGACGTGTTCGACGCCCGCCGCGTGGCCGGCCGCATCCTGGGCCAGGGCGACATCGTGGCCCTGGTCGAAAAGGCCGCCGCCGACCTGGACCAGTCCAAGGCCGAGGCCATGGCCCGCAAGCTGGCCAAGGGCCAGTTCGACCTGAACGACCTGTCCGCCCAGCTTCAGCAGATGAAGCGGATGGGCGGCCTGCAAGGCATCATGGGCCTGCTGCCCGGCGTGGCCAAGATGAAGGCCCAGATGGCCGACAGCGGCGTCGACGACCGCATGATCGCCCGCCAGGAAGCCATCATCAGCTCCATGACCAAGGCCGAGCGCAAGAAGCCCGACCTGCTGAACGCCAGCCGCAAGAAGCGCGTCGCCGCCGGCGCCGGCGTCGAGGTTCAGGACATCAACCGCCTGCTCAAACAGCACCGTCAGATGGCCGACATGGTCAAGATGATGTCACGCGGCGGACCCAAGAAGATGCAGCAGATGGCCGCCATGTTCGGCGGCATGGCCGGGGGTCCCGGCGGCGCCGACATGGCGCGGCTGAAGGCCATGGGCGGCGGCAAGCTGCCCGAACCGTCCGAAGACGAAATGAAAGCCATTCAGGACCGGCTCGCCGGCCTGGGCGGCGGACACCTTCCGGGAGGCCTTCCCGGCCTGCCGGGCTTCCCTCCCAAGAAATGATTTCGACTAAAGAAAGAGACTGAAAATGCTGAAGATTCGTCTGGCCCGCGGCGGCGCCAAGAAGCGCCCCTACTACTATATCGTCGTCGCCGACTCGCACTCGCCGCGTGACGGCAAATTCCTGGAGCGCGTCGGCAGCTACAACCCGATGCTGCCCAAGGACGGCCCGACCCCGCGCGTCACCCTGAAGGTCGAGCGCATCGCCGAATGGCTGGGCAAGGGCGCCCAGCCGACCGATCGCGTCGCCCGCTTCCTGAGCCAGGACGAGACCCTCGGCGCCAAGGTCAAGTGGACCCAGGGCAACAACCCGAACAAGGCCCAGCCGGGCAAGAAGGCCCAGGAACGCGCCGCCGAGCGCGCCCAGCGCGAAGCCGACCGCGCCGAGGCCGAAGCCGCCGCCAAGATCGAGGCCGCCGAAGCCGCCGCCCGCGCCAAGGAAGAAGCCGAAGCCGCCGCCGCCGCTCCGGCTCCGGCTGCTGAAGAAGCCCCGGCCGAAGAGGCCCCGGCCGCCGAGGCCCCGGCCGCCGAGGCCGCCGCTGAAGAGGCTCCGGCTGAAGAAGCTCCGGCCGAAGCCGCCGCCGAGGAAGAGAAGACCGAGGCCTGATCCTCGTCTTTTCGCCGAATTGACAAGGGCCGGGGCGGCGACGCTCCGGCCCTTTGTTTTCGCGCCTCGCGCCAGGCTCCAGGCGCGAAAAAGCCCGCCGCGGGGGATACATCGCGGCGGGCTTTCTCGCTCTCTGACGGAGCGGACGTTTCCTCCCCGAAACGCCTTCGAGAATCGCGTCGCGTCAGCGCCGCGTCCCTCGAGTGAGGCCAAATGGCCCGACGAGGGGTCTCAAGTCAATCAAACGGAAGGCGAAAACCCGCCCCAGGCGCGACTGAACGGCGTTAAGTAACGCGCTTGTGCGTTACAGACTCGAAGAGGCTTCGACAATGCCGCGCACCGTGGCGACCAGGGCGTCGCGCGCCACCATGACCTGGCCCGGCCGTTCGGCCTTCCAGGCCTCGTTGTCGACGATCCCGGCGGCCAGGGCGCGCCCGGCGTCCAGGTCCTTGATCGTCACCTGGCCGGCCGCGATCTCGTCGCCGCCCAGGATGACGGCGGCCGGGGCGGCGCGACGGTCGGCGTATTTCATCTGCGCCTTCATGCCCGCCTTGCCCAGATAGACTTCGGCCGGAATGCCCGCTCGGCGCAGCTCGCCCGCCGCCGCCAGATAGTGGGCCATGTCGTCGGGACTGAAGGCGATGACCACCACCGGCCCGCGCGGACCGACGGTCTGGGCGCCCTCGATCATCTTGGCCGCGTTCAGGGCGTAGGCCAGGCGGCTGACCCCGAACGAAAAGCCCGTCGCGGGCACGGTCTCGCCGGTGAAGCGGGCGATCAGGTCGTCATAGCGCCCGCCGCCGCCGATCGAACCCAGGCTGACCGAACCCGGCGCCAGGAGTTCGGCCTCATAGACGGGACCGGTGTAGTATTCGAGACCGCGCACCACCGCCGAATCGAACCGCGCCTGGTCCTGCGGCACGCCCAGGGCCTTCAGCGCCGTGTCGATCCGCGCCAGCTCCTCAAGACCGGCCGCACCCGCCTCGGACCCGCCGACCACGGCCGACAGCCGGTCCAGGGTCTCCGATCGCGTCCCGCCGCCCGCCGACAGAAAGGCCATGATGGCGCCGATGGCGGGTCCGGCCAGTTCGGCGCCCGGCGTGAAGGCGCCGGATTCATCCAGCCGCCCCTTGCCCAGCAAGTCGCGCACCCCGCCGTCGCCCAGCCGGTCCAGCTTGTCGATGGCGCGCATGACCACCAGCTTCTGCGCCGCGTCGGTCACGCCCGACTGGGCCAAGAGACCGTCCAGAAGCTTGCGGTTGTTGATCTTGACCACCGCCGAACCGGCCGGCAGGCCCGCCGCCTCCAACCCTTCGACCGCCATGGCCACGATCTCGGCGTCGGCCTCGGGCCGGTCGGAACCCACCGTATCGGCGTCGCATTGCCAGAATTCGCGGAAGCGGCCGGGACCGGGCTTCTCGTTCCTCCACACCGGACCATAGGCGTAGCGGCGATAGGGTTTGGGCAGGGTCTCCCAATTCTGGGCCGCGAACCGGGCCAGGGGCGCGGTGTGGTCGTAGCGCAGGGCCATCCACTGATCGTCGTCGTCCTGCATGGCGAACACGCCCTCGTTCGGGCGGTCGGCGTCCGGCAGGAATTTGCCCAGGGCGTCGGCGTATTCAAACGCCGGCGTCTCCAGCGGCTCGAAGCCCCACCGCTCATAGACGGCGGCCACCTTTTCGACGATGCGGCGCTCGGCCGCCACGTCGCGGCCGCGACGGTCGGCGAAGCCGCGCGGGCCGCGGGCTTCGGGTCTGGAGGATGTAGCGGGAGAAGAGGCGCTGTCGGTCATGTCGGGCGATTAGGCCATCGCCCGCCCCATCGCAACGTCAGCCCGTCACGCCGCCGCTCTCAGCGTCCCTTCAGCAAGGGCACGATCCGGCCGTATGTCAGGCAGCGCCACACCCATTCCAGCGGTCCCATGCGGAACAGCGACAGCCACAACGGCGACCAGATCAGTTGCGTCGCCCACACCCCCGCGACCAGCAGCGGCAGGGTCTCCCACCCAAGCTGGCCGATCAGCCTGGGTCCCCAGGGCTGGGTGAAGATCGTCGTCATGATGATCGACTGGCTCAGATAGTTGGTGAAGGCCATGCGGCCGACCGGCTCGAACACCGCCGCGATCAGCTTCGGCCGCGCGTGGCCAGAAGGATCATCACGCTCATATAGGCCAGGGTGATGACGAAGGCGAAGGCGCCCAGGGCTTCGGGCACGCCTTGCACCGCGCCTTCGGTCTCGGTCCCCCAGGCGTCTCGCCAGCCGTACCAGCCGGTCGCCGCCAGCACCCCGCCGCCCAGCGCGGCCGTCAGCAGATAGACCCAGGTCGGCGCCCGCCCGGCCATGAAGCCCGTCTTGAACAGACCCATGCCCAGCAGCATCAGGGCCAGGGTCGAGGGGATGAAGAAGAGGCTGGCGACCTGTAGCTGCGTCCAGGCGGCGAAATTCTCTTGCAGCATGCCGGTCCAGCCGCTGCGGTAGGTCGTGATCGAGGCGGCGATGGTTTCCGGCGTGCCGCCCATGGCCGCCTTCTGCGCCGCC
This sequence comes from Brevundimonas sp., assembly GCF_036732845.1. Taxonomy (GTDB): domain Bacteria; phylum Pseudomonadota; class Alphaproteobacteria; order Caulobacterales; family Caulobacteraceae; genus Brevundimonas. The sequence continues at coordinate 20,513 of NZ_DAINBO010000019.1, read as the reverse complement.
ATCGAGGCCTGCATTTCCGGCGGCGCGAAATTCATCGCCAGCGCGCCCAGCGCGCCCAGCAACGCCAACAGGATCGTCACGCCCAGGCCGATCCCGATCAGCTTGCGTCCCGACATCGACCGGCACAGCAGGGCCAGAAGACCGGTCACGGCGTACAGCAGCAGCACGTCGCCCCACCAGATCAGCAGGCCGTGGATCAGGGCGATGACGATCAGCCACAACAGGCGCCGCTGGATCAGCGGCCCGCGCACCGGGTCCTTGCGCTCGCCCCCGACCATGAAGACCGAGGCCCCGAACAGCATGGTGAACAGGGTGATGAATTTGGAATGGAAGAAGGTGTCCGACACCCACAACCAATAGGTCCCGGCCGTTCCCAGGGCCTTGGGCGCCAGGTCCGCGTCCATATAGACGCCGAACGGAAAGGCGAAGGCGACGATATTGACCGCCAGAATGCCCAGCACGGCCAGGCCGCGCATGGCGTCCAGGCTGCGCGTCCGATCCTTGGGAGCCACGGGTTGCGGTCTAGGCTCCAGGACGTCGGTCATCGCATTCCCCCTTGTCGCGAAGCCGCCAGCGTCACCGTTATCGGGCGCGGACGCAAGCGGTTCAGTACCGGCGGCGCGGTCCCGACGGCGCGGGATCGGCCGGTTCGCGGTCCCGATCCATCAGCCCCAGCCGGTCCTTGACCGTCGGCGGGCGCGGCATGAAGGCGATGAAGGCCACGCACAGCCCCGCCCACAGGGCGTAGCTGACCCCCAGGATGACCGCGATCGGCAGGCCGCCCAGACCATAGATCAGCAGCTTGGTCTCGGTCGCCCCGACGGCCTGGGCCACGTCCCCGGCCTCGAACCAGCCCAGAATCACCAGGATCAGGGTCATGGCCGTCTGCAAGGCGGCGGCCAACAGACCCCCGAACAGCATGAAACGCCAGACGATGCCCATGCGGGTGTCGGGTCGGCCGGTGCGCTCGCGCTCGCCGCGCAAGGCCCAGATGCCGATCGGCGTCGCGATCAGCCCGACCAGCAGCATGACCAGCCGCCAGTCGGTGTCCAGCCCCGGCATCCAGTTGCGCGGCGGCCAGAAGACCAGGGTCAACAGCGGCGGCCAGGCGGCCCCCGCCAGAACGGCCAGAGGCGTCGCCGCGCCCGACGGACGCCAGGTCACCGGCCGTCGGCCGGGCAGATCCTCGGGCGTGTCGAAACGGCGGTTGAGCACGGCGTCAGCCTATCGCGTCGGAACCGGCGTGTCGCCGGAATAGTCGTAGAAGCCGCGCCCGCTCTTGCGGCCCAGCCAGCCAGCCTCGACATATTTCACCAGCAGCGGACAGGGCCGGTATTTGCTGTCGGCCAGGCCTTCGTGCAGCACGTTCATGATGGCCAGCACCACGTCCAGACCCATGAAATCCGCCAGCTCAAGCGGACCCATCGGATGGTTGGCCCCCAGTTTCAGCGCCTTGTCGATCGAGGCCACGTCCCCCACCCCCTCGTACAGGGTGTAGATGGCCTCGTTGATCATCGGCACCAGGATGCGGTTGACGATGAAGGCCGGGAAGTCCTCGGCGTTGGTGGTGGTCTTGCCCAGGGATTCGGCGAAGGCCACGGCCGTCTCATAGGTCGCCGCCGAGGTGGCGATGCCGCGGATGATCTCCACCAGCTTCATCACCGGGGCCGGCTTCATGAAATGCAGGCCGATGAACCGTTCGGGCCGGTCGGTGGCCGAGGCCAGGCGCGTGATCGAGATCGACGAGGTGTTGGACGCCAGCAGGGTGTCGGGGGCCAGGTGCGGAACCAGATCGGCCAGAATCGCCTTCTTGACCGCCTCGTCCTCGACCGCCGCCTCGATCACCAGGTCGGACTGGCCGACCTCGGCCAGGGATTGGACCATTGCGATCCGGCCCAGGGCCGCCTCGGCCGCCGTCGCGTCGATCAGTCCGCGCGACGCCTGCCGCGCCAGGGATTCGCCGATCACCGCCGCCGCTCCCGCCAGCCGTTCGGCCGAGACGTCGTACAGCCGCACCGCATAGCCGCCCATGGCCGCCGCCTGGGCGATGCCGACGCCCATCTGGCCGGCGCCGACGACGGCGACTGTCTTGATCGAGTTCATGCGGAGGGTCGGTCTGTTGCAGCCGGGGAGGCCAGTCGGGACGCGCACCTTAGAAAGCTGCGGCGCGGAGGCAAGAGCGGGCCGCGTTCTGGCCCGCGATTGCCGCCGGGCGTGTCCCCGCCGCCGCTCAGCCCGCAACCAGGCTCAGGGCCGCCGCGTGCGCGGCCGGCAGCAGATAGTTCTGAATCCCCTGGATCAGGATCAGGGCGACGATCGGCGTCACGTCGATGCCGCCCAGCGGCGGAATGAACCGGCGCAACGGCGCCAGCACCGGTCCCGTGATCCGATCCAGCGCATAGGCCAGTTGCGACACGAACCGGTTGCGGTGGTTGATGACGTCGAAGGCGAACAGCCAGCTCAGTATGGCCGAGATGATCACGGCCCACACCAGCAGGCTTAAGATGGCGTTGGCCACGAAGAATATGAAGCCGATCACGGCGGCGGCGAATTCCATTCAAGTCTCCCGGTCTCTCGTCCCCTGACTAGCGCGGACGACGATTCAGGTACACCGCCTCGCGCTGGGACGGATCGTCCCCCGTTGACACCCACGAACCGCCTTCGTATGTCGCGCCCTCGCCTAACCCGATCACTCTCGGGATTGGGGGGCCGTAGCTCAGTTGGTAGAGCGCGTCGTTCGCAATGACGAGGTCAGGGGTTCGACTCCCCTCGGCTCCACCATCCTGCTTCGCGCGATGCGCTTCGCAGGATGAACAGGCGACCTACTGATCCTCGTCGAATTTGCGGTTCACCAGGTCGGCCAGGGCGGCGACGGCCTCGGCCGCGTCGGGACCCTCGCCCTCGATGGTGACGTCGCAGCCGGCGCCGGCGCCCAGCATCAACAGGCCCATGATCGAGCGGGCGTCGACCGTGGTTCCGTCGCGGGTCACGCGCACCTCGGCCTCATAGGCCGAGGCCAGTTTGACGAATTTGGCCGAGGCGCGGGCGTGCAGGCCGCGCTGGTTGCAGATGCCGACGACGGCTTTCGCGGCCTCTTCGCTCATTTCTCCCCCGTCAGAACCCAACTGGCGACCGAGATGTATTTGCGCCCGGCGTCCTGGGCGTGGGCGACGCAGGCCTCCAGCGTCTCGCGCCCGCGCACGCTGGCCAGTTTGATCAGCATGGGCAGATTCAGCCCGGCGATGACCTCGGCGTGGGTCTGCTCCATCACCGAGATGGCCAGGTTGGACGGCGTGCCGCCGAACATGTCGGTCAACAGGATGACGCCGTCGCCGTCGTCCACCGCCGCGGCGGCGTCGACGATGTCGCGGCGGCGCCGCTCCATGTCGTCTTCCGGCCCGATGCAGATGGCGGCCACGCCGCGCTGCGGCCCGACCACATGCTCCATCGCCGAGAGGAATTCGGAGGCCAGGCCGCCGTGGGTGACGATCACCAGGCCGATCATTCAGGAACCGCCAAGACTAAGCCCCAAGCCGCCCGCCGACATCCGTCGGTTCAGGCCCAAGCGGGCCTAGATAGGCCAAACCGCGCCGCGATCAAAGCCCGCCAGCGCGCCTGCGACGACGGCGACCGCCGAAGCGGGCCTGGGGTCCAGGTCGATGACCGCCACATCCACCCCGTCCACCGCCTCGAAACGCGGTTCCGGCAGGCGTTCGACCGCCGCCGACGTCAGATGCGCGATCAGGCGGATTCGCGCCACGATCCGGGCCGGGGCGGGCAATATCCCCAGTCCGCGCGCCTCGATTCGTCCAGCGATGGTCTGGGGCGCGGCGGCGTAGAGACCCCCGCCTGAGGCCCAGACGTGGGCGTAGTCGTCGGCCACCAGGCGAAAGCCCGCCTGGATCAGCCGCAGCGCCAGGTCGCTCTTGCCCGCGCCCGACGGTCCCATCAGCATCACCCCGCGCCATCCGTCCGCATACGGACGGGCCACGACGGTGGCGTGCAGCGGCGCGCTCACCCGCGCCGACCGGCGACGGGCAGGGCCACGGTGAACCGCGCGCCCTGGACCGCGCCGTCCGGTCCCAGACGGTTCTCGGCCCAGACCCGCCCGCCGTGGGCCTCGACGATCTGGCGCACGATCGACAGGCCCAGGCCCGAATTCGATCCGAACGCCGTGCCCTTGGGCCGCGAGGTGTAGAAGCGCTGGAACACCGTATCCAGATTGTCGGGCGGCATGCCCGGCCCGTCGTCCTCGACCCGCACATGGATGGGACAGGCGTCGGTCTCGTCGCGCGACAGGGTCACTCGCACCGTTCCGCCCGCCGGGCTGAAGGATTTGGCGTTGTCGACCAGGTTGCGGAACACCTGGCCCAGCGGCCCGTCCTGGCCGATCACCCGGGCCTCGCCGGCCGCCGGCCGCAGCTCCAGCGACACCTTGGCCTCGCCCGGCTTGGCCGTGGCCTCATAGATGTGCGCCACCTCGGTCAACAGTTCGCCCATGTCGATCGGACGCGGCCGTTCGCGCGACAGTTCGGCGTCCAGCCGCGACGCATTGGAGATGTCGGTGATCAGCCGATCCAGCCGCCGCACGTCCTGTTGCAGCAGGGCGGTCAGCTTCTCCCTCTGGGCGTCGGTCTTGACCAGGGCCAGGGTCTCCAGCGCCGAACGGATCGAGGTCAGGGGGTTCTTGATCTCGTGCGACACGTCGGCGGCGAAGCCTTCGATGGCGTCCATCCGCGTCGACAGGGTGTCGGTCATGGTCTCCAGCGCGCGGGCCAGGTCGCCGATCTCGTCCTTGCGGTCCTCCAGGTCGGGCAGGGAGATGGCCCGCGCCCGCTGCAGCCGCACCTCGTCGGCCGCCCGCGACAGCCGCATCACCGGCCGCGCCACGAACAGATGCAGCAGCAGCGACGACAACAGCGACACCGCCAGGGCCACCAGAGCGAAGGGGAACAGCGCCCACCGCTGGGCGTCCAGAATCTCGTCGACGCCGCCCGCCTCCAGCGTCAGCACCCCCAGCACCTGCTGCACGTGGCGCACGGGGATGGAGACCGACACCACCTGGTCCCCGTCTTCGGACAGGCGCAGGCCCCCTTGCGGTTCTCCGTCCAGCGCCCGCTGCACCTCGGCGGCCAGTTCGGCCTCGGCGCGGGTCTGGCGCTCGGCGTCGCGCGCCTTCTGGCGTTCGCTCGGTCGCGGCGCGGGCCTCCCGGCCGGCAGGGCGGGCGTCAGGGGCGATCCGGGGATCACCTCCGACACTTGAAAACTGTCGGCGATCGGCAGGCCGTCCTGATCGTACAGGCGCGCCCTCTGGCCGGTCGGAATGAAGTTGTCGCGCAGCAGCAGGCCCGCGTCCGTCGGGTTCAGGGTCGGCGTCGGCTCGCCCCGCGTGGCCCCCGCCTCGCCCAGCAGATTGGCCAAAAGCTCGGCCTGCACGGCCAGGGATTCCTGGCGCGCCTGAACCAGCCCCTTGCTCCATTCGTTCAGGGCCAGGGCGCCGCCGAACAGGATCAGCAGGCTCAACAGGTTCAGCGCCAGGATGAAGCCGCCCAGCCGCGAACCGCCCAGGCGGTTCACCCGCCGCCGGATGCGCTCGCCCAGGCCCGCCCCATCACCCCGAAAGGGTGCGGGATCAGCTCTCGCGGTATCGGTATCCGACGCCATACAGGGTCTCGATGGCGTCGAATTCGGGATCGACGACGCGGAATTTCTTGCGCATCCGCTTCACGTGGCTGTCGATGGTGCGATCGTCGACATAGACCTGATCGTCATAGGCGGCGTCCATCAGATTGTCGCGGCTCTTCACGAAGCCCGGCCGCTGGGCCAGGGCCTGGAGCAGCAGGAATTCGGTGACCGTCAGCTTCACCGCCCGGCCCTCCCAGGTGCATTCGTGGCGCGCCGGGTCCATGGTCAGTTTGCCGCGCTTGATGGCCTTGCCCGAGGTCTCGGCCGAAGGCTCCGGCTCGCCGCCGTCGGCGCCCGAGCGGCGCAGCAGGGCCTTGACCCGCTCGATCAGCAGCCGCTGGCTGAACGGTTTGTGGATATAGTCGTCGGCCCCCAGGTTGAAGCCCAGGATCTCGTCGATCTCCTCGTCCTTGGACGTCAGCATGATGACCGGGATCTGGCTGGTCTGGCGCAGGCGGCGCAGCACCTCCATGCCGTCCATGCGGGGCATCTTGACGTCCAGCACGACCAGATCGGGCGGCGACGCCTCCAGCGCCTCCAGCCCGGTCGCGCCGTCATGATAGGCGGTGACCTTGTGGCCATGGCTTTCCAGCGCCAGCGAAACCGACGCCACGATGTTCTCGTCGTCATCGACCAGGGTGATGTTGGCCAAGGGTGTCTCCTCTGATCGCGGCCCGCAACGCGAGGTCCGACTCACGCTGAACGCGCCGCAAGCGTAACCGTTCTACCGGATCACGGTTAGATTTGGGCAGTCGGAAATGGGGGCGGGGCGAAGAGAGTGCAAATTCGAGGCCTCTTTGCGATGCCGGGCAACGCGGTGCTTACCTCAATGGCAGCCTTGCTTAGTCAACCTTCACCGCGCAAACCTCCGAGACTCCTTTGTTGGGTGAGGTGTGGGGCGTGGGCTATGAAATTGCGCCATGGGCGCTCGACGTCCTGAAGGTGTTTATCGGCCCCTTGGCAGGGGCATTCGCTGGCGCAATGACCGCTCAAGGAATCGCGAAGCGCAACGCCGGTACACAACGACAGCTCGACGAATTGCGGGCCACTAACACGGCAGTGAGTGCAGCCAGCGCCGTCGTGGCGACAGCCGCTGCTCTGAAGCAGCAGCACGTGCGCCCGATGAAGCAGGCCTATGATAAGCTCTGCGTTGAAAGAGACGCTGCACAGCAGGCCGGTGGCGTGTTTCACTTCCCGGCCGATTTAGAGACACTGCCTCCCTTCCGCACTGCCGCCCCACTACTTGAGAAGCTGTTGTATGAGCGCATAAGTCCCGGTCGGGGTGTGCTCGGCCTGCTTTCAATCGTGGTTCAGTCGGTTGGTGGCGTAGATGATGCTATCCAAGACCGAAATGCCATAGCGGCGGCACTTAAGGCCCGGATGCCCGTGCAGGCGAACGATCTTGCCGAGATTTACTTCGGTCTAGTCACGGAGCACGGCAGCACAGACCTGAGCTTCCCGAACAGCCTCGAATCGCTAGTCCATAATGTCGATTGCATTATTCTTTATGGATGCGTGCTTGCGACCGAGTTGGCCAAGCATGCTGAGGGCTTGGCACATAATCACAAAGACTTCCCGCCCGCTGAGAAGGTCGATTTCGCTCGCTTAGCAAAAGCTGACCTGATCCCGGAAGCTGACGAAATAGATCGGGCTGCATTTCAGAACCTCAACGTTATCCCGGATTTGCCATAGGCGAATGCGCTAAGCCTCCCACCGAAACCCGCCCTTAAACCCTCGCGTGTCACGCTGTCGGCTCCAGTGTCCGAAAAGCGTCCCATGCCCGGTCCCGTCCATTACGAAGTCTATATCCGCAAGACGGCCCCGGCTCCGTGGTCGCTGCTGATGGCGACCGAGGATCGCAAGATCGCCGTCGAGACGGCCGAAGACCTGCTCAAGGACGACCGCGCCGCCGCCGTGCGGGTGACCAAGGAGACGCTGGACCCCGACACCATGGCCTTCTCCAGCCTGACCGTCCTGACCCGGGGCGCGCCCGAGGTGCGGCGCAAGCGGCTGGTCGACGACGCCGAAACCGGCCCGGCCTGCGCCAGCCCCCAGGACCTCTACGCCCCCCACGCCCGCGAACTGCTGGGCCGGGTGATGGAGGACTGGCTCAGCCGCAACGGCGTCACCGCCTTTGAACTGCTGCACCGCCCCGACCTGGCCGAGAAGCTGGAAGCTTCGGGCGTCGAGCTGCAACACGCCATCCAGAAGACCGCCGTGCCCGAGAGCCAGTCGACCGGCCAGGCGGTCCACGACCTGATGCGCCACTATCAGCGGCTGGCCGACCAGACGATCGAGCGGGTGATCCAGGCCGGCCGCAAGGGGCTGTTCGCCGACCTGTCGCAGCGTTCGGTCGCCGATGTGGCGCACAGGCTGGCGGGCCAGCCGGATCGCGCCTTCGCCATGGGCGGGGCGATCTGCGGCGCCCTGGCCGAGGTGCGCGGCGCCCGGCCCCGTCTGGACCGGTTGATGGATCTGGTCGACGGCGCCCCGATGCAGGGTCCGCCGCACGCCCTGGTCATGGTGCCGGTCGAGCAGTTGCTGTGCGAAATGCTGGCCCAGCGCACCGTGCTGGCCGAAATCCTGGGACCGGCCCTGGATCAGGGGGCCAGCCTGGCCGCCGTGGTCCGCATGGCCGCCCCGCGCGAGGTCGAGGCCCTGATCCGTTTCGATCCCAAGCTGGACCTGCTGATCCCGCCCGTCGACGGCCCGGCGGCCCGGCTGGGCGCGCGGCTGGCCGCCGGAGAATTCCCCCTGCTGGCCGCCGCCCTGGCGCGGATGGTGCTGCGCGAGCTGATGAGTCCGCGCCGCCTGCGCCCGTCGGACGCGCCGGGCGAGATCGACATCCTGCGGGCGCTGGCCACGGCCCTGACCGCCGCCGCCGGCCGCCTGCTGACGCTGGACGAGGTTCAGAACGCCTTCGTCGAACGCTCCAAAACCCTGGTCACCGCCGATTTCGTCGCCGCCTACGTCAAGGTCTGCGGCACGGTGCTGTGCGAGGCCGAGATGCTGACCCGGCTGTGCGAGAACGTCACCGGGACCGCCAACAAACGCTCGGCGGCGCGCTGGCTGTCGGCCTGCGTCGGCTCGCTGCGGTTTGAAACCGAGATGCGCCTGGCGGGCGGCACCGCGGCCCAGAAGCTGGGCGTTCTGGCCGCGCTCCAGAAATCCGTTCGCGCCGCCAATCTGTCGGAGCATGACGAAGCGGTCATCTGCGCCGCCGTCGGGACCCTGGGCGGAACCGTCGAGGGCGATGCGAAACTGACGGCGCAACTGGCCCGCGCGCCCGCGCCCCCGGCCCAGAAGCTGCACGTCCTGCTGCGCCTCGCCGCCGGCGAGACCGCGCCCCTGGGTCCCGCCGCCGACCGGGCCAAGGCCCAGGCCCTCAAACTGCTGCGCGCGCCCGAGGCCCGCTCGGCCCTGGCCGCCGATCCCCAGGCTCTGGTCCCGCTGCGTCCCCTGATGAAGGCGGCGGGCCTGGCGGCCTAGTTCGCGTCCAGCGCCGCGCGTTGCAGGACGAACAGCTCGGCGCAGCCGCCCTCAGCCAGGGCGAACAGGCGGTCGAACTCGGCGCGGGAGAAGCCGCGCTTCTCGCCGGTGGCCTGGATCTCGACGATCTGGCCCGCGCCGGTCAGGACAAAGTTGGAATCCGCCTCGGCCGAGGAATCCTCCTCATAGTCCAGGTCCAGCACCGGCTGGTCGGCGCAGACCCCGCACGAGACGGCCGCGACCTGGTCCAGGATCGGATCGGCGCTCATCACGCCCTCCTCGCGCAGATATTTGAAGGCCCGCGCCATGGCCACCCAGGCGCCGGTGATGGCCGCCGTGCGGGTGCCGCCGTCGGCCTGGATCACGTCGCAGTCCAGCACCACCTGGCGCTCGCCCAGGGCCTTCAGATCAACGACGGCGCGCATCGAACGGCCGATCAGGCGCTGGATCTCCTGGGTGCGTCCGGTCTGTTTGCCCGCCGCGGCCTCGCGTCGGCCGCGCGTGTGGGTGGCGCGGGGCAGCATGCCGTATTCGGCCGTCACCCAACCCTGACCCTTGCCGCGCATCCAGCCGGGGACGTTCTCCTCGACCGTGGCGGTGACCAGCACCTTGGTGTGGCCGAACGACACCAGGCACGACCCCTCGGCATAGCGGTTGACGCCGGTCTCCAGGGTCACGGCGCGAAGCTGGTCGGGGGTGCGGCCGGAAGGACGGGCGGCGGTCATGAGAACTCCTTGGAAGGCGGTGCGGGGGTGCTTATCCTGAAAGCGTGAGCCTGTCCCCCTCTTCCCACCCCCTGATCGCGCGATGCGCGACGCCGAATGTCGGCCGCGAGGCGCGGGCATGAAGACGCCGCTGTTCGGATCGACGGCCATCGAACCGGCGGGCTTCGGCCTGACGGGGCTGGACCAGCGCGCGCGCGACATCTTCCGGCGCATCGTCGAGACCTATCTGGCGACCGGCGAACCGGTGGGATCGCGCACCCTGTCGCTGTCGGGCGTCAGCCTGTCGCCGGCCTCGATCCGCAACACCATGCAGGACCTGGCCCTGGCCGGCCTGCTGCATTCGCCGCACACGTCGGCGGGGCGGATACCGACCCATGCGGGCCTGCGGCTGTTCGTCGACGGCCTGTTGGAGATCGGCGACGTCGGCGCCGAGGAGCGGCGCGAGATCGACGCCCGCCTGGCTGGACGCGGGCGGCATTTCGACGAGGCGCTGGACGCCGCCTCGGCCCTGCTGTCGGGCCTGGCGGGCGGGGCGGGCGTGGTCGTCAGCCCGGTGCGCGAGGCCGGGGTCAAGCATGTGGAGTTCGTGGCCCTGGGCCACGATCAGGCGCTGGCGGTGCTGGTGGCCGACGACGGCACGGTCGAGAATCGGCTGATGCCGCTGGCGGCGGGGGTCACCCCCTCGGCCCTGGCCGAGGCCTCCAACTTCCTGAACGCGCGCCTGAAGGGCCGCCCCCTGGCCGAGGCGCGGGTCGAGATGCGGGCCGAGCTGGAGACCGCCCGGCGCGAGCTGGACGCCGCCGCCGCCCGCCTGGTCGAGGACGGCGTGGCCGCCTGGTCGGGCGGGGCCGAGCGCGAACGGTCGCTGATCGTGCGCGGCCGGGCCAATCTGTTGGCCGACGCCGGGGCGGCCGAGGATCTGGAGCGGGTCCGCTCTCTGTTCGAGGACCTGGAGCAGAAGGAACAGCTCATCGGCCTGCTGGACGGGGTCGAGGGCGGCCAGGGCGTGCGCATCTTCATCGGCGCCGAGACGCGGCTTTTCTCGCTTTCGGGTTCCGCCGTGATCGCGGCGCCCTATATGACGGGGCGACAGCGGGTTCTGGGCGCCATCGGCGTCATCGGACCCGCACGGTTGAACTATGCCCGCGTCATCCCGTTGGTGGACTACACCGCCCGGGTGCTGGGCCGAATGCTGGACGGACAAGACACGTGAACGACACGCCCGACAACGATCCGATCGAGACCGAGCTGGACGCCGAGATCGCCGCGACGGAAGCCGACGACCTGGCCCCGCTGGACGCCGTCATCGCCGAGCGCGACCAGTGGCGCGACCGCGCCCTGCGCGCCGCCGCCGAGGCCGAGAACGTCAAACGCCGCACCGAGGGCCAGATGAACGACGCCCGCGCCTACGCCATCCAGCGTTTCGCGCGCGACCTGTTGGGCGTGGCCGACAATTTGGAGCGGGCCTTGCAGGCGGCGCCCAAGGACGCCGAGGGCGCGGCCGGGGGTCTGGTGACCGGGCTGGAGATGACCCAGAAGTCGCTGCTGTCGGCCTTCGAGAGCAACGGGCTGAAGCGCGTCGCGCCCCAGTCGGGCGAGGCCTTCGATCCGCATTTCCACCAGGCGATGATGGAACAGCCGTCCGCCGACGTCCCCGGCGGATCGGTGATCCAGACGCTTCAGGCCGGATTTGAACTGTTCGGCCGCACCGTGCGTCCGGCCATGGTGGTGGTGGCCGCCAAGGGTTCCGGCGGCGGGACGGCGGGCGGCTATGCGGCGTCCGCCGAGGCGTCCGGCGGCAATTTCGACGCCAAGGCCTGACTTATTCTCCTTCTCCCCCAGCGGAGAGAAGGGACTAGGCGGTCTTGGGCGCCTTGGGCTTCTTGATCTTGGCGGGCTTCTCCGCCGCCTTCTTGGCCGCCTTTTCGGCCTTCTTGGCTTCCTTGGCCGCCTTCTTGGCGGCGCGGACCTCGGCCTTGGCCAGGTCGGGGGCGGCGTCGGCCGCGGCGGCCAGTTCGGCCAGAACCGTCAGGAAGGCGTCGCGCCGTCCCTTGGGCAACAGGGCCAGGATGCGTTTGTCGGCCGATTGCACGCGCGGCCGCATCGCCTCCAGCGCCGCTGATCCCGCCTCGGTCAGACGCACGGCCATGGCGCGGGCGTCCAGGGTCGAGCGCCGACGCTCCACCAGCCCCTTGCTCTCCATCCGCGCGACCAGATCGGCCAGGGTCGAACGGTCGATGCCGGTGGCCCGGACCAGATCGGTCTGGGTCAGGCCGGCCTTGGCCGACACGGCCTCCAGCACGGCGAATTGACGTTGGGTCAGGCCGTCGGGACCCGTCTCCTCGGCATAGACGTCCAGCGCCAGTTGCAGGGCGCGATGCATCAGATGGCTGGGCGACGCCGCCAGCGGACCCGCGTTCTTCTTCGATGACTTGCCGGACTTGACCATGACCCTATCCCCAAGGCTGACGTCCGCCCTAGCAGCCCCGGTTTACGGTTTCGCGACGGGCCTGCGAAAGTTGCTCTTTAGCCGCCCTAACGCTCGCGACGCGGAGCCTGGCGGCTTGAGGGCTAGAGACCGGTGTCGGGCGAGGTCGGGCCGGGCGGTTCGTCCTTGGTCAGGTTCTTCATGATCAGCGGCAGTTGCGAGACGCCGAAGATCGAGGCGGCGATCCACAGCACGCCGCGGAAGCCGACCCAGACGGCCTCGGCGTCGGGCGTCCCACGCCCCATCCAGGACCAGATGGCGGTCACGGCGGCGGGGCTGCGCACCACTTCGTTCACCAGCGCCACGGCCAGGAAATAGACGCCGTAGCGCAGCGTCAGGGTGCGCCAGGCCGCGTCATTGACCTTGATGGCGTCGCCCAACAGGGCCTTCAGCGGGTATTTCCCCATCAGCGTCCCGCCCAGCAGCAGGGCCGCCAGGAACAGGTTCAGCACCGTCACCTTCAGCTTCACGAACAGGGCGTCGTCGAAGAACAGGGTCAGCACCCCGAACACCAGGGCGAAGCCGCCGGTCAACAGCGGCAACAGGGCCAGCCGCCGTTCGACGAAGAAGCCGACGGCCAGGGCCACGGCCGAGCCGCCCACCAAGGCCCAGGTCGCCTGGACCAGGGCCTCGGACGAGTCCACGCCGCGCGCGCGCAGGATGACGAAGGCCAGGGCGAAGGCGGCCAGGGCGCCGAAGTCGACGGCGCTCCTGATCCACTGACGGTTGGTCGAGGCGGCTTCGGTCATGGCTCAGTCCTCAAGTCCGACCAGGGAGCGGGCGAAGGCGTCGGCGTCGAAGGGCTGGAGATCCTCGATCCCCTCGCCCACGCCGATCAATTTGATGGGGGCGTCCGAGGCGTTGGCCACGGGCACCAGCACCCCGCCGCGCGCCGTGCCGTCCAGCTTGGTCATGACCACGCCCGAGACATAGGCGGCGCGGCCGAAGATCTGTTCCTGGGCCAGGGCGTTGCGGCCCACCGTGGCGTCCAGCACCAACAGGGTCTCGTGCGGGGCCTCAGGATCGATCTTCTTCAACACGCGGACGATCTTCAACAGTTCGTCCATCAGGGCCTGTTTGTTCTGCAACCGCCCGGCGGTGTCGATCAGCACCACGTCGTACCCTTCGGCCCGCGCCTTGGTGTAGGCGTCGAAGGCCAGGCCCGCCGGATCGGCCCCGTCGCGGCGGCTCTCGAAATCGGCCCCGGCGCGCTCGGCCCAGACCTTCAACTGCTCGCGGGCGGCGGCGCGGAAGGTGTCGCAGGCGACGATCATCACCTTGGCGCCCTTGCCCGTCAGATCGGCGGCGATCTTGCCCAGGGTGGTGGTCTTGCCCGAACCGTTGACCCCGACGAACAGCACGACGAACGGCTTGATCCCCTGGCCCAGCGGATCGAACGTCGCCTGGTTGGGTCGCAGTTCGGCGGCCACGGCCTCGGCCAGAGCGATCTTCACCTCGCGCTCGTCGGTGCTCTTGCCGAAGCGCAGGTCGCGGAAGCGGGCGACGATGCGGTCGGCGGCGGCCGGGCCGAGGTCGCTCTCCAGCAGATGCTCCTCCAACCCCTCCAGCGCGGCCTCGGACAGCGGCTCCTTGACGAAGGTCGCCACCACCTGCTCGGTCATCTGTTTGGAGGAGCGGGACAGGCCCTCGCTGAGGCGCGAGAACCAGCCCTTCTTGGGCGTATCGGTCATCAGATGGCTTTAGCGGGCGTTTCCGTCTTCGTCACGGACATAGACCCAAGACGCCCTACAGACCCCGTCGCAACGTCACCCGCGCCTCGCCCCAGGTCCCGCTCCAGCCCTCGTCCGTCCGGCGCAGGCGCACCGAACGGCCCTCCAGCGACAGCTCGGCCCGATCTCCCTCGCGGCGGCCGGTCAGGGGCGTGGCCGCGCCGGCGCCCTCCACCGGACTGAAGGCGCCCTCGATGACGCCGCCCTTGGCGTCGGCCAGCACCATCCGGCCGCGCGCCCGGTCGCCGTCCATCACCAGCCAGCCGCCGTCCAACGGCCCGGACAGGGCGTCGGCCTGGGCCTCGGCGACCGCCACTCCCTGTTCATAGGCGGCGTCCAGCGGCTCCGGCCCGGCCTGATAGCCGCGCCGGAACGCGTCCAAGGTCTCCGGCTGGGTCAGGGGCTGGGCGCGCTCGGTCGATCCCGCGGGCGCAGTCAGGGCGAAGCCCTCGGTCGGCTCGAACGGCCGCACCGGCGGCGGCGCATAGACGTCCGAACTCCCCGCCGCGGCATAGGGAGTCTGCATCGTCAGCCACAGGATCAGCATCAGGGTCTGCATCGACGCAGACCCTGCCTCCGCGCGCCGCGACGAGCAAGTGCGGGAGCGTGCGTTGACACCCCGTGGCGACGGTCACTAAAGCCTGTGCGTCGACCTAGGCGCGTTGAATTCGCGCGGTTTTGAGAACGATTCGCATGTCCCAGCCCGCTCCCGGCGTCGGCGGCCCGACGAACGAGACCGATCCCGATCACACCGGCCGCTTCGTCCGCCAGCCGAACGGCCGCGTCCGCCCCCTGTCGCCGCATCTTCAGGTCTGGCGCTTCCACCTGACCATGACGGGTTCGATCTTGAACCGGGTCGCGGCGGGCGCCCTGTCGTTCGGCGCCCTGTTCGTGGCCGCCTGGCTGTGGGCCTTGGCCTCGGGTCCCGAGACCTACGCCGGCTTCACCGCCTGGATGGGTTCGCCCCTGGGCCTGTTGGTCTGGTTCGGCCTGACCCTGGCCATCGCCTATCACCTGACCGCCGGGATCCGGCACCTGATCTGGGACGCCGGCGACGGCCTGGACCCCAAGACCGCCACCTGGATGACCGCCGTCAGCATCATCGCCGGCGCCGCCGTCGGCATCGGCATCTGGGTCGCCTTGTTCGCCAGCGGAAAGGTCGTGCTGTGAGCCGGAACGAGAAAACCTACCGCAAGGGCGTGAAGGTGTCCGAAGGCCACGGCGCCGGCGAATGGCGGGCCGAGCGTCTGTCGTCCCTGATCCTGGTCCCGCTCAGCCTGTGGGGCCTGTGGGGCGCCTGGACCATCGCCGGATCGGGCTATGACGGCGCCCGCGCCTGGCTGGCCCAGCCGGTCAACGCCGCGCTCCTGGCGGTCACCCTGCTGATCGCCCTGTGGCACACCAACATGGGGCTGAAGGTCATCGTCGACGACTATGTCCACAAGCCGTCGTCGCGCACGGCCCTGCTGGCCTTCATCGCCCTGCTCTGCCTCGCCGTGGCGGGCTTGAGCGTCTTCTTCATCGGGCGGCTGGCGCTGGGTTCGGCGCCGCTGCCCGCCGGTCTGGGAGCCTGAGCCTGATGGCCGCTTACGAATTCGTCGATCACGCCTATGACGTGGTGGTTGTCGGCGCGGGCGGTTCGGGCCTGCGCGCGGCCCTGGGCGCGGCCCAGTCCGGGCTGAAGGTTGCCTGCGTCACCAAGGTCTTCCCGACCCGATCGCACACCGTGGCGGCCCAGGGCGGCATCTCGGCGGCGCTGGGCAACATGGGCCAGGACGACTGGCGCTGGCACATGTTCGACACCGTCAAGGGGTCCGACTGGCTGGGCGACCAGGACGCCATCGAATACATGTGCAGGAACGCCCCCCAGGCCGTGTACGAGCTGGAGCACTGGGGCGTGCCCTTCTCGCGCACCGACGAGGGCACCATCTATCAGCGCGCCTTCGGCGGCATGACCCGCAACTACGGCGAAGGCCCGGTCCAGCGCACCTGCGCCGCCGCCGACCGCACCGGCCACGCCATCCTGCACACCCTGTACGGCCAGTCGGTGCGCCGCGAGGTCGAGTTCTTCATCGAGTATTTCGCCCTCGACCTGATCATGCAGGACGGCGCCTGCACCGGCGTCACGGCGCTGAAGCTGGACGACGGCACCCTGCACCGCTTCCGCGCCAAGACCGTCATCCTGGCCACCGGCGGCTATGGCCGCGCCTATTTCAGCGCCACCAGCGCCCACACCTGCACCGGCGACGGCAACGCCATGGTGCTGCGCGCGGGCCTGCCGCTGCAGGACATGGAGTTCGTCCAGTTCCACCCCACCGGCATCTACGGCGCCGGCTGCCTGATCACCGAAGGTGTGCGCGGCGAGGGCGGATACCTGACCAATTCCGAGGGCGAGCGGTTCATGGAGCGCTATGCGCCGACCGTGAAGGACCTGGCCCCGCGCGACATGGTCAGCCGCTCCATGACCATCGAGATCCGCGAAGGCCGCGGCGTCGGCCCGAACAAGGATCACATCTTCCTGCACCTGGATCACCTGGACCCGGAGATCATCCACCAGCGCCTGCCGGGCATTTCGGAAAGCGCCCGCATCTTCGCCGGCGTCGACGTGACCAAGGAGCCGATCCCCGTCCTGCCGACCGTCCACTACAACATGGGCGGCATCCCCACGAACTATCACGGCGAGGTCCTGACCAAGCGCGGCGACGACGCCGACGCCGTGGTGCCCGGCCTGATGGCGGTGGGCGAGGCGGCCTGCGTCTCGGTGCACGGCGCCAACCGGCTGGGGTCCAATTCGCTGATCGACCTGGTGGTGTTCGGCCGCGCCGCCGGTCTGCGCGCCGGCGAGATCGTCGACCGGAACGCGGCCGTGCCCGACGCCCCGGCCGCGGCCACCGACGCCCACCTGACGCGGCTGGATCGTTTCCGCAATGCGAACGGCTCGACCCCGACCGCCCATCTGCGCCTGGCCATGCAGCGCGCCATGCAGGAAGACGCCGCCGTCTTCCGCACCGGCGAGACCCTGGAAAAGGGCGTCCAGCGCGTGCGCGAGGTGTTCAAGGCCTCGGACGACATCAAGACCACCGACCGCGGCCTGATCTGGAACACCGACCTGATCGAGACCCTGGAATACGACAATCTGATCGGCCAGGCCGTCGTCACCATCGAGGGCGCCTTGAACCGCACCGAGAGCCGCGGCGCCCACGCGCGTGAGGACTATCCGACCCGCGACGACCAGAACTGGATGAAGCACACCCTGTCCTGGCTGGACGAGGCCAAGGGCCGCTCGACGATCGATTACCGTCCGGTCCACAGCTACACCATGACCAAGGACGTGGACTACATCCCGCCCAAAGAGCGGAAGTACTGAGGCCCCGATGGTTCAGCTCACCCTCCCCAAAGGCTCGAAGCCCACGACCGGCAAGGTGTACAAGGCCCCGGCCGGCGCCCAGAACGTCAAGACCTACAAGGTCTATCGCTACGATCCCGAGGTCGACGCCGACCCGCGCTGGGACGTCTATGAGGTCTCGGCCGACGACCACGGGCCGATGCTGCTGGACGCCCTGATCCACATCAAGAACGAGATCGACCCGACCCTGACCTTCCGCCGTTCGTGCCGCGAGGGCATCTGCGGTTCGTGTTCGATGAACATCGACGGGCGCAACACCCTGGCCTGCACCAAGGGCTGGGACGAATGCCAGTCCTCGACCATCGCCATCGCCCCCCTGCCGCACCAGCCGGTGGTCAAGGATCTGGTGACGGACCTCAGCCTGTTCTACGCCCAGTACGATTCCATCCAGCCCTGGCTGCAGTCCGACACCCCGGACCCGCAGAAGGAGCGCCTGCAATCGCCCGAGGATCGCGCCAAACTGGACGGTCTGTACGAGTGCATCCTGTGCGCCTGCTGCTCGACGTCTTGCCCCAGCTATTGGTGGAACCAGACCGAATACCTCGGCCCGGCCGCCCTGTTGCAATCCTATCGCTGGATCTCCGACAGCCGCGACGACGCGACCCAAAAGCGCCTGGACGATCTGGAAGACCCGTTCAAACTCTATCGCTGCCACACCATCATGAACTGCGCCCAGGTGTGTCCCAAGGGTCTGAACCCGGCCAAGGCCATCGCCGAGACCAAGCTGCTGATGGTGTCGCCGTCGCGCAAGAAGACCGGGACCCCCGCGTAAGGCTTGATCCCCGCGTCGCTTTCGCTAGTTGAGGGCGCATGGCCAAGATCACCTATATCGAGAACGACGGGACCGAGCACTCGGTCGAGGTCAGGAACGGTCTTTCCGTGATGGAAGGCGCCATCCGCAACAACGTCCCCGGCATCGACGCCGACTGCGGCGGCGCCTGCGCCTGCGCCACCTGCCACGTCTATGTCGATGAGGCGTTCCAGGACGTGACCGGCCGCGCCTCGGCCATGGAGGAATCGATGCTGGACTTCGCCGAAGGGGTCCAGCCCAACAGCCGCCTGTCGTGCCAGATCCGCGTCTCCGACGACCTGGACGGCCTGGTGGTGCGCCTGCCCGAAAGCCAGCACTGAGCGCCGGTCGGCCGCGCCACGGCGTCGCCCCCATGCCCGCATGACCGCGCCGCATTTGCATGGCGACATGTCGGTCGGCTAGTTTGCCCCGCCCCGGACAGGTCCTCGCGGCCTCCGGCGTCCCCCTTCCCTTCCCATAGATCTGAAGACCAAGGACAGTTCATGCGTATCGCCGCCCTCGCCGCCGCCTCCCTGTTGACCCTGGCCGCCGCCCCCGCGGCCGTCGCGGCCCAAGAGGCGACCGACGCCGCCTCGGCCGTCGCCACCCCCGACACCGTCACCGACGAGGAACTGCTGCAATTCACCGGCGCCATGACCAAGATGCGCCAGGTCGCCGCCGCCGTCGGTACGGGCACGCCCACCGCCGAACAGCAGGCCCAGATGGCCGAGGCCGTCCAGTCCTCGGGCCTGGAGATCGCCCGCTTCAACGCCATCGCCCAGATCTCGGGCGACCCCGTGGTCCGCGCCCGCATCAACCTGGCCTCGACCCCCGTCTCGCCGGAAGGTTCGGTCGGCGCCTCGGTCGATGACGCCGAGGCCGCCCGCTACGCCCGCGCCGCCACGGCCGCCCGCGCCGCGACGCAAGGCGGCGGAACCCCGGCCGAGCAACAGGCCGCCATGACCGCCGCCCTGTCGGCCGAGGGCCTGACCATCGAACGCTTCAACGCCATCTCGGCGGCCACCTCTTCGGACAGCCGCCTGCGCGCCCGCGTGGCCCTGGCCCAGTTGAAGGCCGCCGCCTGATCGCACCGACAGGCTGAAACGACGAAGGGCGGGACCATGCGGTCCCGCCCTTTTTGTTCGCCCTCGTCTCGACCGCCGCCTATCGGCGAGACTTTAGGACGGCTCGGTCCATGGCGCGATGGGCCGCCGTCGTGAGTATTCCTCGCCATTGGCGACATCGAGGATCACCCGGTATTTGTCCCTGAGTTTCTCGAACCTGAGACGGTCCCGCGAAGTCGCGTTCGGCGCGGGCGGTTTGGAACGCAGATAGCGCCCCAGCACGCCGAGCAGGAAATCGGACAGGGCGATGCCCGAGTGCGGCTTGGAGGCGTAGTCGATTCCAATGCTCTTGGGATGGCGGTCCCATCGCTTCGCCAGATCGGCGTGCGCGGCCATGACGCGGGCCTCGATGGCGGCCCGTGAAACCTTGTCGTTCTCCTCGAAAATGAAAACGGCCTTCTGGCTTTCCGCCGCCATCAGGCGACGCGGCGTCATGATCTCGAGAAGCCGCAGATAGGCGGCCTCGTAGCCGGCGGCCCCATCGTACTCGATGAAGGCGACATATCCCTCGAACGGCATGGCGCACATGGCTTCCACATACGCATGGCGCAGGTCTTCGGTGGCGTCGACGAAATGCAGGCCCTTCTTTTCGATGACATCGGGCCGACCGTCCGCATAGAGGTCCGAGAGATAGGTCTGAAGCACCCGTTCACTGTCGTTCCAAATGTGGCGAGGATGCTGAGTCGCCGCCATGGCGAGGGCGAGAACGGGGCGGCCGTCTCTTTCAAACTCGGCCTCATCGACGAAGATCGTGAACGGTTCACGGTGCTGGTTGCGGGGTTCAAAACTGGCTTGATTGCCGCTGTCCAGCAGCACCTCCCTCCAGGCCTGTTTCAACGGCGACGCCAAGTCGGGTTCGTGGTGGCTGATGAATTTCACCAGGCCGTCGAGACGGTTGATCTCGGTCTGCATGGTTCGCCAATCGGCGTAGCCGCGATGACCCAGATGGTCGTCCAGGCCGAATTTCTTCGCATAGTAGAGGGTCTGGCGCATCTGTCGCTTGGTCCGGCGCGGGACATGCGGACGAACCGGATCGCTGATGCTCAGACCGGTCACGAAATGCGCCTGGCCGATCT
>NZ_DAINBO010000018.1:0-48057 GCF_036732845.1 Brevundimonas sp. | reverse complement strand
GCTGAACGTGCGCCAGACCGAGGCCCTGGCCCGGCGCTCGGCCGAGGGTCCGAAGACGGCCAAGGCGAAACCGGCCGCGCCCGGCGCCGCCAACGCCGACCTGGCCGCCCTGGAGCAGGATTTGTCCGACGCCCTGGGCCTGAAGGTCAGCCTGACCTACCGCGGCGGCAAGGGCGATCTGACCATCCGCTATGACGCGCTGGAGCAGTTGGACGATCTGTTCCGCCGCCTGATGCGGCCCTAGCGTCGATGATCCTCCCCCATGTCAATGGGGGAGGGGGACCGCGAAGCGGTGGAGGGGGCGACCCCAGCACTGGCGCTTGATCCCGCCCCCTCCACCATGCTGCGCATGGTTCCCCTCCCCCGCTAAGGGCGGGGGAGGATCTCCGATATGGCGTCTGCCCCATTCTCGCCCTTGCATCAGGGGGCGTCTGGCCTTTTAAGCGCGCGAAACCGCCTCCCCGCGTTCGCCCAAGGATACCGCCATGTCGAAAGCCTCGCCCAAGAAGGTCGTCCTCGCCTATTCCGGCGGGCTGGACACCTCGATCATCCTGAAATGGCTGCAGACCGAATACGGCGCCGAGGTCATCACCTTCACCGCCGACCTGGGTCAGGGCGAGGAGCTGGGACCGGCGCGCGAGAAGGCGCTGAAACTGGGCATCAAGCCCGAGAACATCTTCATCGACGACCTGCGCGAAGAGTTCGTGCGGGACTATGTCTTCCCGATGTTCCGCGCCAATGCGGTCTATGAGGGCCAGTATCTGCTGGGCACCTCGATCGCCCGGCCGCTGATCGCCAAGCGCCAGATCGAGATCGCGCGCGCCATGGGCGCCGACGCCGTCTGTCACGGGGCCACCGGCAAGGGCAATGACCAGGTGCGGTTCGAACTGGGCTATTACGCGCTGGAGCCGGACATCCGGGTGATCGCGCCGTGGCGGGAATGGGAGTTCCGTTCACGTGAAGCCCTGCTGGACTTCGCCGAAAAGCACCAGATCCCGATCTCCAAGGACAAGCGCGGCGAGGCGCCGTTCAGCGTCGACGCCAACCTTCTGCACTCCTCGTCCGAGGGCAAGGTGCTGGAGGACCCGGCCGTCGAGGCGCCCGAGTTCGTGCATCAGCGGACGATTTCGCCCGAGGACGCGCCGGATCAGGCCACGGTCATCGAGATCGGCTTTGAAAAGGGCGACCCCGTCTCCATCGACGGCCAGCGCCTGTCGCCCGCCGCCCTGCTGGCCGAACTGAACCGCCTGGGTCACGACAACGGCGTCGGCCGCCTGGACCTGGTCGAGAACCGCTTCGTCGGCATGAAATCGCGCGGCGTCTATGAAACGCCCGGCGGGACCATCCTGTTGGCGGCGCACCGGGGCATGGAGTCCATCACCCTGGATGGCGGCGCCATGCATCTGAAGGATGAGCTGGCGGTCAAATACGCCCATCTGATCTACAACGGCTTCTGGTTCAGCCCTGAGCGCGAGATGCTGCAAGCGGCCATCGACCACAGCCAGCAGCGGGTCAACGGGACCGTGCGGGTCAAGCTGTACAAGGGCAATGCGACCGTGATCGGCCGCGAAAGCCCCGACAGCCTGTACGACCAGGACCTGGTGACCTTCGAGGAGGGCGTCCAGGCCTATGACCATCGCGACGCCGAGGGCTTCATCAAGCTGAACGCCCTGCGCCTGCGTGTGCTGGCGCGGCGCGACGCGCGCTCGGCAAGCTGATAGTCTGTCGGTTCGTTCAAGGAGTTCTCATGCGTCGTTTGATCCTGACCGCCGCCCTCGCCGTCCTGGCCGCGCCCGCCCTGGCGCAGGAGACGCCGGCTCCGGCTGCGCCCGCCGCGCCAGAAGCCGCCGCACCCGAGGCCAAGTCGGCCGAAGAGTTGGCCATCGAGACCGAGGCCGCCGCGTTCAGCGCCGCCATGAGGACCATGCAGGACGAACTGGTGAAGACCACGACGCCGCAAGAGGCCGACGCCGTCGTCGCCAAATACCAGCCCCAGGCCGACGCTTTGGCCGACCGGATGAGCGTCTTCCTGCTGGCGCACGCCGACCGGCCGGAAAACGCCGCCAAACGAGAAGAGCTGCTGACCGAGGCGGCGCGCGGCGTGCGGTTCGTGCGCGAACTACCCGCCTTCATTCGCAGCGCCGTCGATCAGGCCGTGGCGCGCGGCAACGCCATCGCCGCCGCCGAGGCGGCGAGCCAGGCCGCCCCCGCCGAACCGGCCCCCGCGCCCGAACCTGCGCCCGAACCGGCTCCCGCCGCCCCCTCGGCCTGAGCCGCCTTACCGCGATTTCACTTGTCGGAACGACGGGTTCGACGGACGGTGCTTGCGTGTTCGCAGAACCGGAGGCTGTTCGATGATCCGCGCCCTGTCCCTGGCCGCCGCCCTGGCCGTGCTGCCGGTCTCGTCCGCCGTGGCCGCCGAGGCCAAGACCCCGGCCGAAACCGCCGTCGAGAGCGCGGCCAAGACCTTTGAGACGCGGATGAAGGCCTTCGGCGAACGGGCCGAGACCATCGCCGAGGACGTGAGCCTGACCGAGGCCCAGCGCGAGGCCCGGATCAAGACCCTTTGGGCCGAATACGCGCCCGACGTGGCCGCCTTCACCGCCACGATCAGCGAACAGGCGGGCGCCGTCGCCGCCTCGGCCCTGGCCGCGATCGACATCGAGGCCCTGGTCGACGAGGCGATGCAGGACATCGACATCGATGACGAGATCGTCGACGCCCTGGCGGATGTGGATAGCGACGTCGACGCCGCCTCGGCCCTGGCCGAAACGGGCGCGGCCATGGCCGCCAACGGCGCCTGGGCGCAGAACGACCCGGAGCAGATGGTGACCTACGGCCTGGTCGCCCAATACGCCCTGGACCAGGCCGCGCGCGCGCCGGACGCGGACGCCGCCGACGCCGAGGACTGATCCCGGCCGCCGAGGTCATGCGACGAACGACGTGGACGGCCCGCGCCCCTGCGCCTAGGCTGTGGTCGGCCGGATCGGTTCACGGGGACGTGTTTCCGCTCGGCTGGTGCTGATTGCGCCGCGATTATAAAGACTTGTCGTCAAATGGAACCGAGACCCCCGGTCGCCGTTCCACATGAAACGTCCGTTTCTGGCCCTGGCCGTACAGGAGACCTCCATGTCGCCCTTCGTCCGCCCCGCGCTCGTCCTGGCCCTGGCCGCCACGGCCCTGGGCGCCTGCGTCACCGCCACCCCCTATCAGCCCGCCGGGCAGGGCGGCCGCTACGGCTATTCCGAACAGCGGATGGAGCGGGACCGTTATCGCGTGAATTTCGCCGGCAATTCGGTGACCTCGCGCGAGCAGGTCGAGATGTCGCTGTTGCTGCGCGCCGCCGAACTGACGACCCAGGGCGGCTATGACTGGTTCTCGACCACCAACCGCGCGACCGAACGCGACACCCGCTACACCCTGAGCCACGATCCCATCTCGGGCCGCTATGGCCGGGGCTGGAGTCCCTATTGGCGTTTCTATCGCGGCGGGGTTTGGACGGCGGCCAATCCGTTCTGGGATCGTGACGTCGATATCCAGCGCATCGACCGCTACGAGGCCTCGGCCGAGATCGTCATGGGGCGCGGCGCCAAACCCGCGGGCGACCCGGACGCCTTCGATGCGCGCGAAGTGATCGAAAACCTGGCTGGCCGCGTCCCCCGCGCCACGAGCTGAGACCTGCAAATCCTCCCCCATGACAATGGGGGAGGGGGACCGCGAAGCGGTGGAGGGGGCGACCCCAGACACCAGCCATGGCCCTCGCCCCCTCCACCATCCTTCGGATGGTCCCCCTCCCCCGCTTCGCTGGGGAGGATTGTTGGTCAGCCGAGGCGAGGCGTCTTCATGCGGCGTTTGTTGACGTGGCTGTCGGGGGCGTTGCCCATGTCTTCGGGCAGTTCGCCCTTGAAATAAAAACGTTGCCACGCCTCTTTCGCCGCATCGGGATCGCCCCCGGCCAGGCGTTTGTTGAAATCGGTGCGCTGGCGGTTCCAGGCCTCGAACTGGCCGTGCATGACCGGGTTCGATTCCAGCGACCGTATGACGGGCTGCATCTGCTCGACCTTCTTGTGCTCGACCGGCAGGATGAAACAAAAAGGTTCGCCCTTTTCGAAACGAATTCGTCCCGGCCGGGTGAAGATCCAGTTCATGGTGAAGGGGAAGGGCAGCCAGTCGGTCTCGACCAGGCCGACCAGGGGCTGGATGCCGTCCTTCACGTGGTTGGGCGAGCCGGAGACCATCAGGTCCCAGCCCGGCGGCGTGCGGAACAGATACTGCGGGTGCATGGTCAGCACCCCGCGCGAGAAATGCGAGACCACGAAGGCCTTCAGGTCCGGCACCGGCCGGTCGGGCTTGATGGTGATGTCCTCCTGGCGCTCGCCGCCGGTCCATTCGGCGGTGAAGGCGTAGGGACACAGGATCTCCCAGCCGGTGGTGTTGGCCATGTTCAGCGGCAGGCAGCGATAGGGGTGCCGGCTGGCGAAGGCGTCCATCCAGTTGCGCGACTGTCGCCCCGGCGCCAGGTCCGGCGGCTGGGACGTCATCGGATAGCATTCCATTTCCAACGGGGCGCTCCGGGCGGTATCGACGGTCATCTTTCCTAGCGTCCGCCGCCCGCACCCGTCAAAGACCGCGATGACCGACTTCGCCCCGCCCTATGACCGTGACCGCCTTCTGGCCTGGATGGCCGAGCGCGGCATCGCCCAGACGACCCGCGACCATCCGGCCGTGTTCCGGGTCGAGGAGGGGTTGGAGCTGAAGGCCGCCATGCCCGGCGCCCACACCAAGAACCTGTTCCTGAAGGACAAGAAGGGCCGGTTGTGGCTGATCTCGGCCCGTCAGGACACGGTGATCGACCTGAAGGCGGCGCCGGGGGTCATCGGCTCGGATCGGCTGTCGTTCGGCAACGAGACCCTGATGTGGGAGACCCTGGGCGTGCGGCCCGGCTCGGTGACGGCCCTGGGCCTGATCAACGATACGGAACGGCGCGTCGGCTTCGTGCTGGACCGGCGGCTGTGGGCGGCGGACATCGTCAACTTCCATCCCCTGACCAACACCGCGACCACGGCGCTGGACCAGGCGGCCCTGCGCGCCTTTCTGGCCGCGATCGGGCGCGAGCCGCGGGTGATCGACTTCGCCGCCGATCCGGCTTGAGAAGCGAGGCGGACGCGACCATTTAGGCTTTGCCGCGTTAACGCCCGACAGGAGCCTTCATGACCTTCGCCGACCCGACCCGCCCGCACGAAGACCTGATCAAGGAAGGCTCGGACGCCGGCTTCATGGCCGATGTGGTCGAGGCCTCCAAGACCCAGCCGGTCATCGTCGACTTCTGGGCCACCTGGTGCGGACCCTGCCGCCAACTGACCCCGGCGCTGGAAAAGGCCGTGCGCGCGGCGCAAGGGGCGGTCAAACTGGTCAAGATCGACATCGACAAGAACCCCGCCTACGCCCAGCAACTGCGGGTCCAGTCGATCCCGACGGTCTACGCCTTCGTCGACGGCAAGCCGGTGGACGGCTTTCAGGGCGCGGTGCCGGACAGCCAGCTCAAGGCCTTCATCGACAAGCTGACGGGCGGGGCGGGCGTCAATTCCGACGTCGAGCAACTGTTGTCGCTGGGCGAGGAATCGCTGGCGCTCAACGACTTCGGCGGCGCGGCCCAGGCCTTCGCCCACGTCCTGTCGATCGAGCCGGACAATGAAAAGGCCGTCGCCGGCATGGCGCGGGTCTATCTGGCGGGCGGCGACGTCGATCAGGCGCGCCAGACCATCGCCATGGCGCCGGAAGACTCCAAGGAGCCGATGGTCCAGAGCGTGCGCGCCCAACTGGCCCTGTCGTCCTCGGCGCCCGCCGACGGCTCGGCCGCGCTGGAGGCCAGGGTCAAGGCCGATCCCAACGACCACCAGGCCCGGTTCGACCTGGCCCAGGCCCAGGCCGCCTCGGGCGATCTGAAGGCGGCGGCGGACGGTCTGCTGACGATCATCGCCGCCGACCGCGACTGGAACGACCAGGCCGCGCGCAAGCAACTGCTGACCGTGTTCGAGGCCGCCGGGCCGATGAGCGACCTGGCCAGGGACGGCCGCCGCCGTCTGTCCTCCATCCTGTTCGCATAAGGAAAGGCGCTTGCCCCAGGGCTATGTGAAGGCGTCGGATCTGCCGCAGGTCATACCGGTCTTTCCGCTGGCCGGGGCCATCGTGCTGCCTCGGGGGCAGTTGCCGCTGAACATCTTCGAGCCGCGCTATCTGAACATGGTCGACGACGCCATGGCGGGCGACCGGATCATCGGCATGATCCAGCCGATGGGCGCGTCTCGGACCACGCCCGCCCTGTCGCCGGTGGGCTGCGCCGGGCGGATCACCAGTTTCGCCGAGACCTCCGACGGGCGCTATCTGATCACCCTGACCGGGATCAGCCGGTTCCGCGTCGCGTCCGAACTGCCCAGCGCGGCGCCCTATCGCCAGGTGCGCGCCCTGTTCCAGACGTTCGAGGCGGACCTGGCGGCGGCGGCCGACGATGGGACCTTCGAGCGACGCCCCTTCCTGGACGCCCTGAAGGCCTATCTGGAGCACCGCGCGCTGGAGATCGACTGGGAGACGGCGGAAGGCGCGCCCAGCGAGGCGTTGATCAACAGCCTGTCCATGGCCCTGCCGTTCGAGGCGGCCGAGAAACAGGCCCTGCTGGAGGCCGCCGTCGTCGAGGACCGCGCCCAGGTCCTGACCACCCTGTTGCGCATCGACGCGGCGGGATCGGACGAGGACGCCCGGCTGCAATGACCGGGACCGAGCGGCGCGTCCTGAGTGGCGCGCCGGGCGCCGGGCCGCTATGACAGGCGCATGAGCGACGCCTTCAACACCCCGGCCACCGTCGATCCGCGCCTTTTGGAGATGCTGGTCTGTCCGGTCACGCGCGGGCGGCTGACCTGGGACCGGACGACGAACGAGCTGATCTCCAAGGGGGCCAAACTGGCCTATCCGATCCGCGAAGGCGTGCCGATCATGCTGCCCGAAGAGGCGCGGACGCTGGACTGACATCCCTGATCCTCCCTCGCGCAGCGGGGGAGGATCTGATCCGTCAAACAGCCTCGCCCTTCAGCAGTTTCGGCAGGTCCCCCGTGGCGCCGCCGGCCTCGTGCATGAAGGCGCGGCGCAGGGGGGCGATGCGGTTGACCGCCGCCATGCCCAGGTCGCGCGCCAGCCGCACCGGCGCCAGGTCGTTGGAGAACAGCCGCACGAAGGCGTCGAATCCCGCCGCCAGGGTCACATTGTCGAACCGGCGCCAGCGGGCGTAGCGGTCCAGCACCGTCTCTGACCCGATGTCCTCGCCGTTGCGGGCGGCCTGGATCAGCACCTCGGCCAGCGCGGCCGCGTCCTTCAGCCCCAGGTTCAGCCCCTGGCCCGCGACCGGATGCACCCCATGGGCGGCGTCGCCGATCAGGGCGGTGCGGTGCGCGGTCAGCCGCTCGGCCAGCGACAGCGACAGCGGATAGACGAAGCGCGGCCCCTCGACCGTCACCGCGCCCAGGAATTCGCCGAACCGGCGCATCAGATGGGCGTGGAAGGCCTCGTCCGACGCCGCCTTCAGGGCCTCGGCCCGGCGCGTGGTCTCGGTCCAGACCAGGCTGGCGCGCTGATCGGTCAGCGGCAGGATGGCGAAGGGACCCGAGGGCAGGAAATATTCGTGGGCGACATTGCCGTGGTCATGCTCCAGCCGGACGGTGGCGACCACGCCCGACTGGCCATAGCCCCAACCCAGGGCCTCGATCCCGGCCGAGGCCCGCACGCGCGACCCGCGTCCCTCGGCCCCCACGACCAGGGCGCCGCGCAGCCGGGTTCCGTCGCCCAGGATGACGGTGGCCTGGCCCGGATCGGTCTCGACGGCGGCGACGGCGGCGGGCGCGCGCACCTCCAGCCCCGCGCGCGCCACGGCCTCGGCCAGGGCGGTGCGGATGCGGCGGTTCTCGACCATATAGCCCAGGGGTTCGCCGCCGACGCCGTCGGCGATCTCATCGGCGTCGAAGCGCAGGAAGGCCGGGGACGGGGCGGGGGTCGCGGCGCCGGGGCGGCGGCCGTCGGTGACCAGGATGCGGTCCATGCGGCAGGCGTGGGACCGCATGGCCGCGCCCACGCCGATGGCGTCCAGCATGCGGAAGGTGGCGAAGGCGATGGCGGTGGAGCGGCCGTCGAAACTGGGCGCCAGTTGGGCGTCGAACGGCTGGGGGTCGACCATCACCACCTTCAGCCCGCCCTGGGCGGCGGCCAGGCCGAAACTGGCCCCCGCCAGTCCGGCGCCGGCGATGATGATGTCGTATCGGTCGGTGGCGCTCATGGCCCTTCTTCGCGCTGTCGGGGACGTGCGTAAAGCGGCCATTGGTCGCGGGCTTAGGGCTTAGGGCTTAAGTCTTAGTCGGATGACAGGACCGGGACCGTCATTTTCCCTAAGCCCTAAGCCCTAAGCCCTCCTCGTTTCCGTGGTGAACAACCCCTTAACCCTGTGCGGGTGAGGATGGCGGCGAGTTTCGTCCGTTTCGGAGACGCCGCCTCCATGTCCGCCGCCCTCGTCCTCGGCCGTCAGGCCTGGCTCAGCGCCCGCATCCTGTGGGGCGCGCCGATCGTGGTGCGGTTCCGGGGCATGCTTCAGGTCCTGCTGGCGGCCCTGTTGCTGGCGGCCATGGCCTCGTGGAATCCGGCCGATCCCAGCCTGAACGCCGCCTCGACCCAGGCGCCGACCAACTGGCTGGGCGGCTCGGGCGCCGTCTTCGCCGACATCGCCATGCAGTCGCTGGGCCTGACCGCCTGGATCGCCGCGGTGCTGGCGGGGGCCTTCGGCCTGGCCTCGGCCCTGGGCGACGCGCTTCAGCAACGGTTGAAGCCGACGCCGCTGAAGGCGTTGACGGCCGCGCTCGGCGTGCTGATCCTGGCCGCCGCCCTGTCGTCGCCGACGGCGCCCGCCGCCTGGCCCCTGGCCACGGGCCTAGGCGGAATCTGGGGCGATGCGGTGATCGGCCTGACCGGCGGCGGCGTCGAGCGCCTGGGCCTGCCCGGCGGGCGCTGGATCGTCGGCGCCCTGTTCGGCCTGCTCGGCCTGTGGGCCATCGGCTGGGTGGTGGGCCTGCGGGTCTCGGACCTGTCGGACGCCGCCGGTTGGACCCGCTCGCTGCGCGCCCCGCCCGCCGAGCCGCCCGCGCCGCGCCCCCAGAAGGCCGCCGCCGTCGCCCGCCGTCCCCGGCCCGAGCCGGAACCCGAGACCTTCGACGCCGCTGACGACAGCGACGACGCCCCGCCGTGGGAGCCGACGCCGGTCGCGCCGCCGTCCGCCTCGGCCCGGCGCGGACCCGCCGAGGTCGAACCCAGGGTGGCCGCCGCCAAGGCGCCCAAGCCGCGCAAGATCGACGATCGCCAGGTCACCTTCGACTTCGGCGGCCAGGGCGGCTTCGACCTGCCGTCGCTGGGCATTCTGGCCAAGCCCCAGGCCCGCGCCGCCGCCGTCGACGAAACGGCCCTGAAACAGAACGCCAAGATGCTGGAGGGCGTGCTTCAGGAGTTCGGCGTGCGCGGCGTGATCGACCAGATCCGCCCCGGCCCGGTGGTGACCCTGTACGAACTGGTGCCCGCGCCGGGCGTGAAGCACGGCCGGGTCGTGGCCCTGGCCGACGACATCGCCCGCTCGATGAGCGCCCGCGCCTGCCGCATCAGCGTGGTCCAGGGCCGCAACGCCATCGGCATCGAGCTGCCGAACTCCAAGCGCGAGACCGTCTATCTGCGCGACCTTCTGGCCTCGGGCGAATACGACAAGCCGGCGCACCTGTTGCCGCTGGCCCTGGGCGAGACCATCGGCGGCGAACCCTATGTCGCCGACCTGGCGCGGATGCCGCACCTGCTGATCGCGGGCACCACCGGCTCGGGCAAGTCGGTGGGGGTCAACGCCATGATCCTGTCGATCCTGTACAAGCTGACGCCGGAACAGTGCCGCTTCATCATGATCGACCCCAAGATGCTGGAGCTGTCGGTCTATGACGGCATTCCGCACCTGCTCAGCCCCGTCGTCACCGACCCGAAAAAGGCGGTCGTGGCCCTGAAATGGACGGTGCGCGAGATGGAGGACCGCTATCGCCGGATGTCCAAGCTGGGGGTGCGCAACATCGCCAGCTACAACGAGCGCGCGCGCGAGGCGCAGGCGAAGGGCGAGCATTTCGAACGCACGGTCCAGACCGGGTTCGACGAGTCGGGGCGTCCGGTCTACGAGTCCGAGAAGATCCGGCCCGAACCCATGCCCTATCTGGTCGTGGTGATGGACGAGATGGCCGATCTTATGCTGGTCGCCGGCAAGGACGTCGAGGGCGCGGTCCAGCGCCTGGCCCAGATGGCGCGGGCGGCGGGCATCCACCTGATCATGGCCACCCAGCGACCCTCGGTCGACGTCATCACCGGCACCATCAAGGCCAATTTCCCGACCCGGATCAGCTTCCAGGTCACCTCCAAGATCGACAGCCGCACCATCCTGGGCGAACAGGGCGGCGAGCAGCTTCTGGGCCAGGGCGACATGCTCTACATGGCCGGCGGCGGCCGCATCACCCGCCTGCACGGGCCGTTCGTGACCGACCAGGAGGTCGAACAGGTCTGCGCCCATCTGCGCGCCCAAGGTTCGCCCGACTATCTGGACGCCATCACCGACAGCGACGACGAAGACGACGGCGGCGAAGGCGATTTCAGCGGCGAGGGCGGGTCAGGCGACGACCTCTACGACCGCGCCGTGGCCGTGGTCACCCGCGACCGCAAGGCCTCGACCAGCTATATCCAACGCCGCCTTCAGATCGGCTACAACCGCGCCGCCAGCCTGATCGAACGGATGGAGAAGGAAGGCCTGGTCACCCCCGCCAACCACGCGGGCAAGCGCGAAATTTTGGCGGGACCGCCGCCGGTGGTGTGAGTCAGACCCCTCTCCCATCGGGAGAGGGAGGGTGTGTTTCAGCACCGCCCCACGGTTCGCGGCGCTCTTCCCATGACGCGATAGATGGGGGCGATGCGGTCGTCGGCGACGGGGACCAGGCCGACGTGGACCTGGCTGCCGACCGAGTCCGGCTCCAGCGAGGCGGCGATCACCGAGGACAGGGGCTGGTTCATCGGAACCCAGATCCAGCCTTCGCCGACGGCCACGTCGCGCGCCTCCAGCCGCACCTCCAGGGCGCCGGTCAGGGTCGAGGCCTCGCGGGTGGCGCGGGTGATCGGCTGGGTGCGGGTGACGTCGAAGGCCTGGACGGCCGCCGTCTGGGACGCGGCCGGGCACAGTCTCGCCCCCTTCAGGCGCAGGGCGTCGACGGCCGACCGGGCCTGGGGCGCCAGCAGATAGCCGCGCGGGCGCGGGCGGGTCTCGGTGACCCGCAACTGGCGGGAATCCAGCAGGTCGATGGTCTCGTGGCTGGGTTCGCCGGTCTCGGGGTCCATCAGGTCCAGCACGCCGGGCAGGACCGGCGGCTCATAGGCGACGGGGATCGGGCCGCGCGCGCGGGCCAGATCGCGCCGCGCCTGGGCCGCCGCGCGACGCAGGGCGCGGCCGTTCTGGGCGGCGGTCTCGACCACGGCGGCGGCGGCCAGATAGTGGCTGGCGACCCGGCGTCGCCAGGCGTCACGCTCTCCGGCCGAGCGCGATTCCAGCAGGAAGGACACCGCCCCGGTCAGGCCGTAGTAGTTGCGCGAAATGCCCGGCGCCGTGCCGCCGGTGGGGATGGGACCGGTCTGGGGCATGCCGCTGAGATAGACGGCCGAACTCAGACCCGCCGCCGCCAGCCGCGCCTCCATGGCCGGCAGATAGGTCTGGCGCGCCAGGGCCGTGTCGCGGGCCGGAACGCCCGGATGGGTGGCGTCCAATATG
This sequence comes from Brevundimonas sp., assembly GCF_036732845.1. GTDB lineage: Bacteria > Pseudomonadota > Alphaproteobacteria > Caulobacterales > Caulobacteraceae > Brevundimonas. Next base: position 36,194 of record NZ_DAINBO010000018.1, on the reverse strand, counting down.
GTCTGGTCGGCGGCGGCCAGCCGGTTGAAGCGGCGCAAGGGACCGGCGGCGCCGTATTCATGGGCGTCGACCACGGCGTCCGGCGCCAGGATCGCCATGGCCCGCTGCAGACCCTGGGTCTCGGGCTGGGCGGCCAGCAGATGGTCGCGGTTCAGGTCGTAGTCCAGGCCGTTGCGACGCTGGAAGGCGGCGGCGCCGTCGGGGTTCACGCGCGGCACGACCACCACGGTGACGCGGTCCAACAGGGGCGCCAGCTCGCCGTCGGCCAGGGCCGAGGCCAGGGCCAGCATGGCCTCGCCCCCGGCCGGTTCATTGCCGTGCTGCTGGCCCACCAGCCAGACGACGGGGCGGTTCAGCCGGGCGACGGCGGCGGGGTCTTGCAGCCCCTCCTTGGTGAAGATCAGCCAGGGGATGTCGCGGTCCTGGGCCGTGCGCCCCAGGGACCCCAGGAAGACGCCGGGAACGCGCGCCTTGATGGCGGCCAGATGGGCCAGCATCTCGTCCTGGCTGGTGAAGGTCGTGCGGCCCGGCGCCAGGCCCGGCGCGTCCATGACCATGGGCACGTCGGGTAGTCGGGCCAGCACGGCGGGGGGCTGGCGATAGGCCTGGGGCCGTTCGGCGGACGGCGGGGCGACGTCCGGCGTCTGGGCCGGCGAGGGGGCGGGCAGACCCGCCGTCATCAGGCCGACGGCCGTCCAGATCCACAGTCCGCGCATGGTCGCTCCCCAGAAAACACCTGTATCCACGTTGGTAGGGCGCCGTTCCGTCGCGCGCCACCGGGGCGGCGGCGGGAAATTCGCGGTCCCTGATGATGAACGACGCTTCATCGCGCCGCCGGAATATGGTCAGGCTGGCGTCACGCCCTCGCCCAGCCTAGGGACCACAAGATCCGCTCCGATCCGTCGTTCCCACGGGAGACCCTGATGACCCTGACCCGCCGCGCCCTCGCCTTCGGCCTGCCTGTGATCGCGGGACTGGCGGCCGCGCCCGCCCTGGCTCAGTCCGGTCCCTCGTCCGGCCTGTCGGCCGAGGATCAGGCCGTGCTGGCGCGCGCCCAGGCCTATCTGCAGGGCCTGACCTCGGCCCAGGGCGACTTCGTCGAGACGGGACCGGGCGGTCAGACGCGGCGCGGCCGGTTCTGGCTGCAACGCCCCGGCAAGATGCGGTTCGAATACACCGACCCGGCGGGTCTGCTGGTGGTGTCGGACGGCTCGAACGTCAAACGCTACGACCCGCGCCTGAACGTGTTCCGCCAGGTGCCGCTGTCGGCCACGCCGCTGTCGACCTTCCTGGCCCGCACGGTGCGGCTGGACCAGGGGGTGCGCATCGACCGGGTCACGCGGATGCAGTCCGGCGCCTTCGCCATCACCGCGCGCGACGCCCGCAATCCCAACGAAGGCTCGGTCATCCTGGCCTTCGCGGGCAGCCCGCTGCGGCTTCAGGAATGGACCATCACCGACGCGCAAGGCGCGCGCACGCGGACCCAATTGACCTCGCTGAACCCCGCCCCGGGCCTGGCCGCCAGCCTGTTCCAACTGCGCGATCCGACGCGTCGCCCCGGCCGGGATTGACCCCTAGGTCCGTGTTCCGTCGAGCACAGGCCAGAATCCGACTCGCGACGGTTGACGTTTTTCGTCAGACGTGACACTTTGAACACAGGACGGCGGCGGCCGTCCGACCGCTACGGATTCATCCCCCTCCCGGCGGCGAGAAAGAACACCTTGAGCGCCCGGCCTCACCGCCGGGCGCTTTTTTCATGCCCGTTTTTTGGGCCGTGCTAGAGGCGGGGCATGACCCTCAGAATAGCCACCTGGAACATCAACTCCGTGCGCCTGCGCATCGATCAGGTCGCCCGCTTCGTCGCCGAGCGGAAGCCCGACGTGCTGATGCTGCAGGAGATCAAATGCACGACGGACCAGTTCCCGCGCCAGGCCTTCATCGACATGGGCCTGCCCCATCTGAACGTGCGGGGGCAGAAGGGCTGGCACGGGGTGGCCACCGCCTCGCGCCTGCCGATCGAGGACATGCCGACGCTGGACGTCTGCCGCGAGGGCCACGCCCGCTGCGCCTCGGTCGTGGTGGCGGGGGTGGAGATGCAGAATTTCTACATCCCGGCGGGCGGCGACGTGGCCGACCGGGCGCTGAACCCCAAATTCGATCACAAGATGGACTTTTATGAACGGCTGACCGCCGAGATGGCGCGTCGCGACAAACAGCGGCCGCTGGTTCTGGCGGGCGATTTCAACATCGCGCCGGGCGAGAACGACGTCTGGAACCACCGCTACATGTCCAAGATCGTCAGCCACACGCCGATCGAGGTCGAGACCCTGAACCGGCTTCAGGACACGGGCGGTTTCGCCGACGTGCTGCGCGACCGCTTCCCCGAACCGCACAAGCTGGCCTCGTGGTGGAGCTATCGCGCCCAGGATTTCCGCAAGTCGAACCGGGGCCTGCGGCTGGACCACATCTGGACCTCGCCGGGCCTGACGCCGGCGGTGGTCAGGGACACGGCGCGCATTCACGACGACGTGCGCGAATGGGACCGCCCCAGCGACCACGCCCCGGTGACGGTGGACCTGGATCTCTAGGTCAGCAGGCAATGGCGCGGATGTGTCCGGCCTGGGCGTAGTTCAGGAGCGGCCGGTCTCGGGTGATCAGGGTCCATCCATGGATGCGCGCGGTGGCCGCCAGGATGCGGTCGGCGGGGTCCCTCAGCGCTTCGGCTTGCGGCAGAAAGGAGGCCCCGACCAGGATGTCTGGACCCAGGGGCGCCGCCGTCAGACCCGCCGCCAGCAACTCCTCGAACCAGCGTAAGGGGTCGATCGACAGAGCGTAGCGGCCCCTGGCGACCAATTGCCCCACTTCCCAGGCGGTGATGGGCGACAGGTGAATCGCCTGGCCGTTCGCCTCGGCCTCAAGCACGGCTTTGGCGGCCTGGGACCGCAAGGCGATGTCCGGCGTCGAGGTCCACAGGGCCGCGCAGGTGTCGAGAAGCAGCGGACCGCTCATTGACGTTCCGCGTCCCAGATCTCGCCGGTCGGTTCGGTCACGTCGACGCCCGGAGGAATGGTCACCGTTCCGGCCAGTCGGGCGTGAATCCGTTCGAGGATATTGGGCCGGGCGGGCTGATCCGCCCCGTCTTGCCGTGCCATGCGGCGGACGCGGCGAAAGACCAGGCGCTCGCCGCCGATATCGACGCGTTCCGTCTGGAATCCGGCTTCGAGCCACGCCCTGGTCATGACGTTGTTGGACGGATTGTTGCTCCACCACGCCGGATACTGTTTCGACGCCGGAAGCGGCGCGCCCAGCACCCGCTCGATCTCGGCGAAGGTCATCGGCACCTCGGCCGTCTGGCGATCAGCCAGGTAGCGCGTCAGCGGATCGTATTTGCCCATGGCGTAGCCCTCATGTGTCGAAAGCACATGAACACTACTTAGTGTGTTTTAGTGTGTCAACTACGGCTGCAGCCGATAGCCGCCCGCGTCGGTCAGCAGCAGGCGGGCCTGGCCCGGCTCCGGCTCGATCTTTTGGCGCAGGCGATAGATGTGGGTCTCCAGCGTGTGGGTGGTGACCCCGGCGTTATAGCCCCAGACCTCGGTCAACAGCTCTTCGCGCGACACCGCCTTGGTCCCGGCGCGATAGAGGTATTTCAGGATGTTGGTCTCTTTTTCCGTCAGCCGGATCTTCTTGCCCTTGGAGTCCAACAGCACCTTGGCGGCGGGGCGGAACTCATAGGGACCGATGGCGAAGACCGCGTCTTCCGACTGTTCGTGGCTGCGCAGATGGGCGCGGATGCGGGCCAAGAGCACGGCGAAGCGGAAGGGCTTGGTCACATAGTCGTTGGCGCCCGAATCGAGACCCAGCACGGTGTCGGTCTCGGACCCCTGGGCCGTCAGCATGATGATCGGGACCGACAGGCCGCCCTGGCGCAGCATCTTGCACGCCTCGCGCCCGTCCATGTCGGGCAGGTCGACGTCCAGCAGGATCAGGTCGGCGCGGACCTCGCGCGCCTGGCGCACGCCGTCGCCGGCGGTCGAGGCCTGGACCGTGCGGAACTCTTCGTGCAGGGCCAGTTGCTCGGCCAGGGCTTCGCGCAGGTCGTCGTCGTCGTCGATGATGAGCAGGGTCTTGGGCGTGGGCATGGGGCAGAGAATGGCGACCCGCGCCGCCGACGCAAGGCGGAAGGGCGAGAATTCGGCCTTTATGCCGTCTCGGGCGGCGGGTTTCGTGCGCCGAACAGCGCCGCGCCCAGCCGCACATGGGTCGCGCCCTGGGCCACGGCGGCGGGGTAGTCGCCGCTCATCCCCATCGACAGGACGCCCAGGCCGAGGCGGGCGGCCAGATCGCGCAGCCGGGCGAAATGCGGGACCGGGTCCTCGTCGGCGGGCGGAATGCACATCAGGCCCTCGACCGTCAGGTCGTGAGCGCGGGCCAGGTCCAGCAGGGCCGGGACCGCGTCGGGGGCGGCGCCGGCCTTTTGCGGCTCCAGCCCGGTGTTGACCTGGATCAGACAACGGGGGCGGCGGCCGGCCTGGTCGGCGGCGCGGGCCAGGGCCTGGACCAGGCGCGGCCGGTCCAGGGTCTCGATCACGTCGAACAGCCGGACGGCGTCCAGGGCCTTGTTGGTCTGGAGCGGGCCGATCAGACGCAGCTCCAGGCCCGTCTGGCCGCGGCCGGACCAGCGCGCTTGCGCCTCCTGCACCCGGTTCTCGCCGAAGACGCGCTGACCGGCGGCCAGGGCGGCGTCGACGGCCTGGGGCGGCTGGGTCTTGACGACGGCGGTCAGGGTCACGGTCTCGGGTGCGCGGCTCGCCGCTTCGCAGGCCTGGACGATCGCGGCGCGGGCGGCCGCCAGGCGGTCGGCGACGGACGCGACGGCGGACACGGCGGTGGACGGGGCGGGCGCGGCGGGCGATGAGACGGTCATGACGGCGGATGATCTCGGCGAGAACGCGCGGCGGCTGTGGCGCCAGGCCCAGGCTCTAAACCTGCGCGCGGCGGCTGTCAGCCCGGCGGCGCGGCGGCTGCCGCCCCTGCTGTTCTTCACCGATCCCGAGCGGACGCCCCGACCGTGGGAGACGGCGGCGCGGCTGCCCGCCGGGGCGGGGGTGGTGTTCCGGGGTTTCGGGCGAGCCGACGCGGCCGAGACCGCGCAACGATTGAGGGCCGTGACGCGCGTCGGCGGGATTCGACTGTTGATCGGGGCGGACGCGGACCTGGCCCAGGCGGTCGGCGCCGACGGCGTGCATTTGCCGGAACGACGGGCGAGCGAGGCGGCGCGGTTGCGGGCGGCGCGCCCCGACTGGCTGATCACGGCGGCGATCCATGAGGCGGCGGCGGGTTTTCCGGTCGAGGGGCTGGACGCCCTGGCCGCCTCGCCGGTGTTTCCGACGCTCAGCGCCTCGGCCCGGCCGGTGCTGGGGCTGGAGGGGTTGGCGCGGGTGACGGCCCTGGGCCTGCCGACCTACGCCCTGGGCGGGATCGACGCCGAGACGGCGACGCGGCTGACGGACAGCGGCGTTTGCGGGATCGCAGCGGCGGGGGCGGTGCGGGAGGCTTTCTGATCCTTCCCCACTGCGTGGGGGAAGATCGGACCTCAGAATTTAAAGATCGATTCCAGACGCACGCGCGGCTGGGCGCGGCCATCGGTTTCGGGGGCGCGGGCCGGATCGACGCGCGGCGAGGCCAGGCCCGCCGAGGCGCCCAGGCGCAGGCGCGGGCTGAGACGGTAATAGGCCCCGGCCTCGACATCGCCCCAGTCGGCTTCGCGGCCGACCGGCTGACTGAGGTTGAAGTCCAGGCCCCAGCGGCCGCCGTCGATCCAGCGCAGGCTGCGGCGCTGGCCGGGGGCGGCGGGGACCGGGGCGGACTGGGCGCGCTGGGCGTCGGTCAGGCTGAGGCTCGAGGCGGTCGAGCGCGACTGCGCCGAGGCGGCGTCGGCGAGACCGAAGACCCCCGCCAGAACCAGCGCTGCTGCGATGCCGCCGAAACGCATTTCCAGTCCCTAAGGGCCGTCTTGGAGCGACGGCCGCCTTGTTCATCGGCGATTAGACACCGCGCGCCGAGCCGGTCAATCAGCCAGGGCCGCATGGACGGCGATTCCCGCGACTCTGGGCCGCGCCTGTGGCGCAAGCGTCACGGGAAAAGGCCCATATCGGGACTCGCCCAGGGCGAGAGTCGGGCGGGCGCGGCCAGGATCGGGCGAGAAGGCGGCGGTTCGCCTTGTCATCGCCCCTTTTCACCGTGTTATAGAGCCTCCCTGCGGCGCTTCGGCGGCGCGGCGCCGTCCGTCGGACGGTCCCCGCCCTGGCGCAGTTTCGAACGGAGACGGCTCTGATGGTTCCCTTCAACCGCGCGGCCAGCGGCGCCGCCCTGGTTCTGATCGCCTCCAGCCTGGCCCTGGCCGGCTGCGGCGGCGGCCCTCGCCTGCCCTTCACGGGCGGCGGCGCCAAGCCGACGGCGGCCCAGACGGGCATCGGCGTCAACGCCTATCTGTGGCGCGCGACCCTGGACACCCTCAGCTTCATGCCGCTGCTGACGGCCGATCCGTGGGGCGGCGTGGTCAATTACGACTGGTACGTGAACCCCCAGACCCCGAACGAGCGCTTCAAGGCGACCGTCTTCATCCTGGACACCCGCCTGCGCGCCGACGCCCTGAACGTGTCGGTGACCAAGGAGGTCAAGGACGCCTCGGGCGCCTGGGTTTCGGCTCCGGTCGCGGCCCAGACCGAGACCGATCTGGAGAACGCCATCCTGACCAAGGCGCGCCAGCTCAACCTCGCCAACGCGAACTGACGACCCCTCTCATGCTCCCGCCTCTTCGGGCCTGATCCCTGAGGCTTGCTTCAGGATACAGACCCGTGGCCCGCTACGAGCCTAAGACCGCCGAACCCCGCCAGCAGGCCCGCTGGGCGGCCGCCGACGCCTTCACGACCCCGAGCGGCGAGACCGGGCGGCCGAAATACTATGTGCTGGAGATGTTTCCCTATCCGTCGGGCAACATCCACATGGGCCACGCCCGCAACTATGTGATGGGCGACGTGGTGGCCCGGTTCAAACGGGCGCGCGGCTATGACGTGCTGCATCCGATGGGCTGGGACGCCTTCGGCATGCCGGCCGAGAACGCGGCCATGGAGCGGGGCGTGCACCCCGGCGACTGGACCTGGTCCAACATCGCGGCCATGCGCGAGCAGTTGAAGCTGCTGGGCCTGTCGCTGGACTGGTCCAGGGAGTTCGCGACCTGCGACCCGGCCTATTACGGCAAGCAGCAGGCCTGGTTCCTGGCGCTGTATCGGAGCGGCCTGGTCTATCGCAAGGACGGGGTGGTCAACTGGGACCCGGCCGAAAACACCGTGCTGGCCAATGAGCAGGTGATCGACGGGCGCGGCTGGCGCTCGGGCGCGGTGGTCGAGAAGCGCAAGCTGAACCAGTGGTTCCTGCGCATCACCGACTATGCCGACGAACTGATCGACGGCCTGGCGACCCTGGACCGCTGGCCCGAGAAGGTCCGGCTGATGCAGGAGAATTGGATCGGCCGGTCCAAGGGCCTGCAGATGACCTGGGCCTGGGCCGGAGAGGCGCCCGACGCGGCGCCGAACGGGCTGGAGATCTACACCACCCGGCCCGACACCCTGTTCGGGGCGTCCTTCATGGGCGTCGCGCCCGACCACCCCATCGCCAAGCAATTGGCCGACGCCGACCCGGCCGTGGCCGCCTTCGTCGCCGAGTGCCGCAAGGGCGGGTCCAGCCAGGCCGAGATCGAACAGGCCGAAAAGATCGGCTGGAACACCGGGCTGAAGGTCGTTCATCCGTTCGACGGCCGCGAGGTCGAGGTGTGGATCGCCAACTTCATCCTGTCGGAATACGGCACCGGCGCCATCTTCGCCTGCCCGGCCCACGACCAGCGCGACCTGGACTTCGCCCGCAAATACGGCCTGCCGGTGATCCCGGTGGTGCGGCCCGACGGGGCCGGCGACGATTTCGACGTGGCCGACGAGGCCTATGTGGGACCGGGGACGATCTTCCACTCGGGCTTCCTGGACGGACTGGACATCGAGGCGGCCAAGGCCGCGGCGGTCGCCCGTGTCGAGGCGGCCGGCCAGGGCCGGGGCGCGACCATCTACCGCCTGCGCGACTGGGGCGTGTCGCGCCAACGCTATTGGGGTTGCCCGATCCCGATCATCCATTGTCCGAACTGCGGCCCGGTCGAGGTTCCGGTCGACCAGCTTCCGGTCGAACTGCCCCAGGACGTGACCTTCGACGTGCCCGGCAATCCGCTGGACCGGCATCCGACCTGGAAGCACGTGGCCTGCCCGTCGTGCGGGGGCCAGGCCGTGCGCGAGACCGACACCCTGGACACCTTCGTGGACTCCAGTTGGTATTTCGCCCGCTTCACCGATCCGACGGCGGCCGAGCCGATCAACAAGGCGGCGGCCGACCGCTGGCTGCCGGTGGACCAGTATATCGGCGGGGTCGAGCACGCCGTGCTGCACCTGCTGTACGCCCGTTTCATCAGCCGGGCCTTGTCGGATGCGGGGCTGATGGACGTGCGCGAGCCGTTCGCGGGCCTGTTCACCCAAGGCATGGTGGTGCACGAGACCTATCGCCGGGCCGACGGCGCCTGGGTCGAGCCGACCGACGTCGAGATCACCACGACGGACGGCAAGCGGACGGCCCGTCAACTGTCGACCGGCCAGGCCCTGGTCATCGGCGACATCGAAAAGATGTCCAAATCCAAGAAGAACGTGGTGGCTCCGCAGGAGATCGTCGACAGCCACGGCGTCGACGCGGGCCGTCTGTTCGTGCTGTCCGACAGCCCGCCAGAGCGGGACGTGCAGTGGACCTCGGGCGGGGTCGAGGGCGCCGGGCGGTTCGTCCAGCGCGCCTGGGCCGAGTTCGACGGCTTCGACGCCGCCAGGCCCGGCGATCCCGAACAGAACGCCTCGCTGCGCCGCGAGACGCACAAGACGATCAAGGCCGTGACCGAGGGGGTCGAAACCTTCCGCTTCAACTCGGCCATCGCCAAGCTCTACGCCTTCCTGGGCGTGCTGAAGGCCCATGGCGAGGCGGGCGGCGAGACCAAGGCCGAGGCCCTGTCGGCCTTCGCCCGGCTGATCGCGCCCTTCACCCCGCACCTGGCGGAAGAGGGCTGGACCCGCCTGGGCCTGGCCGGAATGGCGCTGGACGCGCCGTGGCCCGAGTATGATCCGGCCCTGGCGGCCGACGACGAGGTGATCCTGCCGATCCAGGTGGGCGGCAAGCGGCGCGGCGAGATCGCCATGCCGCGCGGCGCCGACACCGCCGCCGTCGAGGCCGCGGCCCTCGCCAATCCGGCGGTTCAGGCCTACCTTGCCGCCAACGGACAGTCGGTTCGCAAGGTGATCGTGGTGCCCGATCGGATCGTCAATCTGGTGGTCGGCTGATGCGCGCGGCGGCCATGCTGCTGACGGCGGCCCTCGGGCTTGCCCCGGTCCTGGCGGGCTGCGGCTTCACGCCCCTGTATGCGCAAGGCGCGGCCGGGACCGAGGCCTCGCGCATCGCCGTCAACACGCCGGACGACCGGCTGGGCTATCGCCTGCGCGAACAGTTGGAGGACGCCCTGGCCGTGAACCGGTCGGCCGCGCCGCTGCGGACTCTGGACGTCCAGGTCGAGAGCGCGCGTCGTCCGCTGGGCCGCCGCATCGACGACACGGCCACCCGCTATGAACTGACCGTGCGCGCGACCTGGACCCTGACCCCCGCGGCCGGAGGCGACGCCGCGACCGGGGTGGAGACGGCCACCGTCACCTATGGCGCCGCCGACCAGCCCTTCGCCGCCATCGCCGCCCAGCAGGACGGCGAGGACCGCGCCGCCGCCGACCTGGCGCGCCTGCTGCGGCTCGACATCCTGAGGGCGCTGTCTCAATGATCCTCCACCTTGATCCTCCCCTGCGCAGCGGGGGAGGGGGACCATGCGCAGCATGGTGGAGGGGGCGAGTTCAAGCGCCGGTGTCTGGGGTCGCCCCCTCCACCGCTTCGCGGTCCCCCTCCCCCGTGAAGGACGGGGGAGGATCTGGGGGGAGGATCAAATGAACCTCTCCAAGCGGCCAGAGATCGATCGCTTCCTGAAGTCGCCCGATCCTTCCGTGCGGGCGGTGCTGATCCACGGCAAGGACCGCTCGGGCGTGGCCGAACGCGCCGAGATCCTGTGCAAGACGGTCACGCCGGACCTGAACGACCCCTTCAACGTCACGCTTCTGACCGACAGCGACGTCGACGGCGACGAGGCGCGGCTGGAAGAGGCGCTGACCGCCCTGTCGATGATCGGCGGGCGGCGGCTGGTTCGGGTGCGGCTGGGCGCCGACAAGGCGTCCATCGACAAGATGCTGGCCGGGGCGCTGAAGACCCATGCCGAGGGCGGCTTCAACCCCGACGCCATGCTGGTGATCGAGGCGGGAGGCCTGGGCCGCGACTCGGCCCTGCGCAAGGCGGCCGAGACGGCGGCGGGGGCGGCCGGGATCGTCTGCTACGAGGACGAGATCGGCGACATGGCGCGAATGACGCGCGAGGCCCTGGCCGCCGACAAGGTGGGGCTGACGTCCGACGCCCTGGAACGGTTCACGGCCCGCCTGCCCAAGGAGCGCGGCCTGATGCGCCAGGAGATCGAGCGGCTGGCGCTGTACATCGGTCCCGGTTCGGGCCGCACCATCGACGCCGACGAACTGGACAAACATCTGGGGGTCGAGCCGGACGCCTCGTTGCAGGACGCGGCGCTGCAGGCCTTCGGCGGCCGTCCGGCCCCGGCCCAGGCCGGTCTGCGCCGGGCGCTGGCCGAGGGCGAATCCCCGGTCATGGCGGTGCGCCAGGCGGCGCTGCACCTGGGCCGGCTGCGGCGGATCAATGTGCTGCAAGCCTCGGGCGCGGGGGCCAAGGAGGCGGCCAAGGCGGCCGGGGTGTTCTGGAAACAGGAGGCCGAGATGCTGCGCCAGGCGCGCAACTGGAGCCTGCCCGCCCTGGACGAGACCCTGGACAGCGTCAACGCCGCCGACGTGGCGACCAAGACCACCGGCTCGCCCGACCATCTGATCGCCGAACGCCTGTTGCTGGAGATCGCCGGACGGGCGCGGCGACTGGGGCTGTGAACGCCCTTCTCCCCTTGGGGGAGAAGGTGTCATGCGGGGCATGACGGATGAGGGGTAAGCCCGCCTCATCCTGACTGTCAGCCGATCAGCGTGCCTGACGCAGCCCCCTCATCCGAGCCGCGCTGCGGCCCACCTTCTCCCCCAAGGGGAGAAGGGTGATAGACCTAGCGCCGCCGCAAACTGCCCAGGACGCCGCGCAGCAGTTCGCGGGTCAGGGTCGATCCGGCGGTGCGCAGGACCGACTTGGTCATGGCCTCCACCGGGGTTTCGCGGGTGCGGCGGCGCGGAGCGGCCTGTTCGCGGTCGTAGCGGGCCTGCTCCCGGGCCTGTTCCCTGACCTGCTCCTTGGCGCGGGTCTCGGCTTCCTTTTCCGCCGCCTTGGCCGCGACGGCGTCGGCCTTGGCGCGGGCCTCGGCCAGTTTGGCGTCGGCGGCGGCGCGATCGGCCTCACCGCGGCGGGCGTTCAGCACCTCCTGGGCCGACTCGCGGTCGATCGGGGTGTCATAGACGCCGCGCACGGGACTGGCGGCCATCACCTGGGCGCGTTCGGCGTCGGTGGCCGGACCCAGGCGCGAATCCGGCGGACGGATGCGGGTGCGGGCGACGACGGTGGGCGCGCCCTTTTCGTCCAGCACCGAGACCACGGCCTCGCCGACGCCCAGGGCCTGGATGGCCTCGGCCGTGTCGAAGGCGGGATTGGCGCGGAAGCTTTCGGACGCCGCCTTCAGGCCGCGCTGTTCGGCCGGGGTGTAGGCGCGCAGGGCGTGCTGGATGCGATTGCCCAACTGGGCCAGGACGGTGTCGGGAATGTCGGCCGGGTTCTGAGTGATGAAAAAGACGCCGACGCCCTTGGACCGGATCAGGCGCACGACCTGTTCGACCTTCTCCAACAGGGCCTTGGGCGCGTCGCGGAACAACAGGTGCGCCTCGTCGAAGAAGAAGACCACGCGCGGCTTCTCCGGGTCGCCGACCTCGGGCAGTTGCTCGAACAGTTCGGACATCAGCCACAGCAGGAAGGCCGCATAGACGCGCGGGCTGGACATCAACCGGTCGGCGGCCAGCACATTGACCTGGCCGCGGCCGTCCAGGCCGGTGCGCATCATGTCCTCCAGCCGCAGGGCCGGTTCGCCGAACAGGGCCGCGCCGCCCTGTTGCTCCATCTGCAACAGGGACCGCTGGATGGCGGCGATGGAGACGGGGGCGACATTGCCCACCTCGCGGCCGATGCGCTCGGCGTTCTCGCCGACATAGGCCAGAAGGCTGCGCAGATCGTCCAGGTCCAGCAGCAGCAGCCCCTCCTGGTCGGCGACGTGGAAGGCGACCGACAGCACGCCCTCCTGCACCTCGTTCAGGTCCAGCATCCGGCCCAGCAGCAGGGGACCGATCTCGCTGACCGTGGTGCGGATCGGGTGGCCCTTGATCCCGTACAGGTCCCAGAAGACGACGGGCGCGGCCTTGGGCGTCAGGGTCAGGCCCATTTCGGCGGCGCGGGCCAACAGCTTCTCATTGGGCGATCCCGGCTGGCTGATGCCCGACAGGTCGCCTTTCACATCGGCGCAGAAGACCGGAACCCCGGCGTCCGAAAAGCCCTGGGCCATGATCTGAAGCGTCACCGTCTTGCCCGTGCCGGTGGCTCCGGCGACCACGCCGTGACGGTTGGCGCGGTCGAACCGCAGGACCTGGGGCTGGGCGCCGTCCTCTTTCAACGATTGACCCAGGAAGAGGCCGGGCAGGGCGTCGGTCATGGAAGTCTCCTTGAAGGAGGCAGGACTAGCGTATTCGCGGCGACGCTGGAACCGGCGGCGTCAGGCCGTGCGGCGCCGCTGGACCATCCAGCCGCCGCCGGCCAGCAACAGGGCGCCGAACAGGATCATGGCCCATTCCGACAGGGTCGGAACCGCAAGGGGCGCGCCGGGCGCGAAGCTCACCGCCCCCGGCCCGTTGAAGCGGTAGGCATAGGTGCTCGGCCCGCCGCCGAGGGTGGTGAGAACCAGGGTGTAGGCGCCCGGGGCCAGCGCCGCCGTGTTGTTGTCGTCGATGCTGAAAATGCAGTTCGTCGCCGGTGCGGCGGGAACGAATGGACCGTCCAGGATCGCCATGGAGGCGTCTCCCGACGTGAACAGATCCGTCACCTGATAGTTGCCGCCGACCGTCACGGTCAGGGTCTGGAGTTCGTAAAGACCCGGAACGGCGTGGGGGGAGCACCCATTGTGATAGTGATCGGACATCGTCGGGTCCGCGCCGTTCAGCACATAGTTGACGTCGGAAATCACCTGCGCCCGCGCTTGGCCGGCGGCGAAGACTGCGAGCGCCGCCATCGCGCCGATGCCGAATGCCTTCATCGCCAACCTCCGAAATTTAAGATCGAATATCATGGGTTTGGTGAAAAGCAACGGTTTAGCCGCCGTGACGCGCGGCGGCCAACGACCCAAGCATATCCTTTGAATTGCGCGACGGATGGGTCCGTCCCGAACCGATGGTCATTGACGCCCGCGCGGACCCGCCCGACAACCAGGGCATGAGACCCGCCATCGCCGTCCCGACCTCGACCGTCGCCCGCAACGCCCTGGTGCTGATCGCCGCCGTCGCCGGCGGCGCGGCCCTGTATTGGCTCAGGGACATCCTGACCCCCCTGGCCATGGCCATCTTCCTGATGATCATGATCGACGGGGTGAAGCGATCGATCGAGAAACGCACCCGGCTGAGCACGCGCTGGGCCGGAGCTGCGGCCCTTTTGGTGGTGCTGGCCGGTTTCATCGGTTCGATCTGGATCATCGTCGACGGGGCGGCGAGCTTCTTCACCGACGCTTCAGGGGTCAGCGCCAACATCGGGCCGCGGCTGGACCAGATCATCGCCGACGTCTCGCGCTTCTTCGGCCTGACCACGGTCCCCACGGCGCGCGACCTGGTCGCCGGTCTGGACCTGAGGGACTATCTGACCCAGTTGGCGGTTCAGGCCCAGGGCACGGCCTCGGGCGCCTTCTTCGTCATGGTCTATCTGGGCTTCCTCCTGGCCTCGCAACTCGGCTTCCGGCGCAAGCTGGTCGGCATGTTCCCCCAGCGCGAGGTGCGCTCGGAGGCCATGGAGGTGTTCGAGCGGGTGCGCGGCGGGGTCGAGGGCTATCTGTGGGTCCAGACCGTGACCGGGGCCATGATCTGTCTGGCCGCCTGGATCCTGATGCGGGCGGTGGGGCTTCAGAACGCCGAGTTCTGGACCTTCGTCATCTTCATCGTCGGCTTCATTCCGGTGCTGGGCGGCGCCGTGGCGGGCTGTGCGCCGCCGCTGTTCGCCCTGGTCCAGTTCGACACCTATTGGCCGGCGGTGATCCTGCTGGTGGGCCTGCAGACCATCCTGTTCATCAGCGGCAATCTGATCCAGCCGCGGATGCAGGGCGACAACCAGAACATCGACCCGGTGGTGGTGCTGCTGTCCCTGGCCCTGTGGGGCAAGATGTGGGGCGTGGTGGGCATGTTCCTGTCGACGCCGCTGGCGGTGATGGCCATGGCGATCCTGGCCGAATTCAAGGGATCGCGCTGGATGGCCATCCTGTTGTCGGGCGACGGCGCCCCCTATGCCGACGAGGAGTCCAAGACGGCGTCCAAGGGGCGCGGCGCCGTGTCGCGGGGCGGATCGGCCGCAAAGCCGCCCCCCGCCGCTTGAAGGTCACGATCGGGCGCCTATCTTGATCTCAGACGACGGGGTCTTCCCTCCCCCTCAAGCCCCGCCGTTCAGCGAACGCCGTCTCCTCCCTCCCCTCCCGGAGACGGTTCGCCAGGCCGCCGAGCGCCCCGCGCCCGGCGGCCTTGTCGTCTGTGGGCCGTGCGAACGCCGGTCAGGACGCTTTTCGGCCTTCCCCGAAACGCCTTGCTGGCCTAGTCAGCGGGTGCGGCACGTTCCGCCGCGTCAGCCGACCTTGCCATCATGACCGCCGCCGATTCGCGCTCCGCTTCCGCCCAGACCGTCGATCTGGATACGTTGAGGGCCGCAATGGCGCGCAGGCTGGGGGTCAAGGCGCTGGACGAGCGCCAGGGCCTGTTCGCGGCTCAGGCGCATGAGGACTACGCCGCCGACGAGACGCCGGATCTGGATGGCGAGGGCCTGGCCGCCCTGTTGGCCGAGGCTTGGCGCGCGGCCGAGGCCCGCGTCTGCGGCGCGCCCGCCGAGATCTCGGTGCGTCCGCTCCAGGTCGAGGGCCGCCGCGCCGCCTATGACCTGGTGCAGATCATCCAAGACGACTGCCCCTTCCTGGTCGACAGCGTGATGGGCGAACTGGCCGAGGCCGGAGTGTCGGTGCGCGCCCTGTTCCACCCGGTCACGCCCGAGACCGGCGGACTGGAATCGGTCATCCTGGTGGTCATTGACCCCCTGTCCCAGGAACGCCGTGACGCCCTGGCCGAGGCCCTGGCGGCCACCCTGGCCGACGTCCGCGCCGCCGTGAGCGACCACGCCGCCATGGCCGAGCTGATGAAGCGGTCGGTGGCCGAGCTGGAGGCCACGGCGCCCAAGACCGACCCGGAGCTGGTGCGCGAGCACGTGGAGTTCCTGCGCTGGCTGAAGGCCGATCATTTCGTCTTCCTGGGGGCGCGCGACTACGACTATCCGCGCAAGTCCGACGGCGCCTATGAGGCCGAGGCCCCGCTGAGCCTGGCCAGCGAGGGCCTGGGCGTGCTGCGCGACCCGAACCGCACCGTGCTGCGCCGCGCCTCGGAGCCGGCGGTGCTGACCAAACAGATCAAGCGCCAACTGGACCTGGGCGATCCGGTCACCGTGGCCAAGGCCAACGCCCGTTCGCGCGTCCATCGCCGGGCCTATATGGATTACGTCGGGGTCAAGCGGTACGGCGCCGACGGCAAGCCCTCGGGCGAGACCCGCTTCGTCGGCCTGTTCACGGCCGAGGCCTATGACAAGGCCGCCTCGGAGATGCCGCTGGTCCGCCGCAAGGTGAAGAACGCCCTGACCCGCGCGGGCAAGGCGCCGGGCAGCCACAATGAGAAGCGGCTGAAGAACATCCTGGAGAACTATCCCCGGGACGAGCTGTTCCAGATCACCGAGGACGAGCTGCTGGACATCGCCCTGGGCGTCCTGCACCTCTACGACCGGCCGCGCATCCGCATCTTCACCCGCCAGGACCCGTTCGACCGCTTCGTTTCGGTCCTGGCCTATGTGCCGCGCGAACGGTTCGACGCCTCGGTGCGCGAACGCATCGGCCAGATCCTGGCCAAGGCCTACGGCGGGCGTCTGTCGGCCTGGTATCCGCAGTTGTCGGACCAGCCGCTGGTGCGCATCCACTACATCATCGGCGTCGAGCCTGGGAAACACCTGAACCCCGATCTGGCGACGTTGGAGGCCGAGGTGGCCGAGGCCGGGCGCGGCTGGGTCGACCGGTTCGAGAGCGCCCTGCGCGACGCCGAGATCGACGAGAGCGCCGTCGGCCCGACCAGCGCCAAATGGGCCGAGGCCTTTGGGGCCGGCTATCGCGACCGCTATGACGCCGCCGAGGCCGTGCGCGACCTGGAGGCCGTCGATCGGCTGAACGCCACCGGCGAGCGGGACGGCGGCGAGCCGGTGGCCGTGCGCGCCTTCCGCACCGCCGCCGACAACGCCCTGCAACTGCGCTTCAAACTGTATCGCCGGGGCGCGGCCGTGCCGCTGTCGGACGTGCTGCCGATCCTGGCCGACATGGGGCTGAAGACGCTGGAGGAGTGGGGCCACGCCATCCGTCCGGCCGGCGATCCCGAGATCCACGTCCACGAATTCCTGCTGGAGGACCCGCGCGGCGAGAGCCTGGTCTTCGACGACGTGCGGGGACCGTTCGAGGCGGCCTTCGGCGCCGTCTGGGACGGCCGCACCGAGAGCGACGGCTTCAACCGCCTGGTCCTGGAGTTGGGCGTCGACTGGCGTCAGGCCGCCCTGGTGCGCACCCTGGCCCGCTATCGCCAGCAGACCGGCCTGGACCCCAGCCAGGCGGTGCAGGAAGAGGCGCTGCGCGAATATCCCGACATGGCGCGGTTGTTGCTGAACCTGTTCGCGGCCCGTTTCGACCCGGACGGTTCGGCGTCGGGACGCGAAAAGGCCGTGGCCGCCCTGGTCGAAAAGGGCCTGGCCCTGTTGCAGGACGTCAAGTCGCTGGACCACGACCGGGTGCTGCGCCGGCTGATGCTGCTGATCCAGGCGGTCATGCGCACCAACTTCTATCAGACGGCGGCCGACGGCGGCTTCAAGCCGCATATCTCGATCAAGATCGCCTCGCGCGAGCTGGTCGACCTGCCCCTGCCCAAGCCCTATCGCGAGATCTTCGTCTGGGCGCCGCACATCGAGGGCGTGCACCTGCGCTTCGGCCCGGTGGCGCGGGGCGGCCTGCGCTGGTCGGATCGCCGTGACGACTTCCGCACCGAGGTGCTGGGCCTGGTCAAGGCGCAGCAGGTCAAGAACGCCGTCATCGTGCCCGTCGGCTCCAAGGGCGGCTTCTATCCCAAGCAACTGCCGCGCACGACCGACCGCGACGCCATCCAGGCCGAGGGCATCCGCGCCTATCGCACCTTCCTGTCGGGCCTTTTGGACATCACCGACAACATCGGCGCCGACGGCAAGGTGATCGCGCCCCAGCGCGTGGTGCGCTGGGAAGGCGACGACCCCTATCTGGTCGTGGCCGCCGACAAGGGCACGGCGACCTTCTCGGACATCGCCAACGGCATTTCGGCCGACTACGGCTTCTGGCTGGACGACGCCTTCGCGTCGGGCGGCTCGGTCGGCTACGACCACAAGGTCATGGGCATCACCGCCCGCGGGGCGTGGGAGGCGGTCAAGCGCCACTTCCGCGAGATGGGCAAGGACATCCAGACCGAGCCGTTCACCGTGGTCGGCGTCGGCGACATGTCGGGCGACGTGTTCGGCAACGGCATGCTGCTGTCGAAGGCGATCAAGCTGGTCGCCGCCTTCGACCACCGCGACATCTTCATCGATCCCAATCCCGATCCGGCGTCGAGCTGGGTCGAACGGGACCGGATGTTCAAACTGCCGCGCTCGTCCTGGCAGGACTATGACGTCTCCAAGATCTCCAAGGGCGGCGGCGTCTTCTCGCGCGGCGCCAAGTCGATCGCCCTCAGCCCCGAGATCAAGGCGGCGCTGGACATCTCGGAGGACGCCCTGGACCCGGCGGCCCTGATGAAGGCCATTCTGAAGGCCCCGGCCGAGCTGCTCTACCTGGGCGGCATCGGCACCTATGTGAAGGCTCCGCACGAGACCGACGCCCAGGCCGGCGACAAGGCCAATGACGCCGTTCGCGTCGACGGGCCGGAACTGCGGGTCAAGGTGGTCGGCGAGGGCGCCAACCTGGGCTTGACCCAGGCGGGCCGGATCGCGTTCGCCCAGGCGGGCGGGCGCATCAACACCGACGCCATCGACAATTCGGCCGGGGTCGACAGCTCCGACCACGAGGTCAACATCAAGATCCTGACCGGGGCGGCCATCGCCTCGGGCGCGCTGAAACAGGCCGACCGCAACGCCCTGCTGGCCTCGATGACCGACGAGGTGGGCCTGAAGGTCCTGGTTCACAACTACGACCAGACCCTGGCCCTGACCCTGCAACAGTCAGAGGGCGCGGCCGCCCTGGACGCCCAGCAGCGGTTCATGCAGTGGCTGGGCGCCAAGGGCAAACTGGACCGCAAGGTCGAGGGCCTGCCCGACGATCTGAAACTGGCCGAGATGAAGGCCTCGGGCGCCGTGCTGAGCCGGCCGGAACTGGCGGTGCTGACCGCCTATTCCAAGCTGGAGCTGTTCGACGAGATCGTCGGCTCGACCGCGCCGGACGATCCCTTCTTCCACAAGACCCTGGTGCGCTACTTCCCTGGGCCGTTGGCCAAGTTCGACGCCGACATGGAGCGGCACCGGCTGAAGCGCGAGATCATCTCGACCATCCTGTCGAACGAGATCGTCAACATGTGCGGGGCGACCTTCCCGGAACGCCTGCGCCTCTCGGCCCAGGTCGAGACCGGGCCGATGACCGTGGCCTTCGAAGCCGCGCGCCAGATCTTCCGCCTGGACGAGGCCTGGGACCAGGTGTCGGCGCTGGACCTGAAGATCCCGGCCGAGGCCCAGACGGCCCTGTACCGCGAGATCTCGACCGTGCTGCGCCGCCAGACCTATTGGCTGTCCAAGCGGGCGGCGCGCGAGGGGGCGACGGTCGACGGCCTGATCGCCGCCTATCGGCCGGTCGCCGACGCCCTGCGCGGGGCGGGCGCCGGGGTGCTGAGCCGGTTTGAACAGGCGCGTCTGGACGAGCGCATCGACGCCTTCCGCAGCCTGGGCGCCGCCGACGGCATGGCGCGCGACTTCGCCATGCTGCGGCCCATGGTGGCCACCGCCGACATCGGCGACCTGGCGCGCGAGACCGGCTGGGCCGAACCGGCCATGGCCACGCTGTACCATCAGGTCGGGGCGGCCTTCGACTTCGACCGGCTGCGCGCCGCCGCCGGCAAGACGCCGTCGGGCGACCATTTCGACCGCCTGGCCGTGCGTCGCCTGATCGAGGACCTGATGGCCGAACAGGTCGTGCTGACCCGCGCGGTGGCCCAGTCGACCACCGCCGCCGCCGGAGCCAGCGAGAAGAAGGCCGAGGCCGCCGTCGACGCCTGGATCGGGCCGCGCCAGGCCGTGGTCGAGGGCGTGCGCGCCTCGGTCGATGAGATCGAGGCCTCGGGCGCGGGCTGGACCTTCGCCAAGCTGACCATCGCCAACGGAGCCATCCGTTCGGTCATGGCCGCGCTGTAGGGATCGGGCCGGGGGAGGGCGCCGTGCCGAGAAAATTCCTCGTCGTCGTCGACGACAGCCCGGAACTGGACGCGGCCCTGCGTTACGCCAGCCGCCGGGCGCGCTCGACCGGCGGGCGGGTGGCCTTGCTCCGGGTCATTCCGCGCGGCTCGGACGAGCACTGGTCCGGCGTGCGCGAGGAGATCGAGCGCGAACAGAGGGAAGAGGCCGAGGCCTTGCTGGCTCGTCTGGGCGAGGAGGCGGCCGAACGCTCGGGCGCCCAGCCGCTGTTCCTGATCGAGGAGGGCGAGGCGCCCGAGGCGATCCGCAAGGTCGTGGGTGAGGACCCGGAGATCAAGATCCTGGTCCTGGCCGCCGGAAGCGGCGCGCGCGGTCCCGGTCCCCTGGTCACGGCGGTGCTGAAACAGGGCGCAGCCTTCGCCGGCAGGAAGCTGCCGGTGACCATCGTGCCGGGCGAACTGACCGAGGCGGACATCGAGGATCTGGCTTGATGTCGGGCCGTTTCGCAGCGGCGCCAACGCTCGCCGCGCGGCGGCTCGCGGCTTGAGCGCAATGGAGTTCGTGGGCTTGAACCTGCGGGCACGGAGGCGCATCTGAGCCTCATGTTCATCCAGACCGAAGCCACGCCCAATCCGAACGTGCTGAAATTCCTGCCCGGCCGCGTCGTGTCGATGGACGGGCCGTTGGATTTCCCGAGCGCGGCCGAGGCCGAGATCTCGCCCCTGGCGCGGGCGCTGTTCGCCGTCGACGGGGTGGCGGGCGTCTTTTTCGGCGCCGACGCGATCTCGGTGACGCGCCTGGCCGAAGGGCCGTCGTGGAGCGAGATGAAGGCGCCGGTCCTGGCCGCCGTGATGGACCATTTCGCCTCGGGCGCGCCCCTGGTCACGAGCCGGGCCGTCGACGCCGAGACCGAGGCGGGCGAGGACGACGAGGTCGTGGCCGAGATCAAGGCCCTGCTGGACAGCCGCGTGCGCCCGGCCGTGGCCCAGGACGGCGGCGACATCCTGTTCGACCGGTTCGAGGCGGAGACGGGAACCCTGTACTTGCGGATGCGCGGCGCCTGCGCCGGCTGTCCCTCGTCCTCGGCCACGCTGAAGGCGGGGGTGGAGCAGATGATGCGCCACTACGTCCCCGAGGTGGAACGGGTCGAGCAGGTCATTTAAGCGCCCTGACGCTCGCGACGCGGCCGCTCTTTGCTTGATTTCCAACCCTGCCGCTCGGCGCCGGAACGTCTCGGCTTGTGAGGGCGGACTGAAACGAATTCGTTCTCGCGCGCGGCGGCGGGGGGGCGCCATGATGCGCCCATGGTCCGTTTCTCTTCCGACGACGACGTCCGCAAGCTGGGCGAGGCCCTGGCGGCGCTCAGGCGCGACATGGGTCTGAGCCAGGCCGAGGCCGGTGCGCGCGTCGGCATGACCAGCCAGGGCTGGGGCCTGTATGAATCCGGCCGCCGTTCGGGCCTGTTCCGGCCCGACGTCCAGCGCCGCCTGACCGGGGCGCTGGAGACCACGCCGGAGGCCCTGATGCTGCGGCTGCGGCCGGATGCGGCGCCCGCCGCATCGCCCGTTCAGGGCGTCGAGGCGGGGACGCGGGCCTTTCGTCCGGCGCCGGCGTCCGGTGAGGTGCGGATGATGCAATTGACGTCCGACGACATGGCGCCGTGGGCGGGCGCGGGCGTGACCGTGGCCTATCGGCCGGGCCAGACGCCGCGTCCGGGCCAGGGCTGCGTCCTGCGGCTGACGGACGGCCGACTGATGGTGCGCCTGTTCGAGACCGAAGACGCCGATGGTCTTCACGTCCGCATGGCGAACGGCGGGAAACACTCTGTGGCGCGCACCGATCTCATTGAAATTTCAGCCGTCGTGGGGCGACTGGAGGATCAGTGAAACATAATCATTGCCAACGATTTCGTTTCATGAAACGGTCTCGTCGCGACTGGACGAGGAACGACGATGGCCCGGAACACGCCGAGAAACGCCGACGCCGTGGATCGCGCGGTCGGACGGCGCATCGCCGCACGCCGGACGGCCCTGGGCCGGTCGCAGTCGGCCCTGGCGCTGGACCTGGGGATCAGCTTCCAACAGCTTCAGAAATACGAGGCGGGGTTGAACCGCGTCTCGGCGTCGCGGCTGCATCATATCGCCCTGTTGCTGGCCGTGCCGGTGGCCGAGCTGTTTCCGAAGCCGGGCCGCGAAGACCCGCCATACGTCGAACCGTCACCGAGGCTGAGCCGAGAGGGGCGGGCGTTGTTGGCGGCCTTCGAGCGCATTCCGGCCGCGCCGGTGCGACGGGCCGTGGCGCGCATCGTGGCGGCCTTGGCCATGTGAGGGCGGGCCATATGAGGATGGCGCGCGCGGCGGCGGCCCGCCCGGACGGAGGCGGCCGATGAGGGTGCTGGTTCTCGACACCGCCCTGGGCGCCTGTCAGGCGGGCCTGTTCGACGGCGAGACGGCCCTGGCCGTGCTGGAGCGCCCGATGGAGCAAGGCGGCATGGAGCGGATCGCCGGCCTGACCCGCGAGTTGATGCAGGCGGCGGGGACCGGGTTCGACGCCATCGACCGCATCGGGGTGACGGCCGGTCCCGGCTCCTTCACCGGCCTGAGGGTCGGGCTGGCCTTCGCCCAGGGCCTGGGCGCGGCCCTGGGGCGGCCGGTGATCGGCCTGTCCAGCCTGGACGGCCTGGCGGCGTCGACCGCGTCGGACGGCGCGGTCATGGCCGTGATCGACGCCCGGCGCGGCCAGGTCTACGCCCGCGTGTTCCGCGACGGTTCGCCCCTAGATGCGCCCGAGGCCCTGGATCTGGACCAAGCCCGCGCCCGCGCCCAGGCCCTGGGACCGGGGCTGCGTCTGGTCGGGTCGGGCGCACCCCTGGCGGCCGAGGGGCTGGAGCGGGCGGAGATCGTCGCCCTGGCCGCCCCGTCGCTGACGGCCCTGGCCCGCCTGACCCGCATGGCCGACCCGGAGACGGCGCCGCCTCGGCCGCTGTATCTGCGCGCGCCCGACGCCAAGCCGTCGACGCGGCGGCCCGGCGCGCCCCGGACGGCGGCGTGACCCGGCCCGAAAGCGTGGCCGCGATCTCGGCCGAAACCCTGGCGGACCTGCACGCCGCAGCCTTCGCGGCGCCGTGGACGGCGGGGACCTTCGCCGAGCTGTTGGTCCAGCCCGGCGTCTTCGCCGAGACGGCGGACGACGGCTTCATCCTGATCCGGGTCGTGGCCGACGAGGCCGAGATCTTGACCCTGGCCGTGCGGCCCGAGGCGCGCCGTCGGGGCCTGGGGGCGCGTCTGGCCGCCGCCGCCGCCGCCCGCGCCGCCGCCCTGGGCGCCGAGCGCCTGTTCCTGGAGGTCGCCCAGGACAATGCGGCGGCCAGGGGCCTTTACGCCCGAAGCGGCTTCGTCGAGGTGGGGCGGCGGCGGGGTTATTACGCCCGGCCGGGCGCGACGGCGGTCGATGCGCTGACGCTGGCGCTTAACTTGTCGGCATGACTTCCCACGACGGGAGGCGCACCCTATCTTCGACCGCCATGGACCGGATCGAGAAACTCTGCGCCGAGCGCGGCATGCGCATGACCGAACAGCGGCGGGTGATCGCCCGCGTGCTGTCCGCCGCCGAGGACCACCCCGACGTGGAGGAGCTGTATCGGCGCGCGTCGGGCATCGACCCGCACATCTCGATCGCCACCGTCTATCGCACCGTGCGCCTGTTTGAAGAGGCGGGCGTGGTCGAGAAGCACGACTTCGGCGACGGCCGCAGCCGCTATGAAGAGGCGGGCGACGACCATCACGACCACCTGATCGACACCCGCACCGGTGAAGTGATCGAATTCTTCGACGCCGAGATCGAGAAGCTGAAGGACGAGATCGCCAACCGGCTGGGCTTCAAACTGATCGGCCACAAGCTGGAGCTTTACGGCGTGCCGATCGACGGCGCCGAACCGGCCGCGCGCGAGGGCCTGATCTTCAAGCGCCACGGCGCGCGCGACGACGAAGCCTGAGCGCCGCCCGCCCCAGTCCGCGCCTTGCGGAGGGCGCCGTCGGCGACCATAAGCGGCCGATGACCGATACGCTGGAAAAGCCCCAGGTCGAACCGGCCCCAAAGCGCCTGTTCATCAAGACCTACGGCTGTCAGATGAATGTCTATGACTCGGAGCGCATGGCCGACGTGCTGCGCCCGCTGGGCTATGCGCCGACTGAGACGGCCGAGGACGCGGACTTCGTCATCCTGAACACCTGCCACATCCGCGAGAAGGCGGCCGAGAAGGTCTATTCCGAACTCGGCAAGATGCGCGAGCTGAAGGACGCCAAGAAGGGCGCCATGACCATCGCCGTGGCCGGCTGCGTGGCCCAGGCCGAAGGCGAGGAGATCATGCGCCGCCAGCCCGCGGTCGATCTGGTGGTCGGACCCCAGGCCTATCACCAACTGCCCGAGCTTTTGACCCGCACCGCCCGCGCGCGGGGCGAGCGGATCGGCGCCGATTTTGCGCCGGTCGACAAGTTCGACGCCTTGCCTGCCGCGCGCGGCGGCGAGGGCGTGACCGCCTTTCTGACGGTGCAGGAGGGTTGCGACAAATTCTGCACCTTCTGCGTCGTGCCCTATACGCGCGGGGCCGAATGGTCGCGTCCGACGGCGGCGGTTCTGGCCGAGGCCCGCGCCCTGGCCGACCGCGGCGTGCGCGAGGTCACCCTGCTGGGTCAGAACGTCAACGCCTATGACGGCGAGGGGCCGGACGGAAAGCCCTCGACCCTGGCGCGGCTGGCCTACGCCCTGGCCGAGATCCCCGGCCTGGACCGCATCCGCTACACCACCAGCCACCCCAACGACATGTCGGACGAGCTGATCGCCGCCCACGGCGATCTGGACGCCCTGATGCCCTATCTGCACCTGCCGGTGCAGTCGGGTTCGGATCGCATCCTGCGGCTGATGAACCGCAAGCACGGACGCCAGAAATATTTCGACCTGATCGATCGTATCCGCAGCCGCCGGCCGGACATGGCGATGTCGGGCGACTTCATCGTCGGCTTCCCCGGCGAGACGGATCGGGATTTCGAGGACACGCTGGATCTCGTTCGGAAGGTCCGATACGCCAGCGCCTTCTCCTTCATGTATTCGCCGCGTCCGGGCACTCCGGCGGCGGGCATGGCGGCGCAGGTTCCGGCCGAGGTGATGAAGGTGCGGCTGCAAGCCTTGCAGCAACTGTTGATCGAACAGCAGGTCGCCTTCAACGAAAGCCAGGCGGGCAGAACCCTGCCGGTGTTGTTTGAAAGGGTCGGGCGACACCGCAGCCAGGCCATCGGCCGCTCGCCCTATCTGCAATCGGTGCACGTCGAGGATGCGCGCGATCTGATCGGAAAGATCGCGCCGGTGACGATCGTCAGCGGCCAGCAGAACAGCCTGACCGGCGTGCTGGCCGCGTCCGCCGGGACCGTCGCCTGATGGCCCGGGACACCGACTTCATCCCGCTGAACGTCGTCGAGCTGGCCGCCGTGATCGGCCCGACCAGCCGCCACATCGCCCTGGTCGAAGACGCCTTCAAGGTGCTGATCGAACAGCCCGGCGCCGGGGTTTCGGTCAATGGTTCGGCGCGTGATCGGGCGCAGGCGCGGCGGGTGATCGAGGATTTGGCCTCGCGCGCGGCCATGGGCGCCGAGGTGACCGAGGCCGATGTGCGCGCGGCCGTGGGCGCCGTCATGGGCCGGGCCATGCCCTCGACGCGCGGCGGGCCGGAGCCGACGGCGGGAACGGGTTCGGTGGCGCTGCCGGTCGGACGGCGCGGGGCCATCGTGCCCAAGACCGCCGCCCAGGCCCGCTATCTGGACACCCTGTCGCGCTGCGAGCTGAGCTTCGGCGTCGGCCCAGCGGGCACGGGCAAGACCTTCCTGGCCGCCGCCTACGGCGCCTCGCTGTTGAAGCGGGGCCAGGTCGACCGACTGGTCGTCACCCGCCCGGCGGTCGAGGCGGGTGAGAAGCTGGGCTTTCTGCCCGGCGATCTGAACGAGAAGGTCGATCCCTATCTGGCCCCGATCTGGCAGGCGCTGGACGACATCCTGGGTCCCGACGAGGTGCGCCGCCGCCGCGACAAGGGCGAGATCGAGGCCGCCCCCATCGCCTTCATGCGCGGCCGCACCCTGAGCAACGCCTTCATCATCGTCGACGAGGCCCAGAACACCTCACGTTTGCAGATGAAGATGGTGCTGACCCGGATCGGCGAAGGCTCGCGCATGGTGGTGACCGGCGACCCGTCCCAGGTCGATCTGCTGAACCCGCGCGACTCGGGCCTGGTCCACGCCCTACGCATCCTGGACGGGGTCAAGGGCGTCGGGGTCGAGACCTTCAAGGCCGAGGATGTGGTGCGCCACGCCATGGTCGAACGGATCGTGCGCGCCTATGACGCCGATGCGGCCAGGCGTCGGCCCGCGCCCGATCTGGAAGACGCGGACTGACGCCGGTGATCTCGGTCGAGATCGAGGACGAAGCCTGGACGGCGGCCGCGGCCGACGCCGAGGCGCGGGTCGTGGCGGCGGCCCAGGCCGCGCTGGACGGCGTGGACGGCGAGGTCGTGGTGTTGCTGACCGACGATGCGACGGTGCGGGATCTGAACGCCCGCTTCCGCGCCAAGGACCGGCCGACCAACGTGCTGTCGTTTCCGGCGCCCGAGACGGCGCGGCCGCATCTGGGCGACTTGGTCCTGGCCCTGGGCGTCTGCGTCGCCGAGGCGGCCGAGCAGGGCAAGACGGTCGGTGATCACCTGAGCCATCTGGTGGTGCACGGAGTGCTGCACCTGTTGGGCCACGACCACGAAGACGAGATCGAGGCCGAGGCGATGGAGGCGCGCGAGCGCGTCATGCTGGCGACGCTGGGCGTGGCCGATCCCTATGCGGGGCAGCGATGAACGGACGGATCGACACGGTGCTGGTGCATCGCGGGGCGCGCATCGGCCTGGCCCTGGCGGCGGGGGCGGGCGCGGCCCTGGCGCATACGCCGTTCGGTTTTCTGCCGGGGATGCTGGGCTATCCGCTGTTGATGCTGCTGGCCGAGCGGTCGGGAACGGTGCGCGGCGCCGTCTGGATGGGCTGGCTGGCGGGCTTCGCCTATTTCCTGATCGGCTGCTGGTGGGTGGCCGAGGCCTTTCTGGTCAATCCGGCCCAGGCCTGGATGGCGCCGTTCGCGGCCAGTCTGCTGCCCATGGGGCTGGGGCTGTTCTGGGCGGCGGCGACGGGGCTGTATCGCCGCTTGGCGCCGTCGGGCGCGGTGCGCGTGCTGGTCTTCGCGGCCGCCTTCGGCCTGTTGGAATGGCTGCGCGGCCATGTGCTGACCGGCTTTCCGTGGAATCCGGCGGGCGCGGGCTGGAAGGCCGGATCGGCGGCGTCGCAGTTCGCGGCCGTCGCCGGGGTCTATGGCCTGGGCGTGGTGACGGTGGCCGCCGTCTCGGCCCTGGGACCCCTGGCCGTGGCGGGCGAGCGGCGCGGTCGGATCGCGGCGGCGGGGCTGGGCGCCGTGACGCTGCTGGTCCTGATCGTGGGCGGCGCGGCGCGTCTGGCCCAGGCCAAGGTTGATTTCGCCGACACCACGGTGCGCATCGTCCAGGCCGACATCGACCAGGACTACAAATGGTCGCCGGACGCCTATCGCTCAATCGTTGACCGCTACATCAATCTGACGGCCCAGCCGGCGGCGCGGCGGCCGGACATCGTGGTCTGGCCTGAGGGCGCCCTGCCGGCCACGGCGGCGGATGTCTTCGGCGACGGCTCGCCCGACGCGGCGGCCCTGGCGCGGGTGCTGCAGCCGGGCCAGAGCCTGATCATGGGTCTGAGCCGGGGCCAGGCGGATGCGACGGCCGAGGGCGGGGCGCGCTATTTCAACAGCCTGTTCGTGCTGACCGACGAGGGCGGGCCGGGTCTGAGGATCGCCGCCGTCTATGACAAATACCGGCTGGTGCCGTTCGGCGAATACCTGCCGCTGGGACCGGTGATGAGCGCGCTGGGCGTGCGCAGCCTGGTGCATGTGCCCGCCGACTTCAGCCCCGGCGCTCGGCCCGCGCCGATCACGGTTCCCGGCGTCGGCCGGGTGCAGCCGCTGATCTGTTACGAGGGCCTGTATCCGGGGTTCACGCCCGCCGGGCGCGGACGGCCGGAATGGATCGTCAACATCTCCAACGACGCCTGGTTCGGCGCCACCTCCGGCCCGATCCAGCATCTGAACCTGGCCAGCTATCGCGCCATCGAGACCGGCCTGCCGATCGTGCGGTCGACGCCGACGGGGGTGTCGGCCCTGATCGATCCCTGGGGTCGGGTGATCGAGGGTCACAGGCTGGGTTCGGGCGAAAGCGGGGTCATCGACGCGCGCCTGCCCCGCCCGACGTCGGCGACCCTGTACGGCCGCTTCGGCGACGGTCTTTTCTGGCTGCTGATTCTCTCTGGATTCTCGGTCCTGGCGCCGTGGCGAAGGGCGACCTCTTGGTTGAAATCAAGCCTGGATTCCTCCGGGGATCGACAAGCTTAGCCATAAATGGGCAATTACCGTCCCAACCCGGCAAATTCCCGTGACAGGGCCGTTTTTCGGGCGCATTTCGGACTCACATCGCGTTTTTCTAGCAGGACGGAACGACGATCATGCCCAGAGGCGGGGAAGACGGCCCCCATCCGGTCGACCGCCATGTCGGCCGCCGAGTTTGCGAAAAGCGGATCGGCTTGGGGTATAACCAGAGCGATCTAGGCCGGGCTTTGGGCCTGACCTTTCAGCAGATCCAGAAGTACGAGAAGGGCGCCAATCGCATCTCGGCGTCCAAGCTTTGGGACATCGCTCGGTTCTTCAAGGTCGACATCGGCTATTTCTTCGAGGGCCTGGCGCTTCAGCCCGGCGTGGGCGAGGGCGACGCCCCGGCCTTCGACCATGATTTCCCGGCGACGCGCTACACCATAGAGATCTCCCGCCTGGCCCCGGCCCTGCCGGCGCGCAAGCAGAAGCTGGTGCTGGAGATGGTGCGGGAAATGGCCGGCGTGCAAGGCGGCGAAGACTAGGCCCGACCGGCGGCCCTCGCCGCCGGATGCGCCGCCTCTCCTTCGACGGTCTGGGCCGTCGTGCGCACACCCTTGCTCCGGCGTTTTGACTCCAGGCGGGGCTAGTTCTCGCCGCCTCCACGCCGCCGTCCGAATGTCGGCGCCCGTTCTTTCTGCTGCGCCCAATAGGCGGCGCCGTCATCCGGCTTGAACATGGTGCGCGGCGTGCCGTCGCGCGCCACCACCGCGAAGGTGTTGGTCGAGGCCTGATAGATCAGGGTGTCGCCATTGGGCCGTTTCACCGTCTCGGCGTCGCGCGGCGGCCGCGTGGTGAAGGCCTGGACCCGGGCCAGATAGTCCTCGGCCGAGCGGGCGCCGAAGGCCGCGCCGTTGCGGCGATACAGGCGCTCGATCTTGGCGTCGACCGTCTCGCGGCGGTTGGCCGTGACGGCGGGTTTGGCTTCGGCGGCGGTCTCGACGGGCGCGGCCTCGGCCGGGGCGTCGGTCGCCATGACGCCCTGGACCCCCGGAGCAGCCGCGCGATCGCGCGTCTCGACCGCCGAAGACCGCTCGCAGCCCGCCAGGGCCAGGGCCGCGACGGCGGCCGTCGTCATCATGAGCCTGATGGTCATTGCACCCTCCTGTTTCGTCCCACCGAAGGCATCTAGGCACAGGAACGATGTTCTTGCAATGTTCCAAATCGCACGCCGCCTCGACGCTGGCGTCCCCGGCCGCTAAACCGTCGCCATGAGCACGGGCGCGTTGAACGGCCGCAAGGTCTTGCTGATCGTGGGCGGCGGCATCGCCGCCTATAAGGCGCTGGAGCTGACGCGCCTGATCAAGAAGGCGGGGGGCCAGGTCCGTGCGGTGCTGACGGCGGGCGGGGCGGCCTTCGCGACGCCCCTGTCGCTGGCGGCCCTGACCGGCTTTCCGGTGCGCGAGGGCCTGTTCACCCCCGACGACGAGACGGCCATGGGCCATATCGAACTGTCGCGCTGGGCCGATCTGGTGGTGGTCGCGCCGGCGACGGCGGGGCTGATCGCCAAGGCGGCCAACGGCATGGCCGACGATCTGGCCTCGACCACCCTGCTGGCCACCGACAAGCCGGTGCTGTTCGCCCCGGCCATGAATGTGCGCATGTGGCTGCACCCGGCGGTCAGGGCCAATGTCGCCCGGCTGGACGGATTCGAGGGCGGAACCGGCGTGCACTGGGTCGGGCCGGACGAGGGCGAGATGGCCTGCGGCGAATTCGGGCCGGGCCGGATGGCCGAGCCGCCCGCCATCGTCGAGGCGATCGAAAGCCTGCTGACGGGCGTGGCCGATCAACCATTGACCGGACGGCGCGCGGTGGTCACCGCCGGGCCGACCTTCGAGGCCGTCGACCCTGTGCGCGGGCTGACCAACCGGTCCAGCGGCAAACAGGGCTACGCCGTCGCCGGCGCCCTGGCGGCCCTGGGTGCGGACGTGACCCTGGTGTCCGGTCCCACGGCCCTGAGCGCGCCGCCGGGCGTGACGCGTGTCGATGTCGAGAGCGCCCTGGACATGCAGGCGGCGGTCAAGGCCGCCCTGCCCGCCGACATCGCCGTGCTGACCGCCGCCGTGGCCGACTGGCGCGTGGACGGCGTCGCCTCGGGCAAGATCAAGAAGGCGCCGGGCGGGCCGCCGACGCTGAGGCTGATCGAGAACCCCGACATCCTGGCGGGCCTGTCCAAGCCCGGCCCGGAGCGCCCGGTCCTGGTGATCGGCTTCGCGGCCGAGACCGAGGACCTGATCGCCAACGCCCGGGCCAAGCTGTCGCGCAAGGGCTGCGACTGGATCGTGGCCAATGACGTGTCCGACGACGTCTTCGGCGCCGAGGGCAACGCCGTCACCCTGATCACGCCCCAGGGCGAGGACGCCTGGCCGCGCCAGTCCAAGACCGCCGTGGCCCGCGCCTTGGCCGCCCGCATCGCCGACCACTTCAAGGACCGCTCATGACCACCCTGCGCATTCAGCGCCTGCCGCATTCCGAAGGGCTGGCCTTGCCCGCCTATGAGACGGCGGGATCGGCGGGCATGGACCTGCGCGCGGCGGTGGCCGAGGATGCGCCGGTGACCCTGGCGCCCGGCGCGCGGGGCCTGATCCCCACCGGGCTGAAGATCGCGCTGGAGCCGGGGTTCGAGGCCCAGGTGCGGCCGCGCTCGGGCCTGGCGCTGAAACACGGGATCACCTGTCTGAACACGCCCGGCACCATCGACAGCGACTATCGCGGCGAGGTGGGGGTGATCCTGGTCAATCTGGGCCAGGAGCCGTTCGTGATCCGGCGCGGCGAACGCATCGCCCAGATGGTCATCGCCCGCCACGAACAGGCGCGGATCGCCGAGGTCGAGAGCCTGGACGAAACGGCGCGCGGCGCGGGCGGCTTCGGCTCCACTGGGCGCTGAGGCAGCCTTTTCGGCGTTTTGGCGTTAACCCTCCTCAACGGCCAAGCTTTGGCCGCCATGAAGGAGGTCGACGTGGAAGCGTTCTTCGATCAAATCGGCGCCCTGTTGGGCGGGATGTTCAACCTGACCCAGGCCGGGTTCGACGGCGTCAATCAGGTGATGGGTCTGCTGATCGCGGCGATCGCGGCCCTGACCATGCCGTCGTGGAGCCGGCTGTGGGCCACGGCCCTGGGCGCGGCCCTGGTGCATCATCTGATCAATGCGGTGCGGCCGATGCTGGACGGCGGCGCCTTCGCCCTGCCGCCCTTGCTGACGTTGAGCTTCTGGATGGTGACCCTGGCGCTGTTCCTGGGCTACGCCGTGGTGATCGCGGTCTTCTTCTTCATCAAGAGCCTGCTGACCGGCGGGGCTAAGCGCAGCGCGGCGCATTGATCTGGGCCTAATGCTCGCGACGCGGCCGCTCGCTGCTTGAGGCCGTTCTCGCTCCGTCATCCTCGGGTCAAGCCCGAGGATGACGGTCAGCGATGGACATCAGGCTTGCCGGAACCCGAGCACGTCCTGCATGTCGTAAAGGCCCGGGCGGCGGTTGCGGACCCAGGCGGCGGCGGCCACGGCGCCCTTGGCGAACAACGCCCTGTCGATGGCCGAATGGCTGAGGGTCAGGACCTCGTCCTCGGAGGCGAACATCACCGTATGCTCGCCCACGACGCCCCCGGCGCGCAGGGAGGCGAAGCCGATCGCGCCCGTCTGGCGCGGTTCGCCGACGCCGTCATAGGGCGCGCTGCGCACATCGGCCAGTTCGACGCCGCGCCCGTTGGCGGCGGCCTCGCCCAGCATCAGGGCCGTGCCCGAAGGGGCGTCGACCTTGCGCCGATGATGGGTCTCCAGCACCTCGATGTCCCAGTCGCGGGCGTCGAGCCTGAGGGCCGCGTGCTCGACCAGGCCGATCAGGATGTTGACGCCCAATGAGAAATTGCCGCTGCGGACGATGGCGACCTTTTCGGCGGCGGTCTGGATCTCGGCGTCCTGTTCGGGCGTGAAGCCGGTCGAGCCGATGACCAGGGCCGGGCCGCCGCGCTCGGCCGCCTGGCGGGCCAGGGCCACCGAGGCCTCGGCGGTCGAAAAGTCGATGACCACGTCGCACAGCGACAGGTCGGGCGTCTCGCCCCAGTCGAACCGGGCGGCCACCATGACGTCGTCGCGGGCGTCCAGCACCTGGGACACGGCCCGGCCCATGCGGCCGCGCGCGCCCGAGATGCCGACGTGGAAAAGATCGCTCACGCCGTACCCGCCTTGTCCTGATCGGCGCCGAGGATGTCGGCCCAGAAGCGTTTGGCCTTGCCGGTGAAGCTGGTGTTGCGCGGCGTCTGGGTCTCGCCCAGGCTGGCGGCCAGCTCGGCCAGAAGTTCTTTTTGACGGGCGGTCAGGTCGGTCGGCGTCTCGACGAACAGTTCGACCACCAGGTCGCCGCGCTGGCGGCCGTTCAGATGGGGCATGCCCTTGCCCTTGATGCGCACGGTCTTGCCGGTCTGGGCGCCGGCGGGCACCTCGACGGCGGCCTTGCACTTGCCGTCGCAGGCCTCGGAGGTCAGGCAGGGGGCGTCGACGCCCCCGCCCAGGGCCGCGGTGGTCATCGGCACGGGCACGGTGACCAGCAGGTCCAGATTGTCGCGCTCGAACAGCTCATGCTGTTTCACGGACAGGAAGACATAGAGGTCGCCGCGCGGGCCGCCGCGCTGGCCGGCGTCGCCCTCGCCCGACAGGCGGATGCGCGAGCCGTCGTCGACCCCGGCGGGGATCTTCAGGCTGAGCTTGCGGGTCTTGCGCACCTGGCCGTGGCCGTGACAGGTCGTGCAGACATCGGCGGCGGCGATGCGCTGGCCGGCCCCGCCGCAGTGGGGGCAGGTGCGCTCCATCTGGAAGAAGCCGTTGGCTTGGCGAACGCGGCCGGCGCCGTTGCAGGTGCCGCAGGTCTGGGGCTTGGCGCCCTTCTTGGCGCCCGAGCCGTCGCAGCTTTCGCAGGTCGCGGTCGAGGGCACGGCGATCTCGACGTCGGCCCCGCGATAGGCCTGTTCCAGGGTGATCTCCAGGTCGTGACGCAGGTCCGAACCGCGCCGCGGGCCGCTGTCCTGGCGTCCGCCGCCCGCCCGGCCGCCGAACACGTCGCCGAAAGCGTCACCGAAGACCTGGGAGAAGATGTCGTTGATGTCGTGAAAGCCCGCGCCCCCGGCGCCGAACGGATTGCCGCCGCCGCCCGCCCCGCCGTTGACGCCCGCATGGCCGAACCGGTCATAGGCGGCGCGCTTCTGGTCGTCGGACAGGACGCCGTAGGCCTCGGACAGCTCCTTGAACTTGGCCATGGACTCTTCCGAGCCGCCATTACGGTCGGGGTGATGCTGCATGGCCAGCTTGCGGTAGGCGGCCTTCAGGCCCGCCGCGTCGATGGTGCGCTCGACGCCCAGGATCTCGTAATAATCACGCATCGCCATTCGGCGTTGATCCTCTTACTCGGCCCCTCGAGGCGTCTCTTGCCGGACGCCGCCCGAAAGACTTTCGACCCGACCGAGACATGGGGACCGGGGCGCATGATGCAATATCCTCCCCGATAGCATGGCTATTGGGGAGGCGGGGTGGAGGGGCTGTCAGACCGCGCTTGGTCCAAAGGCCCCTGCACCGCTTCGCGGTCCCCCTCCCCATCGCTAGCGATGGGGAGGAAAGGCGGACGTCAGGCGTCCTTCTTGTCGTCGTCGCCCGAGACTTCCTCGAACTCGGCGTCGACCACGCCGTCGTCGGCGGGCTGCTCGGCCGAGGCCTCGCCGCCCTGTTGGGCCGCGTACATGGCCTCGCCCAGCTTCATCGAGGCCTGGGCCAGGGTGGTGGTCTTGGCGCGGATGGCTTCGGCGTCGGCGCCGTCCTTGGCCGACTTCAGGTCCGTGACGGCCGCCTCGATGGCCGACTTCTCCTCGGCCGAGACCTTGTCGCCGTGTTCGGCCAGGGCCTTTTCGGTCGAGTGGATCAGGCCGTCGGCGGCGTTCTGGGCCTCGACCAGCTCCTTGCGCTCCTTGTCGGCCGCGGCGTTGGCCTGGGCCTCCTTGACCATCTTGTCGATGTCGGCGTCCGACAGGCCGCCGTTGGCCTGGATGCGGATCGACTGCTCCTTGTTGGTCGCCTTGTCCTTGGCGGTGACGTGGACGATGCCGTTGGCGTCGATGTCGAAGGCGACCTCGATCTGGGGCATGCCGCGCGGGGCCGGGGGGATGCCCATCAGGTCGAACTGACCCAGGATCTTGTTGTCGGCCGCCATCGGGCGCTCGCCCTGGAAGACCCGGATCGTCACGGCCGACTGGTTGTCGTCGGCGGTCGAGAAGGTCTGGCTCTTCTTGGTCGGGATGGTGGTGTTGCGCTCGATCAGGGGCGTGAAGACGCCGCCCAGGGTCTCGATGCCCAGGGTCAGGGGCGTCACGTCCAGAAGCAGAACGTCCTTGACGTCGCCTTGCAGCACGCCCGCCTGGACCGCGGCGCCCAGGGCCACGACTTCGTCGGGGTTGACGCCGGTGTGCGGCTCCTTGCCGAAGAAGGCCTTCACCGCCTCCTGGACCTTGGGCATGCGGGTCATGCCGCCGACCAGGACGACCTCGTCGATGTCCGAGGCCTTCAGACCGGCGTCGGCCAGGGCCTTCTTGCACGGCTCGATGGTGCGCTGGACCAGGTCCTCGACCAGGGATTCCAGCTTGGCGCGCGTCAGCTTGATGTTCAGGTGCAGCGGACCCGAGGCGTTCATGGTGATGAAGGGCAGGTTCACCTCGTACTGGGTGGTGAACGACAGTTCCTTCTTGGCCTTTTCGGCCTCTTCCTTCAGGCGCTGCAGGGCCAGCTTGTCCTGGCGCAGGTCGACGCCCTGCTCCTTCTTGAACTCGTCGGCCAGATAGTCGACCAGACGCAGGTCGAAGTCCTCGCCGCCCAGGAAGGTGTCGCCGTTGGTCGACTTCACCTCGAACACGCCGTCGCCGATCTCCAGGATCGAGACGTCGAAGGTGCCGCCGCCCAGGTCATAGACGGCGATCTTCTGGCCTTCGTTCTTCTCCAGGCCGTAGGCCAGGGCGGCCGCCGTCGGCTCGTTGATGATGCGCAGCACTTCCAGGCCGGCGATCTTGCCGGCGTCCTTGGTGGCCTGGCGCTGGCTGTCGTTGAAATAGGCCGGGACGGTGATGACCGCCTGGGTCACCTTTTCACCGAGGTAGGCCTCGGCGGCCTCCTTCATCTTGGTCAGGATGAAGGCCGAGATCTGCTGGGGCGAATAGTCCTTGCCGTGGGCGCGCACCCAGGCGTCGCCGTTCGGGCCCTTGACGATGTCATAGGGCACCATGCCCTTGTCCTTGGCCACGACGGGATCGTCGTAGTTGCGGCCGATCAGGCGCTTGATGGCGAAGAAGGTGTTGGCGGGATTGGTCACCGCCTGGCGCTTGGCGGGCTGGCCCACCAAGGTCTCGCCGCCGTCCTGGATCGCCACCACCGACGGGGTGGTGCGGTTTCCTTCGGCGTTCTCGATGACCTTGGGATTCTTGCCGTCCATGACGGCGACGCACGAGTTGGTCGTGCCGAGGTCGATGCCGATGATCTTGGCCATGGGCGTTCTGTTTCTCTCTTCGTATCGGCGGGCGATGCGGCGGCCTTCGACGAAGCGCCGCGCGTGACCGCCCCCAGGGGTTAAGTCGGTGGATCGGCCTGACCGGCCGGGTTGGCCCCGATATGGGAAAGTCCGCAGACCTCGCAAGGGCTTTCGTCGTGGAACCTCGGAATCCTCGTCAGGCCGCGTCAGGTGCATCGGCGCCGAAAGTGCGGCATAACAACGTCATCGCTTCTCCACATCGGGGGAAGCCGTTTG
>NZ_DAINBO010000017.1:0-49877 GCF_036732845.1 Brevundimonas sp. | reverse complement strand
GGCGGCGGAACGGCAATCGCCCGCCTT
Organism: Brevundimonas sp.; assembly: GCF_036732845.1. Classification (GTDB taxonomy): domain Bacteria; phylum Pseudomonadota; class Alphaproteobacteria; order Caulobacterales; family Caulobacteraceae; genus Brevundimonas. The sequence continues at coordinate 49,850 of NZ_DAINBO010000017.1, read as the reverse complement.
GCGGCCAAGCGCCGCCGGGTCTAGACCCGCCGCCATCTTCCCCTTTTCGCAATCGCAACACGACCCGGAGACACCCCATGGCTCGCGCGAAGATCGCCCTCATCGGCGCCGGTATGATCGGCGGCACCCTGGCCCACATCTGTGCGCGCGAGGCGCTGGGCGACGTGATCCTGTTCGACATCGCCGAGGGCACGCCCCAGGGCAAGGCGCTGGACATCGCCGAGGCCACCGCCGTGATCGGGACCGACGTGGCCCTGAAGGGCGCCAATGACTATGCCGACATCGCCGGGGCCGACGTCTGCATCGTGACGGCGGGCGTGCCGCGCAAGCCGGGCATGAGCCGCGACGACCTGATCGGCATCAATCTGAAGGTCATGAAGGCCGTGGGCGAGGGCATCAAGGCGCACGCCCCCAACGCCTTCGTCATCTGCATCACCAACCCGCTGGACGCCATGGTCTGGGCCTTGCAGAAGTTTTCGGGCCTGCCGAAGGAAAAGGTCGTCGGCATGGCCGGGGTGCTGGACTCGGCCCGCTTCGCCTATTTCCTGGCCGAGAAGACCGGCGTGTCGGTGCAGGACATCCACGCCTGGACCCTGGGCGGTCACGGCGACGACATGGTGCCGATGGTGCGCCACTCGACCATCGGCGGCCTGCCCCTGCCCGACGCGGTCGCCGCGGGCCTGATGAGCCAGGCCGAGCTGGACGCCATCGTCGACCGCACCCGCAAGGGCGGCGGCGAGATCGTGGCCCTGCTGAAGACCGGTTCGGCCTTCTACGCCCCGGCGGAATCGGCCGTGGCCATGGCCCGCTCCTACCTGCTGGACCAGAAGCGCGTCCTGCCGTGCGCCGTCTGGGTGTCGGGCGAATACGGCCTGAACGACCTCTATGTCGGCGTGCCCGCCCTGATCGGCGCCTCGGGCGTGGAGAAGGTGATCGAATTCACCACAAACGCCGACGAGAAGGCCATGCTGGCCAAGTCGGTGGACTCGGTGAAGGGGCTGATCGAGGCCTGCAAACAGGCCGACCCGTCGCTGGCCTGACCGGCCGCGAGGATCGAACGGATCGGGGGCCGCGGCGACGCGGCCCCTTTTTCGTGCGCGGTTACTGCGCCGGGGCCGGGGCGGGCGCGGCCGTCGGGGCGGCGGTGGAGAAGCCCATGGCGTTGGCGAACTTGTCCAACTGATTGGCCCAGGTCGCGGTGGGGTCGTTGATCTGCTCGACGCCGGTGGTGGTCAGAAGAACGTCGTACTGGGCCACCGCGCGGGCCGGGGTGTCGCCGACGGGGGCGATGTAGAAGGCCTTGATGAAGCGATTGTCGCGGTTCCAGTCGTTGATCTTCTCCGGGGTGATCTGGGCGCTGGTGAAGATGCTGGAGAACTGGATGTCGTCGCACAGCTCGGCCCCGCAGGTGTAGAACCACAGGGTCCAGTCCAGGCGGCCGTCATTGACGGGGATGAAGCGGCGGCCGGCGACTTCCTGGGTTTCGCCGACGATGGCGCCGATGCTTTTCAACCAGTCCGAGGCGGCCGAGGGCGCGACGCCGATGCCGGCCGCCTGGGCGGGCGCGGGGGCGGCGGGGGTCTCTTGCGCCAGGGCGGGCGCAGCGAGGATCGACAGGGCGGCGGCGAGGGGGATCAGGCGCATTCTGAAGGACTCCGGTTTCACGTCGTTTCTAACCCTCAAGCGGCCGGGTGCGCCAGCCAGTCGGCGCCTGACATTTCCGCCAGCCGGGACGCGGTGCGTTCAAACTCGAAGGCGCCGACGCCGCTGGGATACAGGGCGTCCGGCGCGGTCTCGGCCAGGACCACCAGCCGGGTCTTGGCCTCGTACAGGGCGTCGATCAGGGTGACGAGGCGGCGCGCCTCATGGTGGCTGGCGGGCGACAGGCGCGGAACCCCGTCCAGGAACAGGGTGTGAAAGCGCGCGGCGATCGCCAGATAGTCGCGCGGTCCCAGCGGCCGGGCGCACAGTTCGGCGAAGGTCGCGCGGGCCAGGCCGCCGACGGTGCGCGCGATGACGACGTCGCGGCCCATGACGGCCAGGTGGGCGGCCTCTTCGGTCTCTTCGCCCTTCAGTTCGGACCACAGGGATTCAAAGGTGGCGCGGTGGTCGGCGTCGTCGGGGCTGAACCAGACCCGGCGGCCCTGAAGCCGCTCGCGGCGCCAGTCGCGCTCTCCGGCCACGGCCACGACCTCGCACTTGTCGCGGATCAGATCGATGAAGGGCAGGAAGAGCTGGCGGTTGATGCCGTCGCGATACAGGTCGCCCGGCTCGCGGTTCGAGGTCACGGCCAGCACCACCCCCTGCTCGAACAGGGCCTGGAACAGCCGGCCCAGGATCATGGCGTCGGCGATGTCGGTGACCTGAAGCTCGTCGAAACACAGCAGGCGCGATTCCGAGGCGATCAGGGCGGCGACGGGGGCGATGGGGTCGTCGCCCTTGGATTGGCCGAAGACCGCCTGGCGGGTCTTTCTGTCGCCCTTGCGCCACTGGCCGATCAGGTCGTGGACGCGGGCCATGAAGGCGTGGAAATGGGCGCGGGACTTGTTCGGTTCGGGCGCGCAGGCGAAGAATAGGTCCATCAGCATGGACTTGCCGCGCCCCGGCGGTCCCCACAGATAGACGCCGCGCACATCGGGCCGGGCGCCGAACAGGCCCTTCTTCGTCAGGTCGGCCTCCAGCCGCTCCAACGCGCCCAGCGCCGCCGTCTGGGCCGGGTCCAGGCTGAGGCGCCCGTCTTTCAGACGCTGATCGAAGGCGCGGCGGATGCGGGAGGGCATATCCTTCGCATTAAAGGCGCCCGCGCGGGCTGAAAAGCGATTGCTTCGCGCCTGCGAAGGCCTACATCGAAAGCCTCACATTCATCGCGTTCAAGCCGCAAGGGACCGCGTCCCGAGCGGCAGCGCGTCCGAAGGACCAGCAAAGATGAGCTATCGCGTCGCCGTCGTGGGCGCCACCGGCAATGTCGGCCAGGAGATGATGAACATCCTGGAGGAGGTGCGTTTCCCGGTGTCGGAAATGCACGCCATCGCCTCGCGCAAGTCCAAGGGCGTCGAGGTGGCCTTCGGCGACCGGACCCTGAAATGCCAGGACCTGGAAAGCTTCGACTTCTCCACGGTCGACATCGTGCTGATGAGCGCGGGCAAGGAGGTGTCCAAGGCCTGGTCCGAGAAGATCGGCAAGGCTGGTCCCATCGTCATCGACAACTCTTCGGCCTTCCGCATGGACCCGGATGTGCCGCTGATCGTGCCCGAGGTGAACCCGGACGCGGTCAAGGACGCGACCAAGAAGAACATCATCGCCAATCCGAACTGCTCGACCATCCAACTGGTCGTGGCGATGAAGCCGCTGCATGACGCGGCCGGGATCAAGCGGGCGGTGGTCTCGACCTATCAATCGGTCTCGGGCGCCGGCAAGGCGGGGATGGACGAGCTGTGGACCCAGACCAAGGCCATCTACGGCCTGGGCGACGCCACGCCGAAGAAATTCCCCAAACAGATCGCCTTCAACGTCATCCCCTACATCGGCGACTTCCGCGACGACGGCTACACCGACGAAGAAGCCAAGATGTGGGCCGAAACCCACAAGATGCTGGACCCGAACATCAAGCTGACGGTGACCTGCGTGCGCGTGCCGGTGTTCGTCGGCCATTCGGAGGCGGTGACGCTGGAATTCGACCGCCCGATCGCGCCGGACGAGGCGCGGGCCATCCTGCGCGATGCGCCGGGGGTGCAGGTGATCGACAAGCAGGAGCACGACGGCTACGTCACCCCGATCGACGCGGCCGGCGAATTCGCCGTCTATGTCAGCCGCATCCGCAAGGACCCGACGGTCGAGCACGGCCTGTCGCTGTGGGTGGTGTCGGACAATCTGCGCAAGGGCGCGGCCCTGAACGCGGTGCAGATCGCCCAACTGCTGGATGAGACCGGGGTCATCAAGCCCGCCGACGGCTATCGCTCGATCGCGGTGTGATGTCGCGTCCTTCTCCCCTTCGGGGGAGAAGGTGGGCGCCGGAGGCGCTCGGATGAGGGGGCTGGTCGCCGCCCACCTCGTCCAGAGAAGAGGTCGCGACCGGCATCCCCCTCATCCGTCATGCGCCGCATGACACCTTCTCCCCCGAGGGGAGAAGGAGCCGAAGCTTTAGACAGTCGATGACCGCTTCTCCGTCCGACAATCCTCGCGCCGCCCTGTTCTCGGCCTTCGGCTGCTATGTGCTGTGGGGGCTGATGCCTCTGTTGTTCATGGGTCAGCACGCGGCCGGGTTCGACGCGCTGGAGATCCTGGCCCATCGCACGGTGTGGGCGGCGCCGGTGGCGGCCCTGCTGGTGCTGGCGGCCAGGCAGGGCGGACAGGTCGCGGCGGTGTTCCGCGATCCGAGGACGCTGGGCTGGCTGGCCCTGTCGACGGTGCTGATCGGGACCAACTGGGGCGTCTATGTCTGGGCCACGACGCATCAGGCGACGCTGGAGGCCAGCCTGGGCTATTACATCAACCCGCTGCTCAACATGGTGGTGGGGCTGTGGCTGTTCCGCGAGCGGATCGACCGGTTCGGCTGGATCGCCGTAGGCCTGGCGGCGGTCGGGGTGCTGTTGCAGGCCCTGGCCCTGGGGCGGCCGCCATGGATCTCGCTGATCCTGGCGGTGTCGTTCGCCACCTATGGCGTGATCCGAAAACGCGTGCCGGTCGAGGCCCAGGCCGGACTGCTGGTGGAATGCCTGTTGCTGGCGCCGTTCGGGGTGGTGTGGCTGTTGTGGCTGGCCCAGACCGGCCAGGGCGTGGCCTTCGACGATCCGGTCCATTGGCTGTGGGCGCTGGCCAACGGCCCGGCGACGGTTCTGCCCCTGGCCCTGTTCGCCTGGGCGGCGCGGCGGATGCCCCTGTCGACCCTGGGCTTCATCCAGTTCCTGGCTCCGACGCTGCAATTCGCCGTCGGCGTCTGGGCGGGCGAGGCGCTGACGCCGCTGAGGGTCGTCAGCTTCGCCTTCATCTGGGGCGGGGCGGCGGTGTTCGCGGCGGGCGCCCTGTGGCGTCGTCGGGCCGAGCGGCGGGCGCTGGCGGCCAGCGCGGAGCCGATCTAGCTAGAGCGCGGCGTACAGGGCGTCGATCAACCGCTGCGCCCTGGGGTCGCCGATCAGGTGGGGCGACTGGCGGGTCATGACATAGGCGGCCGAGACGCCCGTCGTCGGATCGGCGAAGGCGCAGGACCCGCCCCAGCCGCAGTGGCCCAGCGCGCCGTCGTTCGGGCCGAAGATGTCCAACCCCCGGTTCATCGTCCACCCGGCGGTCCAGCCCATGACGAAGGGCAGCACCCTGTCCTGGCCGTGGATGCGTTCGCGCCTGGCGGCGTCCAGCGCCGCTTCGGACAGGACCCGGCGCCCCTCGAAGGTCCCGTCGGTCAGCACCGCCAGGATGCGGGCCAGGTCCAACGCCGTGCCGTGCAGATTGGCCGAGGGGATCTCCATCATCCGCCATTCGGTCGAGCCGCGCCCGCCGGGGGCCGAGCCGCGATCCAGGAAGGCGGCCTTCTTGATGGGGTCGATGACGCCCAGGTCGGGCGCGGCCGAGGGCTTGCGAAGCTGGGCCACGCGGCCGTGTTCCGCCTCGGGCAGGCCGATCCACAGGTCCAGGCCGGGGAAGTCCTGACGCAGGGCCGTCCCCATGGTGCGGCCGTCGACGATGCGGAACAGTTCGCCCGCCAGATAGCCGATGGTGATGGGGTGATAGCCGCTGGCGGTTCCGGGCGGCCACATCGGCGCCTGGGCGGCGAGGGCGTCCAGCACCGCCTGGCGGTCGAACCAGATGGTCGGCTCGACCCCGTCGGAAAAGCCCGGCAGGCCCGACTGGTGCGACATCAACTGGCCGACCGTCAGCCGGTCTTTTCCGGCCTGGCCGAAGGCGGGCCAATAGGCGGCGACGGGCGTGTCGTAGTCCAGCAGGCTGCGCTCGACCGCCGTGGCGATCAGCAGGCTCATCACCGCCTTGCCGGTCGAAAAGACCGGGACCAGGGTGTGTTCGGTGAAGGGCTGGGTCTTGGCCGTGTCGGCGTGACCGGCCCACAGGTCCAGCACCGGTTCGCCGTCGATGCGGACGGAGAACCGCGCGGCCAGCTCGTTCAGACCCTCGGGCGCATCGGTGAAATTGGCGGCGAAGGCGGCCTTCACCGGGGCCAGCTTGGGGGGGCAGACGCCTTGGATTTCCATAGCCGTCTCCATACCCCATCCCTCTCCCGTTGGGAGAGGGCTTGAACGCCCAAGAGCCTGCAAAGGCGATTGGCGGCGTGAAAGGGTGAGGGTCGACTGGTGGGGGATGATCGGCGAACAGCCGACCCTCACCCTTTCGGCTGGCGCATCGCTATGCTCCGCGAGCCTCAAGCCCTCTCCCACCGGGAGAGGGGTCGGGTTGTTGGACCAGCCAGTCCAACGCCCCCGCCGCCGCGACGGCGCCCGAGGCGAAGGCGGCCTGGAGCAGATAGCCGCCGGTCGGGGCCTCCCAGTCCAGCATTTCGCCGGCCGCGAAGACGCCGGGCAGGGCGTTCAGCATCAACCGCGCATCGACCTGGTCCAGCCGTACCCCCCCGGCCGAGGAGATGGCGCGATCCAGCCCCTGCACGCCGATGATCGTCAGCCGCACGGCCTTGATGCGGCGGGCCAGCTTGTCGGCGCCGGCCGGGATGTCGCCGGGGATTTCGCGCAGCAGGGCGGCGGCGGCGGGCGACAGGCCGCCCGCCTTCCTCAGCCAGTTGGAGACGCTGTCCTTGCCGCGCGGTTTCGCCAGGCGGGCCGCCAGCGCCTCGACCGTCAGGTCCGGCCGCAGGTCGATCGTCAGGGCGGCCGCGCCGTCGCGGGCCACGGCTTGGCGCAGATCGGCCGACAGGGCGTAGATCGCCCCGCCCTCAAGCCCATAGCGGGTCACAATGGTCTCGCCGCGCACGGTGCGCGCGCCGTGGCTCAAGGCGACGGTCTTCAGCGGCAGGCCCGCGAACCGTTCGACCAGCACCGGCGACCAGGCGATGTCGAAGCCGACGTTGGATGGGGCGAAGGGGGCGACGGCCACGCCTCGTTCCTCCAGCCAGGGGCGCCAGCCGCCGTCGGAGCCGAGGCGCGGCCAGGCGCCGCCGCCCAGGGCCAGGATCACCGCCTCGGGACGCTCCAACCGTTCGCCGTCCGGCGTCTGAAAGACCAGGGCGCCGTCGCGCCAGCCCGCCCAGCGCGAGCGGACGCGGATCTCGACCCCCTGTTCGGCCAGCCGCGCCAGCCAGGCGCGCAGCAGGGGCGAGGCCTTCATGGCCTTGGGAAACACCCGGCCCGAAGAGCCGACGAAGGTCTCGGCGCCCAGGCCGTCGGCCCAGGCGCGCAGATCGGCGGCGGAAAAGGCGTCCAACCAGGCCGCCACGACCCCTCGCGCCTCGCCGTAACGGCCGAGGAAGCGTTCCGGCGGCTCGGAATGGGTCAGGTTCAATCCGCCGCGGCCGGCCATCAGGAATTTGCGCGCGACCGAGGGCATGGCGTCGTGAACCACGACGCGCGCGCCGCCGTGCGCCAGCCGTTCGGCCGCCATCAGCCCGGCGGGACCGGCGCCGACGACATGGACGGTGGGGGCGGGGGCGTTCATGCCCCTCTCCTAGAGCCTGATCGGTTAAGGAGGAAACGCGAAGCGTTTCCGCCGACGCCGTGAATCAGGCTCTCGCATGATGCGGGACCGAAATCTGAGCCGAGTTGGACGGCGTCCAACTCGGCCGATTTCGGTCTGGCCTGGAACGGTGCGCAACGGCATAGACTGTCGCCCATGAGCGTCGCCTTCACACGCGAAGAGGATCTGGAGGCCACGGCGGCGGACCTGCCGGATCGGCCCGTCTCGACGCATCCGAACCTGGTCACGGCCGAGGGGCTGGCGGCCATCGAGGCGGAGCTGGCGTCCGCGCGGGCGGCCTATGCGGCGGCCCAGGCCAAGGGGTCGATCGAGACGGACCGCACGGCCATGGCCCGGGCCACGCGCGATCTGCGCTATTGGTCGGCGCGCCGGGCCTCGGCGCAGTTGATCGAGACCCAGCCGGATGGCCGGGTGCGTTTCGGCGGCTCGGTGACCCTCTTACGCGAGGACGGCCGCACCCAGACCTGGCGCATTGTCGGCGAGGATCAGGCCGATCCGGCCAAGGGCAGCGTCAGCCACGTCTCGCCCCTGGCCCGCGCCCTGATGGGCAGACAGGTCGGGGACGAGACCCTGGTGGCGGGCCAGGCGGTCGAGATCACCGCCGTCGACTGAGACCGCTCAGCGTCCGCCCGCACCCTCGCCGCGCGGGATCGGGGTCCAGTCGCGCACGAACCGGTCCAGCAGCCGCACGCTGAAACCGGCCGAACCGGCGGGCTTCCAGTCGTTGGGACCGCCATAGGCCATGCCGGCGATGTCCAGGTGCGCCCAGGGCGTGTCGGGCCGCACGAAATTGCTGATGAACCAGCCGGCGGTGCCCGCGCCGGGACCGTCGCTGGAGTTCTTGATGTCGGCGATGGTCGAGCTGATGTCCGAGGCGTAGCTGGGGTGCAGCGGCAGGCGCCACAGGTTCTCGCCCGTCGTCCGGCCCGCCGCCGTGAGCTGGTCGGCCAGGGCGTCGTGGCGGGTCAGAAGCCCGGCGTAGTCGTCGCCCAGCGCCCCGACCACCGACCCGGTCAGGGTGGCGACGTCGACGATGGCGGCGGGCTGAAGGTTGGCCTCGGCCCAAGACAGGGCGTCGGCCAGGACCAAGCGGCCCTCCGCGTCGGTGGACAGGACCTCGATGGTCTTGCCGTTCATCGCCGTCAGCACGTCGCCGTTCCTGAAGGCGGCGCCGTCGGGCATGTTCTCGGCCAGGGCGGAAATGGCGACGACGTTCACCGGGGCGCCCGATTTGGCCAGGGCCAGCACCGCGCCGGTGACGCTGGCGGCGCCGGACATGTCCATCTTCATGTTCGCCATGCCCGCCGTCGGCTTGATCGACAGGCCGCCGGAATCGAAGGTGATGCCCTTGCCCACCAGGGCGATGGGGGGACCCTCGGGCGCGCCCTGGCCGCGATAGCGCACGATCAGCATGCGCGGCGGACGCGGCGAACCCTGGCCGACGCCCAGGATGGCGCCCATGCCCAGCCGCTCCATGGCCGGGACGTCCAACACTTCGATGGTCACGCCGGGCACGCCGCGAAAGGCGGCCTGGGCGCGTTCGACGAAGGTCTCGGGATAGACGATGTTGGCGGGTTCGTTGGAGATGTCGCGCGCCCAGGTCATGGCTTCGACCAGGGCCGCGCCGCGCCGCGCATACAGGGCCTGGGCCGCCGTCGCCTGGCCGGTGACCATCAGCACGGGACCGCGCTCGGCCGTGTCGCGCCCGCCGGTGCGGTACAGGTCCGACCGATAGTCGCCGATGCCCAGGCCGGCGGCGAAGTCCGAGGCTTGGGCGGGGGTCAGCCCCTCGGCCAGGACCGCGACCTGGCCCGCGTCGGACTGGACCGCGCGCCCGGCGACGGCGCCCGACATCTGAACGTCGTTCTCGGTCGGGGTCGCGCCTAGGCCGACGACCAGCACCCTGTCCCATTCGCCGACGCCGCGCAGCGACAGGGTCTGGCGCGCGCCATAGCCGAAACGGGCCGAGGTCAGGGCGCGGCCCAGGGCGGCGCGCCCTTCGGCGGTCAGGACGGCGCCGCGCGTCTCAAGCTCCGCCGCCGCCGACAGGGGCAGGACCAGGACGCCGCCCACGATCGGGGCGTCGGCGGCGAAGCGCACCGGCCGCTGGGCCGGAGCGGCGGCCACGCGCGCGTCGGCGACGACGGGAACCGGGCCGCGGCGAGCCTGGGCCTCGGCGGACGGCGCGGCCAGGACCAGGGCGAAGGCGGCGGGCGCGGCGGCGAAGGCCAGGCGGCGCAGGGCGACGGTCATGTTGAAACTCCCCTCGAAAATGAAACGGATCGGACTATGGCCAAGGTCGATGGCCGGGGGCAATGCGACCATCCGCGCCGATCAAATGCGACGGCGGCGGCGTTCACCGCGCATCCACCTTCGCCGTGCCTTGATGCGGGCCATGAGTTGGTTTTCGTCTGATCGCCCCGAACGCCGCGCCGAGCCGCGACGCGGCGCCAATCTGGCCGGGGTGGTGGTCGCCTCGGGGCTGGAGGTCGGCTGCGTGATCGTGGACGTGTCCGACAACGGCATGCGGGTCCGTCTGAGCCGCAACCTGTCGCTGCCCGAACAGGTGACGGTGGTCGAGATCGGCGCGGGCCTGGCGCACGAGGCGCGGGTGATCCGACGCGACGGCCATGAGGCGGGGCTGAAACGCCAGGGCCAGACGCGCCTGGGCGGCCTGGTCCCGGCCCGGCTGACGGCGGCGCGCGAAGCCTGGATCAGGGCGGGCGGCCGCTAGACGCAGCCCATCCTCCCCCGCGAGGCGGGAGAGGATGTCGCGGCCGGATCTGAACCGATCAGATCTTAGGGGTTCAGGGTCTGGGCCAGGAAGGCGACCACCTTGGGCCAAGCGTCCTGACGGGCGGCGGCGTTGGCTTCGGGGGTCCCGCCGCTGCGGTGGGCGTCGCGCGGCCCGCCGTCGCCGATCAGGTCGTGACCGGCCTCGGGATAGATCAGGGCGACGGTCGCGCGGCCCGCCGCCGCGCGCGACGCGACGATGTTCTGGGCCTGGCGAACCGAGTTCCACTGGGCGTCCTGGCCGCCCGCGATCAGCATCAGGGCGCCGCAATAGGCTTCGACCGGAATGCGGGCCTCGGCCTCTTTTTCGGGATGATCGGCGCGGCCGTTCTCATGGATGGCGCGCAGGTCGGCGGCGGGACCGGCCAACAGCCCCTCGACGAAGCCGCGATAGGGCATGAAGGGCAGGGCCTGGCCGTCGAACGCGAACGAGGAGCGCGTGCCCTCGGCCTCGACCGTCTCCAGACCCCAGCCCTCCCAGACGACGTCCGAGGGCGTATAGGCGACGACGGCGTCGATCCAGTCGTAACGACTGGCCGCGATCAGGGCGAATTCGGACCCCTTGGAGCCGGCGAACAGGCCGAACCGTTCGACGTCGGCGCCGGGCATGGCGGCCACGGTCTGGCGCAGGCGGGCCAGTTGATCGACCGGAATGTCGACGAAGCTGCCGGCCAGTTCGGGCAGGGCCTTGGGCGGGCCGTACTGGCCCCAGTCGGGCGAATAATAGGGCAGGCCGACCGCGACATAGCCCAGCCGCGCCAGGATCGGGCCGAACCGTTCGCCCGCTTCGGTCCCGCCGTCGGCGCCGTGCAGGATGACCACCACCGGCCGCGACCGGTCGTCGTCCAGCCGCCAGGCGGCGGCGTGCGGGAAGCCCGCGATCGGCGTCTTGGTCACCTCTTGCGCCAGGGCGGGCGCGGCGACGCCCAGCATCAGGGCGGCGCCTAGGGCGCCGAACAGGCGGCGGGTCGGATGAAGCATTGGGGTCTCCCGTCGGCGGACAATCCGCCGTTTCAGGAGTACAGTCGTCGCCGATGCGCCGTGTGGATGCAGGCCGCGTTCAGATCACCCTCAGGCCGCCGGCATGGCGCCTTCGTTGATGGCGATGCGGCCGATCAGCCCCTTGACGATCAGGTCCAGGGGCGAGCCTTCGCGATAGTCGGCGGCGGCGACGAAATTGACCCGGTCTTCCGAGATCAGGCCGTAGATCTTGTCCTGGTCACGCTTGGAATTGCGCGGATCATAGACGGCGATCGAGAAGCCGCCCTTGGTGTGCATCATCTTCATGGTCGGCACGTCGGTGTCGCCGTCGCCCAGGAAGATCATCCGCTCGAACGGCACCGGCCGGACATCGTCGGGGGTGAAGCGGTTGATCCGCTCGTGCTCGTAGTGGTTCAGCACGCCCTTGTTGATGCGGAACAGATACTGGGTCTTGGTGGTGTAGTTGACGCCCACCGCCGGCCAGATGGCGACGCCGTCGCGGTCATAGACGAATTTCGACGCGAAGACGTGGCGGAAGGCGTCGCGGATCGGGCAGCCGTCGATCATCTCCTCCAGACCGGCCGAGACGATGTAGTGCTCGATCTCCAGGCCGTATTGGGCGCCGAAGGCGTCGATGCGCTCGAACCAGCCGGGACCGGTCAGATCGGTCTTCAGCCCGTCGAACAGCTTCACGTCCTGGCCGTGCTCGCGCAGCATCTTCTTGGTGATCGGCTCGCCGTTCTCACGCGCGCGCTGCAACATCAACTGCATGTACATCAGGATGTTGTCGCCGTCGGATTCACGCGTCAGCCGGTCGGCCTCGCCCCAGAAGTCGCCGATGCCCATGCCGACCGAGGGGATGAAGGTCACCTCCTGCATGTTGCCGCGCGCCAGGGTGCCGTCGAAATCGTAGATCAGGGCGGTCTTGAGGGGGGCGGCCATGGGAGGCTCCGAGGGGGTTAGGGTTTAGGGCTTAGGGCTTAGTGAAGTTCGGCTCAAGCGGCCGAGCGCTCCCTAAGGCCTAAGTCCTGCCTCCTAAGCCCTAGCCCAGCCGCGCCTCCGGCGTCGCCGCGTCCGAGGCGGCGTTCAGCGGCAGATGCAGGATGAAGGCGGCGCCCTTGCCCGGTTCGCTCTCGACCTCGGCCCAGCCGCCGTGCAGCTCGGTCAGGGCCTTGACCAGGGCCAGGCCGACGCCGGGACCGCCGCGTTCGCGCCGCACGAAGCGGTCGAAGACGTGGGGTTGCAGGTGATAGGGGATGCCGCGGCCGGTGTCGGCGACGCGGATGCGCGCCTCGCTGGACGAGGCCTCGGCCGACAGGGTCACGGCGCCGCCCTCGGACACGGCGCGGGCGGCGTTGTCGAGCAGATGGTCCAGGGCCTGGCGGATGCGGGCCGCGTCGGCGCGGATCGACGTCAGGCCGGGGTCGCTGGTCACCGTCAGGGTCGCGCCGCGCCCCTCGATCCGGGCGCGCACCGCCTCGGCCGCCTGATCCAGAAGGTCGCCGAGGCGCACGTCGTGCAGGCCCAGCTCCATCTCTCCGGCGTCGATCTGGGCCATGTCCAGGACGTCGTCGATCGAACGGGCCAACTGGCTGGCGGCGATGCGGATGGCGCCCGCGTGCTGGCGGCTGCGCTCGGGCAGGTCGCCCATGGATTCCAGCAGTTCGGAATAGCCGACGATGGTGGTCAGGGGGGTGCGCAGCTCATAACTGACCGAGCCGACGAACTCGCGCTTCAGGGCCTGGCTTTCGGCCAGGGCCGCCTCCTTGGCTGACAGGGCCTGCTCCAGCTCGCGCCGGGCGGTGACGTCGGAAAAGGCCACCAGGGTGGCGCCGTCGGGCAGGGGGCGGGTGCGCCAGGCGGCGATGCGGCCGTCGGCGGTGCGGCCCTCTCCGGCCACGGCGACGCGGCTTTCGGGATCGGGATCGGCGACGCGCGCCTTCAGCCCCATCCACAGGCCGGGATCGGGCAGGACCGCCTTGCAGGCCTCGGCCACGGCGCCGAAGTCGCCGGCCTGCTCCAACTGGTCGGCGGTGAGACCCCAGAAGGTCTCGAAGGCCTCGTTGTGCAGGCGCAGGCGGCCGTCCGAACCGAACACGGCGACGGCGTCGTTCAGCTTGTCCAAGGTCGCGGTCTGGACCTGGATCTGGGCGTTGTAGCGGCTGCGCAGTTGCAGCTCGTCGGTGATGTCCGAGAACAGCAGCAGGATGCCGCCCAGGGGGTGCGGTTGACGCACCAGGCGCAGGGTGCGGCCGTCGGGCAGGGACCAGCCGTCGTCGGGCGCGGCCTCGGCCGCTTCATAGAAGGCCAGTTCGCGCGCCTTCCAGCCGGCGTAGTCGATGACCTCGGGGATCTGGCGGCGCTGGCGCAGCCGGTCCAGCAGCTCGGCGTGGGTGGGGCGGTCGTCCAGCCAGGCCGGGTCCAGGTTGAACAGGGTCTGGAAGGCGGTGTTGTGAAAGGCCAGCCGCTTGGACGGGCCGAAGATGGCCACGGCGTCGGCCAGGTGGTTCAGCGTCTCGTCATGGGCCTCGACGTGGCGGCGCAGGGTGTCGCGCGTCTCTTCGGCGTCGGTCATGTCGATGGCGAAGGCGATGACGGCGCCGGTCCCGCCGGGCGCGGGTTCGGCGACGACCTTCCAGGCGCGGCGACGGCCGCCCGAGGAGGTCCAGCGGAAGCCCTCCTGGCGCATGCCGCTGCGGCCCGCCTCGGCGGTCAGGTTTTCGACGCCGCGATCGAAACTGAGATTCCTGTCGCGGGCCGCGTCCAGGTCGGCGGCTCCGACCTCGGCCAGCCAGGCGCGGTTGGCCCAGGCCAGGCGTCCGGCGGCGTCGACCACCCAGGTCGGCGAGGGCGAGGCGTCGGCCAGCAGGCCCAGGCCGCTTTCGACCGCCCCGGCCAGGGCGCCGACGCGCGGCTCGGCGCCGACGGCGTCCAGCGGCGACAGCTTCAGCCAGGCCTGACCCGCCACGGCGCGGCCCGAGACGCGCCACGGCCCGTCCTCGGCGGGCAGGACGGCGTCGAAGGATTCGCCCCGTTCGATCAGGGCGGCCATGGGTTCGGCGTGCAGACGCGACAGGGTCTGACGGGCGATCTCGGGGTCCTGGACCCCCAGGGCCGCATAGAGGGCGGCGACGCGCTCGGGCGGTCCCAGAGGATCGGCCGGGCCGTCCAGCGGCAGGCGCACCTCGTCGAAGGCGGCCAGGGCGCCGTCGCGGCGGGCCAGGGCCTGGCGGGCGTCGGCGGTCTCGGTCTCGGCGACGGCCTCGCGGGTCAGCAGGCGCGCGCGGGCGCGCCACGCCCAGACGCTGAGCGCCAGGGCCAGGCCGCAGGCGCCCGCGGTGGCTGCATAGGCGATGTCGGCCTCGGCCATCTCCTCACCCGCTAGACCGATCCGGCTCGATACGAATCGAATTCACCATACGGCAATTCGGCTCCGCGCCGAGGGGCTAAGCCGCCGCATTGCGGCGGGGCGCGTCGCCGCCGATATGTCGGACATGAGCACGGACTGGACCGACTGGGCGGCGCCCTCTCTCGACGATTTCGCGGCCCTGGCGCGACGGGCCTTCGACGACCTGCCCCGGGTGTTCCGCGACGCGGCGGGCGAGGTGGTGATCCGCGTCGACGACTTTCCCGACGATAAGACCCTGGACGAGATGGAGATCGACGATCCGTTCGGCCTGACGGGTCTGTATTCCGGCGTGGACATCGGCCGACGCGACGCCATGGGACCGGCGGCCGAGCCGTCGCGGGTGTTCCTGTACCGGCGGCCGATCCTGGATGAATGGTGCGAGCGGGGGAATGTGGGCCTGTACGACCTGATCGCCCACGTCCTGATCCACGAGATCGGCCACCACCTGGGCCTGTCCGACGACGACATCGACGCCATCGAGGCGGCCGCCGGAGAGTAGAAGACGGCCGCTGGCGCTTCGTGAACGACGCCGCCTGTTCGTTGGCGAAGACGGGGCGGTTCTCGCCGAATGCGCGGTGGCGGGGCGGCGGGGCGGCGGCCAGGGTCCGGTCATCGGGACCCGGCGGTCGGGTTCCTTCACGGATCAAAGAACACCTGCCATGAAGACCTTCGCTTTCGCCGCCGCCCTGGCCCTGCTGGCCGCCCCGGCCCTGGCGCAATCGGCCGCCCCCACGCGCATCGCCCTGACCTTCGAGGTCGGCGCCGAGACCGGCGCGGTCATGGTCGCCCTGTATGACAGCGAGGCGGCCTATTCCGGCGGTCGTCCGGTGCGCGCCGTCAAGATCGATGTCGCCGCCGGGGATCGGGTCGCGGCCTTCGACGGCCTGCCCGCCGGCGACTACGCCATGAAGGCCTTCCACGACGTCGACGGCGACGGGACCATGGACGTCAATCCGTTCGGCATGCCGACCGAACCCTACGCCTTCTCGAACAACGCCGTGGGCAACATGGGTCCGGCCGGTTGGGACCGGGCGCATTTCGCGGCCTCGGGCGACACCGCCCAGACCATCCGCATCCGGTGATTTTTCTTGTGGCCTAACGCTCGCGTCGCGGACGCTCGCTGCTTGAGGTCGCTTTTCTTGGCCTAACGCTCGGCTCACGGAGCCTCGCTGCTTGAGGCCATTTTTCTTGGCCTAACGCTCGCGTCGCGGACGCTCGCTGCTTGAGGCCATGTTTCTGAATTTAACGCGCGGCCCGCCAGGCCGATATCCGAGGACCCGCCATGATCCCGTCCCGCCGTTCCGTCCTGCTGGGCGCCGCCGCCGTTTCGGCCGCGATCGTCACCCCCGAGAAGAGCTTCGCCGCCGCCGCCCTGCGCGCGGTCGAGACCGGAGCGCCCGACTGGTCCCTGGCGACCGCCGACATCGAGACCGATGTCGCGCCGCGCGCCCTGACCCTGGTCCGGGGCCGTGCGCCCGATGGGCTGAAGGGCGTGCTGTACCGCAACGGGCCGGCCAAATTCCGTCGGCCGGGCGGCAGCGCCGCCCATTGGTTCGACGGCGACGGTCTGATCCGCCGTTTCGGCATCGAGGACGGCCGCGCCACCCTGGCCGCCCGTTTCGCCGACACGCCCAAGCGGCGCCAGGAAACGCGATTGGAGGCCATGGTCATGCCGGGCTTCGGCACACTGCCTGATCCACGCGCCCAGATCGGTTCGGCCGACGACGCCAGCGCCGCCAACACCTCGATCCTGCCGGTCGGGGACGCCGTCTGGGCGCTGTGGGAGGCGGGATCGCCCATGGCCCTGGACGCCGCCACCCTGGAGACGCGCGGCTTCGTCACCCTGAGACCCGACCTGAAGGCCATGCCTTTCTTGGCCCATCCGCGCATCGAGCCGGACGGCCGGGTGTGGAACCTGGGCCTGGGCGGCGCCCAGGCCGTCGTCTGGCGTCTGGCGGCGGACGGAGCGTTGGAGGACGCCCAGGTGATCCCCTTGCCGCGCGCCAGCTATATCCACGACTTCACCGCCACGGCGCGCCATCTGGTGATCGTGCTGCAACCCTGGGTGCATGCGCGCGACGTCATGCCTTTCTCGGCCGGCTTCGACTGGCGGCCCGAGACCGGGACCCAGGTGCTGGTGATCGACAAGGACGACCTGAGCCGCCGCCGCGTGCACGAACTGCCGGCGTTCGGCTTCTTTCATGTGGGCGACGCCTGGGAGGAGACGGACGGAACGATCCGCTTCGATGTCTGCGCCTATAAGGACATGGACTTCGCCGCGCGCGGCGCCCAGCAGATTCTGAACGGCGTGCCGCTCGGGGGAGAGCCGGCCGAATTGGCCATGGCGGTGCTGCCGCCGTCCGGGCCGGGGCGGTTGGAGCGAACCGGCGTGGCGGCCGAGTTCCCGCGCGGCGACGCGCGGCGGGCGGGCCAGGCGCGGCGCTTCACCCTGCACACCATCGGCGATACGCCGAACCGTCCGCTGGCCAGCGGTACGGGGGTGACGGACTGGGTCAGCGGCCGCACCCACGCCTTCGATTTCGGCGCCGATCACGTGGCCGATGAGATGGTCTATGTCCCCAAGGCGGGCGCGAGCGACGAGGCCGAGGCCTGGCTGGTCGGCTCGACGATCAATCTGAAGACGCGGGCGACCGAGCTGCACGTGCTGGACCTGGCCCGGATCGAGGACGGGCCGGTCGCCACCTGGACCGCCGACGTGGCGCTGCCGGCCACCTTCCACGGGACCTGGGTCGGGGGTTAGATCACCACCAGCCCTCGGCGCGCAGGCGCCGGGCGTGGACGCGGCTGACCGGGACCTTGAGATCGCCCTCCAGCGTCAGGACGGCGCGGCCGTCGCCCCGGCTGACGTCGCGCACGGCGTCCTTGGCGGCCCACCAGCTTCGATGCACCTGGGCGCCTTCCAGCCCTTCCAGTTCGGCCACGGCGTCGGACAGGCGCATCAGGATCAGGTCCGAGCCGCGATCGGTGTGCAGGCGCAGATAATGGTCCTCGGCTTGGACGGCGATCAGCCGCGCGCCGCGCAGCTTGGACGGCAGGCGATCCAGGAAACGGGCGGGCGGGGCGCCGGGCGCGGCGGCGTGGGTCTGGACCGTGCGGCCGCGCGCCAGGAAGACGTTCAGCACGCACATGGTCACGCTGACCACCGTGACGGGCAGCAGGAAGGCGGGCAGCCATTCCAGCGGATAGATCCGGTCTTCATAGACCAGGCCCGTGACGGCCCAGACCACCACGGTCATCGGCAGGCTGATCATGGTCGACATGACGGCCGAGGCCAGCCACGGCCGCTCAGCCGGGTCGATCCAGCGGCAAGTCAGCAGCGAACACAGATGCCCCCACAGTCCGCCGGTGACCATCAATGGAACCCAATAGGCCAGGCGCAGGGCCAGCGGCGGCTGGCCGTCGGTGAAGGCGTTGGACAAGGCCAGGAAGACGCCGGCGGTCACGGCGATCAACAGGCCCTGGACCATCTCTTTCAGCGACTGGATCAGCTTGGGGGTCATGATCGCTTGAGACCATGATTTGCCGACGAGCGAAACGGGGGCGCCGTTCGCGCTTCGTCAACGACACGGGCGACCGTTCACGAAGCCGGAACGGCCGTGGGCGAAGCCTCGGATGACGGCGGCCGCGGCGCGGGGCGAAAGGATGGTCCTCAACCGAGGGGAGCCGCCATGACCGACCAGACCGAAACCGCCCGCCGCCGCCGGATCACGCCGGGCGCCGTCCTGGGACTGCTGGCCGTGGGCGGCATCCTGGGCTGGGGCGTGTTGAAGGGCTACGCGATCCAGATGATGCGCGACCCCTCGGCCCTGGCCGGGACGATGCACGCGCCGGACTTCGGCCTTCTGGCCGAGGCGCCGGTCATGATCCAGGTCCATGTCGCGGGGGCGATGACGGCCCTGATGATCGGCACGGTGCTGTTGCTGGGAGTGAAGGGGAACCGGCTGCACCGGACCCTGGGCTGGATCTGGGTGATCGCCATGGCGACGACGGCGGTCAGCAGCCTGTTCATCCGCCAGATCAACGGCGGGAGCTTTTCCTTGATCCACCTGCTCAGCGGCTGGACCATCGTGGCCCTGCCGATGGCGGTGTACGCCGCGCGCCGCCACAAGGTGGCCGTGCACAGGAAGGCCATGACGGGCATGTTCGTCGGCGGCCTGCTGGTCGCGGGCGCTCTGACCTTCCTGCCCGGACGGCTGATGTGGCGGATGTTCTTCGGCTGAAAATTCCTTCTCCCCCGGAGGGGAGAAGAGGATTCAGCCCTCTTCGTCGCCCGACAGGCCCATCATGTGGAAGCCGGCGTCGACGTGGACGACCTCGCCGGTGGTCGAGAAGCCCAGGTCCGAACACAGCCACAGGGCGCAACCGGCGACGCCCTCCATGCTGGTGTCCTCCTTCATCGCCGACATGGCGCGGCCCTGGGCGATCATGCCCCGGCCGCCCGAGATGCCGGCCAGGGACAGGGTGCGCATGGCCCCGGCCGAGATGGCGTTGACGCGGATGCCCTTGGGTCCCAGGTCGCGGGCGATGTAGCGGGTGGCGGCCTCCAGCCCGGCCTTGGCCACGCCCATGGTGTTGTAGTTGGGAATGGCCCGCTCGGCGCCCAGATAGGTCATGGTGATCATCGCGCCGCCGTTCGGCATCAGCTTGGCCGCCCGTTTCGCCACATCGACGAAGCTGAACACCGAGATGTTCATGGCCAGCAGGAAGCTGTCGCGGGTGGTGTTGTCGATGAAGGAGCCTTGCAGCTCGTTCTTATTGGCGAAGGCCACCGAATGGACCACGAAGTCGAGGGTCCCGAAGGTCTTTTCCAGCTCGGCGAAGGCGGCGTCCATGGAGGCGTCGTCGGTGACGTCGCAGGGGATGATGGCCTTGGCCCCGACGCTCTCGGCCAGGGGGCGCACCCGGCGCTCCAGCCCCTCGCCCAGATAGGTGAAGGCCAGCTCGGCCCCTTGGGCGGCCAGTTGAGCCGCGATGCCCCAGGCGATGGAGTTGGCGTTCGCCACCCCCATGATCAGGCCCTTCTTGCCCTTCATCAGGGTTCCGGTCGGCATGTTCCAGGCGGATTCGGCGGCCATGGGGGGTGTCTCCGTTCGTGAGTACGGTCGTTCTGAACGCTCGCGCTCTCGGGGGCAAGATCAGTGCGCGGGCTTGTCCCGCTTCAGGCCGCGCCGCGGGATTGCCGCCTTCCGAGACCCTTGCGTGGCGGTTAACCAGGTCCGCTCATCACGATTTAAGCGGCCGGGCCTAGGGTCGGGTTCAGTCAACATGGACGGAACCGCCCGATGACCCGTTTTCTGCAACGCTTCGCCGCCGATGAACGCGGCGCGACCGCCATCGAATACGGCCTGATCGCGGCTCTGATCGCGGTGGTGATCATTTCGGCCGTGACCGCGCTCGGCTCGACCCTGAAGGTCAAATTCAACCGCGTCGTGACCGGAATGGGCGGCACGGCGGGGGCCTAAGCCTCTCCCAGAACCTGATTCATCGACGCGATCCAAGCCCGGTCGGACCTGTATCCGGCCGGGCCGATTTCGGTTCGGCGTCAGACCTTGGACAGGATCAGCGTGCCGTTGGTGCCGCCGAATCCGAACGAGTTGGACATGACGTGCTTCAGCGCGCCGTCGTGGCGTTGGCGCAGGATCGGCATGCCCTCGAACTCGGGGTCCAGGTTCTCGATGTGGGCGCTCTCGGCCGCGAAGCCGTGCTTCATCATCAAGAGGCAGTAGATGGCCTCCTGCGCCCCCGCCGCGCCGAGGCTGTGGCCGGTCAGGGACTTGGTCGAGGAGATCATCGGAAGGTCGTCGCCGAAGACGTTGCGCACCGCGCCCATTTCTTTGGAATCGCCGACCGGGGTCGAGGTGCCGTGCGGGTTCAGATAGTCGATGCGCGGGTTCCCGGCCATCTTCAGGGCCAGCCGCATGCAGCGTTCGGCGCCTTCGCCCGAGGGGGCCACCATGTCGTAGCCGTCGGAGTTGGCGGCGTAGCCGGTGACCTCGGCGTAGATGTGGGCGCCGCGCGCCACGGCCCGCTCGTATTCCTCCAGCACCACGATGCCCGCGCCGCCGGCGATGACGAAGCCGTCGCGGTCCTTGTCATAGGCGCGTGAAGCGACCGAGGGCGTCTCGTTGAAGTTGGACGACATGGCGCCCATGGCGTCGAACATGTTGGACATGGACCAGTCGATGTCCTCGCAGCCCCCGGCGAAGACCAAGTCCTGCTTGCCCCAGGCGATCTGTTCGGCGGCGGCGCCGATGCAGTGGGCGGAGGTCGCGCAGGCCGAGCTGATCGAATAGTTGATCCCCTTCAGCTCGAACCACGTCGCCAGCACGGCCGAAGGACCCGAGGCCATGGCCTTGGGCACGGCGAACGGGCCGATGCGCTTGGGCGAACCCTTTTCGATCGTGGTCTGGGCCGCTTGCAGGATGACCTGGGTCGAGGGACCGCCCTCGCCGACGATCAGGCCGATGCGCTCGTCCTTGATCTCGTCGGGGGTCAGGCCCGAATCCTTCAGCGCCTCCTCGAAGGCGATGTGGCCCCAGGCGGTGCCGTTGGCCAGGAAGCGGGCGGCGCGGCGATCGACGCGCTCGGCCCAGTCCTCGGCCGTCGCGCCCATGGACGGCGGCGCCCAGACCTGGCTGCGGAAGCCGTGGGCGATGTGATCGGGGGCGGATCGCACGCCCGACCGGGTTTCGCGCAGAGAGGCCGAGACCTCGTCCTGGCCCGTGCCGATGGAGGAGACGATGCCCAGTCCGGTGACGACCACACGCCGCATGGAGAAACCCTCTTAGTCCGTGTTCGCAGTCTAGGCTCAGTCGGCGCCGGGTTCGGCGCCGTCTTTCGTCGCACCGAACAGGCCGACGCGCATGTCGGTGGCGGTGTAGATGACCTCTCCGTCGGCCTCCAGCACGCCGTCGGCGATGCCCATGACCAGGCGGCGGTTGATGACCCGCTTCAGGTGGATCTTATAGACCACCTTCTTGACGTTCGGCTGGACCTGGCCGGTGAATTTCACCTCGCCGACGCCCAGGGCGCGCCCCCGGCCCGGCCCGCCGATCCAACCCAGGAAGAAGCCGACCAACTGCCACATGGCGTCCAAGCCCAGGCAGCCGGGCATGACCGGGTCGCCGATGAAGTGGCACTGGAAGAACCAAAGGTCGGGATGGATGTCCAACTCGGCCTCGACATAGCCCTTGCCGTGGTCGCCGCCGTCAGCCGAGATCTGGGTGATCCGGTCGAACATCAGCATCGGCGGGGCCGGAAGCTGGGCGTTGCCGGGTCCGAACAGCTCGCCCCGGCCCGAGGCCAGAAGGGCGGCGTGGTCGAAGGACGAGGGATATCGCGACGTCTGGGTCAAGCGCGGGCGCTCCGGTTGTTCGACAGCGGCCTACACGCTCGCGGCGGATGGCTCAACACACACGACACTCTCCCTCCCCTTTATGGGGAGGGTGGCTGAGCCTGTAAGGCGAAGACGGGTGGGGTGGAGGAGGCCGTATACGGCCGACGACGGGAGCGGCGCATCGCGCCGCGAGGATGATGGCTGTGGCCGCCGCCCCCCACCCGTCCGCTTCGCGTCCACTCTCCCCACAAGGGGGAGGGAGACTTTGTCAGATCAGCGCCTTCAGACGGTCGACCAGATCGGTCTTCTCCCACGAGAAGCCGCCGTCGGCCTGGGCGTCGCGGCCGAAATGGCCGTAGGCGGCGGTGCGGGCGTAGATCGGCTTGTTCAAGCCCAGGTGTTCGCGGATGGCGCGCGGGGTGGCGCCGCCGATCATGGCGGGCAGTTCGCGCTCCAGCACCGTCTCGTCGATCTTGCCGGTGCCGTGCAGGTCGACGTGGACCGATTGCGGCTCGGCCACGCCGATGGCGTAGCTGAGCTGGATGGTGCAGCGGTCGGCCAGGCCCGAGGCGACCACGTTCTTGGCGAGGTAGCGGGCGGCGTAGGCGGCCGAACGGTCCACCTTGGTCGGGTCCTTGCCCGAGAAGGCGCCGCCGCCGTGCGGAGCCGCGCCGCCATAGGTGTCGACGATGATCTTGCGGCCCGTCAGGCCGGTGTCGCCGTCGGGTCCGCCGATCTCGAAGATGCCGGTCGGATTGATGTGCCAGACGGTCTCATTGGTGATGAAGCCGTGGGGCAGGACGGCCTCGACCACCGGCTTGACCACGGCGGCCACCTCGGCCTGGGTCTTGCCCTTGGCGTGCTGGGTCGAGACGACGATGGACGTGGCGCGCACCGGCTTGCCGTTCTCGTAGAACAGGGTGACCTGGCTCTTGGCGTCCGGCTCCAGGATCGTGCCGCCCGCGTGGCGCAGATCGGCCAGCTTCTTCAGGATGCCGTGGCTGTAGGCCAGGGTGGCCGGCATCAGCTCGGGCGTCTCGTTGGAGGCGTAGCCGAACATGATGCCCTGGTCGCCCGCGCCCTCGTCCTTGGTCTCGGTGGCGTCGACGCCGACGGCGATGTCGGCCGACTGGCCGTGCAGGTGGTTCTTGAACTTGAAGCTTTCCCAGTGGAAGCCGTCCTGCTCATAGCCGATGTCGCGCACGACCTTGCGCACGATGGCTTCGATCTCGTCCTCGACGCCCGGCTCCCAGGCGTCCTTGCCGCTGTTCCACACGCCCTTGCCGCGGATCTCTCCGGCCAGGACCACGCGGTTGGTGGTGGTCAGGGTCTCGCACGCCACCCGCGCCTCGGGATCGCGGGCCAGGAAGAAGTCGACGACGGCGTCGGAGATCTGGTCGGCGACCTTGTCGGGGTGACCCTCGGAAACGCTTTCCGAGGTGAAGTGGAAGGAGGTGCGGGACAAGGGAACGGCTCCTGAAGCGGGAAGGCCGCCAGACATATAAAGATATGCTTATATGTTCAAGAGAGCTGTGACCCCACGGCCGTGCGCGTCAGACGCGGATGTCCAGCAGGGCGCCCGGCCGTTGTTCGCGGCGCGGTTCGGCCTGGGCCGTCGCGGCGGCATTCGGCGTGGCGGCGGGGGCCGTGACGGGCGCCTGGGCGCGGTCCAGGGCGGCGCGGAAGAAGGCGGCCTGGGCGGCCTTGACCCCGGCGGGGGCTGGGGCGGCGGTCGGGGGCGTCAGAGGCAGGTCGGGGCGCACGGCGGTCATGGGCCGAGGGTTAACGTCCGTGGTGGATAAAGTCTTAACGGGCGGTCGGCAGGGCGCGCGGCGGGGCCTGGATGGCGGCGGCCAGGCGGTCGGCCTCGGCCGGATCGATCAGGGGACCGGAGGCCTTGGCCACCACCTTGCCCATGGCGTCGACGGCGAAGCTCTCGGGCACGCCCGAGACGCCCAGGTCCAGCCCGGCGCGGCCCTCGCGGTCGACCAGCACCATGCGGTACGGATCGCCCAACTCGTCCAGGAAGGCGCGGGTGGCGATGGGATCGTCCTTATAGGCGACGCCGACCACGGCCACGCCCTGAGCCTTGAGCCGCATCAGTTGCGGATGCTCGGCCCGGCACGGCGCGCACCAACTGGCGAAGACGTTGACGATCATCGGCCGGCCGACGCCCGCGGTCTTCAGATCGACCTGGCCGGGTCCCGCCGCATCGCCGGTCAGGATCGGCAGGACGGTCTCGGGAATGGGCTTGCCGACGATGGCGTCGGGCTTGAAGGCCGGGTCGCGCTTCAGCGACCAGCCCACGAACAGGACCGTCAGGGCGACCAGGATGGCCAGCGGGATCAGGGCGAACCAGCGGTTCATTCAAAATCGTCCTCGATGGCCGTCAAGGCCCGGCTCCAACGTCGGGCCGCGATCAGGGCGCGCGCCGCGACCACGCCCAGCACCAGGGCGCTGATCCCCCAGGCGGGCCAGACGAAGGCGGCGTAGGGCGACATGTCCAGATCGAGCATGGTGTCAGGCCTCCATCGCGGCGCGGGCGCGCAGCGACAACACGCGACGGCGCGTCACCTCGGTGCGGATCGCCGTCACCCAGATCGCGCCGAACAACATTCCATAGGCGGCCATCATGGTCAGCAGCGGCCACAGATAGGCCGGGTCCAGGCTCGACCCTCCGGCCCGCAGCAGGGAGGCGGGCTGGTGCAAGGTGTTCCACCAGTCGACCGAGAATTTCACGATCGGCAGATTGATCAGCCCGACCAGGGCCAGCACCGCCGCCGCGCGCCCGGCCTTCTGCTCGTCGTCGATCGAGGCCCTCAGGGCCATGTAGCCGAGGTAGAACAGGAACAGCACCAGGACGCTGGTCAGGCGCGCGTCCCAGACCCACCAGGTTCCCCACATCGGCTGGCCCCACAGGCTGCCGGTGATCAGGGCCAGGGCGGTGAAGGCCGCGCCGGGCAGGGCCGCCGCCCGCGCCGCCGCATCGGCCAGCGGATGACGCCAGATCAGGGCGAACAGGCTGGCCACGCCCAGGGCTGCATAGGCGCCCAGCCCCATCGTCGCGGCGGGAGCGTGGACGAACATGATCCGCACCGTGTCGCCCTGCTGATAGTCGGCGGGGGCGGCGAAGGACAGCCAGGTCCCGACGGCCAGCAGCCCGACGGCCAGCAGCCACAGCACCGGCTGCAGCGGCCGGGTGAAGGCCATGAACTTCTGCGGATTGGCGAGACCGAACATCGAGCGCTCCCTTACCGGCCCTTGGAGCAATGCGCCATGCCGCGCCTCATCCTTGCGCGTTGCGGATCGCCGCGGCCCCGGCGAAGGGGGTGATCACGGCGGCGAACAACACATAGGCGCCCAGAAGCGCGACGGCCGGCCAAGGGTCCGCCCCATCGACGGCGCGCGCCAGGGCGCCCGAGCCGAACACCACCGGGGGGATGTAGAGCGGCAGCACCACCACGGCGATCAACAGGCCGCCGCGCTTGGACCCCAGGGCCAGGGCCGCGCCCAGCGCCCCGGTCAGGGCGAAGCCCAGGCTGCCGATCAGGGCGGTCAGGACCGTCAAGGGCGCCAGGGCGGCCGGCAGGCCCAGGGCGATCGCCGCCACCGGCGCGCTGAAGGCCAGGGGGACGCCGACGGCCAGCCACTGGGCCTTGGCCTTGGCCACGACCACCAGCTCCAGCGGCGCGGCGCCCAGGGCGATCAGGTCCAGCGCCCCATCCTCGAAATCACGCTCGAACAGGCGCTCCAGCGACAGGGTCGAGGCCAGGGCCAGGGCCAGCCAGGCCACGCCGCCCGACAGGGGCGTCAGGGCCTCGGGCGCGCCGCCCACCGTCAACGGCACCAGGGCCGTCAGGGTCAGGAAGAAGCCGCAGGCCAAAAGGGGACCCCCGCCCCCGGCCCAGGCCAGGGCCAGCTCTCGCCGCCACAGGATCGTCAGGGCCTTCACGCCAGCCCCCCCAGGTCCAGGGTCGCGGCCGGGATGGGCAGGGGGTCGTGCACCGCCGCCACCACCATGCCGCCGCCCGACAGATGGTCGTTCAAGACCTGGCCCAGCACGGCGCGCCATTTGACGTCCAGCGGGGCGAAGGGTTCGTCCAACAGCCACAGGGCGCGCGGCGCGGCCATGAGGCGGGCGAAGGCCAGGCGCCGTCTCTGCCCCGCCGACAGCTTGCGCACCTCCAGGTCCAGCAGCGGCTTCAGCCCCAGCCGTTCGGCCGCCGCCGCGATTCCGGCCTCGTCCGCGCCCAGAAAGCGCGCCTGAAAGGCCAGTTCGTCGCCCGCGCGTCGTCCGCCCTTCAGCCCGTCCTGATGGCCCAGCAGATGCACCTGGGCGCCGCGCGCCGTCTCAGGCTCCAGATCGCCGAAGCCGACGGTTCCGGCGTCCGGCCGGACGAAGCCCGCGATGGTGCGCAGCAGCGAGGTCTTGCCCGCCCCATTGGCCCCGATCAGGACCAGCGCCTGGCCCGCCGGGACCGTGGCCGACAGGCCGCGGAACAGCGTCCGCTCGCCGCGCCGCACCGTCAGCCCGTCCAGGGTCAGGGCGGCGATCAAACCGGCAACCCATTGAGAATCATTCGCAACTTCGCGGCGACATGGACGACCGATGCGACCGGGGCTATATGCGGCCTCGCCGCAGCGGACGTTCCGCGCGCGCGCCGGGGACCTGTGCGCCCCGTCGTCTGTCGCGCGAGCGTGCAACCGGATGGCCGGGCGGCGAACACCAGAGGAACCCTCTCCATGCCGTCAATCGACAGCCTTTCCACCCGTCGCGATCTTTCCGTCGGGCGCAAGAAATACGCCTATTACAGCCTTCCGGCCGCCGAGGAAGCGGGTCTGACGGGGATTTCTCGTCTGCCGCGCTCGATGAAGGTGCTGCTGGAGAACCTGCTGCGCAACGAGGACGGCGTTTCGGTCAATGACGCCGATCTGAAGGCCCTGGCCGCCTGGCTGGAGAACAAGGGCGCCGTCGAGCACGAGATCGCCTTCCGCCCGGCCCGGGTGCTGATGCAGGACTTCACCGGCGTGCCCGCCGTGGTCGATCTGGCCGCCATGCGCGACGCCATGACGGCCCTGGGCGCCGACGCGACCAAGATCAATCCGCTGAACCCGGTCGATCTGGTCATCGACCACTCGGTCATGGTCGACCATTTCGGCGACGCCAAGGCCTTCGCCCAGAACGTCGAGCGCGAATATGAGCGCAACATCGAACGCTACCGCTTCCTGCGCTGGGGGTCGTCGGCGTTCAATAATTTCCGCGTCGTGCCGCCCGGCACCGGCATCTGCCACCAGGTCAATCTGGAGAATCTGGCCCAGACCGTCTGGACCGCCGATGAGGGCAAGAAGACCGTCGCCTATCCCGACACCGTGGTCGGCACCGACAGCCACACCACCATGATCAACGGCCTGGCCGTGCTGGGCTGGGGCGTCGGCGGCATCGAGGCCGAGGCCGCCATGCTGGGCCAGCCGATCCCGATGCTGATCCCCGAGGTCATCGGCTTCAAGCTGACCGGCCGTCTGCCGGAAGGCGCGACCGCCACCGACCTGGTGCTGACCGTCACCCAGATGCTGCGCAAGAAGGGCGTGGTCGGCAAATTCGTGGAATTCTTCGGTCCCGGCGTCACCGCCCTGACCATCGAGGACCAGGCCACCATCGCCAACATGGCCCCGGAATACGGCGCCACCTGCGGCTTCTTCCCCGTGTCGCAGGCGACCATCGACTATCTGACCGCCACCGGCCGCGACAAGGCGCGCGTGGCCCTGGTCGAAGCCTACGCCAAGGCGCAAGGCCTGTGGATCGACGAAGGTTCGGAAGACCCGGTCTTCACCGATGTTCTGGAGCTGGACATGGCGTCGGTCGTGCCGTCGCTGGCCGGTCCCAAGCGCCCGCAGGACAAGGTCGCCCTGACCGAGGCCGCCTCGGCCTTCCAGACCGCCCTGGCCGACACCTTCGCCCGCCCCGCCGACGCCCCGCGCGCGGCCGTCGAAGGTGAGAAATTCACCGTCGGCGACGGCGACGTGGTGATCGCCGCCATCACGAGCTGCACCAACACCTCCAACCCCTCGGTCCTGATCGCCGCCGGCCTGGTGGCGCGCAAGGCCAACGCCCTGGGCCTGAAGGTCAAGCCGTGGGTCAAGACCTCGCTGGCCCCCGGCTCGCAGGTGGTCACCGACTATCTGACCGACGCGGGCCTGCAAAAGGACCTGGACGCCCTGGGCTTCAACCTGGTCGGCTATGGCTGCACCACCTGCATCGGCAACTCGGGTCCGCTGCCGGAAGCCATCTCCAAGGCGATCAACGACAACGATCTGGTCGCCTGCTCGGTCCTGTCGGGCAACCGCAATTTCGAGGGCCGGGTGAACCCGGACGTGCGCGCCAACTATCTGGCCTCGCCGCCGCTGGTGGTGGCCTACGCCCTGGCCGGTTCGATGCATGTCGATCTGACCACCCAGCCGATCGGCCAGGACAAGAAGGGCAAGGACGTCTTCCTGAAGGACATCTGGCCGACCTCGAAAGAGATCGCCGACATCCAGAAGAAGTCGGTCACCCCGGCCATGTTCGCCAAACGCTACAAGGACGTGTTCAAGGGCGACAAGCACTGGCAGTCGATCGCGGTCGAGGGCGGCCAGACCTATGCCTGGGACGACGCCTCCACCTATGTGCAGAACCCGCCTTATTTCGACGGCCTGTCGATGACCCCGGCGCCGGTGACCGACATCGTCGAGGCCCGCATCCTGGGCATCTTCGGCGACAGCATCACCACCGACCACATCAGCCCGGCCGGTTCGATCAAGAAGGCCTCGCCCGCCGGGACCTATCTGACCGACCACGGCGTCGACGTGCTGGACTTCAACAGCTACGGCGCGCGTCGCGGCAACCATGAAGTCATGATGCGCGGCACCTTCGCCAACATCCGCATCCGCAACAAGATCACCCCGGACATCGAGGGCGGGGTGACCAAGCATTTCCCGTCGGGCGACACCATGTCGATCTACGACGCGGCCATGCGGTACCAGTCCGAAGGCCGTCCGCTGGTCGTGTTCGCGGGCAAGGAATACGGCACCGGCTCGTCGCGCGACTGGGCGGCCAAGGGCACGCGCCTGTTGGGCGTGCGCGCCGTCATCGCCGAAAGCTATGAGCGCATCCACCGCTCCAACCTGATCGGCATGGGCGTGGTGCCGCTGCAGTTCAAACAGGACGGCTGGACCAAGCTGGGCCTGACCGGCGAGGAGATCGTGACCATCCGCGGCCTGACCGACGCCAACGTCGGCCGCCTGCGTCCGCGCCAGGACCTGTGGGTCGAAATGTTCCGCCCGTCGGACGGTAAGATGGCCCGCTTCCCGGTTCGCTGCCGCATCGATAACCAGACCGAGCTGGACTATCTGAAGGCCGGCGGCGTCATGCCGTACGTCCTGCGCAACCTGGCCGGCGGCGCGGTCGAGGCGGCGGAGTAGGTCTCGGTCTCAAACAGCGAGGCTCCGCGAGCCGAGTGTTAGATCAAGATACAAGGGGCCGATGGAGCGATCCGTCGGCCCCTTTCTTCATGAAGATTTTTGTTCGCTATGCGGTTGGACTGCCTCCGTTTCCCCGGCGGATAGGGGGCGCTGACGCCCACAGGGAAAATTCACCCCTTCATTCCAGCGTCATGGCCTCGGCCAGCAGCTTGGCCTCGGCGGCGCGGCTGGAGCCGGCGCGCCAGGCGACCACGATCTCGCGGTTCGGCGGCGAGCCTTTCTTGCGGCCCTCGATGCGGCGCACGGCGACCGAAGGGGTGCTGGCCAGGCCCGCCTTGACCGCCATCTCGGGCAGGAAGCTGACGCCCAGGCCCGAACCGACCATCTGCACCAGGGTGTGCAGGCTGGTGGCCGCGAAGACGTCCTCGCCGCGCGGGGCCTCCAGGTCGAAGGCGGTCAGGGCCTGATCGCGCAGACAGTGGCCGTCCTCCAGCAGGATCAGATCGGCCGCGTCCAGGGCGCCGGGCTTCAGCACCTCGGCCTGGGCCAGCGGATGGGCGGCGGGGGCGGCGGCCAGGATCTCGTCGAAGCCGATGCGGGCGTGGCGCAGGCCCGGCGTGTCATAGGGCAGGGCGATGACGGCGGCGTCGAGCTGGCCCGCCTTCAGCGCCGCGACCAGGCGCGGGGTCAGATCCTCGCGGATGAACAGCCGCAGATCGGGATAGGCCGTCTTCAGCCCCGGCAGTTTGGCGGGCAGCAGGAAGGGGGCGATGGTCGGGATGACGCCCAGGCGGAAACGGCCCGACAGGGGCTTGCCCGCGTTCTTGGCCGCCTCGACCATGTCCTCGGCGCGGGCCAGCACGTCCTCGGCGCGGACCACGGCCTCCTCGCCGACTGCGGTCAGGATGACGGCGCCGCGCGTGCGCTCCACCACCGGCGCGCCGAGAATCCGCTCCAGCTCCTGGATGCCGGTCGACAGGGCCGGCTGGCTGACGTGCGCCGCCTCGGCCGCGCGACTGAACGAGCCGTGCTCGGCCAGCAGTTTCAGATATTGCAGTTGGCGCAGGGTCGGCAGCATGAGACCGATCTAGCAATGACCGCGCCATAAGTCCAGCTTATGAAAAATGTCATAACGATCCATTTGACTTTAACCCAAAACCACGCCATCTGAGCGCCACGGCGGCGGCTCCCCATCGCGGCCGACAGATTCAAACCCCATGCGGACTGGAGACAATAATGCTCGGCGTTGGCGAAAAACTTCCTGAATTCAAAATCATCGGCGTCAAGCCGGGCTTCAACACCCACGAAGAGAACGGCGTCTCGGCCTTTGAGGCCGTGACCAACGACAGCTTCCCCGGCAAGTGGAAGGTCATCTTCTTCTATCCGAAGGACTTCACCTTCGTCTGCCCGACCGAGATCGCCGAATTCGCGCGTCTGGGCCGCGAGTTCGAGGATCGCGACACCGTGGTCCTGGGCGGTTCGACCGACAATGAGTTCACCAAACTGGCCTGGCGCCGCGACCACGCCGACCTGAACAAGCTGCCGATCTGGCAGTTCGCCGACAACGGCGGCAAGCTGGCCCGCGCCCTGGGCGTGTTGGACGAGAACGAGGGCGTCGCCCTGCGCGCCACCTTCGTGGTCGATCCGCACAATGTCGTGCAGCACGTCTATGTCACCAATCTGAACGTGGGCCGCGCCCCGGCCGACACCCTGCGGGTCGTCGACGCGCTTCAGACCGACGAGCTGTGCCCGTGCAACCGCCCGGTCGGCGGCGAGACGCTCGCGGCGTAAAAGCGGCGTCCGAGGTTGAGGAAGGCGGCGGCGTCCGGTCGCCGCCTTTCCGCTTCTCGCTTCATTCTCGTGCGCTAACGCTCACCGCGCGGCGGATCGCTGCATGAGCGCGGCGCGCGCATCCCGGCCTCAGGCAGCGAGCGACCGCGTCGCGAGCGCTAGGGCCAACAAGGAGTCATCATGTCCATCGACGCCCTGCGCGACCTGATCCCGTCCTACGCCAAGGACATTTCGCTGAACCTGTCGTCCCTGGCCAATGAGACACTGCTGAACGACCAGCAGAAATGGGGCTGTTTCGTCGCCTGCGCCCATGCGGTCGGAACCCCGTCGGTGGTGCGCCGGATCGAGACCGCCGCCTCTGAGGCCGGCCTGTCGCCGGAAGCCGCCGACGCGGCCCGGGCCGCGGCCGCCATCATGGGCATGAACAACGTCTATTACCGCGCGCTGCACCTGATGAAGAACCAGGAGTACGCCACCCTGCCGGCGCGCCTGCGCATGAACGTCATCGGCAATCCGGGCGTGTCGAAGGTCGATTTTGAACTGTGGTGCACGGCGGTCTCGGCCATCAACGGCTGCGGCGCCTGTCTGGACGCCCACGAGGCCGAGCTGCGCAAGCACGAGGTCGCCAACACCCAGATCCAGGCGGCCCTGCGCATCGGCGCGGTGGTTCACGCCGCGTCCAAGGTCGTCGCCTCGGCCGAGGCCCTGGCCTAACCGTCGAAGGCGGGGGCGAGCGGGATCAGTCTTTTCGGCGCCTGCGCCCGATAGCTTTCGTCGATCCAGGCGCGGAACAGGGCCAGGGGGTCGATGACGTCGTCCGGCCATGAGGCGGTGACCCAGCCGCTCTTGCCCAGGCCGTAGCCGGTCGGCGCGGTGAAGGCTTGCTCCAGCGCCTCGGGACCGCTGAAGGGCAGTTTGACCGACAGGCTGAACGGCTCGCCCGCCTTGCTGAGGTAGGCGAAGGTCTTGTCGCGCACGGCCAGATCGGCGTGACCCGGCCACGGGCTTTTCAAACTGACCTCGGGATAGGTCAGGCCGAAGGCGCGCAGGGCCTCGGCGGCGGTTTCAGCGCTCACCGTCACGACGCGGGGGCCGCCGACGCCTCGCCGTATTCGAGATAGCGCATCCAGCGCTGGAAGCCGTTGCCCATCACCCGGTCGACGCCGTCGGCCATGGCGCCCAGGCCCGGCCCTTCGACGACGAAGGTCCAGGTCGGCGTCCAGCCCCGGTTGGCGGGCGGCCAGGTGACGGTCAGCTCGGCCCGGGTCGCCTTGCCGCGCAGGGGACCGAAGGGGGCGTGAAAGACGATGCGGTCGGCGTCGACCGAGACGGTTCGTCCATGGTCGAAGGTCGGATTGTCCGGCAGTTTTTCGCACCAGCAGCCGCCCGGCGTCAGGTCGAGGCTGAGGTTCTTGGAATCGCCGCTGTAGGTGTGGGACGCCTCCCACCAGTCCGGCAGGGCCTGAAGGGCGCTGGGAATGTCGCCGGGATCGATCTCGGCCGCGGTCGAGAATCTCAGGGTGAAGCCGTTCTCGCCGCGCGACACGACCTCGGCGTGCGCCGGGGCGGCGGCGGACAGGACGGCGACGACAAACAGGATGCGGAACATGAACAGGTCCTCCCAGGCGCGATGAGCGCCCAAGCGGGATCGCCCGTCAAGCCGCCGCGAAGGTCAGGGGCGCGCCCCAGAACTGGGCGACCAGGTCCGACTGCGGTCCCGGCGTTCCCGTGGTCAGGAAGTCGCGACGGCCGGACGAACCCAGATCGTATTCGCCGTGACGTTCAAAATACCGCTCCAGGGCGTCGGCCACGGCGCTGGGCTGGTGGATCACCGAGGTGCCCTGGGGCAGGGCGGCGGCGAACAGATCGGCCACGATCTCATAGTGGGTGCAGCCCAGGATGGCCTTGTCCGGGTGGCGGCCGATGCGGCGGCGCAGGGCGTCGACATGCTCGTTGACGACGACCTTCAGCTCCTCGGCCGAAGCGCCCAGTTCGATCAGGCCGGCCAGGCCGGGACAGGGTTCGGAAAAGACCGCCAGGTCCTCGCGTCGCTTGTCGATCTCGATCTCATAGACCCGGCTCATGGCTGTGGCGGCGGTGCAGAAGACGCCGGTGATCTCGATCGCCTCGATCTTCTCGCCCGAGCGGTCGGCCTCATAGGTCCAGGGCAGGCCGGTCGCCGCCTCGATGGTCGGCACGATGATGCCCAGCACGTTCAACGGGCGGCCGAACCGTTCGCGCGCCTGGGGCGCCCAGGTCTGTTGCAGGCGGCGCAGGGCGATGGCCGAGGCGGTGTTGCAGGCCAGAACGACGACCGAGGCTCCGGCCTGGAACAGCCGCTCGCAGCCCGCGCGGGTCAGTTCGACGATGTCCTCGCCGCCGCGTCCGCCATAGGGGGCGTTGGCCTGGTCGGCCAGATAGACGAAGTCCCGTTCGGGGAATCGCCGCGTCAGTTCGCGGTGGACCGTCAGCCCGCCCACGCCGGAGTCGAAAACGCCAATCGCCATGGCGCGGCTTTAGAGGTCGCGGGCTTCCGGTTCAACGGCCGGGAAGGCTAAAGACGGCAAGATTACGGGCCTGTCATGTGACGACGCCGGAACATGGGTCTAAGGTCCGAACCGACCTATTTCCCAATCGAGGATGACCTTGATGCACAGACGCCAACTTCTGATCGCGGGCGGAAGCCTGTTCGCCCTGACCGCTTGCGCCTCCACGGGGAGCGCGGCGGGCGGCGGAGGCCAGTCGCTGGCCGCCGAGGCCGCCGAGGCCCGCGCCGTCCTGCCGAAACAGACCCCGCGCGCCGAGCTGTTGCAGGAATGGACCGGCCCGTTCGGCGGCGTGCCGCCCTGGGATCGGGTCACGGCCCCCAAATTGCGCGCGGCGCTGCTGGAAGGCATCGAGCTGCAACGCGCCGAGATCGCGGCCATCGCCGACAACCCGGCCCCGCCGACCTTCGCCAACACCTCCGTCGCCCTGCAAATGGCGGGCGAGCCTCTGGACCGGGCCGGCGCCCTGTTCGGGGTGATGACCCAGAACATCGGTTCGGACGACTATCAGGCCGTCGACACCGAGCTGTCGCCCCTGCTGTCGGCCGCCGGCGACGAGATCACCTTCAACGAAAAACTGTTCCAGCGCGTCAAGCACGTCGCCGACCACGCCGATGAGATGGGGCTGAACGCGCAGCAGAAGCGGATCGTCGAGCGCAGCCGCGACGGCTTCGTCCGCAACGGCGCGGCCCTGAACGCCGCCGGCAAGGCCGAGCTGGGCCGCATCAACACCGCCCTGTCGAACGCCTTCACCAGCTTCGGCCAGAAGGTGGTGGCCGATGAGAACGCCTGGACCCTGATCACCGACGAGGCGCGTCTGAACGGCCTGCCCGCCGACAACAAGGCCGCCGCCGCCGCCGCCGCGCGCCGCCGCAATCTGACGGGCTGGGCGATCCTGAACACCCGCTCCAGCGTCGATCCGTTCCTGAGCTATGCCGACGACCGCGCCCTGCGCGAACAGGTCTGGCGCAAATTCGTCAATCGCGGCGACAACGGCGACGCCAACGACACCAACGCCGTCATCGCCGAGATCGTGCGCCTGCGCGATCAGCGCGCCAAGCTGCTGGGTTTCCGCAACCACGCCGAATGGCGGATGCAGGACACCATGGCCAAGACCCCGGCGGCGGCGATGAGCCTGATGAACCGGGTCTGGGCGCCGGCCAAGGCGCGGGTCGCCGAAGAGGTGGCCGACATGCGCGCCATCGCCGGTCACGACATCGAGCCGTGGGACTATCTCTACTACGCCGAGAAGGTGCGGAAGGCGAAGTACGACCTCGATCAGAACGAGCTGAAACCCTATTTTGAACTGAACAACGTCCGCGCCGGCTCCTTCTATATGGCCGAGCGCCTGTACGGCTTCACCTTCGAGAAGCTGGCGGCGGGGACCGTGCCGGTCTTCCACCCGGACGTGACGGTCTATGAGGTCAAGGATCACGGTCGTCCGGTGGGTCTCTACTACACCGACGACTACGCCCGTCCGGGCAAGCGATCCGGCGCCTGGATGACCACCTATCGCTCGCACACCTCCTACGACGGCGACAAGAATGTGCTGGCGTCCAACAACAACAACTTCATCAAGGCCGAGGACAGGCCGATCCTGATCTCGCTGGACGACGCCCAGACCCTGTTCCACGAGTTCGGCCACGCCCTGCACGCCTTCTCGTCCAAGGTGGTCTATCCGGCCCTGGGCGGCAGCCAGCGCGACTTCGTCGAATATCCGTCGCAGGTGCACGAGCACTGGGTGCTGACGCGGCCGATCATCGAGGGCTTCCTGAAGCACGTCGAGACGGGCCGACCGATGCCCCAGGCCCTGGTCGACAAGATCGAGGCCGCCGACACCTTCAACCAGGGCTACGCCACGGTCAGCTATCTGTCCTCGGCCCTGGTGGACATGGACCTGCACACGCAAGGCTCGCCGCCGACCGACATCGACAAGTTCGAGCGCGACAGCCTGGCCCGCCTGGGCATGCCCAAGGAGATTGTGATGCGGCACCGCCTGCCGCAGTTCAATCACCTGTTCACGTCCGACAGCTATTCGGCCGGCTACTACTCCTACCTGTGGTCCGAGGTGATGGACGCCGACACCTGGGCCTATTTCAAGGACTCGGGCGACGTCTTCAACCCGGACATCGCCGCCCGCTACAAGGAGATCATCCTGTCGGAGGGCAATTCGTCGGATCGCGCCGACGCCTATCGCCGCTTCCGCGGCCGCGACCCGGACGTCGCCGCCCTGCTGCGCGTGCGCGGCTTCCCGACGTCTTAGTGTCGCTGACGCTCGCGGCTTGAGCGAAACGAGATAGGGGCCGGCGGAGCGATCCGCCGGCCCTTTTCAGTCCAGCTTCAACGTGACCTCGCGGCGCGCGCCGTCGCGAGTGAAGCCGACGACCAGCGGGGTGGCGCGCATGAAGCCGGGCAGGCGGTCGCCCAGCGCCCCCACCGGGACGCCGTTCAGCGACACGATCACGTCGCCCGCCCTCAGGCCGCTCGCCTCGGCGGGACTGCCCGGCGCGACGCCGCGCAGGGGCAGTTCGCTCTCGCCGCCCGACGGCGGGTTCATCATCAGGCCGTAGCGGCGCGGCGGCGGCGCGGCGGGCGCGGCGGGCGCGGCGGACGGGGTGAACCGCACCCGATGGCCGGCCAGGTCCAGCGTCGTCACCTGGCCGCGCAGGAAGTCGCCGCCCAGATTGCCGACCCGGAAATGCGGCACGATGCTGATCGTCGGTCGGACGAAGGTCTGGGCGCCCAGGGTCATGTCGCCCGCCAGCCGTCCCTGGCGGACCTCGAAGGCGCCCGAGACGGTTCGGGCCTGGCCCGCCGTGACCGGGGGCGCGGCGAAGACCAGGGCGTCCGCCGTCGTCTGACCCACGGCGATCCCGCCCATGGAGCCGGTGTCGATGTGCGCCCACACCGTCTGGCCGCCCAGGCCGATCTCGACGGTCGGGACCGGTGCGCCGGGGTCCAGCGCCAGCACGGCGCGGCCGTCGGCTTCGGGCAGGGCGCCCGGTTCGATCCTCAGCACGCCGCGGCCGTAGTCGAGGGTGAGCAGGCCGTCCCGGAACAGGTCGATCCCCAGAACGCCGTCTATGGGTCCGCGCCCGCCGCCGCCGCCCGCATTGTAGTCCCGGCTGACGACGTCGAGATCGTGAAAGACCAGGCCCGCGAACTCCAGCGTCTCGATCCGGTGCACGGCCAGTTCGCGCCGCGCGCCGCCGCCGCCGTCGGACGCCCCGGCCGTTCCGACGCGCGGCAGGTCCAGGGCCTGAACCAGGCCGATGTCCGCCCGGCCCGCGCCCTGGGCGCCGGTGTCCAGCAGGAAACGATAGGGACCCCGGCCGTTCACGCGCACGCCGTCGACCAGAATCTGGGTTCCGGCCAGGGTGATGGGAATCTCGACGGCCCTGCGCACCGTCGGCGCGTGAGGGGGCGACGGCGCGATCTGGGCGCGGACAGGGTTGGGCGACGCCCCCAGCACAAGCAGGGCGGCGATGACGGCGGCGGACTTCATGTGAGTTCACTCCCTTTTAGTGCGATATGCACTATTGGGATCGCCGCCGTATGTCAGGCTTGAAACGACCGCCGAGGCGGCGGCTTCAGTTGCGGCCGCCGCGACGGGCCTCGGCGCGGGCGCGGTTGTAGGCCTCGCGGGTCGGCTCATCCAGGCGGTTCATGACGCCTTCGCGGATCTGCGCGCGGCAGAAGGAGGTCTGGCTCATGTTCGAGCCGGTCGAACGCATGCCGCGGCAGGCGCGGCGGGCCGAGGCGTTGATGCGGGCGTCCAGCTCGGCGGCGCCTTCGGGGGTGGTGATGTCGATGTCGCTCCACTGCACCGGGCCGCTGGGGGTTTCGTCGGACTGGACCGAGGCCAGGGCGGGGGTCGAGACGGCGAAGACGGCGGCGGCCAAAACGGCGGCGAAACGAACGGCGGACATCAAGGCGAACTCCAGGACAGCCGCTCTCGCGGCGCACGGTCGACCGTGCGCCGCCGTTTCAGGGCGCGGACCATAGGATTTCACCGACAAATCGGTGAATGAATTCGCTGTTAGATTCCGCGCGGATAAGTCGCGGCTGGCGGAGCGTCGTTATGGGAGCGGCGGGCGACGCCGGGCCGCCCGCCCCCGGTTCGTCAGACGCGATCCGCGCGCGCCGAGGCGCGGGCTTCGGCGCTGGCCCGGCCATAGGCCTCGCGCGTGGGTTCATCCATCCGGCCCAAGACCGACTGTTTGATCTGCGCGCGGCAGAAGGCGGTCTGGCTCATGTTCGTGCCGGTGGCCCGCACCCCGCGACAGGCGCGGCGGGCGGCGGCGTTGATGCGTTGATCCAACTGGGCGGCGCCGGTCGGCGTGGTCACGTCCAGGTCGTTCCAGGCGACCGAGGTCGAGACTTCGCCCACTTCCTGGGCCGAAGCGGCGGCCGGGACGGTCAGGCTGACGGCGGCGGCGGCGATGACGGCGGCGATGCGGATGGCGGTCATGGTGGGCACTCCCCTTTGTGTAGGGCCGCGATGGGCGGCGAGACGGGGATTGAGCGCCGTCGTTGTCGCGACGGTGTGTGAATCCGGCGCCCTTTTCGAGGCGCGGGGTGAATTCGTCGTTAGTTTGTGACCAATTTTTCATAAAATAAATCAATATGTTCTACCGAGTATGATCGCGATTGCGGATATGTCGAAACCACCGGACGACGACGAGCGGACACGGTTAAGACGGTCTTAAACGGGGGCGCGTCATCCTGGGCGGACGCCGTTTCGAGAACCCGACGTGCCGCCTCGACCCGTTCCCGTCCGCTCCGTCTCCGTCCGCACGGCCCTGGCCGCCGCGGGCGTGCTGGCCGTCGCCGTCCTGTGCGGGGCGTCCAACACCATGCCGGACGGACGGCCGACGCCGACGGGGCTGGAGGTGCCGCGCTGGATCTCGCTGAAGTCGTCCGAGGTGCGGGCGCGCGGCGGACCCGGCCTGGATTATGAGATCCTGTGGGAATACCGCGCCGCGGGCCTGCCGGTGCAGGTGATCGCCGAGACCCGCCACTGGCGCAAGATCTGCGACCCCGACGGGGCCGTGGCCTGGATCCACCGCTCGGTCGCCTCGGGCCGCCGCCACGTCTTCAACGCCACGCCGCGCGAGATCCCCATCCGCGCCGCCCGCGCCGAGGACGCCGCCGTGCGCGCCCGGCTGCAGCCCCGGTCTCTGGTCTCGATCGACGACTGCGAGGACGGCTGGTGCCGGGTCCGCGCCCGCAAGCTGCGCGGCTGGGTGGCGCAAGGGGCGGTGTTCGGAACCCAGGCCCGCGCCCTGTGCGACGCCTCACGTCCGGCGGGTCCCGCCCGGCGCTAGTTCCGCTGCGCCGCCCCAGCGGCTATAGCGCCGCCCATGTCCACTTCCGACCACCGTCCCCTGCGCACCTTCGGGCGCATCAAGTCGCGGCCGATCAAGCCGCGCCAGGCGGCCCTGTTCGACACCCTGTTGCCGTCCATCGCCGTGCCGGACCCCAAGGCCGGGCCGGTCGATCCGCGCGTCCTGGCGCCCGAGGCGGCCGAGGCCTGGCTGGAGATCGGCTTTGGCGGCGGCGAGCATCTGGCGGCCCAGGCCGAGCGTCATCCGCACGCCGTGATCATCGGCTGCGAGCCGTTCCTGAACGGGGTCGGTTCGCTGTTGCGGCACGTCGACGAGCGGGGGCTGAAGAATGTGCGCATCCACGCCGACGACGCCCGCGCGGTGGTCCAGGCCCTGCCCGACGCCTCGCTGGACCGGGTGATGATCCTGTTCCCCGACCCCTGGCACAAGGCGCGGCACAACAAGCGACGGCTGGTGCAGGACGACTTCGCCGCCGAATTGGTGCGGGTGTTGAAACCGAGCGGAACCCTGCGCTTCGCCACCGACTGGGCCGACTACGCCGACTGGGCGCTGGAGCGGTTCGCGCGCACGCCGGGCCTGGCGCGGATCGGCGACGTCGAGGACTGGCACGCGGCGCCCGCCGACCACATCGTCACCCGCTATGAGGAAAAGAAGCTGGGCGACGTGGCGCCGATCTTCCTGGACTTTCAGCGCATATGAAGCAGGGGGCTGACAAGCCCCTTCGCCTGGCCTATATGGCCTCCCACATCGTTAGACCGGCGTCCTAACGGCGCCGTTTGAAGCGGCGGCCCGGATGGCCCGCCGCTTTTGTTTTGGACCAAGGCCTTGCGCGCAAAGACCGCTGAAGACCGCGCCCTGCTGGAGCTGCTCGACCCCGTCGCGGAGTCGGTCGGCCTGGAGATCGTGCGCGTGCGCCTGATGGGCGGCACCCTGCGTCGGCGGCTGCAGATCATGGCCGAACGGCCCAGCGATCACGACATCGCCGTGGAGGAATGCGCCCGCCTGAGCCGCGCGGTGTCCGAGGTGCTGGACGCCGCCGACCCGATCTCGGGCGAGTATCTGCTGGAGGTCTCGTCGCCGGGCATCGACCGGCCGCTGACCCGGCCGGTGGACTTCGAGCTGTTCGAGGGCTTCGAGGCGCGGCTGGAGACCGACCGGATGGTCGAGGGCCGCAAACGCTTCAAGGGCCTGCTGGCCGGCTATGAGGACGGCAGCGTCGCCATCGACCTGGACGGCGAGGCCGAGACCGCCCTGATCCCCTTCGACTGGCTGGCCGACGCCAAGCTGGTCATGACCGACGCCCTGCTGAAGCGCGGCGCCGAAATCCGCGCCGCGCGCGGCGAGCCTGAAGACGACGGCCTGCCTTCCGAAGGGCCGTCGCCCCTGAACACAACGACCACGACCTCTGAGGACAACGCCTGATGGCCGTCACCGGTATTTCCGCCAACCGTCTCGAACTGCTGCAGATCGCCGACGCCGTCGCCCGCGAGAAGCTGATCGACCGCGAGATCGTCATCGAGGCCATCGAGGAGGCGATCCAGAAGGGCGCCAAGTCGCGTTACGGCGCCCACCACGACATCCGCGCCAAGATCGACCCCAAGACCGGCGAACTGGCCCTGACCCGTCACGTCACCATCGTCGCCGACGACTGGCAGCCGGAAGATGAGCTGGAGGAGTTCAACGACAGCGCCATGGTGCGCCTGAAGGACGCCGCCAAGCGCGATCCCGAGGCCGAGGTCGGCAAGGAGTATGTCGAAGAGCTGCCGCCGTTCGAATTCGGCCGCGTCCAGACCCAGATGGCCCGCCAGGTCGTGACCGGAAAGGTCCGCGAGGCCGAGCGCGCCAACCAGTACGAAGAGTTCAAGGACCGCGTCGGCGAGATCGTCAACGGCACGGTCAAGCGCGTCGAATACGGCAACACCATCGTCGACCTGGGCCGGGGCGAGGGCGTGATGCGCCGCGACCAGTCGATCCCGCGCGAGGTGTTCAACATCGGCGACCGCATCCGCACCTACATCTATGACGTCCGCCCCGAGGCCAAGGGTCCGCAGGTGATGCTGAGCCGCGCCCATCCGGGCTTCATGGCCAAGCTGTTCGCCCAGGAGGTGCCCGAGGTCTATGACGGCGTGATCGAGATCCGCGCCGCCGCCCGCGACGCCGGTTCGCGCGCCAAGATGGCCGTGCTGTCGAACGACAGCTCGATCGATCCCGTGGGCGCCTGCGTCGGCATGCGCGGCTCGCGCGTGCAGGCGGTGGTCGCCGAGCTGCAAGGCGAGAAGATCGACATCATCCAGTGGAACAACGACGAGCCGACCTTCATCGTCAACGCCCTGGCCCCGGCCGAGGTGTCCAAGGTGGTGCTGGACGAAGAAGCCGGCCGCGTGGAGGTGGTCGTGCCGGACGAGCAACTGTCGCTGGCCATCGGCCGCCGCGGCCAGAACGTCCGCCTGGCTTCGCAACTGACTGGCTGGCAGATCGACATCATCACCGAAGCCCAGGATTCCGAACGCCGCCAGAAGGAGTTCACCGAGCGCACCGCCCTGTTCCAGGAAGCCCTGGACGTCGACGAGGTGATCGCCCAACTGCTGGTCACCGAAGGCTTCGCCACGGTCGAGGACCTGGCCTTCGTCGAGGCCTATGAAATCTCCGACATCGAAGGCTTCGACGAAGAGACCGCCGAGGAGCTGCAGGCCCGCGCCCGCGACTTCCTGGACCGCCAGGCGGCCGAGCTGGACGCCAAGCGCAAGGCTCTGGGCGTCGAGGACGGCGTGCTGGAAGTGCCGGGCGTGACCCTGGCCGTCGCCGTCGCCCTGGGCGAAGGCGGGGTCAAGACGGTCGAGGACCTGGCCGACCTGGCCACCGACGAGGTGCGCGGCGGCTATGAGGTTCAGAACGGCGAGCGCGTGAAGGTCGCCGGCGTGCTGGAATCCTTCAACCTGTCGCAGGAAGACGCCGAGATGCTGATCCTCCAGGCCCGCGTGGCCGCCGGATGGATCGACGCCTCGGAACTGCCGCAGCCGGAACCCGAGCCGGAATACGAGGACGAGGGCGAAGAGGCGTTCGACGCCGAAAGCGTCTTCGCGCCGCAGGACGCCGCCGAGACCGAGACCGAGACGGCCGACGAGGGCGACCTCGAACCGTCCGAAGCGTGATGGAGGGCCGGATCGTCCATGATGTCGCGCGAAGGAGCGATCGATAGGGAGCGCCGAGACCTGGTCACCCGCCAGGTCATGGATGAATCCTGTCTGATCCGCTTCGTCGCCGGCCCGGACGGTTCGGTGGTTCCCGACCTGGCGCGCAAACTG
The DNA here is from genome assembly GCF_036732845.1 of Brevundimonas sp. Taxonomy (GTDB): domain Bacteria; phylum Pseudomonadota; class Alphaproteobacteria; order Caulobacterales; family Caulobacteraceae; genus Brevundimonas. Next base: position 7,212 of record NZ_DAINBO010000017.1, on the reverse strand, counting down.
CCGGGCCGCGGCCTGTGGGTGGCGGCCGACCGCGCCTCGGTCGAGACGGCGGCGGCCAAGGGCCTGTTCGCCCGCGCCGCCAAGGCCCCGCTGAAGGCCGCGCCGGACCTGGCGGACATGGTCGAACGGCTGCTGACGCGCCGATGCCTGGAGCAGTTGGGCCTTGCCCGACGCGAGGGCGTGCTTATCTCGGGCTTTGAAAAGTCCGCCGCCGCGATCCGTTCGGGCCGCGCGGCCTGGCTGATCGAGGCCTCGGACGGGTCCGCCGACGGGCGCGGCAAGCTCTTGGCCCTGGCGCGGCATCAGGCGACGCGCGCATGCGGCGCCTTCACCGCCGAAGATTTGAGTTTGGCCCTGGGGCTGGAAAATGCGATACACGCCGTCCTGCTTACGGGCGGGCGCGCCGATCGCTGGACCCTAGAGGTCGAACGGCTGGCTGGATTTCGACCGCTCCGGCCCCCGGAATGGGGGCGGGATGCGACTGAAGGTTCCGACAGGGACTTGGACGGGCGGGGTTCTGCTCCCTGATCGGGGGCGGGGCGCCGCACGGCTTTTTGTGTTTTGACGACGACGCGGGCGGGTCTTTCCGCCCCGGATTTGAAGCGACCGGATGACCGACGAGAACGACAAGACCAACGACGGCAAGACGACCTCGACCCCTTCGGCGGCTCCCTCCGCCACGGGGCCGCGTGCGCCGCTGAGCCTGAAGCCGCGCACGGCGGGGGCGGTCGCCGCCGGAACCGTCAAGCAGAGCTTCAGCCACGGCCGCTCCAAGACCGTGGTGGTCGAGACCAAGCGCCGCGTCGGGGCGCCCAGCCCGGTCCAGCGTCAGACCGGCTTCGACGTCGCGCGTCCGCGCACCGAGACGCCGGCGCCCGCCGCTCCGCGTCCGGCCGCCTCGCCCTCGACCGGGGGCCTGTCGAACGAAGAACAGGAAGCCCGCCGCAAGGCCATCGAACTGGCCACCCGCCAGCAGGCCGAACGCGCCGAGGCCCAGGCCGCCGAACAGGCGCGCCGCGACGCCGCCGCGCGTGAACAGGCCGCGTCCGCCGCCCAGGCCGCCAGCGCCGCCCAGGCCGAGGCCGCCGCCGCCAAGGCCGCCGCCGAGGCCGCCCGCGCCGAAGCCGCCAAACTGGCCGCCGCCGCCCCGGCGCCCGCTCCGGCCAAGCCCGCCAAGACGGCGGTCCCCGCCGCCGCAACCCCCGCGCCCGAGGCTCCGCAGGCGGAAGCCCCGGCCCCGGTTCCCGCGGCCCCCGCGCGTCCGGCCGCCCCGGCCCGCCCGGCCGTCAATTTCGGCCAGCGCGCGCCCAAGCCCGGCAATCCGCAACGCGCCCCGATCGAGCGTCCGGCCTTCGGCGGCCGTTCGGCCCGCGAAGCCGCCATGGGCGGCGGCGAACGCAACTATTCCGACCGGCCGCAAGGCGCGGGCGCCGCTTCGGGCGCGCCCGCCGGCCGCGCGCCCGGCGCCCGCCCGGCCCAGCCCGTGCGCTATTCGGCCCTCGACCCGCGTCCGGCCCCCGGCGCGCGCGGTCCCGGCGGGCCGCGCACCGGTCCTGGCGCGCGCCCCGGCCCGAACCAGCCTCCGGCCGAGGCCAATGTGGCGCGTCCGGTGCGCGCGGGCTTCGGCCGTCCGGCCGGAACCGGCCGCGACGACGACCGCGACAAGCGTTTCTCGGACGCCGGGCCGGGCAAGGCCGTCAGCCGCACGCGCGGCGAACCCAAGCGCCGTGAAGGCCGCCTGACCATCCAGGCCGTGGCCGGCGGAGACGAGGACGCCGCCGAGCGGATGCGCTCGCTGGCTTCGGTGCGCCGCGCCCGCGAGCGCGAGCGCGAGAAGCGCAAGGGCGGCTCGACCGACGCGCCGAACCGTCCGCGCGAGGTCGTCATTCCCGACACCATCACCGTGGGCGAACTGGCCAACCGCATGGCCGTGCGCGGCGTCGACATCATCAAATTCCTGATGCGTCAGGGCATGATGATGAAGATCAACGACATCATCGATTCCGACACCGCCGAACTGGTGGCCGAGGAATACGGCATGAGCGTCAAGCGCGTGTCGGAATCCGACGTCGAGGAAGGCTTCCTGTCCGAGGCCGACGACGCCGAGGCCGGCGAGGTCCGCGCCCCGGTCGTGGCCATCATGGGCCACGTCGACCACGGCAAGACCAGCCTGCTGGACGCGTTGCGCACCACCGATGTGGCGGGCGGCGAAGCCGGCGGCATCACCCAGCACATCGGCGCCTATCAGGTGCGGCTGGAGGACGGCCAGAAGGTCACCTTCCTGGACACGCCGGGTCACGCCGCCTTCTCGGCGATGCGCGCGCGCGGCGCAAACGTCACCGACATCGTGGTGCTGGTCGTGGCCGCCGACGACGGCGTCATGCCCCAGACGATCGAGGCCATCCAGCACGCCAAGGCGGCCAATGCGCCCCTGATCGTGGCGGTCAACAAGATCGACAAGCCGGACGCCAATCCGCTGAAGGTCGTCAACGAGCTGCTGCAATACGAGGTCATCGCCGAAAGCCTGGGCGGCGACACCCAGATCATCGAGGTGTCGGCCAAGAACCGCACCAATCTGGACGGCCTGATCGAGGCCATCCTGGTGCAGGCCGAGGTCATGGATCTGCGCGCCAACCCCGACCGTTCGGCCGAGGGCGTGGTCATCGAGGCCAAGCTGGACAAGGGCCGCGGCCCGGTCGCCACCGTCCTGGTCAAGCGCGGCACGCTGAACCGCGGCGACATCGTCGTGGCCGGCGGTTCGTGGGGCAAGGTCCGCGCCCTGCTGAACGAGCGCAACGAACAACTGACCGAGGCCGGCCCGTCGGTGCCGGTCGAGATCCTGGGCCTGGACGAGGCGCCGTCGCCCGGCGACGTCTTCGCCACCGTCGAGAATGAGGCCCGCGCCCGCGAGCTGACCGAATATCGTCAGCGGGTGAAGCGCGAGAAGAACCAGGTCTCGGGCGGCTCGGCGTCGCTGGCCGACATGATGGCCAAGCTGGGCGCCAAGAAGATCAGCGAACTGCCGGTCCTCATCAAGTCGGACGTCCAGGGTTCGGGCGAGGCCATCGCCGGTTCTCTGGAGAAGATGGGCAACGACGAGGTGCGCGCGCGGGTCGTCTACAACGGCGCGGGCGGCATCACCGAGAGCGACGTCAACCTGGCCAAGTCGGCCGGTGCGCCGATCCTGGGCTTCAACGTCCGCGCCTCGAAACAGGCGCGCGACCTGGCCGACCGCGAGGGCGTGGAGATCCGCTACTATTCGATCATCTACGACCTTCTGGACGACATGAAGGGCGTGCTGTCGGGCATGCTGGCGCCGTTGCAGCGCGAGACCTTCCTGGGCAACGCCCAGGTGCTGCAGGTGTTCGACATCACCAAGATCGGCAAGATCGCCGGTTGCCGCGTCACCGAGGGCGTCGTGCGCAAGGGCGCCCGCGTCCGCATCATCCGCGAGGACGTGGTGGTGCTGGAGCTGGGCGTGCTCAACACGCTCAAACGCTTCAAGGATGAGGTCAACGAGGTGCCCTCGGGCCAGGAATGCGGCATGCAGTTCCAGGGCTTCCAGGACATCAAGGAAGGCGACTACATCGAGTGCTTCACGGTCGAAGAGATCAAGCGCACGCTCGACTAGGTCGGCCGCTCGAACCGGATGCGGCCCTTCTCCCGAGCGGGAGAAGGGTCACGCCGCCGGTCGCGGCGGAGCAGTGATGACCTCGACATTGTCGTTCAGCAGATAGGCCAGTTCGGACAGGGCGACGGCCTGTTCGCGCGGCGTGGCGGCGGCCGTGACCGCCTCGACCTTTTTCGACATGTCCTCGGAAATGCCGCGCAGGATGCATTTCAGATCGCCGTCGGTACCGCGTTCCTTCAGGATCAGGTGACCCTGCATGTCCAGGGCGGCCAGGGCCTCGGTCTCGGTCTTGAAGGCGGCGAAGGCGTCGGCGGCGGGCATGACGCCGGCCCAGCCGTCGACCAGGGCCTTCAATCGCGCCGAGCGGGCGACGATGTCGGCGAACAACGGCTCTGACGCCACCGAGACGGGCGCGTCGGCGGGCGGCGGCGGCAGGGCCGCGGCGGCCGCGACATCCGGGTTCGACAGCATCAGGGCGGCGGCGAGGGCGAGACCACAGGACATGATTAGGCTCCGGCGAAGGGATTCGCGGTTGAACCGGCTTACGCCCAGCCCGTAAACGAAGCGTTCACCATGAGAGACGCCGCCATGACCGATGCGACCGCCGCCGCCTGGACGACCCTGAAGACCGTGGCGGCCGAGGATGCGGGGGTGCGGATCGCCGACCGGTTCGCGGCCGAGCCGGAGCGTCTGACGCGGATGAGCGTCGAGGCGGCGGGCCTTTATCTGGACCTGTCGAAACAGGCGTGGAGCCTGAAGGGGTTTCAGGCGGCGCTGGACCTGGCGCGGGCGGCCGATGTCGAGGGGCGGCGCGCGGCCCTGTTCGGCGGGGCGGCGGTGAACGGGACCGAGGGGCGGGCGGTGCTGCATCCGGCGCTGCGGGCCGCAGACGGCGCGGACTTCCAGGCCCTGGGCGAGCCGGTGTCGGGCGAGGTCGAGATGGTGCGGGCGGCCATGCGCGACTATGCCGAAGCCGTGCGCTCGGGAACCGAGACCGGGGCGACGGGGCAGCGGTTTCAGGCCGTGGTGCACATCGGCATCGGCGGCTCGGACCTGGGACCGCGCGTGGTGTGGGACGCGCTGCGGCCTCTGAACCCCGTCCTCGACCTGCGCTTCGTCGCCAACATCGATCCGCGCGACATGGCCGAGGCCCTGACCGGACTGGACCCGGAAACGACGCTGGTCGTGGTCGTGTCCAAGACCTTCACGACGCAGGAGACCCTGGCGAACGCCGAGGCGGCCAAGGCGTGGCTGGCGGCGGGGCTGAAGGGCGCGGGGGTGGAGCGGCATTTCATCGGCGTGACGGCGGCGCCGGAGCGGGCGCGGACGTTCGGCTGCGGCCGCACCTTCGCCTTTCGGGATTGGGTCGGGGGGCGCTATTCGCTGTGGTCGGCGGTGTCGCTGTCGTGCGCCATCGGCCTGGGCTGGGACGTGTTCCAGGGGCTGCTGGACGGGGCGGCGGCGATGGACGCGCATTTCGTCGCGGCGCCGCTGGATCGGAACGCGCCGGTGCTGCTGGCCCTGGCCCAGGTCTATAATGTCGATGGGCGCGGCCGCCGTGCACGGACGGTCGCCCCCTATGCCCATCAACTGCGGCGGCTGTCGGCCTTCCTGCAGCAGTTGGAGATGGAATCGAACGGCAAGCGGGTGCGGCGCGACGGCGCGCCGGTGGAGCACGGCACCTGTCCGGTGGTGTTCGGCGAGCCGGGAACCAACGGCCAGCACGCCTTCTTCCAGCAGATCCATCAGGGACCCGAGGTGGTTCCGGCCGAATTCGTGGTCGTGGCCAAGACCCATGGCGATCAGACCGAAAGCCCGCTGTGGGCCAACGCCCTGGCGCAGATGCAGGCCCTGATGGTCGGCAAGACGGCGGATCAGGCGCGGGCCGAGATGATCGCGGGCGGCATGGATGAGGTTCAGGCCGAGCGGCTGGCCCCGCACCGGGCCTTCCCCGGCGACCGGCCCTCGACGGCGATCCTGATGGAGCGGCTGACGCCATCGACCCTGGGCGCGCTGATCGCGCTTTATGAGCACAAGACCTTCGTCGAGGGCGTGGTGTGGGACATCAACAGCTTCGACCAGTGGGGGGTCGAACTGGGCAAGGTGCTGGCCCAGGCCATATTGAAGGATGTCGCGGCGGGCGCGCCCTCGGCCGATCTGGACCCGTCGACGGCGGCCCTGATGCGGCGGCTGACGTGAAAAAGGCGGACGCGTGATGCGCCCGCCTTCTTCGGTCTGGGGATGACGCCGTCTTACCAGCGGCGCTCGTAGCGATAGTCGCGGTCGCGGTTCTGGCGGTTCTGATAGGAACGCCACTCGCCCTGGCTCCTCCAGAAGCGGCCGTCGCGGTAATAGCGGCCGTCATAGGTCCGGCCGTCCTGGTAACGGTTGTCCTGATAGCGGCCGTAGTCGCCGTAGCCGTAACCGTTGTTATAGCCGTTGTTGTAGCCGTAATCGCGATAGTCGCGGCTGTTGATGCCGTGCTCGCGCTCCCAATGGCCCTGGTTGCGCCAGCAGCGGCCGTCGCGCCAATAGCCGCAGTCGTCGCGCCGGTCGCCGTCGTTGGCGGCGGCCAGGGCCGCGCCGGCCAGGGCGCCGCCGGCGATATAGGCGCCGTCGCCATTGCCCAGGGCCGCGCCCGCCACGGCGCCGATGGCCGCGCCGACCAGAACGTCGCTGGAGCTGGAGCTGGAGCGGTCGCGGTCGCGATAGTCACGGTACGACTGGGCGGCGGCCGGGGCGGCGGCTCCGGCCGTCAGGGCCAGGGCGGCGGCGCCGACGGCGAGGGTCGTGAAGGTCTTCATGACGCATCTCCTTGCAGGGTCGACCGGAGGCCGAGCGTTGGGAAGGCGTGTACGCGGCTTCAGTTGAACGCCCTGGGGACGCGGCCGTTCATTTTCGGTTCATCGCCGGGCCAGCCTTGACGCGCCGCCTTGACGCGCCCGCCCTTGACGCGCCCCCCCGCCCCTCCTACTTGCCCCCTCGCGTTAGCACTCTGGCGCATCGGCTGCCAAAGCGCCGGTCGGGGTGTTGAACGAGACATTCGAGAGCTTCACTTCGGAGAACTACAGATGGCGTTTCGTCCGCTCGGCGATCGCGTGCTGGTCAAGCGCGTGGAAGAAGAATCCAAGACCAAGGGCGGGATCATCATCCCCGACACCGCCAAGGAAAAGCCCCAGGAGGGCGAAGTCGTCTCGGTCGGCCCGGGCGCTCGTGACGATCAGGGCAAGGTCAATGCGCTGGAGCTGAAGGCCGGCGACCGCATCCTGTTCGGCAAATGGTCGGGCACCGAGGTCAAGATCGACGGTGAAGACCTGATCATCATGAAGGAATCGGACGTCCTGGGCGTGCTGTCCTAAGCACCGGACGACTGACTTTCTTCCCCACGTATTCAGATAGATAGGAGCAGCCGCACATGGCCGCCAAGATCGTTCACTTCAACACCGACGCGCGCGACAAGATGCTGCGCGGCGTCAACATCCTCGCCAACGCCGTCAAGGTGACCCTGGGTCCCAAGGGCCGCAACGTCGTGATCCAGAAGTCCTTCGGCGCCCCGCGCTCGACCAAGGACGGCGTCTCGG
>NZ_DAINBO010000016.1:0-53345 GCF_036732845.1 Brevundimonas sp. | reverse complement strand
CGTTATACAGCGCCCGATCGATCCCCGCCCCGCCCGTGATGGTGTCAGAGCCGGAACCGCCGACCAGAAGGTCGGCCGCATCGCCGCCCGTCAGGATGTCGTCGCCGTCTTCGCCATAGAGGCTCGAACCCACCGTATAGGTCGAGACATAGGCGTGGTTCGGAATCGAGACGTGCAGGGTGTAGGTCCCGCCCGCGGGGGGTGGTCCACTGGTGAAGCCGCCGCCGCTCGGATTGCTCAGCCATTGGGCGACCTGGACGTAATAGGTGCCGGCGGCGGCGAAAGTGAAGGTCAGGCCCGAGTCGGTCGAAGAGCCGCTGCTGTCGCCGGGCGAGGCATCGTCATTGTTCGCCAGTTCCGCGCCTGCGGCGTTGAAGACGCGCAAGGTGGTGTCGAAGCTCGCGCCGTCGATGTCGAACGTCACCGACGCGCCGGCCGTGACGGTGAAGGCGTAATATTCGACGCCGCCGTGGGTCGTGGCCGCGATGGTGGCGTGAGGGACGGTGGTCGAGTTGACGATGGTCGCATCGCTCAACAGATCGAAGCCGCCGTCGATCGACACCGCCGTGGCGATGCTGGCGTTGACCGTGCCTGACGCCTTGACGATGTTCGGCGCGCCGCCGGCCAAGCCGCCCGCGCCCGCGATCAGGGTGTCGTTTCCACCACCACCGCGCATGGAGTCGATGCCGCCGTTGCCGCGCAGGACATTGTCGGCATCGTTGCCGGTCAGGACGTCGCGGCTCGTCGAACCGTTGACGTTCTCGATGCTCGACAGCGTGTCGGAACCGTGACCGCCCGACGCTTGGCCGGTGGACAGGTTCACATTGACGCCCAGGGGCGCCCCCGAATAGTCGGCGGTGTCGATCCCGGCTCCGCCGTTCAGCGTATCGCCGCCGGCGGCGCCGATCAGCACATCGTTGCCGTCGCCGCCGTTCAGCACGTCATCGCCCGAACCGCCGTCCAGGGTGTCGTCGCCGCCCAGGCCGTTCAGGGTGTCATTACCGCCCAGACCGCTGAGCGAATCGGCGAAGGCGGTGCCGTCGATGGTGTTGGGACCGGCGTCGCCGCTGATGGTCACGCCGCCCGTGACCGGCGCGGTCGGCGCCGTCACCGTCTGGTCGGCGAATTGCAGGAATTCGCAGTTCAGCACCGTGTCCGTGCCGTCCGGGCCGGCCACGGTCGCCGTCGTGCCGTTCCAGGTGATGGTGTAGGCGGCGCGGTTGCCGCTGAACACGGCGGTGTCGGAACCCAGGCCGCCGTCGATGGTGTCGTTGCCCGCGCCGCCGCGCAGCAGGTTGGCCGAGCCGTTGCCGCGGATGGTGTCGTTGCCCGAGCCGCCGATGGCGTTCTCGATCACCACGCCCATGGCGATGGCCACATTGCCCGTCAGGGCGCCGACGCTGGAGAAGGCGCCCTGGCGCAGGTCGATGGTCTGATTCTGGGTGTAGCCCGAGAAGTCGAAGGTGTCGGTTCCGCCCGCGTCCCAGACGGCGAAGATCAGCACCGAACCGATGCCGGTCGCGCTGTACCACTGCTGGCCGGCGTTGGAGTTGAAGCCGTAGGTGGTGTCGCCCGTACGGGTCGTCATATTGGGACCGTACAGACGCTGGACGGCGACGATGTCGTCCAGCAACGGCACGGCGGAATAGGAGCCGTTATGGCTGGCGCCCGTGTTGGAGGCGCTGAAATAGCTCATCACCGTGTATTGGCGGCTGTCTTCGTAATACTCGGCATTGGCGGCGTAGGTGATGCTGACGCCCTCGCCAGCGTTATAGGCGCCGGGGTGCCGCAGACCGATGGCGTGGCCGATCTCGTGCGTCAGGGTCTGATAGCCGTAACCCAGATAGGTCGGGTTGCTGTTGTTCCCCTGACCGGAGTTGACCCAGACGTCGCCGCTGACCGAGGAGGTCGCCGTATTGCCCGCGCCATAGGCGAAGGCCGCCGCGCCGGCGGCGCCGGCGCCGTAGTTGCCGAACAACATGGTGGAGTTGTTGGAATAGCCGTCGCCGTCATCCACCCGAGTGAAGGTGATGTTGGCCACATCGGACCAGGCGGCCAGGGCCGACAGGGTGGCGGTGATCTGCTGCGCCGAGAAGCGGCTGAACAGGCTCGTGTCGTCCGGCATGGTGGTCGGCGCCGTCGACCGGAACGAGAAGGTGACGTTGGCGGCCGTGCCGCCCCCCGCGCCCCACGGCGAACCCGAGCGGGTGATGTAGGCGCCGGCCTGGGTCGGATCGAACGAGGTCTTGCCGTTGGGCTGGACCGCGCCGCCGCCGCGATCATCCGCGTCCAGCCAGTATTCGGCGACCACGCCGGTCTCGACCACCGTCGGCGCGTGGAAGCCGCCGCAGCAGCCGCAGACGGCATAGGAGGACACGTCGCCGAAGAAGCGATTGTCCAGCGTCGCGTCCGGGTTCTTGGCGGCCTCGAAACCGACTTCGCCGAAGGCGCGACGGCCCAGAATCTCTGCGTCAAACATGGATTGCCCCACTCTCGATAAGGATTTCGCCGCAAGATGACCGCCGACATGCAAAGTGGCAAGCGTGACAAGCGAACGCCGTCACGTCTTCTCGCGTGGCGCGTGCGGTCGCGGAATTTCGCCATGCCCGTCGGGAAAACGCGATGTTGAGAAGATCGACCGGTCTGATATGGCGAAGTCGCCTCTAAGGGACGCGCGGATCTTGATGAAGATACTGAAACGACGGCGGGTGTCCGACGATCCCGTCAAACGTCTGCTGACCGAAGCCGACCGTGCGCGCGACGCGGGTCGGCACGCGGACGCCGCGCCCGCCTATGCCGCCGCCCTGGAGCTGGCGCCCGACCTAGCCCCAATCTGGGTCCAGTACGCCCATATGCTGAAAGACATCGGCCGAGCGGATGAGGCGGTCGAGGCCTATCGCCGCGCCACGCAGTTGAACCCCGATGATCCCGATCCCTTCTACCATCTGGCCCATCTGCTGAAGCGGCTGCGTCGGTTCGAGGACGCGGCCGAAGCCTTTCTGAGCGCGCTGGAGCTGAACCCCGGCCAAGGGTCGGCGATCGCCGAGCTGACCACTCTGGCCGGTCGAGGAATCGCGATCGACGAGGCGCGCCTGGCCAAGGTCCTGCCGCGCCTGCGCCGCCCCGTGCACACGCCGCGGCGGGCCGACAGCCTGGGCGATCTGAAAGGCCGGATGCACAGCCTCCTGGCCCGGTCTCGGGCGGCCAAGACGGCCGAGGCGCAAGGCCTGATCCAGGCGCTGGCGGCCGGCGTCGATGCGGCCGAGCGGCTGGAGAGCCTGGAGGCCGAGGCCGCCGGAGCGGCCACCCATGTCGTCTTCGACGTGTCCGACCTGTTGGGCTATTTCGACAACGCCCGTCTGCCGACCGGCATCCAGCGGGTGCAGATCGAGGTCATCACCGCGCTTTTGACCGAACCCACACCTGGGCTGGAGGTGCGGATCTGCGGCTTCACCAGCGGGCGCGACGTTTGGGTCGAGGTGCCGCAGGAGGTCTTCCTGTCCCTGGCCGAACTGGCCCTGGTCAGCGGCGAACTGAACGACCCGGTGTGGGAAAGCGCCCTGTATGATCTGAAGCTGCTCTTGGCCATGTCGCCGGCCCTGGCCTTTCCGCGCGGGGCCTATCTGATCAACCTGGGCACGTCGTGGTGGCTGCAGAACTATTTCCTGCACGTACGCCGCGCCCGGGCGGCCTATGGGGTACGCTACATCCCCTTCATCCACGACCTGATCCCGATCATGACGCCCGAGCATTGCGTCAAGCGGCTGACCCAGGACTTCATCAGTTGGGCCTCGGGCGTCTTCGCCCACGCCGACCGCTATCTGACCAATTCCGAGGCGTCCAAGCGCGACTTTCTGGCGGTGGCGAAAAGGCTGAACGCTCAGGTCGATCCCGACGACGTCCACGTCGTCCGCCTGGACGCCGACTTCCGCAAGCCCGCCGCCGATGCGCCCATGGCCGAGAGCCTGGCCCGCTACGGCCTGACCGAGAACGGCTTCGTGCTGTTCGTCTCGACCATCGAGTCGCGCAAGAACCACCTGGCCGCCTTCGCCGCCTGGATCGAGCTGGCGCGCAAACACGGCGTCGAGACCCTGCCCACCTTGGTCTGCGTCGGCAATCGCGGCTGGCTGAACGACGCGGTCTTCACCAAGGCGGCTTCCGACCCGGTGCTGCGTGAAAAGGTGATGATGATCTCGGGCGTGTCGGACCCCGACCTGGCCAATCTGTACCGCGCCTGCCGCTTCACCCTCTATCCCAGCACCTATGAGGGCTGGGGCCTGCCGGTGACGGAATCGCTCTGCTACGGCAAGGCGGCGCTGCTGTCGGACAGTTCGTCCTTGCCCGAGGCCGGCGGCGACCACGTGGTCTATTTTCCGGTCGGCGACCAGGAGGCCCTGGTGCGCGAACTGGACCGGCTGATGTTCGACGACGCCTGGCGCGCCGAGGTCGAGACCAAGGCCCGCGCCTTCCGGCCCCGGCCGTGGCGCACCCTGGGGCTGGAGATCGCCGATCAGGTGCGGGCGTGGGCCGCCGCCGACACGACCGCGGGCGCCGCCGAGGCCCGCCCCCTGGCGCCCGCCCTGGCCGAGCCGGGCCGGTACTATTGGATGCGGCGGATCGTCGAGACCAGCATCGCCCCCGGCATGACGGCGACCGAGATCTTCCGTATCGGCGACGGCTGGTGGCAGCCGGACGACTGGGGCGTGTGGACCAAGGCCCAGGGCGGAACCCTGGCCGTGACCCTGCCCGCCGACCTCGGCCCGGCCCGCCTGTATCTGGGTCTCAGGGGGCTGCATGAGACGGCGCTGAAATACACCCTCTCCATCGCCGGTTCGGCGATCGAGACGCGCGTGCTGGAGACGGGCGGCGAGCAATGGCTGTCGCTGGTCGTCGGTTCGGATCAGGCGCCGCACGGCGTGCTGCGCATCGACATCAAGGGCGACAAGGTCGAGGACTTCTCGGTCGCCACCAAGGGCGCCGATCCCCGCGTGGCCGGGGTCGGTCTGATCGGCTTCATGGTCTGCGCCGAGGACGACGCCGTCGCCCGCGCCGACATGGTGGACGCCATCACCTTCGGGACCCTGTCCGACCTGGCCGATCGCTATCTGTCCAAGGCCTGAGACCGGACGATTGCTCCGGCGGCGTTTCTCGGCTTACTTCCGCCCCCAGGGAGAGGAACCGCCACATGACCGACGCCGGCACGCCCGCATCAACGGGCAAGCGCATTGAATTCACGCCCAGGGCCATCGTCCTGGGCTGTTTGCTGGCGGTGGTCTTCACCGCGGCCAACACCTATCTGGGCCTGCGGGTCGGCCTGACCTTCGCCTCGGCCATTCCGGCGGCGGTCATCTCCATGGCCCTGCTCAGGGCGTTCCGCTCCTCGACCATCTGGGAGAATATGACGGTCCAGACCGTCGCCTCGGTCGGCGGCGCGATGAGTTCCATCATCTTCGTCCTGCCGGGCCTGATCATGATCGGCTGGTGGCGCGAGTTTCCGATCTGGGAATCGATGATCATCTGCGTCCTGGGCGGCGTTCTGGGCGTGACCTTCTCCATCCCGTTGCGCCGCGCCCTGGTGGTCAACGGCGGCCTGCCCTATCCCGAGGGCGTCGCCGCCGCCGAGGTGCTGAAGGTCGGCTCACCTGGCGCGGACCAGGATGAAGCCGCCGTCCGCGAAAACAAGATCGGCCTGGGCGTCGTTCTGGTCACCTCCATCATCTCGGCGGTCTACGCCTGGCTGGCGGCGGCCAAGGTGTTCGCGGGCGAGGCGGCTCGGTTCATCAAGCTTCCGGCCTCGTTGGGCGGCGGCGCGACGGGCATGGGCCTGGGGATGCAGTTCGCCCTATTGGGCGCGGGCCATCTGATCGGCCTGACCGTGGGCCTGGCCCAGTTGTTCGGTCTGATGATCGCCTGGCTGATCGCCGTGCCGATCATGACCTCGCCCGACTATGTCGCCTGGACCAGCGGCCTGGGCCTGGAGTCGGTCGCCGGCACCCTGGCCGCCGGAATTCCGGCCGAGGAGCTGGCCATCGGCGTGTGGCGCAACGAAGTGCGTTTCATGGGCGCGGGCGTGATCGGCGTGGCCGCCGTCTGGACCCTGCTGAAACTGGCCGGGCCGTTGATCGGCGGCCTGACCTCGGCCCTGGCCGCCCAGGCCCGGCGCAAGTCGGGCGAGGTGCTGGACCGTACGGAAATGGACATTCCGATCACCCTGGTCGGCATCCTTTCGCTGGTCTGCCTGGTCGGCATCGCCGGCGTCCTGACCGCCTTCGCCCAGGCGTCTCCGGCCCTGGCCGGTTCGACCGCCGTGCTGGTTGCGGGCGGGGTCATCTATGTGGTGCTGATCGGTTTCGCGGTGGCCGCCATCTGCGGCTACATGGCCGGTCTGCTCGGCTCGTCGAACAGCCCGGTGTCGGGCGTCGGCATCCTGGCCGTCGTCATCGCCTCGGTGTTCATGCTGGGCGTCATGGCCGCCGCGGGCGCCCCGGCCGACCCGGCCTTCGTCGCCTACGCCCTGATCATCACCGCCATCGTCTTCGCCGTGGCCGTCATCGCCAACGACAACCTGCAAGACCTCAAGACCGGCCAGTTGGTCGCGGCCACCCCGTGGCGGCAGCAGGCGGCCCTGATCATCGGCGTCATCGCCGGCGCCATCGTCATTCCTTTCGTGCTGAACGCCCTGAACAAGGCCTTCGGCTTCGAGGGCGGGCCGATCGGCATCGCCTCGGAACCGCTGGCCGCGCCGCAAGCCACACTGATCTCGGCCCTGGCGCGCGGCGCCATCAGCGGCGATCTGCGCTGGGACCTGATCGGCGTCGGCGCCCTGATCGGCGTGGCGGTGATCATCCTGGAAATGATCCTGAGCGGCCTGTCCAAGGGCAAGGTCAAGCTGCCGCCGCTGGCCGTCGGCATCGGCTTCTACCTGCCGGCCGCCGTGACCATGATGCTGGTCGTCGGCGCCGTCTGCGGCTGGATCTACGAAAAGGGCGTCGCCCGCAAACCTTACGCCGAAGTCGCCAAACGCATGGGCGTGCTGATGGCCTCGGGCCTGATCGTCGGCGAGAGCCTGTTCGGCGTGTTCAACGCCGGGGTCATCGGCGCGACCGAGAACGAGGCGCCCTTCGCCATCTTCAACCTGGGCGAGACCTGGCCCGACATGCTGGTCGGCCTGATCGCCTTCGCGGTGATCACCGTGGTCATGTACCAGTGGGTGCGCGGCCGCGCGGCCAAGGTTTGAGGCGGCGGGGGATCAGGTCTTGACCCGCGGCGACGGACGCGTCCGCACGGTCGGGCGCGCCCTGATCGGTCTCGCACCCGGCCTGGTCCTGAGCCTGCTGGTCGCGGGTGCGGCGGTCGCCCTGGGCCGTCTTGAGGCCGACCTGTTCGGTCGGGCGTGGATCGAGCCTCTGGTTCTGGCCATCCTGCTGGGCGTGGCCGTGCGCACGGTCTGGACGCCTGGCCCGCGCTGGGTCGCCGGGGTCGCCTTCTGCGCCGGGCCTTTGCTGGAGGCGGGCGTGGCCCTGTTGGGCGCCACGGTCAGCGCCCAGGCCATCGCCGCCGCCGGACTGCCCCTGCTGCTGGCGGTCGTGGTCCTGGTGTTCGGCGCCCTGGCCGGGGGCTATTTCATCGGCCGGGCGGTGGGGCTTTCACCGCGCCTGTCCTTGCTGATCGCGGCGGGCAATGCGGTCTGCGGCAACTCCGCCATCGTCGCCGTGGCGCCGGTCATCAAGGCCGAAGCCAAGGACGTGGCCGCCGCCATCGGCTTCACCGCCGTGCTGGGCGTGGCGGTGGTGCTGTTGCTGCCTTTGGCGGGCGCGGCGCTGAACCTGCGGCCCGAAACCTATGGCGTGGTCGCGGGCCTGACCGTCTATGCGGTGCCCCAGGTGCTGGCCGCCGCCGCGCCCATGGGACCGGTGGCGGTGCAGGTCGGCGCCCTGGTCAAGCTGATGCGGGTGCTGATGCTGGGACCGGTCTGCGTCGTCATGGGCCTGATCGCGCCGCGCCTGAACGACCAGGCCGCCGTCTGGCCGCGCCCGAAGCTGACCCTGAACCGGCTGATCCCCTGGTTCATCGTCGCTTTCCTGCTGTTGATGGGCGCGCGGTCGGCGGGCTGGATCAGCGCCGACGCCGCCGCCCGCATCGGGCCGATCGTCACGGCCATGACCGTCACGGCCATGGCGGCGCTGGGCCTGGGCGTCGATCCGCGCGCCCTGTTCCGCGCCGGACCGCGCGTGGCGGCGGCGGCCAGCCTGTCGATCCTGGCCCTGGCCGCGACGGCGATCATGCTGGCGATGCTGTTGACCTGAAGCCGAGGCCGCGCTGGCCTTTCGGCGCGCGGACCTGTATGAGGCGCGGCCTTCCCCGCAATCACGCCCTGTCCTCGCGGCCCGATCCGTTCCGGCCGCCCTGTCCGCGATACCGAAATGAACCTGCGCAACGTCGCCATCATCGCCCACGTCGACCACGGCAAGACGACCCTGGTCGACCAGCTTCTGGCCCAGTCCGGCGTGTTCCGCGCCAATGAGGCGACGACCGAGCGCGCCATGGACTCCAACGATCAGGAGCGCGAGCGCGGCATCACCATCCTGGCCAAGGCGACCTCGGTCGTGTGGAAGGACACGCGCATCAACATCATCGACACGCCCGGCCACGCCGACTTCGGCGGCGAGGTGGAGCGCATCCTGGGCATGGTGGACGGCTGCGTCCTGCTGGTCGATGCCGAGGAAGGCGTCATGCCGCAGACCAAATTCGTGCTGACCAAGGCGCTGAAGATGGGCCTGCGCCCCATCCTGTGCATCAACAAGGTCGACCGCGCCCACGCCGACCCGGATCGGGTGCACCTGGAGACCATCGACCTGTTCTCGGCCATCGGCGCCACGGACGAGCAGTTGGACTTCCCGCACATCTACGCTTCGGGCCGCAGCGGCTGGGCGACGCTGGACCTGAACCAGCCGTCCGACACCCTGGCCCCGCTGTTCGACCTGATCGTCAGCCACGTGCCGGCGCCGAAGCAGCAGAGCGATGTCGAGAAACCGTTCCAAATGCTGAACGTTCTGATCGAATCCGACCCCTTCCTGGGCCGCCTGCTGACCGGCCGGATCGAGAGCGGCAAGGCCGTGCCCGGCATGGCGATCAAGGCCCTGTCGCGCGACGGCAAGCAGATCGAACAAGGCCGCATCACCAAGGTGCTGGCCTTCCGCGGCCTGAAGCGCCAACCGGTCGATGAGGGCGCCGAGGCGGGCGACATCGTCGCCATCGCCGGCATGTCAAAGGCCACCGTGGCCGACACCCTGTGCGCGCTGGAGCTGACCGAGGCGCTTCCCGCGCAACCGATCGATCCGCCGACCATCTCCATGACCGTCTCGGTCAACGACAGCCCCCTGGCGGGCCGCGAAGGCGACAAGGTGCAGAGCCGCGTCATCCGCGACCGCCTGCTGAAAGAGGCCGAGGCCAACGTCGCCATCCGCATCACCGAGACCCCGGGCGCCGACGCCTTCGACGTGGCGGGCCGCGGCGAACTGCAACTGGGCGTTCTGATCGAGAACATGCGCCGCGAGGGCTTCGAGGTCTCCATCAGCCGCCCGCGCGTGGTGTTCCAGACCGGCGAGGACGGCGAGCGTCTGGAGCCGATCGAAGAGGTCGTCATCGACGTCGACGACGAACACACCGGCGTGGTCATCGAGAAACTGTCGGCCCGCAAGGCCGAACTGAAGGACATGGGTCCCTCGGGCGCGGGCAAGACCCGCATCACCCTGGCCTGCCCGTCGCGCTCGCTGATCGGCTATCAGGGCGAGTTCCTGACCGACACGCGCGGCTCGGGCGTGCTGAACCGCGTCTTCTCGCACTACGAACCCTATAAGGGCGCCATCGAGGGCCGCCTGAAGGGCGTGCTGGTCTCGAACTCGGACGGCGACACGGCGGCCTACGCCCTGTGGAACCTGGAAGAGCGCGGCGTCATGTTCGTCGGCGCCGGCGAAAAGACCTATCAGGGCATGATCATCGGCGAGAACTCGAGATCAGACGACCTGGACGTCAACCCGATCAAGGGCAAGCAACTGACCAACGTCCGCGCCTCGGGCAAGGACGAGGCGGTGCGCCTGACCCCGCCGCGCATCATGAGCCTGGAACAGGCCATCGCCTATATCGAGAGCGACGAACTGGTCGAGGTCACGCCCAAGTCGATCCGCCTGCGCAAACAGGTGCTGAACCCGTCGTTCCGCAAGAAGCGCGTTCGCGAGGACTGACGCCCGTCAGCCGCGCCTCAGCATGCCGCGCCAGCCGCCGCTGGTCAGCAGGGCCACGTCCAGCAGGGCCAGGGCCAGAGGCGTGGACGGCGGCGCGGCGATGAAGCGCGGCCGCCAGTCCGGGCTGAATTTGGCCTTATAGGCCCTCAGGCCCGAGAAGCCGTAAACCGCCTCGCCCTCGTCGAAGACCAGGGCGCCGACGCGTGCGAACACCGGCGCCAGACGCCGGTCCTCCAGCCCCGCCAACGGCGCCAGACCCAGGTCCAGCACGGCCCACCCCTGGTCCCGCGCCCACTGGATCGTGCGCACGAACAGATAGTCCATCACCCCCTGCGGCGCGTCGGGCGCATGGCGCATCAGGTCCACGGCCAGGCCGTCACTGGGTCGAGCGCCGGGCATCAGATTGGCGAAGGCGGCCACCCGCCCCTGGACCCGCACCACCGCCAACGGCATGAGGTCGAGATAGGCCGGGTCGAACCGGCCCAGGGAGAAGGCCTTTTCGGTTCCCCGGTGCGCCTGAAGCCAGGCGTCGGACACGGCCTTCAATTCGTTCGCCAAGGACAGGGCCGATCCGGGCGGCAGAACCTCGAACGTCGCGCCCTCGCGCTCGGCCCGGTTGACGGCGGTGCGCAGGTTCTGGCGGGCCTTGCCCTCCAGGCTGAAGGCGGCCGTATCGACCGCCGCCGTCTCGCCGATCTTGCGCAGCGCCAGACCCAGGGTGGCCAGATCGGCCAGCAGCCCCTCGCCCACCGAATAGAAGACCGGCGCGGCGCCGTAGCCGTCGGCCGCCTCGGCGAAGGCCCATAACAGGTCGCGGCGCTCCTCGACCGCTCCGGCCGGCTCGCCCATGACGATCCAGCGTCGGCCGATGACGCGATAGGCCAAAAAGCTGCGGCCCGACGGACTGAACATCAGCGCCTTGTCGCCCAGCGCCGCCAGCCAGGCTTCCGGTTCGGCGCGATCGGCTTGTCGCAGGGCGTCGATGGCGCGGGCCACGTCCTCGGGTCCGGCCGAACGGTGGCGTCGGGCGCCGGGCGCCGCGAACAGGGACCGGCCCGCGATCAGCAGGGTCAACAGAGCCAGAACGGCCGCGGCGCGCAGAAAGCCCGAGGCTTGGCGATCCGTCAGGAAAGTCCACCACAGTTCGTCCTGATAGGCCACGTCGCGATAGGCGAAGAAGCCCAGCCACAGACTGGCCGCCACCACCGCCGCCACCAGCAACATCCAACTGGGCCGCAGCGGCTCGCTCAGCCGCGACGAGCGGTTGAAGGCGGCCCGGCACGGCGCCAGCAGGGCGGCGACCACGGCCAGCTCTATGGCCTCTTCCCAGTCCAGCCCCTTCAGCAACGACAGGGCCGCGCCGCCGATCAGCACGATCAGGGCCGCCCAATAGGCGCCGCGCCGCCGCCGCCACAGGCCCGCCGACAGGGCCAAAAGCAGAAAGCCCGCCACGCTGGCCGCGAAATGCGACAGGTCGATCAGGATCGGGTGCAGCGCCCGATCCAGAACCGCCAAGCGGCTGGAAAAGGCCGGAGTCGCGGCCGAGGCCAGGACCACCGCCCCGGCCATGAAACAGGCCACGGCGAACACCTGGGGCGTCAGCTCGAAGGCCAGGCCCGCCAATCGTCTCGTCAGACCTGGAGATCGTTTCGCCGTCACGCGCGCGATCCTAGTCCGCCCCGCCTCCGGCCGAAAGCCGAACCGATCAGCCGGACCCCGACATCGCGCGTTTCGTTTGCCGATGCGTTCGTTCGGGCTGGCGGGATGCGTTCGGCGCGGTATGGTCCCGTCCGCGCCCGCTGGGGGCGTGAAGACCGTTCCGAGATCGCGAGATGACCCGCACCGCCGCCTTCGCCGCCCTGGCCGTCTTGGCCCTGGCCGTTCCCGCCCACGCCGCCGTCGCCCAGACCGCGACCGCCGAGGCCCCGCCCCCGCCGATCAGCCTGGAGCCGGGCGCGCCCGTGAAAGGCAAGGACGGCGCCGTCCTGGGCCACCTTCAGGACGTTCAGGTCAACGCCGCCGGGGCGCAGGAGCTGCTGGTGCGCGGCGCCGACCGCCGTCTGCGGGCCGTGCCCCTGAACGGCATCCGCCAAGACGGGGCGGGCGTCGCCGTGGACTGGACGATGGCCGACTTCATGGCCGCGACGCCCATCGAGGAGACCCGCCGGGCTCCCGCCCCGGCTCCGGCTCCCACGCCCCAGGGCTGATCTCCTGGTTCCGTAAAAGCAAAAAGGGCGGTCCAGCGACCGCCCTTTTCCCGTTCAACCGACGCGCGGTCAGCGGCGCTTCATCAGGCCGACCAGATACAACAGGATGACGGCGCCGATCGTGGCGATGACGATCGACGTCACGAACGAATTGATGATCACGGGAAACCCCGTGAAACCGGCGAGCCAGCCGCCGATGACGGCGCCCAAGATCCCCACGATCAGATTGGCGATAAGACCGTGGCTGCGGCCCATGATCTTTTCCGCCAACCATCCGGCCACGACGCCGATGATGATCCAGGCGATGATCCCCATTCCATCCATAGACGATTCCCTTCCTGCTCAGAGGCCGTGTCGGCCTGCCGCATTAATGCACGGCCCCGCGCGCGGTTGCGTCACGAATAACGCCGTCACTCCCTCGTCGCGTGAGTTCGGCACGTCCCTTGAACCTGTCCAGGCGAGCCGTTCCGTTTCGGGACAGTCCGTAAGAACAAGGGGTATGGGATCATGGCCACCGACATCGACCTTCACCTGGGCCGCCGCCTGCGCCGCCGGCGCCGCCTGCTGGGCCTGACCCAGCAGCAGTTGGCCATGCAGGTCGGCATCCGCTTCCAGCAGATCCAGAAGTATGAGTGCGGCGCCAACCGCATCTCGGCCGCGCGCCTGTGGCAGTTGGCCGAGGCGCTGGAGACGCCGGTGAACTATTTCTACGACGGCCTGGCCGAGGCCATGGAGCGCCAGGAGACCGCCAACGGCGCCAATGGCGAGATGTTCTCCCGCAAGGAGACGCTGGACCTGATCCAGGCCTATTACCAACTGGGCGAGCGTCCGCGCCGCCGCCTGCTGGACCTGGCCAAGTCGCTGCACGCCGAGGGCGACGCGCCGACCGCGGCCTGAGCCGTGTTTCCTTCGTGACTTGTCGGCGGGGCGTGAGTATGCCCGCCGGCGATGACCGAGCTTGAAGCCTTCGCCGTCGAACTGGCCGCCGTCGCCGCCGCCGTCACTGTGCCTGTATTCCGGGGCGCGTGCGAGACCGAGAACAAGGCCGGAGCGGGCGGGTTCGACCCCGTCACCCAGGCCGACCGCGACGCCGAGGCGGCGATGCGAAAGCGGATCGCCGAACGCTATCCGCATCACGGCGTCATCGGCGAGGAGTACGGCCAGGACCGGCCCGAGGCCGAGCACGTCTGGGTGCTGGACCCCATCGACGGGACCCGCGCCTTCATCGCCGGCCTGCCGCTGTGGACCACATTGATCGGCCTGAACCGCGAAGGCCGGCCGACCGTCGGCGCCATCTCCCAACCCTATATCGGCGAACTGTTCCTAGGCGGACCTTCGGGCGCGCGGATGCTGGCGCGCGGTCAGGATCAGGCCATCGCCTGCCGCCCCTGCCCGAACCTGAACGACGCGATCATCGCCACCACCGACCCGGACATCTTCACCGGCGCCGAGCGGGGCGCCTGGACCCAGGTGCGGGCGGCGGCGCGGCTGGCCCGACTGGGCTGCGACGCCTATGCCTACGCCATGCTGGCCTCGGGTCGGATCGACCTGGTGGCCGAAAGCGCGCTGAAGGTCTGGGACTGGTCGGCCCTGGTTCCGGTGATCGAGGCGGCGGGCGGCCGGGTCGTCAACTGGCGCGGCGCGGCGCCGGACGACGGCGGCCAGATCCTGGCCGTCGGCGACGCGGCCCTGATCTACCAGGCCCTGGTGACGCTGAGGCGTGCCGCCGTCTAAGGGGCGGTCGGGTCGACCAGCAACGGATCCAGGATGTCGCGCATCCGCGCCTCCACCTGATCCAAGGCCAGGGGTTCGGCGCCGACCGGGCGCAGCACGAACAGGCTCTTTCGCGCCGGGGCGCGCACGGCGAAGAATTCGGCCAGGCGCGCCTGGATCAGACGCTCGGCGTCACGGTCGCGAACCAGGCCGTGGCGGGCGAACAGGGCCTCCCACCACTGCGGTGCGGCCCAGACCAGATGGCCGTGCGCCGGCCAACCCTGGGCGTCGCAGTGCAACTGGGTCCAGAACACGTCCGGCCCGGCCTCGCGCCAGGCGGGCAGATACTGCTGGAACACCTGACCGAAGACGTCGTCTTCGCCGAACATCGGCGAGTTCACATAGGCGAAGCCCTGCGGCCCGATCAGTCGGGCGATCCGCGCCACATAGGCGTCCAGGTCCAGCGGGTTCAGATGCTCCAATATGTCCATGGCCAGGAAGGCGTCGAAGCCCTCCGGCGGCAGATCGAGCGTCAACAGATCGCCGAAGCGGATGCGGTGATAGATCGACGGATGGGCGACCAGGAAGGCGCGGTGGCTGATCTCGACGCCCGTGACCGCGACCCCCGCGTCATCCAGCAGCTTCAGCACTGAGCCGGCGAAACAGCCCAGCTCCAGCACGCTTCCGGCGCCCAAACAGCGGACCACCGCCGCCGTCACCCGCTTGTCCAGGTCGATGACCGGATGCCAGGCGACGAAGCTGTCGTAATAGCGGTGCTCGACGATCATCCGCTCCATCAGGCGCAGACCCTCGGCGTCGCGCGCCTCGTAGATCAGGCTGTCGCCCCCGCCCTTGCGATAGCGTTCGGGCATCAGCGTCGAAAGATCGGGCAGTTTGACTGCATAGGCGTCCGGCGCGCGGGCGCGGAACTCGTCCGAGCCGATCAGATGCCGGGTCACGCCCGCGACCCCCGTCGTCTCCAGAAGCTGGACGTAAGCCGCCATCTGGTCGCCCGGCGCGCGGCCCAGCAGGCTGTCGAACAGGGCGGCGACGACGGATTCGGGGTTCAGGTCGACGGTCGGCGGCGCCGGCGCGGAGCTGACTTTCGCGGGCCTTCGCCGACGTAGCGGGCTGATCACGGCGCGACGGGCGCGATGTGGGGGGCAAGGCCCAGGTCGTCCGCCGCAACCGTCGTGGCGGCCAAGGGCGGAGCGGGCGTCGCGCCAGGCGCGACCGGCGACAGGTCCTCGACCGGCGACACATAGTCGCCCATGGCGTCGAACTCGGTCAGGAAGACCGCGCGCATGTCGTCGGTCTCCATGATGACCTCATGCTTGGCCCCGGCGACCTCGACATAGCGGCCGCGGCCCAGCCGTTTGGCGGCCCAGCGGCTGGTCTGTTTCCACACCCGGTCGTCGTCGCCCGCCTGGACGATGCAGACCGGAATGCGCACCGATTTCAGCGCCTTGGGTTTCAACGCCCGTTCACCGGCGTCGATGGCGAAGGCCAGCCAGCCCCAGGTCGGGCCGCCGACGGCCAGGTGCGGGCAGGCGTACAGTTGCTGACGCCACAGTTCGTAGCGGGTCTCGTCGGACGTCAGGGCGTCCTTTTCAAAGGTGTGGTCGAACGGGTCGTCCGGGTCGTCCAGAACATAGTCGCCCCCCTTGCCGTGACGCAGGTTCCAGCGCACCGCCAGCTTGACCGACCACATCGACCGCTTGCCGGTGCGGATCTTCAGCATCGGGCTGGACAGGACCGCGCCCGAGAAGCGGCTTTCGCCGGCCTCCAGCGTCAAGAGGTTCAGCACCCCGCCCATCGAATGGCCGACCATGATCCAGGGCTTGGGCGCACGGGTCTCGAAGGCGTCCAGCAGGCGGGCGTAGTCGTCCAGGAACTCCTCGACCGCGCGGGCGTGGCCTTTCAGCCGATCCGGCAGCAGACGGGCCGACAGGCCCTGGCCGCGCCAGTCGTGGGCCAGCACGCACCAGCCGCGCGCCAGGAAATTGCCGATCAGCTCGAAATATTTTTCTATCGGCTCGGTGCGGCCGGGCGACAGCACCACCGTGCCGCGCGGCTTTTGCGCCACCAGGGTCGACGGCGTCCACAAGGCCGCGCGCAGGCGCAAGCCCCCGGCGCCCCGGAACCAGTCCCCCTGACCGCCGGGCGGGGCGGAGGCTCCGGGCACGCCCATCAAGGGGGCGTTGGCGGCGAAGGCGGCGGCTCGGTTCACTCAGGCTTCCTGAATTTCAAGGTCATGCGGTCGCTTTCACCGATCGCATCATATTTGGCCCGGTCGAACGCCGGATTCGGCGGCTGGCCCTGCGGCGCGGATAGGCGCACCGGCGGCAGGGTTTCGACGCCGAAGGGATGATCCTTGCTATCCCTTTCATTCGCGTTGATTTCCGAAGCCGCGACGAAAACAAATCCGGCCTCGGCGGCCAGTTGTTTGACGAACGCTTCCTGGACGTATCCGTTCGCCGCCGCCGGGTCCTGGTCGTCTTCCGGCGCCAGGCGGTGTTGTTCGATCCCCAGCACCCCGCCGGGACGCAACGCCGCGAAGGCGTCCTCAAAGCCCTTTTCGACCAGGCCGGACGCCATCCAGGAATGCAGCGTCCGCAGGAACAGAACCATGTCCGCCGTCCCCGCCGGGGCGATAGGACCGGTCAGGGTTCCGAAAGCGGTGAATTCGATGTCGCCATACAGTTTGCGGTCGGCGGTGAACCGTTCCTGGAAGGCAGCGTTCAGGGCGGCCTGGGCCGGATCGGAGCCGGGACCCGAGGCGAACAGGGCGGCGATGTATTTGCCGTCTCCCTTGGCCAGATAGGGGGCCAGAATCTCGGTGTACCAGCCGCTGCCGGGCCAGACCTCGACCACCGTCATGCGCGGCTGCAGGCCGAAGAAGCGCAGGGTCTCCAGCGGATGACGGAAGGCGTCGCGCGGCCGGTCTTTCGAGCGCCACGGCCCGGCCACGGCCCATTCCAGCGAACCCGGCGGCGGTCCCTGAGGCGTTTCAGGCGTCGGCGCGACCGCCTTTTTCTCGCGGTTGCAGGCGGACAGGCTCATCAGGCCGCAGGCCGCGGCGCCCGCCAGCAGGCCGCGACGCGACGCGCCCCGTCCTCTGTCCGCGCTGAATTCAGCCATGCAAAACCCTCGCCCAGCGCCCGCCGTCCGCCTGGGCCGCAACCGGTCGAACGGGATTAACGGCGTTCGACAGCGGGGTCAAAGTCAAGCCGGCTTGCGCAGACGCAGGGTCATGCGGTCGCTTTCGCCGATCGCATCGTACGCCGACCGTTCGGCGGCGGTCAGGGTGCGGCCGTCCTGGCTGTCGCGCCGCACCGGCGGCAGGGTCCAGACGCCGAAGGCGTGATCCCGGTCATCCTTTGGATTGGCGTTCAGCTCGCTGCGCGCGTCCAGGACGAAGCCCGCGGCCTGGGCCGACTGGATGACATAGCTTTCGGGCACATAGCCGGTGGGCGCGGTGTCGGCGACATTGCGCCCCTCGGCGCTGCGATGCTGCTCCACGGCCAGGACGCCGCCCGGTTTCAGGGCGCGATAGGCGGCGGCCAGGACGGCGTCGGTGCGGCCCGGCGTGCGCGCCCAATTGTGGAAGGCGCGCGCGATCAGAACCATGTCCGCGGACCCCGGCTCGACCGCCTGCAACGCCGCCAGGTCGTCGGCCGCGACATAACGGCCGCCGGTCGCCTGGGCGTAGGGGCGCAGGATGGCCGTCCACCAGCCGCCGCTGCCCGGCTGGACCTCGACCACCGTCATGGCCGGCGACAGGCCCCAGAAGGTCAACGCCTCTTCGGGATGACGAAAGACGTCGCGGGCGCGGTCGGCGGCGGGGCGGGCGGTGGATTCGATCGCGCCCCTCAAGGCCGCGTCCGCCTGATACTCCGGCATGGCCATGGAGACGGCCGAGCGCGCCGGACGCGGCATGGCCGGGGCGTGGGCCTGGGCCTCGGCCGCGACGGGGACGGCCACGACGGCGGCGGCGAGAATCAGGGCGAGACGCATGGGCGGACTCCGAAAAACACGAGGGCCGACACCCTACCGGCCCAGCCCGCGCGGGCAAGGCGACACGCCCGGACGGCGACGATTCCACGCACCGACGCCCGCCCCTTGACGCATCGAAACGCCTTCCCATCTCAGCTTCTGAAAGCGCCGATCCTCGGGCTTTCGCGGAACGGCCGGGGCCTTCAGGGGACCGGACGGGCCGGAACCCCAACGCCGACCGGGGAGCAAAAGCGCCGGGCGGCTCGACCTTGCTGATCCTCAGGAGGATGACATGCGCACCTATGATTTTTCGCCCTTGTACCGTTCCGCCGTCGGTTTCGACCGCCTGGCCAATCTGCTGGAGAGCGCCGCGCGCACCGGGCAGGAGAACGGCTGGCCGCCCTACAATATCGAGACCACGGGCGAGAACGCCTATCGCATCGAGATCGCCGTCGCCGGCTTCAAGCCCGACGAGCTGAACATCGAGGTCAAGGAAAGCGGCCTGACCGTCACCGGCCGCAAATCCGCCAATGACGACACGGCGGCGGATCGCACCTTCCTGCATCGCGGCCTGGCCGAGCGCGACTTCGAGCGCCGCTTCCAATTGGCCGACCATGTCGTGGTGACCGGCGCCGACCTGACCAACGGCCTGCTGTCGATCACCCTGGAGCGCCAACTGCCCGAGGCGCTGAAGCCCCGCCGCATCGAGATCGGAACCGGCGCCAAGCCGGTGATCGAAGGCAAGGCCAAGAAGGCGGCCTGATCCTTCCGACTTTCGTTTGATCCCCCAAGCCTCAAGGGCGGCGTCCGCGCCGCCCTTTTTCTTGCGCGTCAGGCCGCCAAAGTCAGGCCGACGACGCGGTCGAGACGGGTCGTGTCCAAATCGACGCCCTCCAGGATCGCATGGTGCATTTCGGCGCCCGACAGGTCGGCGCCCGGAAACTTGACCTGGGCCAGATTGGCGTTGTCCAGCCGCGCATACCGCAGTCGGCTGCTGGCCAGGGTCGCCGGCATCGAACGGCCACCGCCCAGCGGCAGGGGTCCCAGATCGGCCTGGCGCAGGTCGGCGTTGGACAGGTTCGCCCGGCTCATGCGCACGCCGCGCAGATCGGCGCCGCGCAGGTCGGCCCCGCGCAGATCCGCCCCGTCCAGGCACGCCCCCTGCAACGCGACCCCGCGCAGATCCATGCCCACCAGACAGGCGCCTTTGGCCGACAGGGCCGTCAGACGCAGTCCCTTCAGCCGGTCGCCGAGCGGGCGCAGGTCCTCATTGTCGAACACCGCCGGGTCGCCCAGCACGCCGCCGCTTTCCGCCCAGGCGTTGCCGTCCAGGGCGCGCTGGAAGAAGTCGTCCGCCTTGGCCAGGGCCGCCGGATCGGGATCGCGCAGCGCCCCGGCCATGTCGGTCTTGTCCAGTTTGGCGGAATTGACCGCGACCCGCGTCAGCACGGCGCCGACCAGGCGCGCGCCCGCCAGATTGGCCCCCGCCACCTCGGCCCCGTCCATCATGGCGCCGGTCAGGTCCGCGTCCTTCAGATTCGCGCCGGTCAGACGCGCGCCGCGCATCGAACAGTCGGTGAAGTCGGCCTTGCAGGCGCTGAGACCGTCCATCCGCGAACCGTCCAGCGTGGCGCCGGAAAAGACCGCGCCGTCGGCGATGCCCTTGACCATCTCGTTCTTGACCGCCGACAGGCCCTTGGTGGCGTGCGGAATGGCGATGACGCCTTCGCGGAAATCGGCCTGGGTCAGGTCGGCCTGGGTCAGGTTGGCCCCCCGCAGCGACACGCCGCGGATATCGGCCCGTTTCATCCGCGCGCCGGTCATGTCCGCCCCGCGCAGGTCGCAGCCGAACAGCAGGGCGCGCTCCAGACTGGTCCCCACCAGGCTGGCGTTCTCCAGCGACGATCCCGACAGATCGGCGTCGTCCAGCATCCGGCCGGCCAGGTTCAGACCCGTCAGATCGACGAATTTCAGCGACAGCCGGCGACCGCCCGCGCGCCCTTCGACGAAGCGCTGGTGCGCCACGATGAAGAGATCGAGGTCGCCTTGGCTGAGACGGCGGCGGACGAAGTCGGTCATGCGGCTCCTTTGAGGGGTTCAAGCCCTCGGGCGCCCGTCAGGGTCGCCCCGTCGAATTCGGTTTGGCGCGTCTGGGCGCCGTGAAAAACCGCGCGCGAGGCGTCGGCGCCGCGCAGGACGGCCCGGCGCAGATCGGCGCCCGACAGGTCGGCCCCGCGCAGATTGGTCTCGGTCAGATCGGCGGGCAGCAAACGCTCCGGCCCGATCAGCAACGGCCCAAGCTGGGCCTCGCGCAGGTCTGCGCCGGTCAGTTTGGCCCGGGCCAGGCGCGCGCCCCTCAGATCGGCCCGGCGCAGGCGGGCGGAACGCAGATCGGCGCCTTCCAGATGCGCGCCCTGAAGCTGCACCCCCTCCATGTCCAGGCCATAGAAGACGGCGCCGCGCGCCGACAGGGCGGTCAGATTATAGCCGGTGATCGAACCCAAGGCGCGCAGGTCGACGCCGTCGAACACGGACGGCTTGCCGTCGGCGCCGCCGGTTTCGCACCACAGAGCGTGCGCCTTCAGCATGTCGGCGGCGGGCAGGCGCGCGACCGGCGCGCCCGAGGGCCGGTCGTCGGTCAGGGCGCCGGTCATGTCGGCGCCGTCGGTGCGCCACAGCGCCGCCTTCACGCCCACCAGCACGGCGTCGCGCAGATCCGCGCCCGACAGATCAGCGCCCGACAGGTCGGCCCCGGCCAGATCGGCGCCGCGGAAACTGGCGGCCTTCAGATTGGCCCGGACCAGTTTGCAGTCCTTCATCACCGCGTCCGAGAAGTCCGCCGACTGAGCCACGACGCCCGACAGGCGCGAGCGTTGCAGATTGGCGCCGGCCAGGCAGGCGCCCCGGGCCTGGGTCTCTTGACGGCTCTGGGCCTCGACGATGCGGAAGCCGGTCTTGACGTCGGCGGCGGCGATCGCGCCCTCGCGCAGGTCGGCCTCG
Organism: Brevundimonas sp.; assembly: GCF_036732845.1. Lineage (GTDB taxonomy): Bacteria > Pseudomonadota > Alphaproteobacteria > Caulobacterales > Caulobacteraceae > Brevundimonas. The sequence continues at coordinate 32,185 of NZ_DAINBO010000016.1, read as the reverse complement.
AACAGATCGGCTCCGGTCAGGTCGGCGGCCCGCAGACAGGCCCCGCGCAGGTCGGCCCGGCGCAGGCTGGCGTCGCGCAGCACCGCATCTTGCAGATCGGTCCCGAACAGATTGGCGTTGTCCAGCCGCGCGCCGGTCAGATCGCAGCCGATCATGCAGGCGGCCGCGAAGTCGGCGTCGGCCAGGTTGCGCCCCTTCAGGCTGAGACCCGACAGATCCAGCCAGGCGAAGACGGCCCGTGCGCCGCCGGGGCGCGCCTGCCACAGCCGTTCGTGCCGGATGCAGACGGCATCCAGCTCCTCTTGGCTGAGTCGTCGCCGGACGACGGCCTGTGGGGTTCCCGACATGGCGCCAGTCTGCGCCCGCCGCGCTTAAGGAAGGTTTGCTGAAATCAGGATTTCAAAGGATCGAATCCGCCCCCGTCGGAGAAGGATTTTCACTCCGTCAGCAGCCCCTGCGCCCTCAGCGCCTCGGCCAGTTCGCCCGGTGCGGTCCACAGGCGGGTGTAGCCGGCCTCGCCCAGGCGTTTCAGCTCGATGGTCAAGTCAGCCTTGGGCGAGGCGGCGAAACGACCGTCGAACCCGGCGCCGTCCTCGGCGATGCGGACCATGGGCCGACCCGTCTCCAGCCGGTGCAGATAGCCTTCGTAAAGCACTGCCGCCCGATCCGACAGCAGGCCGGTCTCGACCTCCAGCCCGGCCTGGCGCAGCCGCTCCACACCCCGTCCCGAGGCGAAGGGCGAGGGATCGACGCAGGCCACCACCACCCGTTTGATCCCCGCCTCGGCCAGGAAGTGCGAGCACGACTTGCGCCCCGACGAGCGTGCGCCGCACGGCTCCAGCGTCACATAGGCGGTCGCGCCCTGGGCGCGGTGACCGGCGGCGGGCACGGCCTGCTCTTCGGCGTGAGGCCGCCCGCCCGGCGCCGTCGCGGCCTCGGCCACGACCTGGCCGTCGTTGACGATCACGCAGCCGACGGCCGGATTCGGCCAGGTCTGGCCCATCTCGGCCAGGGCCAGGTCGATGGCCTGGCCCATGAAGGCGGCGTCGTCGGCGCTCATCCGATCACCGGCAGAGGCTGGGCGCGATCCGCGTCCAGATAGCGGGCGGCGGTGGGTTTCAAGTCCGCGTCCAGGTCGATCTCCAGCGGATTGCCGGTCGGGATTTCGACCCCGACGATCCGGTCGTCCGGCACGTCGAACAGATGTTTGACGATGGCGCGCAGCGAATTGCCGTGGGCGGCGATCAGAACGTCCTCGCCCGCCTTCAGGCGCGGCGCGATGGCGTCGTTCCAATAGGGCAGCACCCGGTCCAGCGTGGTCTTCAGACTTTCGGTGTCGGGGATGGCCTTGCCGGCGTAGCGGGGGTCCGAGGCGAAATCGAATTCGCCGCCCGACGCCAGGGGCGGCGGCGGAATGTCATAGCTGCGGCGCCAGATCTTGACCTGATCCTCGCCGTGCTTTGCGGCGGTCTCGGCCTTGTCCAGCCCGGTCAGGCCGCCGTAGTGACGCTCGTTCAGACGCCAGTCCTCGACCACCGGCACGTCCTTCAGGCCCGCCGAGACCAGCGCCAGGGCGCCGGTGCGCTTGGCCCGCGTCAGCACCGAGGTGAACATGACGGCGGGTTTGAACCCGGCCTGGGCGATCAGTTCGCCGCCCCGTCGCGCCTGGGCCTCGCCCTCGGCCGTCAGATCGACGTCGACCCAGCCGGTGAAGCGGTTTTCCAGGTTCCACTGGCTCTGGCCGTGGCGCAGCAGGATCAGGCGGGGCATTCGGGACTCCGGCGGTTTCCGTCCGGGGGTAGGCCGGGCGCCGGAACCGGTCAAGCCGGGGCCTGCCGCGCGATCATGCGTTGTCGGCCGCCACGCCCCCCGGCTATAGCCGAGCCGATACGCCGTACGGAAAGCCGTCCATGCCCAAGCCTCGCGCCGACCTCGCCCCCAACACCGCCGCCTATGAGACCACCCCCCTGGTCAAGGCCACGGGGTTCCGGGAGTACGACGCCCGCTGGGTGCTGGAGAAGGAGATCAACCTTCTGGGCATCCAGGCCCTGGGCCTGGGACTGGCGACCTATGTGCATGAGATCGGCCAGCGGCCGCGCATCGTCGTCGGCCACGACTTCCGTTCCTATTCCCTGTCGGTGAAACAGGCCCTGACCTTGGGCCTGCTGGAAGGCGGGATGGAGGTTCTCGACATCGGCCTGGCCCTGTCGCCGACCGCCTATTTCGCCCAGTTCGCCCTGGACGCTCCCTGCGTGGCCATGGTCACGGCCAGCCACAATGAGAACGGCTGGACCGGCGTCAAGATGGGCGCCAATCCGCCCCTGACCTTCGGTCCCGACGAGATCGGGCGGCTGAAGACAATCGTGCTGGAGGACCAGGGCGTGGCCCGCCCCGGCGGCCGCCTGGAGCGGATCGAGGACTTCCGTGAGCAGTATCTGCAAGAGATCTCGGCCAAGGTGAAGCTGTCGCGCCCGATCAAGGTCGTGGCCGCCTGCGGCAACGGCACGGCCGGCGCCTTCGCTCCCGAGGCCCTGCGCCGCATGGGCGCCGAGGTGATCGAGATGGACACCGAACTCGACTACACCTTCCCCAAATACAATCCGAACCCGGAAGACCACGCCATGCTGGTGCAGATGGCGGCCAAGGTGCGCGAGACGGGCGCCGACCTGGCCCTGGGCTTCGACGGCGACGGCGACCGCTGCGGCGTGGTCGACGACACGGGCGAGGAGATTTTCGCCGACAAGATCGGTCTGATGCTGGGCCGCGACCTGTCGGCCCTGCACCCCCAGGCGACCTTCGTCGTCGATGTGAAGTCGACGGGTCTTTACAAGACCGATGAGGTGCTGGCCGCCAACGGCGCGACCACCGTCTATTGGAAGACAGGCCACAGCTACATCAAGCGCAAGACCGCCGAACTGGGCGCCCTGGCCGGGTTCGAGAAGTCGGGCCATTTCTTCTTCAACGCCCCGATCGGCCGCGGCTATGACGACGGCATCGTGGCGGCGGGCGCGGTCTTGGCCATGCTGGACCGCAATCCGGGCAAGCGCCTGTCCGAACTGAAGGCCGCCCTGCCCGACGCCTGGACCAGCCTGACCATGTCGCCGCACTGCGACGACGAGCTGAAGTACGGCGTGCTGGAGCGGATCGTGGCCGAATACCAGGCCCTGGCCGATGCGGGCGGCGAAATCCTGGGTCGCAAGATCGTCGAGGCGATCACCGTCAACGGCGTGCGGGTGCACCTGGAGGACGGCTCGTGGGTCCTGGTGCGCGCCTCGTCCAACAAACCTGAGCTGGTCGTGGTGGTGGAGTCCATGCGATCCGAAGCCGACATGCGCGCCCTGTTCCGCGACGAGGTGAAACCGCGCCTGGCGCGCTATGCCGAGATCGGCGCCTACAACCAGGAAATCTGATCTGAGCGAACCGGTCATCATCGTCGGCGGCGGCTTTTCGGGCGCCATGCTGGCCGCGCGGCTGGCCGAGGGCGGACGAGCCTCGGTGCTGATCGACCGCACCGGCGACTTCGGTCCCGGCGTGGCCTATTCGACGCCGTTCGCGGGGCATCTGTTGAACGTCCGCGCGGGCCGAATGAGCGCGATCGAAGGGCGGCCCGACGACTTCGTCGACTGGCTGAAGGCCCATGCGCCCGACCACGCCGACCCCCAGGGTTTCGCCCCCCGCACCCTTTACGGCCGCTATGTCCGTGATCGACTGGCGGGCGTCGAGACCGTGCATCCAGGCCTGATCCGGCGCGTGGCGGGCGAGGTCGCGGCGGTCACCGAAGACGGCGTGCGTCTGACGGACGGCGAGGCTATCAAGGGCGCCGTCGTGGTTCTGGCCACCGGCAATCCGCCGCCGCGCACGGCCGGGAGAGACGACCGGGTGTTGGCCGATCCCTGGGCGCCCGGCGCACTGGACCGGATCGGCGACGCGGACGACATCCTGATCATCGGCAGCGGCCTGACCATGGTCGATGTGGTCCAGGCGCTGGATGCGCGCGGCTGGCGCGGCCGGGTCTCGACCCTGTCGCTGCGCGGTCTCTTGCCCCGCACCCACGGCGCGCCGCCGGACGTCCACGCCGACCTGCCCGAAACGGCGACCGCCGGTCCCCTGTCGCGGCGGCTGAAGGCGGCCCGCACCCTGGCCCGGGACGCGGGCTGGCGCGCGGTGATGGACGGCTATCGGCCGATCACGGCCCGGCTGTGGGTCGAGGCGACGACCACGCAACGCGCCCGCCTGATGCACCATCTGCGCCCGTGGTGGGACGTGCACCGCCACCGCATCGCGCCCGAAATGGGCCGGATGCTGGACCGGCTGTCGGCCGAGGACCGGCTGACGCTCAAGGCCGGACGGCTGGAGAGCGTCGAGGCGGGCGACGGCAAGCCCCTGGCGCGCTGGCGGCCCTGGCGTCAGGCGGCGGCCGAACCGCTGACGGCCGACTGGATCATCGACTGCACCGGGCCGGGCCACGACGCGGCGGCCCATCCCCTGACCGGCCCGCTGATCGCCCAGGGCCGTGCGCGACTGGACCCGCTGGGCCTGGGTCTGGATCTAGACGCCGACGGCCGCGTTCTGGATGCACAGGGGCGCGCCGACGGCCGCCTATGGACGCTCGGCCCACCCGCCCGCGCCGCCTATTGGGAGACCATCGCCGTGCCGGACATCAGAAAGCGGATCGAGGCGATGGCGGCGATCATCGACTGAGACAGATCGACATCAGGGAGATCCCATGAACCCCATTCTTGCCGGTTTCCGCCGTCTGGGCCGCTTCTCAGGCCGGGATTCTCGGGCTGTCTTCTGGCCTTACGCCGGGCTGGTGTTGGCTGTGGGCTTTGTCACGATCTGCATCGTCATGATGTTTCAGATTCAGGCGCTGGTAGTCGAAATGCAGGCCTTCGCGGCCCAGCATCCCGGCAGAGTCACGACCGATGTCGGACTCAACAGCTATTCCATGTCGGTGTCATCCGGCGATCCCGCCTTTGTTCCCGACATGAGCGGCATGGCGCTGGGCATGGGCGCCGTCAGCGGTGTTCTCGTCGTGCTTCTGGCAGCGGCGGTCGCCCGAAGACTTTACGACACGGGACGATCCGGGTTGTGGGCCTTGCCGACGCCGATCTTCCTGATGATCGCCCTGATCATGATGCCTCGACTGATGATGTCGTTCAGCGGGCCGGAACCAGACATGCGGCTGTTTGGGCTGCTGTTCGCCAATAACGCGGCCTATATTTTCAGCCTGGGCGTGCTCGTCATTCTGTTGATCCTGCCCAGCCGCGCCGGCGCGAACCGGTTCGGCTCGCCGACCGCCTAAACCCTAACCCGCCGCCTTCACCGCCCCGACGATATCCCCGACCACGCGTTTCACCAGGGCCGCGTCGTCGCCCTCGGCCATGACGCGGATCAGTTTCTCGGTGCCCGAGGGGCGCACCAGCACCCGGCCCGCCCCCTTCAGGGCCGCCTGGCCCTCGGCGATGGCCGCCTTGACCGCCGCGTCGTCCAGCGGCTTGCCGCCCGAATAGCGCACGTTCTCCAGCAACTGGGGCACGGTGTCGAACTGGCGGGCCAGTTCGCTCATCTTCCTGCCGCTCTCGACCATCACGGCCAGAACCTGCAAGGCCGCCATCAGGCCGTCTCCGGTGGTGGCGTGGTCGTGCAGGATGATGTGGCCCGACTGTTCGCCGCCCAGGTTGAAGCCGCCCTCGCGCATCCGCTCCATGACATAGCGGTCGCCGACCTGGGTGCGCTCCAGCGTCAGCCCCTCGGCCAGCATGGCGCGCTCCAGCCCCAGGTTGGACATGACGGTGGCGACCACGCCGCCGCCGGTCAGCAGGCCTTGGCGAGACCAGTCGCGGGCGATCATGGCCATGATCTGGTCGCCGTCCACGACCTGGCCCTTCTCGTCGCAGATGATGACCCGGTCGGCGTCCCCGTCCAGGGCGATGCCGATGTCGGCGCGGAAGGTCCTGACCGCCTCGGACAGGGCGCCCGGATAGGTCGAGCCGCAGTCCAGATTGATGTTCATGCCGTTCGGATCGACCCCGATCGGAAAGACCTCGGCGCCTAGTTCGTACAGGGTCGTCGGCGCGACGCGATAGCCGGCGCCGTTGGCGCAATCGACGGCGACGCGCAGCCCCTTCAGGCTCAGCCCCTTGGGGAAGGCGCGCTTGGCGATCTCGATATAGCGCGGCGGGGCGTCGTCGATGCGCTTGACCCGGCCCAGTTGGTCCGGCGCGGCCAGGCCCTCGCCCAGGCCCTCGTCCATCATGGCCTCGATCTTCAGCTCGATCTCGTCGGACAGCTTGTAGCCGTCGGGACCGAACAGCTTGATGCCGTTGTCGGTGTAGCTGTTGTGCGAGGCCGAGATCATCACGCCCAGGTCGGCGCGCATCGACCGGGTCATCATAGCCACCCCCGGCGTCGGCAGCGGCCCGAAGGTCAGCACATCCATGCCCACCGAGGCGAAACCCGCCACCAGCGCCGGTTCGATGGTGTAGCCCGACAGGCGGGTGTCCTTGCCGATCACGACAAGGTGACGACGGTCGTCATGCGACATGAACAGCTTGCCCGCGGCCAACCCCACGCGCAGCGCCACCTCGGCGGTCATCGGATGACTGTTGGCCCGGCCGCGAATGCCGTCCGTCCCGAAGTACCGCCTGTCGCCCATGCGTCTCTCCCCGCGAAATCATCCGAAACCGCTTTTTAGGTGTCGGCGTCGTAACGCCGTCCTAGAGCAGACGATCAACGCCGTCATCCTCGGGCTTGTCTCGGGATCGGACGCGCCGGTCCTCCACAGGGCGGAACGGGCGCGAACACGGCGAAGGCTTCGGAGAGACACACCATGTGCGGCATCATCGGCGTCAGCGGCGAAGGCTCGGTCGTTCCCCGGCTGATCGACAGCCTGAAGCGGCTGGAATACCGCGGCTATGACTCCGCCGGGGTCGCGGCCCTGGTCGACGGCCGCATCGAGCGCCGCCGCGCCAAGGGCAAGATCCGCGAGCTGGAGACCGTTCTGGCCGACGACCCGATCAAGGCCACCGTCGGCATCGGCCACACCCGCTGGGCCACCCACGGTGCCCCGACCACCGCCAACGCCCATCCGCACAAGGCGGGCCGCGTCAGCCTGGTCCACAACGGCATCATCGAGAATTTCGCCGAGCTGAAGGCCGAGCTTCAGGCCACGGGCCGCACCTTCGAGAGCCAGACCGACACCGAGGTCGTGGCCCATCTGATCGACGCGGCGCTGGAGACGGGGCTGGACCCGCTGACGGCGTTCAAATCGGTCTTGGACCGGCTGACCGGCGCCTACGCCCTGGCGGTGCTGATCGAGGGCGAGGACGAACTGATCCTGGGCGCGCGGCGCGGCAGCCCCCTGGTCGTCGGCTGGGGCGAGGGCGAGATGTACCTGGGTTCCGACGCCCTGGCGGTCGGTCCCTTCACCCAGTCGATCAGCTATCTGGAAGAAGGCGACTATGTCGCCCTCAACCGCTCGGGCGCGCGGATGTTCGACGTGACGGGCGCCGCCGTGGAGCGGCCGGTGGTCAAGGTCTCGGCTTCCTCGGCCCTAGTCGAGAAGGGCGAATACCGCCACTTCATGGAAAAAGAGATCCACGAACAGCCCGATAGCGTCCAGCACACCCTGTCGGCCTATCTCGACCTGGTGACCGGCAAGGCCAAGGTCCAGCCGGTCGATTTCGCCGCCGTGGACCGCATCCAGATCATCGCCTGCGGCACCGCCTTCTACGCCGGCCAGATCGGCAAATACGCCTTCGAGAAGATCGCCGGCCTGCCCTGCGACGTCGAGATCGCGTCCGAGTTCCGCTATCGCTCGCCCGCCCTGACCCGAGGCACGCTGGCCGTCGCCGTCAGCCAGTCGGGCGAGACCGCCGATACCCTGGCGGGCCTGACCTGGTGCAAGCGCGAGGGGTTGAAGACGGCGGCGGTGGTCAATGTCCACTCCTCGTCCATGGCGCGCGAGGCCGAGACCCTGTGGCCGACCCATGCGGGTCCCGAGATCGGCGTCGCCTCGACCAAGGCCTTCACCGCCCAGGTCGCGGCCCTGCTGTCGCTGGCCGTGGCGGCGGGCGTGGCGCGCGGCCGGATCGACGGCCAGACCGAGGGTGAACTGGTCAAGGCCCTGTTCGAGGCCCCGCGCCTGATCGCCGAAGCCCTGGCGATGGACGCCGACATCCGCGCCGTGGCCCAGGATCTGGCCAAGGCCTCGGACGTGCTGTTCCTGGGTCGAGGGGCGATGTTCCCCCTGGCCATGGAGGGCGCGCTGAAGCTGAAGGAGATCAGCTACATCCACGCCGAGGGCTATGCCGCCGGCGAGCTGAAGCACGGTCCCATCGCCCTGGTCGACGAGGAGACGCCGATCATCGCCCTGGCCCCGCTGGACGAGGTGTTTGAAAAGACCGCGTCGAACCTTCAGGAGGTGGCGGCGCGCGGCGGGCCGGTGGTCATGATCGCCCCCCGCGCCGCGCCCGATCCGCACGGCGCGGGCATCGCCCGGGTCGACGCGCCCGACTGCCACCCGCTGATCGCACCGCTGGTCTATGCCGTGCCGGTGCAGCTCCTGGCCTATTACACCGCCGTGCACAAAGGCACCGACGTCGATCAGCCGCGCAACCTGGCCAAGTCGGTGACGGTGGAGTGAGCCTTCGCCTCCCCATTCGTCCCCATCCGTGACGGCTGGATTCATACTAGGTGTTAACGGGTCTCCCCCACCGCCTCCCCGGCGGATGCCGGGGTCCAGATCCAAGCTGGATCTCTTGGGGGCAAGCCTAGGCCTATTGTCGGCAAGCGACGGAGGCTTTCCATCTGGACCCCGGCATCCGCCGGGGAAACGGAGAAAGCTCAACCGCAGCCAGTTAACACGAACACAGCCGTCTGCGATGGGGAGGAGACAGTCGGTCGTGGAATTGCGCTAGGCTGTGCGGAATCGCCGCTCGGGAAACCGCATGACCGCCACGCCTCGCCGCCTTCGCAAAGCCGTCCTGCCCGTCGCGGGTCTGGGCACCCGGGTGCTGCCCGGCACCAAGACCACGCCCAAGGAGCTGCTGAACGTCGTCGACCGGCCGATCCTGAGCTACATCGTCGAAGAGGCGCGCGAGGCGGGGATCGAGCACATCGTCTTCGTCACCGGCCGCGCCAAACAGGCGATCGAGGACTATTTCGACCACCAGGTCGAACTGGAGGCCCAGCTCCAGGCCAAGGGCAAGACCGACATCCTGGACGCCCTGAACGCCGACCTGGCCCGTCCTGGCGAGATGAGCTTCACCCGCCAGATGCAGCCCAAGGGCCTGGGCCACGCGGTCTGGTGCGCCAAGGACATCATCGGCGACGAACCGTTCGCGGTCATCCTGCCCGACGTCATCGTGGACGCGGCGCCCGGCGCCCTGAAACAGTTGGCCCAGGTCTATGCCCAGGTCGGCGGCAACGTCATCGGCGTGGAGGCCGTGCCCGAGGCCGAGACCCACAAATACGGCATCGTCGATCCCGACGCGCGCGACGGCCGCCGCATCACCATGAAGGGCATGGTCGAAAAGCCCGCCCAGGGCACGGCGCCGTCGAACCTGTCGATCTCGGGCCGCTACATCCTGCAACCGGAGATCTTCGACATTCTGGAGACCCAGGAACGCGGCGCGGGCGGCGAGATCCAACTGACCGACGCCATGGCCCGGCTGATGACCCGTCAGACCTTCACCGCCTTTGAATACGAGGGCGTGACCCACGACTGCGGCGACAAGATCGGCCTGTTGCGCGCCAATGTCGCCCTGGCCCTGAAGCGGCCGGACCTCGGCGAGGCGGCGCGGGCGGCCTTGACCGCCCTGCTCTGAACTCAGCCCGGAATGCGGCTGGCGTTGGTCAGTTTGCAGTAGTTGTCGGCGGGGGCGTGGCCGGTGTGCGCGCCGGTGGCTTGCAGAATGCCGCCGCGCGCCTGGCAGTCGGCGGCCAGGCGTTCGACCTCGTTGGAATAGACATTGCCTCGGGTGGTCGTAGCGCAGGCCGAGGCGGCGACGGCGAGGACGGACAGGGTCAGGACAGTCAGGGTGCGCATGGCGCTCTCCTTCAAAGACGCGAGGCTATTTTAGCCTAACGCCTGAACCGCTCAACCGCTGCGATCAACCGCGCCAGATCGCCCGGCGAAGACAGGCGATGATCGCCGCCCTCGACCCGTTCCAGCGTCACGTCGCCGCCCCGCAGCCGCTCCAGAAGCTGGACCTGATGGCGCCAGGGCACCACGTCGTCGGCCTGGCCTTGCAGGATGTGAACCGGCGCCGGAATGCGGATCTCGCCGTCCAGCAGCAGCCAGTTTCGCGCCTCCTCGAACATGGCGCGGGTCAGGACGTAGTCGCCCAGCCCCTCTTCCGAAATCAGCGCCTCGCCGTCGCGCATGATGGCCTGACGCACATGATCGGCCAGGCCGGGCCACATCAGCCGCTCGGTGAAGTCCTGGGCCGGATTGACCAGCACCAGCCCCGCCACCCGCTCGGGCCGCGCCAGCGCCAGCAACAAGGCGACCCAGCCGCCCATCGACGACCCCACCGGGATCACCGGACCGTCCAGGCTGTCGATCAGGGCGACCGCATCCTCGCGCCAGCGTCCCACCGTGGCCCGGCGCCAGTCGCCCGACGAAACCCCATGGGCGAAATGGTCATAGCGGACATAGGCCCAGCCGCGCGCGCGCGCCGCGACATCCAGGGCCAGGGCCTTGGTCCCCTCCATGTCCGAGCGGAAGCCGCCGATCCAGACGACGGTCGGGCCGGAGCCTTCGACCGCCTTGAAGGCCAGGGTTTCGCCGTCGGGGCGGGTCAGATGCTGGAGATCGATCATCCGTTCCTTGTGCAGACTTCCATCGCTTGCGTCATCCTCGGGCTTGACCCGAGGATCAGAGGATAGGACGGACTGGGCATGGCCGATCCATCGCGGCTTTCCGCCCGGCACCCGCGCGGCGGACGATCTGATCCTCGGGTCAAGCCCGAGGATGACGGAGTGAAAGAGAGACCGTGCCTCCTCAGGTCCTGTTCGTCACCTCGAACCGCATCGGCGACTGCGTCATCTCCTCGGGCGTGATCCGCGAGATCGGCCGCCAGATCCCCGGCGCCGAGATCACCGTCGCCTGCGGCCGCCCGCCCGCGCCCTTCTTCCGCGCCGCGCCCGGCGTGACGCGGACCATCATCCTGGACAAGAAGAAGCTGGCCGGACACTGGTTCGACCTGTGGCGCCAGGTGCGCGGGACCCGCTGGGACCTGGTCATCGACATTCGCGGATCGGCTCTGGCTTGGCTGATCCCGGCGCGGCGGCGCGTGGTCTACAACCGCCGCTGGGAGACCGGCCTGCGCAAGGTCGAAATGGTCAGCCGCCTGATGGGCGCCGACCACGCCCTGGACCCCGAACTGTTCATCGACGCTCAGGCGCGAGCGGACGCCGCCGCCGTGATCGACCCGCAACTGGCGGCCGGTTCGGGTCCCGGCCCGATCCTGGCCCTGGCGCCCATCGCCCACCAGCCGGGCAAGAGCTGGCCGGCCGACCGCTGGGGCGAACTGGTGCGTCGGCTGAAGGCCGAGCCGCGTTTCGACGGCTGGCGCTTCATGCTGGTCGGCGGTCCCGGCGACCATCCGCCCGCGGCCCCGGCCCTGGCCGAGGCGGGCGAACGGGGCGTCGACTTCGTCGGCAAGGGCGACATCCTGGCCTCGGCCGCCGCCATCGACCGGGCCGACCTGTTCGTCGGCAACGATTCGGGCCTGATGCACGTCGCCGCCGCCGCACGCCGTCCGACCCTGGGCCTGTTCGGCCCGACCGAATGGTGGCTGTACGGTCCCTGGGGTCCCAAGACCCGCATCGCCGCCTCCAATGAGACGCGCGGCGAATTCGCCCCCATCGAGGCCCTGACCGTGGATCGTGTGTTCGATGGTGTTCTGGCGCTACACGACGCCTTCATAACGTCGTCCGACGCCCGCCAGCCTTGAATTCCGGCCCTTCGGCGGTCATATGGGACCGTTCGGGAAACGCGACCGCCGGTCGCGGCCTTTCCCTTGCCAGCTACGTGAACAACCAAGGAAACGACGCCCATTCGCCGTCCGATGCAAACGCCGCCCGTCAAGGACGGGCCGCCCATGAACAACGACATCCGCGCCTCTCGCGTGCTTCTGATCGATCAGAACGGCGAGAAGCAGGGCGTCATGCCGCTGTCGGCCGCCCTTGAGGCCGCGGAGGAAGTCGGACTCGATCTGGTGCAGATCGTCGCCAACGCCGAGACCCCGGTCTGCAAGATCCTGGACTACGGCAAATTCCGCTTCCAGGAGCAGAAGAAGAAGGCCGAGCAGCGCAAGCGTCAGAAGGTCGTCGAGCTGAAGGAGATCAAACTCCGGCCGAACATCGACACCCACGACTATGAGGTGAAGGCCAAGGCCATGCACCGCTTCTTCGAGGAGGGCGACAAGGTCAAGGTGACCCTGCGCTTCCGCGGCCGCGAGATGGCCCACCCCGAACTGGGCATGAAGCTGTTGAACAAGGTTCAGGCCGACTTCGAGGAAGTCGCCAAGGTCGAATATGCGCCGCGTATGGAAGGCCGCCAGATGATCATGATCCTGGCCCCGAAATAGGCGAACCGACATCGTCGAACGCCGAAGCCCCGACCGTTCCCGGCCGGGGCTTTTTCATGGCTGGGACCGGATCAGGTCCTGGAACTGGCGCCCGAGCAGGCGGGTCAAGGCCTCGGGGTCGGCTTCGGTCAGGGCCGTCAGGCCCAGGCCCTGGCGCATCACCTGGACCCCCGCCACCAGCGACAGGATCAGCGCCGCGCGCGTCGCGCCGTCGGGACCGCCCAAGGCCTGGGCCACCGTCTTCTGATGATGCCGCTCGATCTCCACGCGGGCGATCTCGGCCGCGCGCGGGCTGGAAGCCGAGCGCGCCATGATCAGGAAGCCGTCCAGCGGGGTGGCGGATCGACCGGTCATGTCGACCACGGCCTGAGCCAGCCGCAACCCCGCGTCGTCGCGCGCCATCAACTCATCGGTCAGCACCCGAGGCCCGGCCATGATCTCGGCCACCACCTCGGCGAACAAGGTCTCTTTCGAGCCGAAATAGCGGTTGACCATCATGGCCGTCACCCCGGCCCCGGCCGCGATCTCGCGCACGCCCGCGCCGTCATAGCCCGCGCCGACAAAGGCCGTGCGGGCCGAATCCAGAATGGCCCGTCGGGTCGCGGCAGAGCCTCGGCGATGGGGTTTCGACATAAATCTACACCTGTAGACAAGCGCGGCTGAATTAAGTATACGATCGTATACATAAGATGGACAAGGTTCAGAAAGACATGGCCGAGACGGTTCTGGTGACGGGCGGGTCGGGCTTCGTGGCGGGCTGGTGCATCGTCCGCCTGTTGGAGGCGGGACATACGGTGCGGGCCACGCTGCGCGACCTGGGCAAGGCCGAGGCGGTTCGCCAGGCGGTGGCGGCCGTGGTCGATCCGGGCCAGCGTCTGAGCTTCGTCAAGGCGGACCTGACCCTCGACGACGGCTGGGACGACGCCGTGGCCGGATGCGACCGGGTGCTGCACGTGGCCTCGCCCCTGGGATTCGACGGGTCGGACGACCTGGAGGCGCTGACGCGTCCCGCCCGCGACGGCACGCTGAGGGTCCTGGCCGCCGCCAAGCGCGCCGACGTCAAACGCGTGGTGATCACCTCGTCTTGCGCCGCCGCCACTCCGCGCGACACGACGCGGGACGGCCTGACGGACGAAACGGTCTGGACCGACCCTCAGGACCCGAATCTGAACGCCTATCGCAAGTCCAAGGCCATCGCCGAACGGGCGGCCTGGGACTGGGCGCACGCTCACTGGGACCCCGCCCGGGTGACGACCGTCCTGCCCGCCGCCGTGTTCGGACCTGTCTTGTCCAAGGAGGCGATGAGTTCGGTCGCCTTGATCCAGGGCCTGCTGAACGGTCGGCCGCCCGGCGTGCCGCGCGTGGGGCTGAATGTGGTCGATGTGCGCGACGTGGCCGATCTTCACATCCAGGCCATGGCCGCGCCCCAGGCCGAAGGCCGCCGCTTCATCGCCGCCGGACCCTTCATGTGGATGCGCGACCTGACCGAGATCCTGCACGAACGCCTGGGACCAGGCGCCGCCCGGGTTCCTCGCCGCCAGATGCCGGACGTGGTGGTGCGTCTGCTCGCCGTCTTCGTCGCCCAGATGCGCCCGCTGGTTCCCATGATCGGACGCCGGATCAGTTTCAGCGCCCGGGCGGCCGAACAGGCCCTGGGCTGGCGCGCACGGCCCGCCGGCGACACGCTTCAGGACTGCGCGGAAAGTCTTTCCCGCATCGCCTGACGACGGCGATTCTATCGGACGCGGGAATAGTCTAGGTCTGGACGGATGACCGACGCCCCGACCTCGCCCCCGTCTTCCAGGCCCCCGCCCGCCGAGCGTCAGACCTCGGCCCTGGCCGTATTGTTCTCGGTGGTCTTCATCAATCTGGTCGGTTTCGGCCTGGTGGTGCCGCTGTTGCCGTTCTTCGCGGCCACACTGGACGCCCACGCCTGGCAGATCACCCTGATGTTCTCGGCCTATTCCCTGGGCCAGTTCTTCGCCGAACCGTTCTGGGGCCGGTTGTCCGATCGGATCGGGCGCAAGCCGGTGCTGTTGATGACCCTGATCGCCAACGCCGTCGGTTATCTGGCCCTGGCCTTCGCGCCCGATGTCTGGACGGCCATCGCCATCCGCCTGTTCACCGGCCTGGGCGCGGGCAACATCTCGACGGTCCAGGGCTATGTCGCCGACGTGACCCCGCCCGAGCGCCGGGCGGGCCGGATGGGTCTGATCGGCGCCGCCTTCGGCCTGGGCTTCATCGTCGGGCCGGGCCTGGGCGGTCTGTTGACCCAGCCCCAGTTGGGCCACATCGGCTATCAACTGCCCATCTTCACCGCCTCGGCCCTGGCGGCCCTGGCGGCGATCGGGGTGATCGTCTTCCTGAAGGAGAGCCGGGCCAAGGCCGATCCGGCGGCGCCGCGCCCGCCCTTCCTGGCGGGCCTGAAGGACGCGCGCGCCAATCCGGTGGTGTCGCGCGTGCTGCTGGTCACCCTGATCTACATGGCCGGCTTTTCGGCCATGGAGAGCGTCTTCGGCCTGTGGGCGCAGGACCGCTACGCCTGGGGCGCGCGCGAAGTGGGTCTCAGCTTCATGATCGTGGGCATCGTCTCGGCCCTGAACCAGGGGATATTCACCGGCAAGCTGGCGCGCCTGTTCGGCGAGGTGCGGGTGCTGGCGGCGGGCATGCTGATGTTCGGCGCCTCGCTCGTCTTGCAGGTGATCGCCCCGCCGCACTGGTTCCCGGCCATGCGCCTCGATCTCGGCCTGTTCGAGCTGCCGCTGCCCAACGGCTGGATCATCCCGGTCATCATGATCCTGGGCGCGGGCGGCATGTCGCTGGCCATGCCCAATATCTCGGCCATCATTTCCAAGGCGACGCCGCCGGATCGGCAAGGCGCCATGCTGGGGCTGAACATGGCCTCGGGTTCGATCGCCCGCATCTTCGGCCCGATCGTGGCCGGCGCCCTGTTCTCTGGTTTCGGCCACGACTGGCCCTTCCTGGTCGGGGCGGCCCTGACCGTCCCCGCCGCCGTCATGGCGATCAACGCCGGCCGCGCCCAGCGCCGGATGACCGCCGCCAGGCTTGCAAGCGAGTAAGGACCTGCTAGTTTTCGGCAAGCACAACAACAGGTTGTAGTTTAATGTCTCGCTTCACCGTTGCGACGGCGGCCCTGATCGTCGCTATTTCTCCCGCCTGCGCCGTCTCGGCCCAAGCCCCCGCCCCGGCCTCCGACGCCGTTCCGCTGGAGGCCTTCGCCGCCCTGCCCGTGATGAGCAGCCTGGCCGTATCGCCCAACGGCGCCGAACTGGCCTGGATCGACCGATCCGAGGGCGGAACCCGCGTCCGTGCGCGCAGTCGCGCCGGCGGCGATCTGCTGATCGATGTGGACGTGTCGGATCGCACCGTGCGCGGGGTCTTCTGGGCCTCGCCCGACCATGTCGGCATCCTGACCTCCGTGCTGGACCAGACGCCGCTCGGCTATGGCCAGTGGACCATCATGGATCTGGTCAACGTCCGCACCGGCCGCGCCGCCCGCGCCATGAGCGAGGCCGAGCGCCGCACCTTCCCCCTGATCGGCGGCTATATGTCCGGGACCTATCGCGGCGATCCGGTCCTGTATGTCGAGGCCTTCGGCGAGGTCGCGCGCGGCGGCTACGCCTACAACCTCTATCGCGTCGATCTGAACAACGGCCGCGCCCGCACGCACGAAGAGGGCGTCGAGAACGTCCAGGGCTTCCTGGTCCGCCCGACCGGCGAGGTCGCCGCCCGCGTCACCTATGTCGCCGAGGACGGCCGCTGGAAGCTGGCGGCGCGAACCGGGTCGGGCTGGCGCGAGGTCTACGCCACCCGCGCCCTTCTGGACCCGCCGTCCCTGATGGGCTTCGGCCGCACGCCCGACACCGTGGCCTTCTCGGGCGAGGTGGACGGCAAGGCGACCATCTCGCACGTCGGCCTGTTGGCCGAGCACGAGGTTCCGCCCATCGTCCTGCCCGACCGGCCCAACGCCGTCTTCCGCGACACGGCCGGGACCATCGTCGGCCTGGGCTTCTACGGTTCGGGTCAGCAGTACGTCTTCCTGGACCCCGCCATCCAGGCGTCCTGGTCGCGCGTGTCGGGCGCCTTCGCGGGCAAGCAGGTGACCATCAGCGACGCCAGCAACGACTACAAGGTCTTCACCCTGTTCGTGACCGGGCCGAATGAGCCGGGGTCCTATTATCTGTTTGACGCCGAACGCGGCGCCGTGTCGCTGGTGCGGCGGACCATGCCGGGCGTGACCCAGGTCGCCGAGGTGCGGGCCGTCAGCTACACCGCCGCCGACGGCACGCCCATCGAGGCCTTCCTGACCCTGCCGCCGGGCCGCGACCCGAAGAGCCTGCCGCTGATCATGCATCCGCATGGCGGCCCCCAGGCGCGCGACGAACTGGGCTTCGACTGGTGGGCGCAGGCGATGGCCGCGCGCGGCTATGCGGTGCTGCAACCCAATTTCCGCGGCTCGGAAGGTTATGGCGAGGCCTTCATCGAGGCCGGCTTCGGCGAATGGGGCAAGAAGATGCAGTCGGACCTGACCGACGGCGTCCGTTGGCTGGCCGAACAGGGGATCGTCGACCCGTCGCGCGTCTGCATCGTCGGCTCCAGCTACGGCGGATACGCCGCGCTGGCGGGCATGACGCTGGATGTCGGCACCTATCGCTGCGCCGTTTCGGTGTCGGGCGTGTCGGACCTGCGGGCCATGCTGCGCGAAGAGGAACGTCAGGGCCTGGCGGGCCGCAAGAGTCCGGCCATCCGTTACTGGAACCGCTTCATGGGCGGGACCGGTTCGGGTGACCGGACGCTGGACCTGCGTTCGCCGGCCATGCTGGCCGACAAGGTCGAAGGACCGATCCTGCTGATCCACGGCCGCAACGACACCGTCGTGCCCTATGAACAGAGCGAGATCATGGAACGCGCCCTGCGCGCCGCCGGCAAGTCGGTCCAACTGGTCCCTCTGGAGGGCGAGGACCACAATCTGACCTACGCCCCCACGCGCCGCCAGACGCTGGAGGCCACGATCGCCTTCCTGGAACGGAACAACCCGCCCCAATAACCTTGCCTTTCCGGTGCGCTTCCTCTAGAAGCCGCGCCTTCGCGTACTGACCGCCGGGCGAACAGGCATGCCTGGGCGGTCTTTGAAACTCCGGGTCCAGCACCCGGAAAAAGGAGATGAAATGCCGAAACTGAAGACGAAGTCGGGCGCCAAGAAGCGCTTCAAACTGACGGCGACTGGCAAGGTGAAAGCCGGCGTTGCGGGCAAGCGTCACCGCTTGATCAGCCACAATTCCAAATACATCCGCCAGAACCGCGGCACCTCGGTCATGGCCGACGCCGACGCCAAGAAGATCAAATCCTACATGCCCTACGCCTGATCGGCGCGAGGCGGGAACGAACTTCACAGCATCAGTTTGAAATCAGGCCCTCAAGCAGCAAGCGACCGCGTCGCGCGCGTTAGGGCCTTCTCGAAGAGAAACACATCATGGCTCGCGTCACTCGGGGCGTCACGTCCCACGCCAAGCACAAGAAGGTTCTGAAGCAGGCCAAGGGCTTCTACGGCCGCCGCAAGAACACCATCCGCGCCGCCAAGGCCGCCGTGGACCGCGCCGGGCAATACGCCTATCGCGACCGCCGCAACAAGAAGCGCAGCTTCCGCGCCCTGTGGATCCAGCGCATCAACGCCGCCGCCCGCGCCGAAGGCTTCACCTATTCGCAGTTCATCCACGGCCTGTCGAAGGCCGGCATCGAACTGGACCGCAAGGTCATGGCCGCCATCGCCGCCGACGAAACCGGCTTCAAGGCCATCGCCGACAAGGTCCGCGCCGCTCTGGCCTGATCGCTCTCAAGCCGTGAGCCGCCGCGCGGCGCGCGTTAGAGCAAGAACAACAAACGCCCGCTCCGGTCGCCGGGGCGGGCGTTTTCGTTTGCGCCGGTGCGGACGCGGGCTAGGGTGTCCTGGTCGGGGGAAACCAAGGGAGAACCACCATGTCCGTCGCCAAGGTCACCGAAATCACCTCGTCCTCGACCGTCAGTTTTGAAGACGCGATCAAGACCGGCATCGCCCGCGCCGACAAGACGCTGGACAATGTCGCCGGCGCCTGGATCCAGGAACAGAAGGTCGTCGTCTCGGCCGGCAAGATCGTCGAATACCGGGTGAACATGAAGGTCACCTTCGTCCTGAAGGACTGAACTCGGTGCGAAGTCTGGCGGTCGCCGTCTCGGCCTGGCTGGCGGCGGCGACCGCGGCCTTCGCCCAAACCCCGCACCGCATGGTGGCGGTCACCTTCGACGACCTGCCCTATCAGGCGTCGGCCGAGGCCCTGTGCGATCCTGAGACGGCCCTGCGTCTGACGACGGACTTCCTGGCCATGCTACGCCCGCTGGAGACGCACGGCACGGCCTTCGTCAATGAGGGCAAGGGCTGCGACGCGACCCGTGCGGCCCTGATGCCGACGATCCTCAGCGCCTGGCTCGACGCCGGATTGGACCTGGGCAACCACACCGCCAGCCACATCAACATTCACCGCAATACGGTCGAGACCTATCTGGCCGACGTGGACGCCGGGGCGACCTACACCCGCGCGGCGTTGGAGGCGCGGGGACGGCGGCTGCACTGGTTCCGCCACCCCTATCTCTGGACCGGCGAGACGTCGCAGAAGAAGGCGGCGATCGCCGAGGGCCTGGCCGCGCGCGGCTATGACGTCGCGCCCGTCACCATCGACAACAACGATTGGCTGTTCGGCGGCGCCTATCGCCGGGCCGAGGCGGTCGGCGACGAAGACCTGAAGGCCCGGATCGGCGAGGCCTATCTGGCGCACATGGCGGCGGTGCTGGATCATTTGGAACCCTATTCCGCCGAACTGACGGGCGGACGTGAACCGGCTCAGATCCTGCTGCTGCACGCCAACAGTCTGAACCGCGACTGGTATCCGCGCATCCACGCCCTCTATCTGGCGCGCGGCTATCGCTTCGTGACCTTGGAAGCGGCGCTGGCCGATCCGATCTACGGCCACGCCGACGCCTATGTGCGGGCCAACGGCGTCTCGTGGCTGCACCGCTGGACCCAGACCGACGGCCGTCCGATCCGCTGGGAGCCGGACCCGCCGCAGTGGATCACGGACTTGAACGACGCCCGCTGATCCGCCTCAGCGCCCGTACAGACCGATCGCGGGCTTTGCTCCGCCTCGCCCGTCGGCTAGACGAAGCGCGACATGACCGACCTGGCCCAACTCGAACTCGATCTGATCAACGCCGTCGGCGGCGCGACCACCGTCGCGGCGCTGGAAGAGGTGCGCGTGGCCGCCCTGGGCAAGTCCGGCGCGATCTCGGGCCTGCTCAAGGGTCTGGGCGCCATGACCCCCGACGAACGCCGCGAACAGGGTCCGGTCATCAACGGCCTGCGCGACCGCGTCACCACCGCCATCGCGACCAAGAAGGCCGCGCTGGAGACCGCCGAACTGGACGCGCGGCTGTCGGCCGAGCGCGTCGATCTGACCCTGCCGGCGCGGCCGCGTCGCAAGGGCGGGGTGCACCCGACCATGCAGGTGATGGACGAGATGATCGCCATCTTCGCCGACATGGGCTTCGCCGTGGCGGAAGGTCCCGACATCGAGGACGATTTCCATAATTTCACCGCCCTGAACTTCCCGCCCAAACATCCGGCGCGGGAGATGCACGACACCTTCTTCCTGAAGCCCGATCCCGAGACCGGCGAGCGCAAGGTGCTGCGCACCCACACCAGCCCGGTGCAGGTGCGGACCATGATGTCCCAGCAGCCGCCGATCCGCATCATCGCGCCCGGCCGCACCTTCCGTAAGGACTCCGACGCCACCCACACGCCCATGTTCCACCAGATCGAGGGTCTGGTGATCGACCGCGATATCCACATGGGCCATCTGAAGACCACGCTTCAAACCTTCATCGCCCGCTTCTTCGAGCTGGACGACGTTCACGCGCGCTTCCGCCCGCACCATTTCCCCTTCACCGAACCGTCGGCCGAAATGGACATCCGTTGCGACCGCTCGGGCGGCAAGCTGGTGCTGAACCAGGGCGAGGACTGGCTGGAGATCCTGGGCTGCGGCATGGTGCATCCGAACGTGCTGCGCGCCAGCGGCATCGACCCGGACCAATGGCAGGGCTTCGCCTTCGGCATGGGGGTCGATCGCCTGGCCATGCTGAAATACGGCGTGCCGGACCTGCGCCCCATGTTCGAGGCCGACACCCGCTGGCTGGCCCACTACGGCTTCTCGGCCCACGCCGTGCCCAACCCCGCGTCCGGCCTGAGCTGACGCCGATCCGCAAGACGAGACCGACCATGACCGACGCCACCCCCGCCGCGACCGCCGACCAACTGGTCACCCGCACAGAGTTCGAAAAGGCCGCCATCTGGCTGCCGCGCATGGCGCTGGAGCATCTGCGCCAGGGCCTGGTCTTCATCGAGAACAAGACCTTCACCGACTGCACCCTGGAAGGCCCGGCCGTGGTCCTGATGGGCGACGGCGTGACGATGGACGGTTGCCACATGGGCGCGGTGTCCAACCCGGCCATGCTGTTGCTGCGCCCAGTCGGCAAGACGGTGAACGGCGTCATCGGCTTCAAGAACTGCAAATTCATCCGCTGCCGCTTCGCCCAGGTCGGCTTCGTCGGCGACGACCGCTTCATCGAGGAATTCCAGCAGAACCTGGCGAACGGCCGACCGGCGAAGGGCGACCAGTGAAATTCACCCTCGGCTGGCTGAAGGATCACCTGGACACGACCGCCGACGTGGCGGCCGTGGCCGAGGCCATGACCATGGCGGGGCTGGAGGTCGAGGAGGTCCACGACCCGATCGCCGCCCTGGCCCCTTTCACGGTGGCGAGGATCGTCTCGGCCGAACGGCACCCGAACGCCGACCGTTTGCAGGTCTGCCAGGTCGAGACCGTCGATGGGATGAAGGAGATCGTCTGCGGCGCCCCGAACGCGCGCGCGGGCCTGACCACCATCTACGCCCCCATCGGCGCCTATGTGCCCGGCCTGGGGGTGACCCTGGTCGAGAAGCCGGTGCGCGGCGTGGTGTCGAACGGCATGCTGTGCTCGGCCGCCGAGCTTGAGCTGGCGGGCGAGAGCGACGGCATCCTGGAGCTGGCCGACGACCTTCAGGTCGGAACGCCGGCCGCCGGCGTCTTCGGCGCCGAGCCGGTGATCGACTTCGAGGTGACGCCGAACCGGCCTGACTGGCTGGGCGTGGCCGGCATCGCCCGCGACCTGGCCGCCGCCGGCGTCGGGACGCTGAAGACTCCGGCCATCGCGACCGTGCCCGGCGTCTTCCCCTGCCCGATCGCGATCCGCATCGAGGCGCCGGACCTGTGCCCCGTCTTCGCCGGGCGTCTGATCCGCGGCGTCAAGAACGGGCCGTCGCCCGATTGGCTGAAGCACCGGCTGACGGCTATCGGCCTGCGCTCGATCAACCGGCTGGTCGATGTCACCAATCTGATTTCCTATGACCGCGCCCGGCCGCTGCACGTCTATGACCCGGCCAAGCTGGTCGGGAACGAGATCGTGGTGCGCGGCGGCCAGGCGGCCAAGGACACGGGCCAGCCCGAACATCTGATCGCCCTGGACGGCAAGACCTACACCGTCGCGGCCGCCGACTGCGTCATCGCCGACGCCGGGGGCGAACGGCCCATCGGCCTGGGCGGCGTCATGGGCGGCGAGTCCACCGGCTGTTCGGACGAGACTGTCGACGTCTTCGTCGAAAGCGCCTGGTTCGACCCCATCGCCACGGCCCAGACCGGCCGTTCGCTGGGGATCAGCTCCGACGCCCAATATCGGTTCGCGCGCGGGGTCGATCCCGCCTCGGTCGTCCCCGGCTTGGAGCTTGCGACTAAACTGATCCTGGAGCTGTGCGGCGGCGAATCGTCCGAGATCGTGGTGACCGGCCAGGCGCCCGCGAACCCGGCCGCCTTCGCCTTCGACCCCGGCTATGTGAAGCGCCTGTCGGGCCTGGACCTGACCCAGGACCGCATCGCCCAGATCCTGACCGACCTGGGCTTCGACGTGGCGCGTGGTTCGCCCTGGAGCGTCACCCCGCCGTCCTGGCGCCGCGACGTCGAAGGTCCCGCCGACCTGGTCGAAGAGGTCGCCCGCATCGAAGGCTTCGACGCCCTGCCCGACACCCCCCTGCCCGGCGTCGGCGCCCTGTCCAAGGGCGTGCTGAACCCGCGTCAGGCGCGCGTGCGGATCGCCCGGCGCGCCCTGGCCTCGTTAGGCTATGCCGAGGCCGTGACCTGGTCCTTCACCCAGCGTGAGACGGCGCGGGCGTTCGGCGGCGGCGACGAGACCCTGGTGCTGGAAAACCCCATCGCCAGCGACCTGGACTGCATGCGGCCGTCGATCCTGCCGAACCTGATCCAGGCGGCCGCCCGCAACGCCGCGCGCGGCCACGCCGATGCAGCCCTGTTCGAGATCGGTCCCATCTATCTGACCGACCGGCCGGACGGTCAGCGCACCGTCATCGCCGGTCTGATCGCGCCGCACGCCGCTCGTCACTGGGGGGGGACCGGAGAGGACGCCCTGTTCAGTCTGAAGGGCGATCTGATGGCTGTGCTGGACGAGATCGGCGCCCCGACCGGATCGCTGCAACTGGTCCAGGGCCAGAACCGCGACTGGTGGCATCCGGGCCGGTCGGCGCGGCTGCAGCTCGGTCCCAAGGTCGTGATCGCCGAGTTCGGCGCCCTGCATCCCCGCGTGCTCAAGGCGCTGGACGCCGACGGTCCCATGGTCGGTTTCGAGATCGTTCTGGACAGCGTGCCCGAACCACGCGGCAAGGGGACCAAGGCGCGCGGCGCGGCGGACCTGCCGAACCTGATGCCCCTGACCCGCGACTTCGCCTTCCTGGTCGATGACGCCCAGGCGGTCGGCGACCTGACCCGCGCCGCGGCCGGCGCCGACAAGGCCCTGATCGAGACGGTCCGGGTGTTCGACGTCTATCGCGGCCAGGGCGTGCCCGAGGGCATGAAGTCGGTGGCGCTGGAAATCGTCATCCAGCCGCGCGAAGCCACCCTGGGCGAGGCCGAGATCGAGACCCTGTCGGCCAAGGTCGTGGCGGCGGTCGAAAAACTGGGCGCCAGGCTGAGGAGCTGACGATGGGGGTCAAGCCGCGCATCGAGACCGCTTTCGAGCGGATGCTGTTCCGCAGCCGCTGGCTGATGGCCCCCTTCTACGTCGGTCTGGCCCTGGCGCTGGGCATGCTGCTGGTCGTCTTCGTGCGCGAGCTGATCCACTACCTGCCCCAGGCCTTCGCGGCCGGACCCGGCATGACGGCGAACGACGCCATCCTGGCCATGCTGACGCTGGTGGATCTGTCGCTGACCGGCAATCTGCTGCTGATCGTGCTGTTTTCCGGCTATGAGAATTTCGTCTCCAAGCTGGACCTGGAGGGCGAGACGGATCGGCCGCCGTGGATGGGCACGGTCGACTTTTCGGGCCTGAAGATGAAGCTGATCGCCTCGATCGTCGCCATTTCGGGCATCCAGTTGCTGAAGACCTTCATGAACATCGGCAAGGACGGCTATCCGCTGAACGAGACCGAGGTGATGTGGGGCGTCATCATCCACCTGGCCTTCGTCGCCTCGGGCGTGCTGCTGGCCCTGATGGACTGGCTGACCGCGCGCACCGACAAGCACTGAATCTCGCACTCAGGCGGCAGGCCGCGGCGCGGCGAACGTTGCGCACAAAAATGCGCCCGAGCAGCGAGCGACCGCGTCGCGAGCGTCAGCGCCAGGAAGAATGCACTCAAGCAGCGAGGCTCCGCGAGCCGAGCGTTAGCGCCAGAAAGGTGTCGTTAACCTTGCCGCCGCAAGGCTGACTCAAAAGGGGTGAAGGTTCTCAGGTGAACCGATTCACCGCCGGGAGACGACGCCATGCACCGCCGCCAACTGCTCGCCACGGGTCTCGCCGCCGCCGCCCTGCCGGGCCTGAACGCCTGCGCCACCGGTCCCAGCGCCGATCCGCGCTTTCCGGTCGGCGCGGACCAAGAAGCCCGCGTCTATACCGCTGACGAACTGGTCGCCGCCGGGTCGCGCGAACTGGGCATCGCCGCCGAGGCCATGGGCGGCGCCATCGAACGCATCTTCGCCGACCAGGGCGACAGCCCCACCGCCTATATCGCGGGCGAGGAAGCCGCCGGCGCGGCCGGGATCGGTCTGCGCTACGGCCGCGGCGCCCTGCACATGAAGGACCTCAGCGCCTCGCAGGAAGTGTTCTGGCAGGGGGTTTCGATCGGCTGGGACGTGGGCGGCAACGCCAGCCGCGTCTTCACCCTGGTGTACGGCCTGTATCACCCGGACATGATCTATCGCCGCTATCCCGGCGTGGAGGGTTCGGCCTATCTGGTCGGCGGCCTGGGCGTGAACTATCAGCGCGCCGACGGCATCATCCTGGCCCCGGTTCGCACCGGCGTCGGCCTGCGCCTGGGCGCCAACGTCGGCACCATGGCCTACAGCCGCCAGCGCAACATCCTGCCGATCTGAGCGGCCGACACGACGGGGATCAGAACCCGGCGGCGATCAGCGCCTCTATCCCTTCGCGATACGACGGATGTTTCGGCCGCCAGCCCAGTTCGGCCTTGGCGCGGGCGTTCGAGACGCGCTTGGAGTCCAGATAGAAGCGCCGCATGGCCTCCGACACCGACGGATCGGTCCAGTCGACCTCGGGCGGCGCGGGCAGGTCCAGACGTCGCGCGCTCCAGGCCGTGACCACGTCGGCGGCGGCCGGTTCGTCATCGACCAGGTTGTAGGCGCGGCCGGGATTGGGTCGATCCATCGAAGCGAACAGGCCCGAAACGACATCCTCGACATGGATGCGGTTGAACACCTGGCCCGGCTTCCTGACCATCCGCGCCTCGCCGTTACGCAACCGGTCCAGGCCCGAGCGTCCCGGCCCGTACAGCGCCGGCAGCCGGAAAAGCTGCACCGTCAGCCCCCCGCTCTCGCCATTCTGGCCGCGCCCGGCGTCCAGCCAGTCCCGCTCGGCCCGCACCCGTCGCGCACCCTGCAAGGTGGCGGCGTTCAGGGCGTCGTCCTCGAAAGCCCAGCCGCCGTCGCGGTCGCCATAGACGGCGGTGGACGAGACATATCCGATCCAGTCCGGCCAGGCGCCCGAGGCCGTAATCGCGGGCATCAGCGCCTGAAGACCGGGACATCCCGCCTCTGTCGGCGGCGCGGTGATCACTATGGCGCGGGCCGCGCCGACCGCCTCGGCCAGCGCCGCAACATCGGCCGGATCGACCGGCGTCAGCCCTTCGGCCGCCAGGGTCTCGCGGGTCGCCGGATCGCGCGACGTGGCCGCGGCCGTTCCGCCGCGCCTCAGGGCCTCGGCTCCGACCGCGCGGCCCAACCAGCCGCCGCCAAAGATCAGCAGATCGCTTCTCACGCCGTCCGTGCGGCCGGGGCGGCCTTGGGCGCCGTGACCGGCTCGGCGTTCAAGGCCTCGGCCCGACGGCCGTTCCAGGCCGAGACGCAAGGGATTTTCGACCGGTCGGCCCGGTCGGCGTAGCGGCGGGCGATCTCGGTCACGTCGCGCATCAGCCCCTCGGCCAGGGTGATCGGCTTCAACCCCAGTTCGCGGAACTGATCGTTGGCGACGACCAGTTCGTTCTCGTCGGCCTCTTGGCGCGGATTGGGCGTGAACTGCACCTCGGCGCCGGTCATGTCGGCGACCAGATGCGCCAGGTCGCGCACGCGGCGGCTCTCGGTCATCTGGTTCAGGATCTTGACCCGGTCGCCCGGCTTGGGCGGGTTCTTCAACGCCAGCTCGACGCAGCGCACCGTGTCCTGGATATGGATGAAGGCCCGCGTCTGGCCGCCCGATCCGTGCACCGTCAACGGATAGCCGACCGCCGCCTGGATCAGGAAGCGGTTCAGGACCGTGCCGTAGTCGCCGTCATAGTCGAATCGGTTGACCAGGCGCTCGTCCTGGCGGGTCTCTTCGGTTTCGGCGCCCCAGACGATGCCCTGATGCAGGTCGGTGATCCGCAGGCCGTCGTTCTTGGCGTAGAACTGGAACAGCAGGGCGTCCTGGGTCTTGGTCATGTGATAGATGCTGCCGGGGTTCGGCGGGAACAGGATCTCCTGTTCGGCCGGGCCGAAGTCGGTGTCCACCGTGACCTTCAGATAGCCTTCGGGGATGCGCAGACCGGCGGTGGTGTAGCCATAGACCCCCATGGTGCCCAGGTGCGCCAGATGCACGTCGCGCCCGCTTTCGACGATGGCGGCCAACAGGTGGTTGGTGGCGTTCAGATTGTTGTCGACGGTGTACAGCTTGTGCCGCGCCGACTTCATCGAATAGGGGGCGGCGCGCTGTTCGGCGAAGTGGACGACGCTGTCCGGCCGCCAGTCGCGGATCAGGGCGACCAGGCGGTCGAACTCCTTGCCGACGGTCATGTTGACGAAGTCGATGGTCTTGCCGCTGACATCCTTCCAGGCGGCGATCCGCTCGCCCATGGTGCGGATCGGGGTCAGGGACTGGACCTCCAGCTCATTGTCGATGTTGCGGCGGCTCAGGTTGTCGACGATCGTCACGTCCCAGCCGCGCGCCGACAGATGCAGCGCCGTGGGCCAGCCGCAGAAGCCGTCTCCGCCCAGAACCAGTACGCGCATCGTTTCCACCCCAGTGTTCTTGCTTGCCCCCTGCCTAGCCCAAGCGGGCTTCGGGGCAAAGCGGCACCGTGACGCGGTCAGGCGGCGTCAGGGACCTCCAGCATGGCGGCCAGGGCGCCGCGCACGACCTCGGGCTGAAGCATGGGCAGGAAGTGGGTGCTGCCGGGAACGGTCTCGACCGTGACGTGGGGCAGGCCGCGCGGCGGTTCCGGCACATGGCAGGCCAGGCCCGCCTCGGCCTTCAGTATGTGGGTCGGACAGGTCAGCCGTCGCATCGCCCGCCAAGGGTCGTGGCCCTGGGACGCATAGTTCGACGCCTCCCATTGCGGCGTGCAGGCCAGCATCAGCCCGCCGTCGGGATCAGGAACCAGACCGTCCGTCAGATAGTCTTCCAGCACCGCGTCCGGCCAACCCTTGAAGGCGCCGCGTCCCCGATAGGCGGCCAGGGCCGCCGCACGGCTGTCGAACCGCGACCGGCGCTTCAGGGCGTTGACGACCAGGGGCGACCGCCGCGGCAGGTCGCGCAGCAGCGGCAGATGGAAGGCCAGTACCGCCGGGCGGGTCATGACCACCGGGTCGGCCAGCACCAGGCCGCGCACTCGCTGCGGCCGCGTCGCCGCCGCCAGCAGGCTGGCCGTGCCGCCCATCGAATGTCCGGCCAGCACCACGGGCGGGCCGTCGATCGTATCCAGCAGGGCCGCCAGATCGGCGCCGTGATCGCCCCAGCCGCGCCGCCCTTCGATCGCCGTCGGCAGGGTCGTCGCCCCATGCCCGCGCAGGTCCGGCGCCTGGATGCGGAACCGTTCGGCCAACGGCGCCAGAAGGGTGCGATAGGTCAGGGCGTTGAAGCCGTTGGCGTGGGCGAAGACCAGGTCGACCGGCCGTCCCGGGTCGCCCCATTCCAGCACCGCCATGGCGCCGCCG
Organism: Brevundimonas sp.; assembly: GCF_036732845.1. GTDB lineage: Bacteria > Pseudomonadota > Alphaproteobacteria > Caulobacterales > Caulobacteraceae > Brevundimonas. The sequence goes on along the minus strand of NZ_DAINBO010000016.1, from coordinate 4,014 downwards.
CGCGCGGGCAGGTCGACGGTCAGGCGGCGCGGTTCGTTCACGACGAATCTCAGGCGGGGACGCGGCATTCGGGGCAACGTCCGTGCGCCTCTATGGTCGTGCGTTCGATGGCGTAGCCGACGCCCTCGGCCGCCTGGCGCAGGCCCTCGCCCAGGGGCGCCGCGATCTCGCGCGCGGACCCGCAGCAGTCGCAGATCAGAAAGGCCGCCGCATGATCGTCGGCGCCGTGGCTGCACGCGACATAGGCGCTGATCGAGGCGATCCGGTGGGCCAGGCCCCGGCGCTCCAGGAATTCCAGGGCGCGATAGACGGTCGGCGGTTTGGCGGCCTGACCGTCCTGGCCGAAGCGGGCGATCAGGTCATAGGCCTTCATCGGCTCGCCCGCCCGCAACAACAGGTCCAGCACCCGGCGGCGCGGCGCGGTCATCCGTTCGCCGTCGGCGGCGCAGGCGGCCTCGGCCGCGGTCAGGGCGCGCCGCGCCTCGGCTTCGGCGAGACCGTTTCCGGCATGATCGTGACCACAGTGGGCGCCCATGAGCCACAGCTAGTGCCGGATCGCGCCCGCCGCAACCACGGCGGCTTGACCTTGTGTGATGTTATCTCATAACACTCATGCCGAGTTGAGCAGGAGTTCCCCATGATCGTCGCCCGCCGTCCCCTGATGCTGGCCGCCAGCGCCGCCGCCCTGATCGTCCCGGCGGGCGTCGTCCATGCCCAGGCCGCGCCCCAGACGGTCCCGGCGACCCAGGTCGACGACGTCATCGTCACCGGCCGTCCGTTCGGCGTTTCCGAACGCGCCAGCCTGTTGGCCACCGACGTGCTGGATGAACAGGCCCTGGCCGTCGCCCCTGCCGCGACCCTGGGCGACCTGGTCGCCGACATCCCCGGCGTGCGCAGCTCGGCCTTCGCTCCCGGCGCCAGCCGTCCGGTCATTCGCGGCCTGTCGGGTCCGCGCGTCCAGGTGCTGACCAACGGCCTGGGCCAGATCGACGCCAGTTCCGTCTCGCCCGATCACCAGGTCGCCTCGGATCCCGCCGAGGCCAAGCGCGTCGAGGTGGTGCGCGGCCCGACCACCCTGGTGTTCGGCGGCTCGGCCATCGGCGGCGTGGTCAACATCATCGACGACCGCATCGCCTCCGAACATCCCGACGGCGGCGTCGAGGGCCACATCGGCGCCCAGGTCTCCAGCGTCGACGACGGCCGCAGCATCGGCGGGCGGCTGAAGATGGACGTCGGTCCCCTGGTCCTGTCGCTGGACGGCTTCAAGCGCGAGTCCGAGGACTATGACGTGCCCGTCTTCCCGGAATCCGCCCGCCTGCTGGCCGAAGAGGGCGAGACCCCCGGCGATGAACGCACGGTCGCCAACACCTTCGCCGACATCGCCCAATACGGCGCGGGGCTGAGCTGGATCGGAGCGCGCGGCTTCGTCGGCCTGTCGGTCAAGAAGCTGGACACCACCTATGGCGTGCCGGGCCACGACCATGGACACGAGGATCACGGCGCGGGCGGCCATGACCACGGCCATGACGGCGTCTCCATCGGCCTGGAGCAAACCCGCTGGGACCTGCGCGGCGAACTGGCCTTCGCTGACGGCCCGTTCGAGCGACTGAAGGTCTCGGCCGGCTGGGCCGACTATCACCACACCGAGTTCGAGGGCGACGAGGTCGGCACCCAGTTCTTCTCCGACGGCTATGAGGCCCGTGCCGAACTGATTCAGCGCCAGCACGGCGGCCATCAGGGCGTGGTCGGCGTCCAGCTTCTGGACCGCACCTTCGACGCCGTCGGCGCCGAGGCCTATGTGCCGCGCACCCAGATCACCGAACAAGGCGTCTATTCGGTCCAGCGCTACGATCTCGACCGCTTCGGTTTCGAGGGCGGTCTGCGCCTGGATCACCGCACGCTGGACAGCGTCGTGGGGGAACGCGACTTCACCAACATCTCCGGTTCGCTGGCGGCCTTCGTGCGGCCCTCGACCCGGACCTTCCTGGGCCTGAGCCTGTCGCGCACAACGCGCGCGCCCAGCGAGGTCGAACTGTTCGCCCAGGGACCGCATGCGGCCACCGGCGCCTTCGAGCTGGGCGACCCGGACCTGGACAGCGAGTCCGTCTGGACCCTGGAGGGCACGGCCCACTACGCCTCCGGCCCGTTCAGCGCCGACCTGCATCTGTATGCGGCCCAGTACGACGGCTTCATCGACCTGCGCGCCACCGGCGCCGAGGACGACGGCCTGCCCGTCTTCGCCTATGTCCAGACCGATGCCGACTTCCGCGGTTTCGAGGCCGAGGCGGCCTATGATCTGTGGGCCGACGGCGACCGGACGCTGACGTTCAAGGGCAGCGCCGACTGGGTGCGCGCCGACACCGACCTGGGTCCCGCCGCACGCATTCCGCCGTGGTCGGCGACCGTCGGCCTGGACTGGACCTCAACCGCCTTCGACGCCGGCGTCGAGGTGCGCAAGGTCGGCGAGCAGGACCGTACGGCGGCCTTCGAGCGGGCCACGGACGGCTATGTCGTCGTCGGGTTGAACGCCGCCTGGCGCCCGTTCGCCGACCGCAACGTCACCCTGTTCGCCGCGGCGTCCAATCTGACCGATACGGAGGCGCGCGAGCACGCCTCGTTCCAGAAGGACATCGCCCCCCTGCCCGGCCGCAACATCCGCCTGGGCGTCACCTACCGTTTCTGACGCTTGCGGGCGTGCGCGTTTGCGGCGAACGCGGGCATGCGATAGAAGGCCCGCCTTCCCTGTTTTCCGAGCCAGTCTCCTACATGACCGACACGACCCAAGCGCCCGGCCAGATGGCCGGCAACGTCCTCTTCTACAACAAGCCGGAGCCGCTGAATCTGGATCAGCACGGCAAGCTGGGCGTGAACCCGGTCGACAAGCCCTACGGCTTTGTCGGCAAGTCGAACCTGGTGCCGCTGACGGTCACCGAATTCGCCCCGGCCGCCCTGTCCTATCCGGTGATCTTCATCGGCGAGACCCAGAAGCAGCCGGTCGCCGTCATGGGCCTGCGCCAGGACGAGAATTTCTACATCGACGAGGCCGGCATGTTCCGCGCCGACGCCTACATCCCGGCCTATGTCCGTCGTTATCCGTTCGTCTTCGCCAATGACGACGTTCAGAAGCGCCTGATCCTGTGCATCGACCGCTCGGCGCCCTTCCTGGCCGAAGGCGGCGACACGCCCCTGTTCGTCGACGGCCAGCCCAGCGACTACACCAAGCAGGCCATGGAGTTCTGCAACAACTTCGAGCAGGAGCGTCAGCGCACGGAAAGCTTCGTCAAACTGCTGACCGACCTGGATCTGTTCGAGGTGCGCGAGGCCAACTTCACCCCGCGCAACCCGGACGGCACGCCGGGCGAACCGCAGAAGCTGGCCGAATATTTCGCCATTTCGGAAGACAAGCTGAAGGCCCTGCCGGCCGAAAAGCTGGTCGAACTGCGCGACAACGGCGCCCTGGGCCAGATCTACGCCCACCTGGTGTCGCTGCTGGGCTGGGACCGCCTGATCGCCCTGGCCTTCACCCGCGCGCCCCAGGTCGTCGCCAACGCCTGATCGACCGCACGGGTCCAAGATCAAACGCCCCGTCGGCATCCGGCGGGGCGTTTTCGTTTCGTGACTTCGTGGAACGAATGGGGCACGAACGGCCCATGCCCGCCGACTCGCTGACCGTGCCGAAAAGCGTCGAAGCCGACGCCGACCTCGCGGCCGCGCGCGACCTACTGAAGCGGGTCTGGGGCCATGGCGGCTTCCGCGGCCTCCAGGCGGGCGTGATCGCCGAAGCCCTGGCCGGTCGCGACGTCCTGGCCGTGCTGCCGACCGGCGGCGGCAAGAGCGTCTGCTATCAGATCCCCGCCATCCTGCGTCCCGGCCTGGGGCTGGTGGTGTCGCCCTTGATCGCCCTGATGACCGACCAGGTCGAGGCCCTGAAGCAGCAGGGGGTCCGCGCCGCCCGTCTGGATTCCGGCCTGTCGATGGACGACCGCGCCGCCGTCTGGCGCGCCGCCCGCGCGG
>NZ_DAINBO010000015.1:0-61960 GCF_036732845.1 Brevundimonas sp. | reverse complement strand
CATCAACTTCTAAGTCCCGCGAAAGGCGGCCGGACACATCCGGCCGCCGATCCGGTTCTGGAAGCGTCGATGACGACTTCGGAAACCGCCGCTCCTCACGGGGCGGCGGTTTTCTTTTGGGGGTCTCAAAAGAAGGCGGTCTTCAGGGGTCCAATCGCCCGGCGGCGTGCAGGGCGGCGATGATCCGATCCACGGACTGTTCGACCGACAGGGCCGCCGCGTCCAGGTGCACCTCGGGGGTCTCGGGCGCCTCATAGGGGCTGTCGACGCCGGTGAAATTCTTCAGTTCGCCTGACCGGGCCTTGGCGTAGAGACCCTTGACGTCGCGCGCCTCGACCGTCGCCAGGGGGGCGTCGACGAAGACCTCCAGGAACTCACCCTCGGCCATCATCTCGCGCGCCATGCGCCGCTCGGCCGCGAAGGGCGAGATCAGCGACACCAGGACGATCAGCCCGGCGTCGGCCATCATCCGCGCCGTCTCGGCCGCGCGGCGGACGTTCTCGACCCGGTCGGCGGCGGTGAAGCCCAGGTCGCGGTTCAGCCCGTGACGCAGATTGTCGCCGTCGATCAGATAACAATGCCGCCCCTGGGCCGTCAGCCGCGCCTCGACGGCGTCGGCGATGGTTGACTTGCCCGCGCCCGACAGGCCGGTCAGCCAGACGACGGTCGGCTTCTGGCCCTTGGCGGCGGCGCGGCGCGCGCGGTCCACGGTGACGGCCTGGCGATGGATGTTGTGCGCCCGGCGCAGGGCGAAGCGGATCATGCCGGCGCCGACGGTGGCGCGCGTTTCGCGATCGATGACGATGAAGCCGCCCAGGTCGCGGTTCCGCTCATAGGGGGCGAAGGCCGTCTCACGCGACAGCGACAGATGGCAGACGCCGATCTCGTTCAGGCCCAGGGTGCGCGCCGCCAGCGGCTCCAGGCTGTTGACGTCGATGCGGTGACGGATGTCGGTGACCTGGCCGCCGCACGACGCTGTGCCGATCTGGATGTCATAGACCCGCCCGGGCAGCATCGGCGCCTCGGCCATCCAGACGATCGTCGCCTCGAACTGGTCGGCGCTTTCCAACGGCGCCGAGGCCGCCGCCAGCACGTCGCCGCGCGTGACATCGACATCGACGTCCAAGGTGATGGCGACGGAGGCGCCGTCGTCGGCTCGATCCACCGCTTGTCCCGCCAGGGTCAGGGCCTTGACCGTCGCCTCGCGCCCCGACGGTTCGACCCGCAGCCGGTCGCCGACGGCGACGGTGCCTTGCACGATCCGGCCCAGATAGGCGCGCGCCTCGCCGACGCGCTGGACCAGTTGCACCGGCATGCGCAAGGGCGAGTCCGCCGCCGCGCCCGCGACCGTCAGGGTCTCCAGCGTCTCCAGCAAGGGTCGTCCGTCGAACCAGGGGGTGTTCGCGCTGGGCGCCACGACATTGTCGCCGTCGCGGCCGCTGAGGGGGATGGGCGTCACCGTCTTCAGGCCGATGCGGGCGGCGAAGTCGGTGAAGTCGGCGACCGCCTCGTCGAAGGCGGCGCGGTCCCAGCCGACCAGATCCATCTTGGTCACGGCCAACACCACCGACCTTACGCCCAACAGGGCGCACAGAAAGGCGTGACGGCGGGTCTGGACCAGCACGCCCTTGCGCGCATCGACCAGCACCACGGCCGTGTCGGCGCGCGAGGCGGCGGTGACCATGTTGCGGGTGTACTGTTCGTGTCCCGGCGTGTCGGCGACGATGAATTTGCGGTGCGACGTGGCGAAATAGCGATAGGCCACGTCGATGGTGATGCCCTGTTCCCGCTCGGCCAGCAGGCCGTCGACCAGGAAGGAATAGTCAGGCCCGTGCGGTCCGACGGGCAGGGCGGCCAACTGATCGTCGGGCACGGTCCCGCTCTCGGCCAGCAGGCGGCCGATCAGGGTCGACTTGCCGTCATCGACGGAGCCGCAGGTGATGAAACGCAGCGTGTCGGAACCGGCCATCAGAAATAGCCCTCCGCCTTCTTCTTCTCCATCGAGCCGGCCTGGTCCGTGTCGATCAGGCGGCCCTGGCGTTCGGAGCTGCGCGAGGCGCGCATTTCGGCGATGACGGCGTCCAGGGTCGTCGCCTCGCTATCAATCGCGCCGGACAGGGGGTAGCAGCCCAGGGTGCGGAAACGAACCGAGCGTAGCTGGGGCGTCTCGCCCGGCTCCAGCCGCATCCGTTCGTCATCGACCATGATCCAGACGTCGTTGCGGCGCACGACCGGGCGCGGGGCGGCGAAATAGAGCGGCGGAACGGCAACGCCCTCGGCGGCGACATAGTCCCAGACGTCCAGTTCGGTCCAGTCGGACAGGGGGAAGACCCGCATGGTCTCGCCCGGCTGAACGCGGGCGTTGTACAGGCTCCACAGCTCGGGCCGCTGGCGGCGCGGGTCCCAGCGGTGGCCGGGACCGCGAAAGCTGAACACCCGCTCCTTGGCGCGGCTGGCCTCTTCGTCGCGGCGTGCGCCGCCGATGGCCGCGTCAAAACCGTGCAGGTCCAGCGCCTGTTTCAGCCCCTGGGTCTTCCAGATGTCGGTATGGACGGCCGAGCCGTGGTCGAACGGATTGATCCCGCGCTCCAGCCCTTCGGGATTGACGTGAACCAGAAGCTCCATGCCGCTCTCGGCCGCCATGCGGTCGCGCAGGGCGTACATGTCGCGGAATTTCCAGGTCGTATCGACGTGCAACAGCGGGAAGGGCGGGGGCAGGGGGGCGAAGGCCTTTCGGGCCAGGTGCAGCAGGACGGCGGAATCCTTGCCGATCGAATACAGCAGCACCGGCCGCGCGCACTGGGCCGCCACCTCCCGCAGGATGTGGATGCTGTCGGCCTCCAGCCGCTTGAGGCGGCCCAGGCGGGTTGCGGGATCGGCCCCCATCGTCATGCTCCGTCCGTCGCAGACCCGGCGTCGCTTCACAAGAGGGCGGGCGGGCGGTATTCGGGCCGCACGCCTTCAGGGAAAACCTCATGCGCATCGCAATGATCGGCACCGGCTATGTCGGCCTGGTGTCTGGAGCCTGTTTCGCCGACTTCGGCCACACCGTCGTCTGCGTCGACAAGGACGCGGGCAAGATCGAGCGGCTGAACCGCGGCGAAATGCCGATCTATGAGCCGGGACTGGACGATTTGGTCGCCGCCAACGTGCGTGACGGGCGGCTGTCCTTCGCCGTCGATGGGACCGAGGCGATCCGGTCGGCCGACGCGGTCTTCATCGCCGTGGGCACGCCCTCGCGCCGGGGCGACGGCCATGCGGACCTGAGCTTCGTCTATGCGGTGGCCGAAGAGGTCGCCGAGCTGATGGACGGCTTCACCGTGGTGGTGACCAAGTCGACCGTGCCGGTCGGCACCGGCGACGAGATCGAGCGCATCATCCGCGAGCGCCGCCCCGACGCCCAGTTCGCCGTGGTGTCCAATCCCGAATTCCTGCGCGAAGGCGCCGCCATCGGCGACTTCAAACGGCCCGACCGCGTCGTCGTCGGCGTCGAGAACGAGCAGGCCAGGGGGGTCATGGCCGAGATCTATCGCCCGCTGAACCTGAACGAGACGCCGATCCTGTTCACCGGGCGTCGGACGTCGGAGCTGATCAAATACGCCGCCAACGCCTTCCTGGCGCTGAAGATCACCTTCATCAACGAAATGGCCGACCTGTGCGAAAAGGTCGGGGCCGATGTGCAGCAGGTGGCGCGCGGCATTGGCCTGGATAACCGTATCGGGTCGAAATTCCTGCACGCCGGGCCAGGTTACGGCGGGTCGTGCTTTCCCAAGGACACCCTGGCCCTGGTGCGCACCGCGACCGACGCGGGCAGCCCGGTGCGGCTGGTTGAGACCACCGTCGCCGTCAACGATGCGCGCAAGAAGGCCATGGCCGGGCGCGTTCAGGCGGCCTTGGGCGGCGAGCTGAAGGGCAAGACGGTGGCCCTGCTGGGCCTGACCTTCAAGCCGAACACCGACGACATGCGCGATGCGCCGTCGCTGGACGTGGCGCCGGCCCTGATCGCGGCCGGGGCGACGGTCCAGGCCTTCGATCCCGAAGGCATGCATGAGGCGTCCAAACTGTTGGACGGGGTGGCGTTCAAGGACGGACCCTATGAAGCCGTCGAAGGCGCGGATGTGGTGGTGATCCTGACCGAGTGGGATCAATTCCGCGCCCTGGACCTGGATCGGGTCAAGCGGCTGGTGAAGTCGCCGGTGATGGTGGATCTGAGGAACGTCTACAGGCCTGACGACATGCGGGCGCGAGGCTTCCGCTACAGCTCCATCGGCCGGAGCTGATTGTCTCAGCCGCCGGTGCGGACCAGGACGGCTTGTCGGGGGGCGGTTTCGGCGGCGGACGCCTGGGCCTTGCGGTCGATGACCGAACCGCCGACGGTGATGACCAGAGCGGCGACGAGGACGGCCGAGGCGACGGCGGTCGCCGCCAGTTTCAGACCCTCGCCCAATTCGTGATCGCCCACCGTGCCCCCCTGCATCGACAGGGCGTTAAGCCATTTTCGCGTCCTGGGCGCAAGTCACGGAACGGTGTGCCGTAAAAAGCGAACGGGCGGCCCTTTCGAGCCGCCCGCGAGCCTTCGGATTCGTCGGTGGATCAGCCCGTGAAGGGGCGAATCAGGATCTCCACGCGACGATTCTGGGCCTTGCCGGCGGGGGTGTCGTTGGAGGCGATCGGCTGGCTCTCGCCGCGGCCGTCGACGAACAGACGCTCGGCCAGGACGTTGCGGCTGACCAGATAACCGGCGACCGACGAGGCGCGACGGCGCGACAGGTCGAGGTTGTACGCGTCCGAGCCGGCGGAATCGGCGTGGCCGATGATGTCGATGACCGAGCGGTCGTATTCGTTCAGCACGCCTGCCACATCGTCCAGCACAGCGTTGAAGCGCGGGTCGATCGAGGACTGGTTGGTGGCGAAGGTGACGTCCGACGGCATGCGCAGGACAAGGACGTCGCCCTGGCGCGCCACGCCGACGCCGGTGCCCGACAGTTCGGCTTCCAGCGCGCGCTGTTGGCGGTCCATGTAGTTGCCGACCGCGCCGCCGGCCAGGGCGCCGATGCCCGCGCCGATCAGGGCGTTCTTGCGGCCCTGTTCGCCGTCCGAGGTGTTGGTCAGATAGCCCAGCAGGGCACCGCCCAGGGCGCCGGCGATCACGCCCGTGCCGGTGTTGTTGCGGCGCGGGGTCGAGCTGTAGGGGTCGGTGGTGGTGCAGGCTGCGGCGCCGACGAGGACGGCGATAGAGGCACTGACGAGGGCGAGCTTGGCGCGCATGGGATAGGGGTCCTTGTTGCGAAGTGGTCGGCGCTGAAACGTCGGCTTACGGTGAAGGTTCCAAGCTGTACCGTATATGAACGGTCCTGTCCGCTTTGCCATCAGGCCGTCACAGGGCGTAAGGACAGAGCCATATCTTCGGCCCCTGCCCGCGAGCACGACCATGACCGCCGTCAAATCCGCCATCGAACCGGTTTCGATGCGACTGTACGATCAGGACTTCCAAGCCTTCGCCGACGCCCTGGGGACCTCGTTCAAACGCTATGGCTTCGCCGTCATCGCCGATCACGGGTTGGATCAGGCGACGCTGGACGCGGCCCTGGACGACGCCAAGGCCTTCTTCGCCCTGCCGGAGCCGACCAAGAAGAAATACCATCTGCTCGGCACCGGCGGCGCGCGCGGCCTGACCCCGTTCGGGGTCGAGGCGGCCAAGGGCGCGGCGACCGTCGATCTGAAGGAGTTCTGGCACGTCGGGCGCGAGCTGCCGCAAGACCATCCGTACCGGAAATACATGCGCGACAATCTGTGGCCGACCGAGATTTCCGGTTTCCGCCAGCACCAGTACGGCATGTTCGAGGCCATGGACGCCCTGGGCGCCAAGGTGCTGCGCGCCATCGCCCGATATCTGGAGCTGGGCGACGCCTATTTCGAGGACAAGGTCGAACTGGGGAACTCGATCCTGCGCACGCTGCACTATCCGCCGGTTCCGGCCGATGCGCCGGGCGTGCGGGCTGGGGCGCACGAAGACATCAACGTCATCACCCTGTTGCTGGGCGCCGAAGAGGCGGGCCTGCAACTGAAGGACGCCGACGGCGAGTGGCTGGACATCGCGCCGCCGCCGGGAGCGCTGGTGGTCAACATCGGCGACATGCTGCAGCGACTGACCAACCACGTCCTGCCGTCGACGACGCACCGGGTGGTCAATCCGGCGCCCGAGCGGCGCGGCTATGCGCGCTATTCGACGCCCTTCTTCCTGCATTTCAACCCGGACTTCATGATCGAGACGCTGCCGTCGATGATCACGACGGACAATCCCGACCGCTATGAAGGCCGCGCCATAATGGCCGAGGACTTCCTGACCGAGCGGTTGAAGGAAATCCGGCTGATCTGACCTCGCCGGGATGTTCGGTGCGGCCCGTTAACCCTCGCCGGTAGGCCTTCCCTTAACCGTCGCCGTGCAATCTGCGCGGTGGCGGACCTTGCGTCCGCGCGCGGAGGCAGGAACCCATGGGCGGCATCACGAACGCCATCGCCGGCTGGGGACGGAACCTGAAGGGGTTCGCGGGCCGTTTCGCGCGCGCGCGTCGGGGCAATGTGGCGATGATCTTCGCCCTCAGCCTGCCGCCGCTGATCCTGATGACGCTGGGCGGGGTGGACATCCACCGCGCCTCGACCGTGCGGGTCAATCTGCAAGACGCGCTGGACGCGGCCGCCCTGGCCGCCGCCCGCTCGCCCTACACCACCAATGCCGAGATCACGACCGTCGGCCTGGCGGCGCTGAAGGCCAATCTTCAGGCCTATCCCGAAATCACCCTGCGTGAGGATCGCACCACCTTCGCCCTGAACAGCGAGGGCGTGGTCGTGGCCGACGCCAAGGTCGATGTGAAGGCCCTGGTCGCCAACATCTTCCTGCCGCCCTACGGCAAGTTCATGGACGACAAGCTGCCGGTCGGGGCGCATTCCGAGGTGTTCCGCTCGAACAAGATGGTCGAGATCGCCCTGGTTCTGGACAACACCGGCTCGATGTCGGGGTCCAAGCTGACCAACACCAAGTCGGCCGCCGTCAATCTGATCGACCGCCTGGCCGCCGCCGACGCCCGCAGCGTCGAGGACGATGCGGTCAAGATCGCCCTGGTGCCCTTCTCCATGACCGTCCGGGTGAACTCGGGCTTCGGCACGACCAACAACCGCACCAGCGCCTCGAACCTGGGCTGGCTCAGCCGCTCGACCAACCACACCGGCTCGACCGGGACGACCGGGCTGTTCTCGACCGGCCAGGACCGTTTCGCCCTGCTGGACACGCTTCAGATCGGCTGGGGCGGCTGTATCGAAAGCCGGGCCTATCCCTACGACGTCCGGGATACGGCGCCGAACAGCGGCGACCAGGCGACGATGTTCGTGCCCTATTTCTCGCCCGACTCGCCCGACGACAACACCTTCCCCAACGACAGCCGCTGGGAGGATTTCGACTATCCCAACGACTATCTCGATGAGCCGACCACCAGCCTCAGCGGCCTGATCAGCAATCTGTTGGGCACCTTGAGCAGCACCTTGCGCATTCAGGCCTGGGATCGGCTGACCAAGGACGCCTCCAAATACACGCGCACGCGTCTGCGCAGCGGCATCGGCGTGAACCTGGGTCCCAACCAGGGCTGCGGGCTGGAGCCGGTCATGCGCCTGACCGACGACTTCACCGGCCTGAAGGCCGCCATCGGCCGCATGAAGGCCACCGGCAACACCAACATTCCCATGGGTCTGATGTGGGGCTGGCACGCCCTGTCGCCGAACGCGCCGTTCCGTGACGGCCAGCCCTATGGGACCGAGCGTCTCCAGAAGATCGTCATCCTGATGACCGACGGCGAGAATGTGAACTCGACCGCCAGCAATCCCGACAACTCGGTCTATTCCGGCGCCGGCCTGATCTGGCAGGAGCGGCTGGGCCTGGGCGTCAGCTCCAGCAGCTCTCAACGCCGCGCCGTCATGGACGACCGGCTGGAGGAGCTGTGCGGCAATCTGCGGACGCGCGAGATCATCGTCTATACGGTCGGCGTCCAGGTCGACAGCCGCACGCAAGAGCTGCTCAGCGGCTGCGCCAGCCAGCCGGCCAACTATTTCAATGTCACAAACGCCGCCGACATCGGCGCGGCCTTCGACCGCATCGCCGGGGCCATCGAAAACCTGCGCATCGCCAAATAAGACCGATCGGCCACCCTCCCGGTCGGGGGAGGGTGGCCGGGCACGGACGCCGTCAGGCCGGGATCAGTTGTCCCAGCCGCAGCGCTTGCCGCGGTTCTGTTGGGTCAGCCAGACGTTCAGCGGCGCGAAATAGTCGGCCACGGCCGAGGCGTCGTTGCCGTTCTCGCCGGTGAAGGCGGCCATGGCCTCTTGCCACGGACGCGACTGGCCCATCTCCATCATGGCGTTGAAGCGGCGGCCGACCTCGGTGTTGCCGTAGATCGAGCAGCGGTGCAGCGGCCCGGTCCAGCCCGACATCTTGCAAGCCGCGCGGTGGAACTGGAACTGGTAGATGTGGGCCAGGAAATAGCGCGTGTACGGCGTGTTTCCGGGGATGTGGTATTTGGCGCCCGGATCGAAGGCGTTGGCCGGGCGCGGTCCCGGCGGCGTCAACCCCTGGTACTTCAGCATATTGGCCGTCCAGGCGTCGTTATAGTGATCCGGCGTGGTCTTGCCGCTGAACACGTCCCAGCGCCAGCGATCGACCATCAGGCCGAACGGCAGGAAGGCGATCTTGTCCAGCGCCATCTTCAGCAGGAAGGGGATGTCCTCCTCGGCGCCCGGCACGGTGTCCAACAGACCGATCTGGTTCAGATAGGTCGGGGTCGTGGCCGACAGGCCGATGAAGTCGCCGATGGCTTCATGGAAGCCGTCGTTGGCGCCGTTGCGGAACAGGAAGGGCTGCTGGTTGTAGGCGCGCTGATAGACGTTGTGACCCAGCTCGTGGTGGACGGTGTAGAAGTCGTCGGCGTTGATCTGGGTGCACATCTTGATGCGCACGTCATTGACGTTGTCCAGGTCCCAGGCCGAGGCGTGGCAGACCACTTCCCGATCACGCGGGCGGGTGATCTGGCTGCGTTCCCAGAAGGTGTCGGGCAAGGGGGCCAGGCCCAGGGAGGTGTAGAAGCCCTCGCCGGTCTTCACCATGCGCGTGGCGTCATAGTTGGCGCGGGTCAGCAACTGGGTCAGGTCATAGCCCTGGCCGGCGGGCACGTTGGCGGGGGCGACGACGTCATAGATGTTGCCCCACTGCTGCGACCACATATTGCCCAAGAGGTCGGCGCGGATCGGGCCGTGATCGGGCTGGACCGCATCGCCGTATTTGGCGTTCAGCCGCCCGCGCACATAGCAGTGCAGGTTTTCGTAGAAGGGTTTGACCTGGTTCCACAGCCGGTCGGTCTCGGCGGCGAAGGCGTCGGGCGCCATGTCGTAACCGGCGCGCCACATGGCCCCGGTGTCGGCATAGCCCAGTTCGCGGCTGCCCTCATTGGCGATGGCGACCATGCGGGCGTAGTCGTCGCGCATGACCGGTGAAATGGTGCGCCAGCCCTCGTACAGGGCCTTGGTCTCGGCTGGATCGCGGCTCTCGGCGATCTTGACGTTGGCGTCATCGAGCGTGATCTGCTCGCCCTTGAACTGGAATTTGCCGGTGGCGTAGGTCGAGTCCAGACGGGTGGTGATGTCGGCCAGTTCGGCGGCGGCGCCCGGACGGTTCGGGGCGGGCAGGACGATGCCCAGACGCATCAGGTTCAGCTTGCGGCGGACGTCGGCGGGAACCCGAACATCATTGAAGCGGGCCGCCTCATTGGCCAGTTGCACCGACATTTCGGTGGCCTGGGCGTTGGCTCGGCTTTCCAGCCACATGGTGTCGAAGGTGATGTTGGTGGCGCGCACCCACTGCACGCGAGCGACATATTCGCCCATCTCCATCAGTCGCTTCTCGGCGTCGGCGACGAAGGCCGTGGCGCCCTCGGTCGTGGCGGGGAAGGCGGTTTCCGAGGCCGAGGCCGGGGCGGCGGGCGCTGGGGCCGCCGCGTCGGGGGGCGTCGAGCCCGAGGTCCAGGACTTGACCGTGACGCAGCCCGTCAGGCCCAGGGCGCAGACGGCGACCGCCGCCATCAGTTGACGCTTCATGGTGTCTCTCTCCCGCATATGCCGTCTCGCGTGGGCGGCCTTTTCGGCGCGCATGGGAGGCAAGCGGAGCCGCCGCGTCAAGCTCGGCTTTTCACCGAAGAACGCAGGCGGCCAGACCTTCGCCGCGCACCGTGCCCATGGCGGCCTGGACGCGGCCGGCGCGCCTGCGGACATAGGGACCGGGGCTGGCCGCCTTATAGCGGCGCGGGCTGGGCAGGATGGCGGCCAGACGGGCGGCCTCGCGCGTGGTCAGGTCGGCGGCGCTCTTGCCGTACCAGCGACGGGCGGCGGCCTCGGCGCCATAGACGCCGGGCGCCCATTCGGCGACGTTCAGATAGACCTCCATGATCCGCCGCTTGCCCCACAGGGTCTCGATCAGGACGGTGTAGCCGGCTTCCAGCCCCTTCCTGATCCAGTCGCGGCCCGGCCATAGAAAGACGTTCTTGGCGGTCTGCTGGCTGATGGTCGATCCGCCGCGCACCTTGCGGCCGCGGGCGTTGGAATCCAGCGCCTTCTCTATGGCCTCGAAATCGAAGCCGCGATGTTCGCAAAAGCGCGCGTCCTCGGCGGCGATGACGGCCTCGACCAGACGTGGCGAGATGTCGTCCAGCCCGCGCCATTGGTAATCCAGCCCGTTCCCCGCCACGGCCTGCTTGATCATCAGCAGGGTGGTCGGCGGCGGCACGAAGCGGTGGATGACCACCGCCCCGACCGGCAGCATGGCCAGGATCAGCAGGGCCGTCAGGATCGGCCGCCCGCGTGTCTTGATTTCGGTCGCCGCGCTCATCGGACCAAGGGTTCCGTCATCACGGTCAAGGTTGCAAGCCTCAGAGGTCAACGATCCCGGCTTGACCGTCCTCGTCGGCCCAGGCCAGACGCGTGGTCTCGGCGTCGAAGGCCAGGGCGACGATGGGCGCGCCCTTGTCGGCCTTGACCCGCTCCAGGCCCTGGGCCGACGGATCGGCGACCCAGACGCGGCCGTCGTTCAGCCCGGCGGCGACACGCCCGTGTTTCGCCTGGGCGGCGACCAGATTGACCAGGCTGGTCTCGTCGAAGCCGATCTCGGTCGCCTCACGCCCCATCGGGCCATTCGACCCCTCGAAAGGCCACAGCACCACGCCCTGCGCGCCCGGCGTGGCCAGAAGGCGCCCCCTGGACAGGAAGGCCATGTTGCGGATCTTGGCCGGATAGCCGCCCATGCGCATGTTGCGCTGATCCTTCAGCCGCCAGCCGTGAAGTTGGTTGTCCTGCATGGTGGTGATCAGAAAGGCGCCGTCGGGCGACCAGCCGACGCCCGTATGCGATCCGGCCCATTTCAGCACCGTCGGCTGCTGCTGGGCGATCCGCGCGTACCACAGGGCCGCGCCGCCATAGGTAGAGGCGGCCACGCGGCGTCCCTTCGGCTCGAAGGCCACGCCCGAGACGGTGCGCTCATGCACGAAATCGCGACGGAAGGCGGCGTCGGCGACATCGATCACCGACAGGGTCTTGCCGAAGGCGAAGGCGATCAGGCCGGTCTCGGACGCGGCGTCGACGGCGTCGATCCATTGACCCTTGGCCGTGGCCAGAAGCACGGATTCGCCCCGGCGGCTCCAGACCAGCTTGCCGTCATCGCCGCCGGTGACAACGCCGTCGCCCGACGGATGGACGCAGGCGCACAGGACCGCGCCGTCATGGGCCTCGGCCCGTTCGCCGCTCTCGAACACCACCGCGCCGTCGCCCAGGGCGAAGACGGCGCCGATCCGGTCGAACAGGGCGGCGGTGACCTGGGCGTCGAAGGTGAAGGTCTTCACGCGGCGCAGCTCTCGAAACCGGCCTTCAGCGCGGCCTCGTCCAGATCGCGGCCGATGAAGACGGCGCGGCTCCAGCGGCGTTCCTTGTCGCCCCACGGCCGTTGCAGGTCGCCCTCCAGGATCATGTGAACGGCCTGGAAGACCAGGCGGCGGTCCTCGCCGGCGACGTCGATGATGCCCTTGGCGCGCAGGATGTCCTGACCCTTCTCGGCCAGCAGCCGGTCCAGCCAGGCGGTGAATTTGGTCCCGTCCAGCGGCCGGTCCAGCGACAGGGAGACGCCCTTGATGTCGTCCTGGTGGGCGTGGCCGCGCGGGCCGTGGCCGTGGCCGTGGTCGTGATGGTGGTCATGCCCGTGATCATGCCCATGGTCATGATCGTGGCCGCAGTCTTCGTCGTGGACATGGCCTTCGGCGCCGTGTGGCGGGTTCACGAAGTCCGGGCGGACCTCCAGGATGCGCTCAAGATCGAAACCGTGACGGCCCAGCACCTTGTCCAGGTCCACACCGGCGCGCTCGGCGCGAAGGATGGGGGCCAGCGGGTTCAGCGCGCGCAGCCGCGCCTCGACGGCGACCAGTTCCTCGGCCGTCGCGAGATCGACCTTGTTCAGGATGATCTGGTCGGCGAAGGCCACCTGTTCGCGGGCCTCCTTGGAATCGTCCAGCCGGGCCATGACGTGTTTGGCGTCGACCAGGGCGGTGACGCTGTCGAGCTGGGTCTTGGCCTTCACGTCCTCATCGACGAAGAAGGTCTGGGCCACCGGGCCGGGGTCGGCCAGGCCGGTGGTCTCCACGATGATGGCGTCAAAGGCGGGCTTGCCCGGCCGCTGGCGCTTCATCAGGCCGCCGACGACGCGGATCAGGTCGCCGCGCACGGTGCAGCAGACGCAGCCGTTGTTCATCTCGAACACATCCTCGTCGGCGCCGACCACCAGGTCGTTGTCGATGCCGATCTCGCCGAACTCATTGACGATGACGGCGTAGCGTTTGCCGTGGTCCTCGGTGAGGATGCGGTTCAGCAGCGTGGTCTTGCCGGCGCCGAGGTAGCCGGTGAGGACGGTGACGGGGGTCTTGTCGGTCATGGGCGTGCAGATGGCGCGTCGAGGGGCAAAAGGGAAGGGAAGGGGAGGGCTTAGGTCTTAGGGCTTAGGAATTAGAAGGGCGCTGATCATTCGCCTAAGCCCTAAGCCCTAAGCCCTAAGCCCTAAGCCCTAAGCCCTAAGCCCTAAGCCCTATCTCCCTCAGCAATCCGGGCAATCCGGCAACGCCCCCGTCTCCAATTGCAAGGTCGTGTGGCCGATGCGGAAGCGCTCGCGCACCAGGCCCTGGGCCTCGGCCAGCAGGGCGGCGGGATCGTCGCGGCCATGGACCAGGTGGGCGGTCAGGGCCGTCTCGGTGGTCGACAGGCCCCAGACGTGCAGGTCGTGCACGGCGCTGACGCCGGGCAGGGCCAGAAGCGCGTCGCGGATGGCGGCCACATCCATGCCGGAGGGCGCGGCGTCCAGCGCCAGGTTCACCGAATCCTTCAACAGGCCCCAGGTCCCGATCAGGATGACGGCGACGATGATCAGGCTGACCAGGGGATCGATGATCGACCAGCCGGTCAACAGAATCAGCCCACCCGCCAACACCACGCCGATCGACACGGCCGCGTCGGCCATCATGTGCAGATAGGCGCCCTTGGCGTTCAGGTCCGAATGCTGGTCGCGCATGAACAACAGCGCCGTGCCCAGGTTGATGACGAAGCCGATCCCGGCCACGGCCATGATGACGCCCGAGGCCACGGGCGCCGGTTCCGCCAGGCGTCGCACGGCCTCCACCGCGATGGCGCCGCAGGCGAAGATCAGCAGCAGGGCGTTGCCCAGCGCCGCCAGCACCGTCGCCTTGCCATAGCCATAGGTGCGTCGCGCTCCGGCGTTGCGCCGCGCCAGCCAGGCCGCGCCCCCGGCCATGGCGAGGCCCAGCACGTCGGACAGATTGTGGCCCGCGTCGGCCATCAGGGCGGTCGAGCTGCTCCACATCCCGGCGCCGAACTCCACGCCGACGAAGGCCAGATTGACGATCAGGCCGACGACATAGCGCCAGTCGCCGGTGTCGACCGGGCCGTGATGATGGCCGTGGCCGTGCGCATGGTCATGACCATGATGGTCGTGCGCGTGGTCGTGCGAATGACTGTGATGGGCGCCCATGGTCTTTGTCTTAGGCGCCTATCGCGCATCGCGCTACGTGGTTGCGGCTAGTGCTGATGCGTCATCACCAGCAGGCCCAGGCCGATCAGGGCCACGCCCAGCACCATGCCCTCATACCGCGCCCAGCGTTCAAGCCGCAGGATCGAGGCGCCCGCGCGGGCCAGGGTCGTCAGCACCGTCATGCCCGCCACCGTCCCCGCCGCGAAGGCCAGGGTCAGCAGGCCCAGCACGACCAGGCCCTCTTCGGCCGTCGACAGATAGATCGGCAACAGCACCTCGCCCGGTGAAACGGCCATCATCGCCACCAGGCCCCAGAAGGCGGCGCTGTCGGTGACGGCGGGTTCGGGCGTCTCCAGCGGCGGCCCGCCGGCCGGAACCGGCCGCTTCAGCGTGGCGCGGGCCAGGTAGAAGGCGCCGAAGATCATCAGCAGGGCCGCCGACAGATGGGGCAACAGGCCCGAGATCCACTGGTTCAACGCCAGGCCCGCCAGAACGATCAGGCCGCCGACGACGGCCGTCGTGGCGATATGGGCCAAGCCCGCCGCCACGACCGCGCCCAGGGTGCGCCTTAGCGTCCACCTTTGCGCCCGCCCGACCAGGACGAAGGGCAGCCAGTGGGTCGGCAGGGCCGCGTGCAGAAAGGCCGCCGCGAATCCCGCGCCCAGAAGAGAGGCGAGAACCGGTTGCTGAAGATCGGGCGGCGACATGACGGCCGCTATAGCGTGTTACTTTGTAACGGTCGAGGGGGTGGACCATCCTTCTCACACAAGGGGAGAAGGAAAGTTCACGCGTACAGACTCTTGCGATCCAGCGGCAGGCCGCTGGGACCGGGGCGGCGCTTCTGCGCCACCGTCTGATAGACCAGCACCGAGCCGCGCTCGAAACCCTTGGCGAACAGGGCGAAATAGATCAACCACAGACGGGTGCGGGCCTCGCCGGCCAGGGCGTAGGCGTCTTCGCGGCGGGCATAGAGACGCCGTGTCCATTCGCGCAGCGTCAGCTCGAAATGCTCGCGCATGTCCTCCACGTCCAGGGTCTCGAACCCCAAGCGGCCCAGGTTGGTCACCGTCATGCCGATGGTGTCCAGCTCGCCGCCGGGAAAGATGAAACGGGTGATGACCTTGGTCGTCGGGGTCGGGCGAATGGCGTCGCGGCCGCCGCGCCGCACCGAGGCCTGATGGAAATACAGACCGCCCGGCTTCAGCAGCCGCTTCATCTCCAGGAAGTGGGTCTCGTGGTTGGCGAAACCGACGTGCTCGAACATCTCGACCTGACTGATGGCGTCATACTGGCCCTCGACCTGGCGATAGTCCTTGAGTTCGAGGGTGACCTTGTCCTGAAGACCCAGCCGCTCGACCTTGGCCCGGCCATAGTCGAGCTGGGCCTGCGACAGGGTCACGCCGTGCACGGTGACGCCGTAATTTCGGGCCGCCCAGCATGACAGGCCGGCCCAGCCGCAGCCGACGTCCAGCAGTTTCTGGCCGGGCTTGAGGCGCAGTTTCTTGCAGATGCGGTCCAACTTCTCGGCCTGCGCCGCTTCCAGCGTCGCCTCGTGCGAGGGGAAGTAGGCGCTGGAATAGACCATCTCCGGGTCCAGGAAGAGGGCGTAGAAGTCGTTGCCGACGTCATAGTGGAACTGGATGAAGTCCTGATCCCGCCGCCCTGCGCGGGCTGCGCCGACGCCGTCGTCGCCGGTGGCGTCCCAGGCCGGGATCTGGGTCGCGCCCTCGTCGCCGCCGTTCAGCAGGAAGGGGACGGCCTCGCGCGCGATCAGCCATTTGTCGACGTTGCGCGCCAGGTGGACGGCGCGGCCGTGGTCCCAGCGGTCGGCGGCCTCCAGCGGATCGCCGCCCTCTATGCGCAGATCACCGGTGGCGAACAGCTCGAACACCGTCATCAGGCCGGGCTTCAGCAACAGGCGGCGCACGGCCGAGGGGCGGGCCACCACGATCTGGATGTCGTCGCGCGCGCCGGGACCCAAGGGCAGGACCTCGCCGGTCCATAGGCGCAAGGACAGGTCGGCGCGCAGGTGTTCGGCGACATGGGCGACGATTCGGCGGGCGGCCTCGACGCGGCGATCAGTCATCAGGCGGTCTCATATGGCTTCGGCGGATTTCGCTTCGCACGGCCGGGACGGCGGGACCAGACATGGAGCCTTTGGGGCGGGGAATTCGCGTCTCGGACGGCGTTTTCAGCCCCGTTCGCGTTGACTCTGACCCCCGGCCCGTCTATGTCGCCCCCTCTTCGCCCGCGGGGTTCCTGCGGGCGCACTCTTTTTTGCGTTATGCCGAGGCTCAATATGTACGCGGTGATCAAGACCGGCGGCAAGCAGTACCGGGTTCAACCGGGCGATGTGATCGTGGTCGAGAAGCTCGACGGCGAGGCGGGCGCGAATGTCAGCTTCGGCGACGTCCTGATGCTGGGCGGCGACAAGGGCGTGACCCTGGGCGCGCCGCTGATCGCGGGCGCTTCGGTCGCCGCGACCCTGGTCGAAACCCGCAAGGGCGAGAAGGTGAAGATCTTCAAGAAGATCCGTCGCCAGGGCTATCGCCGCACCCGCGGTCACCGCCAGATGGAATCGGTCCTGCGCATCACCGGCATCGAAGGCGCCGGCGAAAAGGCCAAGTGGGACGGCGAGACCTCGCTGCTGACCAAGGCCGAGATCAACGCTCGCGCCCGCGGCCTGGCCCCGCGCACGACCGAGACCGAAGCCAAGCCCGCCAAGAAGGCCGCCGCGCCCAAGGCTGAAGCCAAGGCCGCCCCGGCCAAGAAGGCTCCGGCCAAGAAGGCCGCCGCCAAGACGGCCGAAGACTAAAGAATTCACGGGCGCCCAAGCAGGGCGTTTGTCGCTACAATAGGCGCTGACTGAGACCTTCGGGTCCGGCGCAAGAGGACGGAGCAGACTCATGGCTCACAAGAAATCCGGCGGTTCGTCGCGCAACGGTCGCGACTCCGAGTCGAAGCGCCTCGGCGTGAAGAAGTTCGGCGGCGAGCAGGTGCTGGCCGGCAACATCATTATTCGTCAGCGCGGCACCCAGTGGCATCCGGGTGACAACATGGGCATGGGCCGCGACCATACCCTGTTCGCGCTGGTGAACGGCGCCGTGAAATTCACCACCAAGCGTGGCGGCCGTTGTTACGTGTCGATTCTACCGGCCAACGACCAGCAGGCCGTAGCCGCCGAGTAAGCGATCCGAAGAAGCCTTCCCGGATCGCGTTGCTGGAATAAAGCAGCCGATCTGGACCAAGGAATTTTTCCGCGGGGAGTCTGGATCACCAGGCTCCCCGTTTTCGTTTCCCCGCCTCGACGCCGCCCGAGCCTTGAACAAGGAGGCGGCACAGAACGAGACGAGGCGACGCCATGTGCATCATCGAAACCTCACCCGTCATCGAGACGCGGCGCCTGACCCTGCGCGCCCCGGGCCTGCAAGATGTGACCCGTCTGGCCCGCCTGGCCAATGAATCCGAGATCGCCCGCATGACCCTGCGCATGCCGCACCCGTTCGGGGTCGGCGACGCCGAAGCCTTCGTGCTTCAGGTGGCGGCGCAGGACCCGGCGCGGTCGGCGACCTTCGTCATCGAGCACGAGGACCACGGCCTGGTCGGGGTGCTGGGCCTGTTCGAGGACAGCGATCCGGCGCCGGAGACCGGCTATTGGATCGGCCGCGACTACTGGGGCCGGGGCTTCGCCACCGAGGCGCTGGAGGCCGGCATGGTCTGGGCGTCGCGCAAATGGCGGCGGCGCGCCCTGATGGCGGGCCATTTCGCCGACAACCCGGCGTCCGGCCGGGTGCTGGAGAAGGCGGGCTTCCTCTACACCGGCGAGGTGCGCAAGGGATTCTCGAAAGCGCGTGGGGAAGACGTGGCGACGCGGCGGATGGTCTGGCTGGCCTGACGGTTCAGCCGCCCGACAGCAAGGGTCCGAAGGCGGCCACGGCCGCCGCCGCGCCGCCGACCGCAGCCACGGCGATGCCGGCCATGAAGGCCAGAGCCAGGCGCGCCTTGCGCCGTCGCCAGCCGCCCGACTTCAGCGAGCGGATATAGACGTGCGGCCGCTTCTCGAACGCTTCGGAGCCGACGATGTTGTGCTGGGACATGGACGCGCTCCCCCGACTGCCGCCCACGCGCGGGCGAAGTCCGAGAGGCGGGTCAGTCAGGGCCGAAAGATGGCGAACGGCGATAGGGCACGATCTCGTGAGCGGAAGACGGCGTTCGCGCCAGGGCGTGGTCTAGCCGCACCACACCAGATGGCCGGAATAGGCGCGGTAATAGCCGCTGGCCGGGTCGTAGGAGCGGTAGTTCCAGCGGCACCAGTCGATGCGGGCCTGGCTGCGCCCGCCCGAGGCGTGGCCGCCGCGCCCGGCCGGATAGACCAGATCGGGCCGCCCATAGGCGCCGGGATAGACCGAGCCGCCGCCCCCATAGGATGAGCCATAGCCGCGTCCGTGGCCGTACCGTCCCTGGCCGTAACGGTCTGACCCGCGCCGCTGGTCGCGCCAGCGTTCGCCGCAGTCGGTGCGCTCGGCGTCCCAGAAGGCGTCGCAGCGATAGTCGCCGGGCCGGTCGGCCTGGCCGTTGAAGGATCCGTCACGCGAATAGGTCCGACGGCCGCCGTCATAGGGGTTGCTGTAATGGCGGCCGGTTTCATAGCCGTAGGGGCGTTCGCCGCGCTCGCCATGGGAGGTCCAGCTCTGGGCCGAGGCGCTTCCGGCGATGGCCGAGGCGGCGGCGACGGCGGCGATCAGGATCAGGCGCATGGCGGTCTCCTTGTGCTTACATCACGACATTGGTGACGCGCCCGCCGCGTGTCTGGATGGCGCGCATCAGGACGATGCGGTCGCTGTCGGCGCTGACGGGAACGATGACGAACCAGCCGCCGTCGGGCAGACCGGCGAAGCGGAAGCGGCCGTTCTCGCACCGCTCGGAACGGACATAGGCGCGGTAGTCGGCGTTGGGATCGGGCACGTTGCGGGCGCGGACCACGGCCTCGGGCACGGCGGCGCGGTCGGTCGAGCCGTAGAGGGCGGCGAACCGCTGGCGCGTATAGGGTGTGTCGGGCGTCAGGCCCGCCGACCCGGTGCAGGCGTAGGTCTTGCCGTCACGGCGATAGTCGACCCGACCCTCGATCGCGGCCTGGCCGCCGTGCTGGGACCAGGCGAAATCGGCGGCGTTGAAGACGGCCGACGTGGCCGGGCCGTAGCCGCCGGTCGGCATCGGCGCACAGGCGGCCAGGGCGGCGGCCAGGGCCGTCAAGGCGAGAAGGGGACGGACGGACATCGGCGCGCTCCTGGGGTCGGCCAGCGGTCAAGACTTGGAGGTCAAGCCTAAGACAGGGATATGACGCCTAACGCAACGGCCAAGGTCAAGGTTGCGACGATCACGACACGGCGCCACAAGCGGACCCTGACCGGGCGAAAAGACCCGGCCGTTTGGGAGTCGTGATGACCGTCACCTTCGCCGACATCGAGGCCGCCCGCGTCCGCATCGCGGGCCAGGTGGACCGCACGCCGACCCGTTATTCGCGCCGTCTGTCGCAACTGACCGGCGCCGAGGTCTGGGTGAAGTTCGACAATCTGCACTTCACCGGCAGTTTCAAGGAACGCGGCGCTCTGAACCGGCTGCTGCAACTGACCGCGGATGAGCGCAAGCGCGGCGTGGTCGCGGCCTCGGCAGGCAACCACGCCCAGGCCCTGGCCTATCACGGCGGACGGCTGGGCGTGCCCGTGACCATCGTCATGCCCGAGGGCACCCCCTTCGTGAAGATCGACGGCACCCGCGCGCACGGGGCCAATGTGGTGATCCACGGCCTGGACTTCTCCGGCTCGACCGAAGAGGCGCACCGGCTGCGGGACGAAGAGGGTTTCGTCTTCGTCTCGGCCTTCGATGATGCGGGCATCGTGGCGGGCCAGGGGGTCTGCGGCATTGAATTTCTGGAGGACGCGCCGGACCTGGACGCCCTGATCATCCCGATCGGCGGCGGCGGGCTGATCGCCGGATGCGCCATCGCGGCCAAGGCGATGAAGCCTTCGATCCGCATCTTCGGCGTCGAGGCGGCCATGTATCCGTCGTTCAGCGCGCGCCGTGCGGGCCAGCCGCCCAAATGCGGCGGCCAGACCATCGCCGAGGGCATCGCCATCAAGGCGGCGGGCGACGTGCCTTATGCGCTGGGCAATCCTCTGATCGAAGAAGTCCTGGTCTGCCAGGAGGCCGATTTTGAAAAGGGCGTGGCCTTCCTGGCCACCCTGGAGAAGACGGTGGCCGAGGGCGCGGGGGCCGGGGGCCTGGCGGCCCTTTTGGCCTATCCCGACAAATTCAAGGGCATGAAGGTCGGCATCGAGCTGACCGGCGGCAATATCGACGCCCGCATGTTGGCCGTGGTGTTGAACCGCGAACTGGTGCGCGAGCGGCGGTTGACCGTCTATCGCATCCTGTCGGACGACCGGCCGGGAATCCTGTCGGCCATGGCGGCGGTGATCGGCGGGGTCGGCGGCAACATCATCGACGTGGTGCACAACCGCCTGGCGCTGGACGTGCCGGCCAAGGGCGCCGAGTTCGACATCATGGTGGAAACGCGCGACAGCGCACACGCCGACGAGATCGGCCAGGCTTTGAAGGACAAGGGTTATGCGCTTCGCATGGGTTAGCGCCGTCACGGCCGCGCTGCTGCTGTCGGCCTGCGGGCGGGGCGAGGACCCGGCCAAGACGCTGGAGACCTCGGCCAAGGCGGCCGAGTTCTTCATGACCTCGAACGCCCGAAAGGCGGGCGTGCACACCCTGCCGTCGGGGCTGCAGTATGAAGTGGTGCAGTCGGGACCGACCGGCGGCGAAACCCCGGACAGCAACGACTGGGTCAAGGTCGACTATGAGGGCAAGCTGACCGACGGGACCATCTTCGACAGCTCCTTCGGCCGCGGCGCGCCCGTGATCTTCAGCCCCGAGGGCGTCGTGCCCGGCTGGACCGAGGCGTTGCAACGCATGAAGGTCGGCGACGAATGGATCCTTTATGTGCCGCCGGCCCTGGGCTATGGCGCGCAAGGCGGCCCGCCCGTCATTCCGCCGAACGCGGTGCTGGTGTTCCGCCTGCGCCTGTTGGACGTGGCCCCGACGCCGGGCGGCCGTCGCGGCGGCCCGACGGCGATGGGCTGACGATTTCCTTCTCTCCCCGCGGGAGAAGGGAGTTAGATGCGCCATTCCTTCCGCACATCCGCATCCGTCTCATCCCCTTCCCGCGCCATCCGCTCGGTGGCGAAGCCTTCGGGGAACAGGCGTGACAAGGCCCATGCCGCCGCGCCGCGCACCACGGGGGCGGGGTCGTCCAGCAGGGCGACGACCGGCGCGATCAGGGCCGGGTCGTCGCTGTTGCCCGCCGCGTACAGAACGTTGCGGATGAAGCGGTCGCGGCCGATGCGCTTGACCGGGCTTTTGGTGAACAGGGCGCGGAAGGCGGGGTCGTCCAGCGCCAAGAGATCGGCCAGGCGCGGCGAGACCAGGGCGTCGCGGGCCTGAAGCCGGCCCTCATGCGAGGCCTGGGCGAACTTGTTCCAGGGACAGACGGCCAGACAGTCGTCGCAGCCGTAGATGCGCGCACCGGTCGCCGTGCGGAACGCGACCGGCCAAGGCCCGGCGAACTCGATGGTCAGGTAGGACAGGCAGCGCCGGGCGTCGAGCTGGAACGGCGCGGGAAAGGCGTTCGTCGGGCAGGCGTCCAGACAGGCGCGGCATGAACCGCAGTGTTCGGTCTCCGGCTCGTCGGGCGTCAGGTCGGCGGCGCTCAGGATGACGCCCAGGAACAGCCAATTGCCGTGCTCGCGGCTGAGCAGATTGGTGTGCTTGCCCTGCCAGCCCAGGCCCGACCGCTGGGCCAGCGGCTTTTCCATCAGGGGGGCGGTGTCGACGAAGACCTTGACGTCCTGACCCGTGCGAGCGGCGATCTGGCCGGCCAGGGTCTTCAGCCGCCCCTTGATCAGTTCGTGATAGTCGTCGCCGCGCGCATAGACCGACAGATACCCGGCCGATCGGTCGGCCAGTTGCGGCAGGGGGTCCTCGCCCGGCCCGTAGTTCAGGCCCAGCACCACGGCCGAACGGGCGCCGTCCCACATGGCGGTGGGGTGGACGCGGCGCTCGCGGGTCGTCTCCATCCAGCCCATGTCGCCATGACGGCCCGCCTCGACGAAGGCGTGCAGGCGGTCGCCCGCCGCCCACGGCGCGGCCGCCGAGGCGAAGCGGCAGGCGTCGAAGCCCAGGGCCTGGGCCGCCTTGCGGATGTGGTCGCGCACATCCGTCATCCTCGGGCTTGTCCCGAGGACCCATGGTGGGTGTGGCTGGGGGGCGGACGATGGAGCACGAAAGAGGGCCGATGGCTGGGGTCGAGTCCGCACTTACCATGGGTCCTCGGGACAAGCCCGAGGATGACGAGGGAAATGGAACTCAGAAATCCAGTTCGGCGTACCACGCCGCCGGGGCGACGCCGGGGAAGCGATCGGCCAGCAGCGGGCGGAAACAGGGCCGGGACTTCAGCTTCATGTACCAGGTCTTGAGCGCCGGATAGGACCCCCAGGACACCTCGCCGAAATAGTCGAGCACCGACAGATGACCGGCCGCGACCAGATCGGCCTGGGACAGGCGGCGGCCCGCCAGCCAGTCGCGGGCGCCGGCCAGGGTCTCCAGCACGATCAGGTGGCCCTTCAAGGCCTCGCGGCCTTCGCGCAGCATCCGGGCCTCGGGCGGGCCGAGGCGCAGCAGCGGCTTCTCCATCCGTTCATGCAGCAGAACGGCGCCGACGTCGTCGGTGAAGCGGCGGTCGAACCAGGCGTTCAATCGGCGCGCCTCGGCCCGTTCGGCCGGATCGGCGGCCAGCAGCAGAGGCTCCTTGGACTGATCCTCTAGCCACCCCAGGACGGCGGCGGGTTCGCACAGGGTGACCGACTTGCCCTGGATCGAGGTCTGAACCACAGGCGGCATGCCCGACGGGTTCAGGGCGTGCAGCGGACAGTCCGGCTCCCACGGGCGGCAGGGGGTCTCGTCGAACGCGACCTTGGCCTCGCCCAGCGCCAGGCGCACGGCGCGCGAGCCGGGATCGAAGGCGAAATGATACAGGATGGTCGACGCCATTGCGACGTCATGGCCCATAGGGCCTTAAGCGGTCGTTTACTGCGTTGACGCGGGAACCGCCGTCTCCGGCCCGTGCGGGTCGGGATGGATCAGGATGTCCGCGCCGGGGCGGACGGCCAGGATGCGGTGCTCGGCCTCGACGACGATGTCGTGGGCGGCCATCAGGCTGAGCGTCGGGTCGAGATCGACGTGCATCTGGATCATCAGCGTCGTCCCGGCCATGCGCGTGCGCAACTGGTGCACGCCGGTGATGCGCGGATCGGCCATGACGGCGGTGGTGACGGCGATGCGATCCGCGTCTGGCACCTCTTTATCCAGCAGGTGGTCGGCGGATTCGCGCAACAGGCCGACAGCGCCCCAGAACAGCCAGACGGCCACCACCAGGCCGGCGGCGGCGTCCAGCCCCGGCGCGTTCAACCAGGCGCCCGAGACCACGCCGATCAGGACCACGGCGTTGGCGGCCATGTCGGCGGCGTAATGGGTGCGGTCGGCGGCCACGGCCATGGAGCCGGTCGCGGCCACGGCCCGGCTCTGACGCCAGATCAACCAGGCGGTCAGCAGGCTGGAGATCACGATGACGGCGACGCTCCAGCCGCCGCCCGTGACCGGCCGGGGTTCGACCATGCGGGCCACCGCCTCCCAGGCGATGAAGACGGCCGAGGCGAAGATCAGGCCCGACTGGACCAGGGCGGCCATGGCCTCGCCCTTGCCGTGGCCGTGGCGATGGTCGTCGTCGGCGGGCTGGGCGGCCCAGCGCACGGCGTAGAAGGTGGCCAGGGACGCGGCCAGGTCCAGCGCGGAGTCCGCCAGCGAGGCCAGGATGGACACCGAACCCGAGGCCCCCAGGGCGAAGGCCTTCAGCGCGATCAGGATCACGGCCACGATGACGGACAGCCGCGTGACCTCGCGATTGACCGCGTGGGGATCGGCGGATGGCGGGGCGGCGTCGGCGGTCATCGCCGTCCTTCTCGCCGAAAGCCGAAGCCTTGCCAATGGCGCGCTCGGAGATCGGTTAATCCTCGCGTCATGAAACCGCCGCATGGTCGGGCGCTCATGGATCGTCGATCTCGGGGGATCGACGTCACGGCGACGGATGGCGATGGAACGCTGGATCGCACGCGAGGAGGCGTTGACGCGTCTGGGGGTCAAGACCCAGACCCTGTACGCCTATGTCAGCCGCGGCCGCATCGCCGCCCGCCCCGACCCCGTCGATCCCCGTCGCAGCCAATACGACGCCCAGGACGTGGCCCGTCTGACCGGCGGCGAGGCGCCCCGGCCCATGCCCTTCGCCCGTGCGGCCGGGCGAGGCGAGGCCGAGATGCGCTCGGCCGTCAGCGTGGCGGCCGACGGGCGTCTGTTCTATCGCGGGCTGGACGCGGTCCAACTGTCGGACCAGGCGACGCTTGAGACGACGGCCCGGCTGTTGTGGGACGCGCGCGACAACCCCTTCGCCCTGGTCAAGCCGCGCGTGGACGCCGTGGGCGGCGCCCAGCCGCGTCAAAGACTGTTCGCCGTTCTGGCGCGGCGGGCGGTCGAGGGCGGGTCGAGCCGAGGTCTGGACCCGGCGGCCATGCGCGCCGAGGCGGCCTCGGTGCTGAACGAGGCGGTGGACGTCGTGGCCGGACCCGGTCCACGCCTGCATTTCCATCAACGGCTGGCGCGCGGCTGGAAGGTCGCGGAACGGGATCAGGACCTGTTGCGTCGCGCCCTGGTGCTGGCCGCCGATGCGCCGGTCGGCGACGCCGTGGTGGCCGCGCGCGCCGCCGCCGCCGGGGGCGCGCCCCTGGCCGGGGCGGCCCTGGCCGGCCTGACGACCCTGGCCGGATGCCCGACCGCCTCGGCGGTCGAGGCGGCGACCGCCGTGATCGTCGATGCGCGACGCGATTCGGGGCGACGGCTGGAGGCGGAGCGGATCGCGGGGCTGGACTTCACCGACCCGGCCTGGTCCCAAGGCGATCCGCGCGCCGCGGCCCTGTTGGCGCACGCGGCCCTGCCGCCCGATCTGGCGGCGGTGCGCGAGCGGGCCGAGGCCCTGGCGGATCGGCCCTCGGGCCTGGCCTTCGCCCTGGCCCTGGTCGGCCGCAAGCTGGAGCTGCCGCGCGAAGGGGCGCTGGACCTGCTGCTGATCGCGCGGTTGGCGGGCATGCTGGCCCACGCGCTGGATCAGGCGGCGGACGGCTCGCCTATTCGGGCGCGACTGCGCTATGTGGGACCCGAACCCGGCGCCAACTGAGCCGGACCTTTCCACGATAGCGGGGCGTCATGTCGGACTGGTTGGCGGCGATCATCCTGGGCCTGGTCGAGGGCCTGACCGAGTTCATTCCGGTCTCCTCCACGGGCCATCTGTTGCTGACCAAGGCGATTCTCGGCCTGCCCGACGAGCCGTGGAACACCTTCATCGTCATGATCCAGCTCGGCGCCATCCTGGCGGTGGTGGCGCTGTATTTCGGCCGACTGTGGAAGGTTCTGATCGGCCTGCCGGGCAAGGACCCGTCAGCACGGCGGTTCACGGTCTCGGTGCTGCTGGCCTTCCTGCCGTCGGCCATCGTCGGCCTGTTGTTCCATGATTTCATCAAGACGGTGCTGTTCAACCCGACCATCGTCTGCATCAGCCTGATCGTCGGCGGCTTCGCCCTGATCGCGCTGGAGCGCTGGGCGCCGAAACCCAGAAGCCATGACGCCATGGCTTTCGACTGGAAGACCTCGCTGGGCATCGGCCTGTGGCAATGCCTGTCGATCATTCCCGGCGTGTCGCGTTCGGGGGCCACCATCGTCGGCGGCCTGCTTCAGGGCGTGGACAAGAAGGCGGCGGCCGAGTTCAGCTTCTTTCTGGCCATACCCACCATGGTCGGCGCCTTCGCCCTGGACTTCTGGGAGAGCCGCGACCTGATGACGGCCGACTTCCTGCCGGTGCTGGGGATTGGTTTCGTGGTGTCGTTCCTGAGCGGCCTGGTGATCGTGAAGACGCTGATCGACTTCGTCGGCAAGCACGGCTTCGCGCCCTTCGCCTGGTGGCGCATCGTGGTCGGCGTGATCGGCCTGGCCCTGATCTGGACCGGAACGCTCTAGGCTTTTAGAGCGCCGGGCGTTCGGCGAACTGGCCGCCGACACGGTAGCGCCAGAGATAGGACGGGGCGATGGCCTCCAGCCCCGTGCCCTGGACGCCCAGCGCGTCCAGGCCCTGGGCGTCGGGGGCCACGACATTGTCGGTTTCGAGCATCAGCACCTGGTCCCGGGTCAGCAGCGGCGCAAAGCCGACCAGGGCGCTCATTTGCGCGGCCGAGCCGATGATGCGGGCCGCGAAGAAGGGCAGGGGGAACAACAGCCGATCGCGGCTGGTTTCGCGCAGGATCAGCCGCATCAGATCCTTGAAGCTGTAGACGGCCGGGCCGCCCAGTTCATAGGTCTGGCCCGCGACGTCGGGGCGGATCACGGCCTGGGCCACGGCCTCGGCCACGTCGCCGACATAGACGGGCTGGAACCGGGTCTCGCCGCCGCCGATCAGAGGCAGGACGGGCGACCAGGTCGCCATGGAGGCAAAGCGGTTCAGGAAGCCGTCGCCCATGCCGAAGACGATCGACGGACGCAGGATCACCGCGTCGGGGCGAATGCGCCGCGTCAGGACCTCGGCCTCGGCCTTGGAACGGGCATAGGCGGCGGGGCTGTGGCTGTCGGCGCCGATGGAGGAGACCTGGACCAGACGGTCGATCTTGGCCGTCCGGGCGGCCGTGGCGATGGTTTCGGCGGCGTCGACGTGCAGTTTGCGGAAGCTGCGGCCGGGGGCTTCATACAGCGTGCCGACCAGATTGACCGCGGCGTCGGCGCCCTTGAGCGCCAGGGCCACGTCCTCGGGCCGGGTCACGTCGCAGCGCATCAGTTGGATCTGGCCCACGTCGCCCAGAGGCTGAAGCTCATTGGCGGTGACCGGATTGCGCACGGCGACGCGGATGCGCCAGCCCTTCTTGGCCAGGGCGCGCACGGCCTGGGCGCCGATGAAGCCGGAGCCGCCGAACACGGTCACCAGACCCGAACCGAAAACAGCCATCATGCGCTCCAGAATTGCGTGACCGGGGTTTAGGCGATGTGCCGGTGAGCCGCAACGCACCACGATCACCCCCTCCGCCGAGGGGGTGAGGGGTCATTGTTTCCGATACACCACCACGCCGTCGACCACCGTCAGCACCGCGTGGCCTTTCGGAATGTCGGCGAAGGGGGCGGTCATCAGATCGACCGAGAAGGCGGTCAGATCGGCGCGCTTGCCGACCTCTATGGTGCCCAGTTCGGCTTCGCGGAAGCTGGCGTAGGCGGGCCACAGGGTGAACATCTTCAGCGCCGTGGCGCGGTCCACCGCCTCGTTCGGACGCCAGTCGGGACCCTGGAAGCCGTTCAGGTCGCGGCGGGCGACGGCGGCGTAGAATTCGATCAGGGGATCGCCCCGTTCGACCGGCGCGTCCGACCCGCCGACGACCGGCAGACCCAGCGCCGCCAGACTGTGCCAGGCATAGGCGCCGTCCAGCCGCGCGTCACCCAGACGGGCCGGGGCGAAATGCAGATCGCCGATGGCGTGGCTAGGCTGCATCGAGGGGATCACCCCCAGGCCGGTGAACATCACCTCGTCGCGCGGCCGCAGGATCTGAGCGTGCTCGATGCGCCAGCGCGGATCACGGACGCGGCGCTGGTCCGGCGGAACCTCGCCCATGGCCTGGAGGTACCAGTTCAGCACCTCCGAATTGCCCCGGTCGCCGATGGCGTGGGTGGCGACCTGGATGCCCGCGCGCAGAGCCTCGCGATACAGGGGGGCCATTTCCTCGGCCGTCGTCTGCATCA
Organism: Brevundimonas sp.; assembly: GCF_036732845.1. GTDB lineage: Bacteria > Pseudomonadota > Alphaproteobacteria > Caulobacterales > Caulobacteraceae > Brevundimonas. The sequence continues at coordinate 33,906 of NZ_DAINBO010000015.1, read as the reverse complement.
GGCCCGAGGTGTGAAGGGCGTCGGCATAGGGGGCGAACAGGGCCGCGCCCCGCGAACCCAGGGCGCCGTCGGCGTAGAATTTGATCGCGCGGGTGACGACCCGGCCGTCGGCGACGCTGCGCGGACCCTGGGCGATCAGCTCGCGGGCGCCGTCGGGGGTGATGCTGTTGTACAGGCGCAAGGGCGCCTCGCCCGCCTCGGCCATCTGCTCCAACATGGGGATGTCGCCCCAGGGCGCGCTCATGAAATGCAGGCCGGTCCAGCCATAGGCGGTCTCGACCCGGAAACCGGCGCGATAGGCGTTCCGTTTCGCCGCAGCATCCTGCTGCGGCGTCAGGTGGGCGACCAATTGCTCGGCCGCGTCGATCAGCAGGCCGGTGGGCGCGCCGTCGGTCTCGCGGTGGATCTCGCCGCCGAAGGGGGCCTGGGTCTGGGTGGTGATCCCGGCGGCCTGAAGCGCCGGGGTGGAGACGGCCACGGCGTGACCATCGGCCCGGCTCAACAGAACGATCCGGCCGGGCGCCGCGGCGTCCAGGTCGTGGCGGTTCAGGAAGCGGCCTTCGGGCCAGTGGGTCTCGATCCAGCCGCGCCCGACGATGGGACCGTCCGGGTGCGTCTCGGCCCAGGTCTTCAGCCGCTGCATGGCCTCGGCGATCGAGGCGGCGCCTTCCAGGTTCAGCGTCAGCTCGCGCCAGCCGATCCCGTCCAGATGGGCGTGGCCGTCGGTGAAGCCGGGGAACAGCGCCGCCCCCTTCAGATCGACGGTCGGGACGTCGGCCGGAACGGCGGGCTGATCGGCCAGGGCGCCGACCCAGGCGATGCGGCCGTCACGCACCAACACGGCCTCGGCGGGCGCGGCGCCATCGACGCCCGTATAGATCGGCCCGCCCCGGATCAGCAGATCCTGCGCCGCCGCCGGAGCGGCGATCAGCAGGGCGAGGGCGGCCAGGGCGGCGGCGGACCTCACTGCGGCTTGCCCACCACCGCATCGACCGAACCGGTGGTCACCGGGTGATACAGCGGCCGGGCCTCGGCGTAGATCCGGGTGGCGATCGGCCGACCCCAGTCGCCCTCGTTCCACAGGGTGGTGAACAGAGGCAGGACGAATTTGCGCCGCCCCATGGTGGTCAGGAAGCGTTCGGCCGTGGCGACCGAGGGCTGATAGCGGTGGGCCAGGGCGATCTGCAGCCAGGCGAAGGTCAGTTCGCTGTTGCCCTCATTGGCCAGGTTCAGGGTGCGCTCCAGATCGGCCAGTTGACCCTCGGTCAGCCAGTCGGTCCCGGCCGCCAGACCTTGCGGACGCCAGTTCAGGAAACGCTGGCGCTGCTGGGTGTTCCATCCGGCCCAGGGCACGGCCGAGGCCGGACCCTTGTCGGCGTAGAAGGCGCGGGCGGCGGCGTCGACGGCCACGAAGGCGTCGGACACTGGCGGGACCCAGTTGGACGGCATGCCCGGCTGATAGATCCAGGCGTCCATCATCAGTTGCGACTCCAGCGTCGCATCGCCCTTGATCAGGTTCTCGCGGATGTCCTTCAGGAAGCCCTCGGTGGTCATGGGCTGGAAGGCGTGACGGTCGAAATAGCCGCGCAGCCAGGCGTCGAACCGCTGGCGGCCCGCGATGCGTTCGATGGTGCGCAGGAAAGCGGCGCCCTTCTCATAGGCGATGTCGGTCAGGCCGTCGTCGGGATCGCGCCCGGTCAGGTCGATCTTCAGCCGGGTGTCGGCGGCGGGCAGGCTGGCCAGGGTGCGTTGCAGATCGCCCCAGCCCAGCACCTGCTCCTGCATGGCGCGGTCGCGGCCATAGACCGACTCCATGATCCGGTTCTCGAAATAGACGGTGAAGCCCTCGTTCAGCCAGAAGTCTGACCAGGTGGCGTTGGTCACCAGATTGCCCGACCAGCTATGCGCCAGTTCGTGCGCCACCAGGCTGACCAGCGACCGATCCCCGGCGATGATGGTCGGGGTGGCGAAGGTCATGCGGGGATTCTCCATCCCCCCGAACGGGAAGCTGGGCGGCAGGACCAGAAGATCGTAGCGGCCCCAGCGATAGGGTCCGTACAGGGCCTCGGCCTTGTCGACCATGTCGGCGGTGGGAACCAGTTCGTCATGGGCGGCGCGCAGACGCGACGGCTCGGTCCAGACGCCGGTGCGTTCGTCGATGCCCTCGAAGGCGATGTCGCCGACGCCGACCGCGATCAGATAGGGCGGCACCGGATTCGGTTCGCGGAAACGCCAGGCGGTGCGGCCCGCGCCCGCCGCCTCGCCGCGCGGGGTCAGGGCCTCGGCCGACATGACCACCTTCAGGTCCGACGGCGCCGTGATGCGGGCGCTCCAGGTCTGACGGATGCCGGGGCTGTCCTGGGTCGGCACCCAGGTGCGGGTCAGGATGGCCTGGCCCTGGCTGAACAGATAGGGCTTTTGGCCGCCCGCCGTCTGGCTGGGGTTGAGCCATTGCAGGGCGGCGGCATCGGGACGGGTGGCGTAGTCGACAATGAAACGGCGACGCTCACCGGCCGCGAAGGCGGGGAAGTGGACCCGCACCGCCTGGCCCAGGATGGGGTCGTTCTCGCCCATCATGAAATGCAGGGCGCGGCCCTGGCCGTCCTTGATCGAGCGGATGTCCAGGTTGCGGGCGTCCAGGATCAGCTCGGTCGCCCCCGGCTCGGCCGTGACGTCCAGGGTCGCCGCGCCCGACAGCACCTTGGCGTCGAAGTCGGCGCTCAGGTCCAGGTCGACATGGACCACGCGGGCGATCTCGGGCCGGGCGTGGGAGTGGATGTCGCGGACGTATTCAAACGGCGTCGCAGCCGCGGCGACGGGCGGCGGCGGGGTCGCGTCCGCTTGGCCGGGCATCAGACCGCTCAACTGGGCGCAGGCCCCGAGGCTGGTGGACAGCATGAGGGCGGAGGCCAGACCGGCCGTCTTGCGGAACATGGGCGTTTCCTCGTCTTGGTTCGGTGCGGACAACGCCCCGAACCGGACGAAAGATCAAGTCGCGGGCGCGTGAGGCCGCGCGTTGCGCGCCGTGAACAACCGCCCGCCCTCTGCCCAGAACGAAAAGCCGATGGCGACCAGGCCGCACACGGCGACACCCGTCGCCATGGGGGTGGCGCTGTTCGAGAACTGCTGGCCGATGGCGAAGCCCAGCAACGAGCCGAAGGTGGTCGAAATGAAGCCCTGGGCCGAACTGGCCGTGCCGGCGATATGGCCCATCGGCTCCATGGCCATGGATCCCATGTTCCCGGCGATGAAGCCGAAGCAGAACATGGTCAGCCCCTGCAACAGGGCGAAGGTCCAGAGGGTCTCGAAGCCGAGCGCCGAGACCGTCGCATGGATCGCGGCGACCCCGGTGAAGGCGATCAGGGCCGTGTGGGCGATCAGCCGACTGCCCAGACGCTCGACGAAGGTCGCGTTCAGCAGCGTGCCCCCGGCGATGCCTCCGGCGATCCCGGCGAAGACCAGGGGAAAGACGTCGGCCGCGTCGAACACGTGCTCGAAGATCTGCTGCGACGAGTTGATGAAGCCGAACAGCGCCCCGGTGATCGCCGTCATGGCCAGGGTATAGCCGATGGACTGGCGGTTGGTCAGGGCCTGGCGGAAGGCCCCGGCGATGCGCGCGGGCTGGATCGGCAGACGGTCCTCGGGGTGCAGGGTTTCGAGCAGACGCAGCGCCGCCCAGACCATCACCGCCGATCCCGCCAACGCCAGGACGCCGAAGATCCATGGCCAGGGCGCCACGGTCAGCACCGCCGCCCCGATGCTGGGCGCCAGGATCGGCACGCCCAGGAAGACCAGGAAGCTCAGCGACATGACCCGCGCCATGGTGCGTCCCTGATACCGGTCGCGCACGATGGAGACGGCCAGAACCCGCAGCGACGCGGCCCCGACGCCCGTGCCGATGCGCGCCAGGATCAGGGTCTCGAAAGTCGGGGCGAAGGCGGCCAGAGCGCTGAACAGCACATAGAGGCCGACGCCGATCATCAATATCGGCTTGCGGCCATAGCGGTCGGCTAGCGGTCCATAGATCACCTGGCTGACGCCGAAGCCCAGCAGATAGGCGGTGATGATCCATTGCCGGTCGTTCTCGCGCACGACGCCCAGGGCCTCGCCGATCATCGGCAGGGCGGGCAGCATGGCGTCGATCGCCAGGGCGTTCAGCGCCATCAGACAGGCGATCAGACAGACGAATTCGGGAAAGCCCGGCCCCTTGGGCGCAGTGTCGGCGATGGGCGGGGTCATCGAGACCAGATGGGCGCCCCGCCACGGGCCGCAAGACACGGCGCGGCCAAAATTCGGGACGACCGAATGGTGCGGGTGGTCGGACTCGAACCGACACTCCTTGCGGAACCGGATTTTGAGTCCGGCGCGTCTACCAGTTTCACCACACCCGCACAGGTCCGGTTCAAGGCGGCGCAATCTAGCGATGGCGCGCCGTGGCGCAAGCGGTCAATGACCGGCGCGCTGACGTTGATCGCTGAGGCGGGTGGCGCCGGCGCCGGAGCGGCTTGTGTCACGGTTGACTGTGAGATCATGTCGCCTGTTCGACCTACCCGGCGTCTTCGGTAGAGCCGTTGCAGGCTTGAATTTCAATTTTACGGGGCCTCCCTCCGACTGCCGCTCAAAGGCTCAGCCTGTAGGTATAGGGAGAAGCTGATCATGGGGTCCGTTCCGCTCGGTTCGGCCGCTCGGGGCGTCAGTCTGGCGTCGCGCGCGCTACGCAAGACTTCGGCGCCGAAATTGAAGCCGACAGGGTATTCGGTGTCCACGATGCAGTCGCGTAGGGTGCCGTCAGGCATGACGTAGCAACTCAGGGCGACCTGGCCACTTTCGACGCCGCGCTGAAGAGCGGTCTCGGGATACTGGGGGACCGGACGGTGCACCCAGGTGGGCGGTGCGGAGCTAGGTGGAGGACTTTCGGCTTGGTCCGCCATCAGGCGTTGCGCGCGCACGGCGACGTCACGATCACTGGATAAAGCTGCGCCGCAGGCGCTCAACACACGGCCGACAGTCGGCGACATGACCGGGGCGTGCAGCCGATATCGGCGAGACGGCTGACTGTCCCGAACCGTCAAAACGAGTTCGCCGCCTGCCATCAGGGTGCGCATGGTCATGGCGTTCAAGTCCGCGACAGCGCCGTCGCTCACCGCGCGCCACCGCGAAAGCTTGACGTCGCCGTACTCGAGCGACAGCGCCCGCGTTTCGGTTGTGGCTGGGGGCAAGTCGCCGATGACCACCTGTAGGAACCCGGAGGCGCAACGCGCGGTTAAGGTGGGCGCGCCTTCATAGGCGAGCACGGCCTGAGTCAACCCGAGTTGCGAAGCTTGATGCAGGTCCCAGTCATCCCCCGCGTCCTGAGCCAGGGCGGGAAGGGCCAGGGCCGAGACGGCAAGCAGGGTGATGACCGCCCTCATGCCGTCGTCTCCACATGGGCGTCGGTTCCGCCGGACTGGATGCGGCGCGCGCGGATGTACATCTCGACCCGCTGCATCACGATCATCGCCGCCACGAACAGCAGGAAGGCGTCGGCGACCGCCATGGCGCTGAGACCCAGGGAGGCGGCGTGCGGCTCCAGCCAGGCGCTGAGCGCGCGGCGGCCCAGCAACAGGCCGATGATCAGGATCAGGCCGACCGGCGAGGCCTGGGCCTTCAGCACGCCGTCGGCGTGTTTTTCGATGGTCGTCATCTTGCCCCGCCACCAGCCGGCCACGCCGCCCAGCAGCACCCCGGCCGCCAGCACGGTCCAGTCCAGCGGCGTGAAGGGCGCGTGCGAAAGACCCGGCTGCATCCAGGTTCCCCAGATGGCGAGGGCCATCAGGGCGCACATCAGGACCGGCATGATCCACATCCGCTGAGGATGCAGGACGCGCGGCCGCCGGTTGCGCAACAACATCAGCGGCAGCATGACCGCGATCACGATCAGCGGGATGTAGTGCTGCGGGTCCATCAGGCCCTCCCAGAGCTTAGGGAGCCGAGCCTATGCGGTTCCGGCGGCGCGGAAAAGCGGGACCGGTCAGCCGACCGGCCGCACCGTCTGGTCGATGGCGCCGAAGATGGAGTGATGGCGGTCGTCCAGCATTTCGATGCGCACGGTGTCGCCGTGTTTCAGGAACGGGGTCTCGGGCTTGCCGCGCAGGATGGTCTCGACCATCCGCACCTCGGCGATGCAGCTATAGCCCAGGCCGCCCTCGGCCACCGGACGGCCGGGACCGCCGTCGGCGTCGCGGTTGGACACGGTGCCCGAACCGATCACCGAACCGGCGCCCAGCGACCGCGTCTTGGCCAGGTGGGCGATCAGGGTTCCGAAATCGAAGGTCATGTCGACCCCGGCGTCGGCGCGGCCGAAATCCTGGCCGTTGACCTGGACCGACAAGGCGCCGCTGAGCTTGCCGTCCTTCCAGCGGTCTCCGAGCGCGTCTGGCGTCACGAAGACAGGCGAGAGGGCGCTGGCCGGCTTGGACTGGACGAAGCCGAAACCCTTGGCCAGTTCGCCGGGGATCAGGTTGCGCAAGCTGACGTCGTTGACCAGGCCGACCAGGCGGATGTGATCCAGCGCCTGTTCGCGGGTCACGCCCTGGGGCGTGTCGCCGACGACGACGACGATTTCGGCCTCCAGGTCGCAGCCCCAGGCTTCGTCGACCAGGGGAATGTCGTCGCGCGGACCCAGCATGGAATCCGAGCCGCCCTGATACATCAAGGGGTCGGTCCAGAAGCTGTCGGGCATTTCGGCGCCGCGCGCTTTGCGCACCAGTTCGACGTGATTCACATAGGCCGAGCCGTCGGCCCACTGATAGGCGCGCGGCAGGGGGGCGGCGGCCTCACGTTCATGGAAGCGGCCGCGCGGCACGGCCTCGTGCTCCAGGCTCGCGGCCAGAGCGCGCAGGCGGGGTTCGCAGCGGTCCCAGTCATCCAGCGCCGCCTGCAAGGTCGGGGCGATCAGGAAGGCGTCGGTGAACCAGTTCAGGTCGTCCGAAACGACCACCAGGCGACCGTCGCGGCCATGCTTCAGAGAGGCGAGCTTCATGAGACCGGCTTAGGCGGTTTCCGCGCGGAGGGGAACCAGGGTCCGTGCATGATGAGAAAAACAGGGTCTATCGAGTCTATGGCGTCTATCGCGCCTACCGCGTGCGGACCCTAGTCCGCCGACAGTTCGTCATGGGCGGCGCGCAGTTCGCCGATGCGGTCGGCCTTGTGCCGCCAATGCTCGTTCAGGTCGGCGACGGCCAGCCGCAGGGCGTGGTCGCGCTCACGCGGGGTCAGGGGCGAAGGCTTGTGCGGCTTGTGGTCGTCGCCATGACCCTTGTCGCCGTGGGTCGGCGCGCCGTTGATGATGGTGACCTGGGTCACCGGTCCCGCCTCATGCCGGGTTTCGGCGACGTGGTCGTCGTGATGGGCGTCGTCGTGGCCGTGGCCGTGATCGTCATGGCCGCCGTGGTGATCGTCGTGGCCGTGCGAATCGTGCGCTTCCCCCTGAAGCGCCGCCTTCAAGGCCGCAACGGGACCGGCCAGGCCGCCCGCCAGTTTCAAGGTCGCGCCCAGCCGTTTGTCGATGACCTTCTTCAGATCTTCGGCCTTGCCGATCAGGGCGGCGCCGTCGGCCTTCATGGCCGCTTTCAAGGCGTCGTCGACGGCTTTCCAGATCGTGTCGGCGTCGTCGCGGCGGCGCGGCGACTGGGCCTCCTTCAGGAACCAGCCCAGGGCGAACAGGGCCAGGCCCAGCAACACCAGCAGGGCCAACATCATCGGCGGCAGGCTGAACAGGACGTGGGCGTTCACCGGCTCGAAGGCCCGATCCGCGCCGAAATCCGCTCCGTTCACTGGCACGCCCATGCGGATGCTCCCTCTACTGGAGCCATCTTGCCTGCCGAATGGCGACCCGCAAGGAAAAGGTTAACGGGCCAGGGTGCGGCGGGCTTCGGCGCCGGTGCGGCCGGCCAGGTCGCGCACCTCGACCTCGACCACGACGGGACCCTGAGGGGTTTCGGCCCAGAGGTAGCGCCGCTCCACCTCGACCTCGCGGCCGGAGGGGGCGAAGCCGACGAAACTGTCGCCCCACGGCGTGATCTTCAGGATTTCGGCGAAAGGCAGGGCGCAGGCGGCGGCCAGTTCCTCTTCAGCCATGATGGACAGTTCGTCGGCGGACGCCGTCATGATCCGCTCTCGAAGGTCGTGAGGGCGCGCTGGGTGGCGGCCTGCAAGGCGGCCTCGGCCCGCCGATCCAGGCTTCCGTCGTCACTGATGCGCATGGCCGTCAGCTTGCGTTGCGCCTCGATGTCATAGGCCGCGATCAGGCCGGCCAGCTCGGCGCGGCTGAACGTCTGGGCGTATCTGACCGCCGACAGTTGCAATATGCGATCGGTCAGCGTCGCCAGTTCAGCGTTGATGATGGTCGTCAGGCGGGCGCGATCTTCCGCGGGCAGGGTGTTGACCTCGATGTGCTTGTTGATCTCCCGGGCGATCAGGATGCGGTGGTTCTTGCGCACGAAGCTGATGGCCGTCTCGGCCGTGCCGTCGGCCTCCAACAGGCTGCGGGCAAGGGCGATGCGCTGGATCAGGGCCGTGTCCGCATCGGACGGATTGGCGGCGGCGGGGGTCGGCGCCGCCCCCGCGTTATAGGTGTTGATGGAGGCGACCACGGCGTCGACCATATAGTTTTGGATCTCGGCCCCTTCCGTGTCGGCGCCCTCGAATCTGGCGGCGTTGTAGCGCACGGCCGCCGGGCTTTGGTTGACGGTGATCAGTTCCGATATCTCGGCTTCGGTGAAGCCTGTGGACTGGGTGCGGGCGATGTCGTTCAGCACATTTTCCAGCTCGGCGCTGAACACCGAGGCCGTGACGGCGTCCAGCCGGGTTTGTTCGGCCGAGGTCAGGGGCGACCCCTTACGTTCGACGGCGCTCTGGGCGACGGCCGCGCGCATGGCGGCGACGGCTTGTCTGGCGTTGTGCGCGACGCCGTTGGCCTCCATCAGGTCGCGATAGAGCGCCACCTGGCGATCGGACGGCGCTTGGGCCGCGGCGGTCGCGGGCAGGGCCGCGGCTATGGTCAGGGCGAAGCAGCCTATGGCGGCGGCGGCGAACAGGGCGCGGATCGATTTCATCATGGCCTCCCCCCAGTGTCGCCGGATCATCACCGGAAACGGTTCAAGAGATCAATGTTCGTCAGAGCGGGCGACGGCCGAACCGCCGTTCACAGCCATCGACGGACGCGGGCCTTATAGTCGCGATACGGCTGGCCGAAGCGCGATTCCAGATACCGCTCCTCGCGCAGGATGACCCAGCGGTCGATCACCACCAGACAGGGGATCAGCAGGGCCAGCGCCCACAGGCTGTCCATCGCCACGGCCAGGCCCGCATAGGTCACGGCGAAGCCGACGTAGATGGGGTTGCGGCTGAACCGATAGGGACCGCTTTCGACCAGGGCCGTCGACGGCTTCCACGGCTCGGGCGCCGTGCCGAAGCGCCGGAAGGTCCCGGCCGCCATGCCGTCCAGCATCAGGCCGCCGATGATCAGGACCACGGCTACGCCGCGCCGCCACTCCAGCGCCAGGCCTAGCGTGTGGTCGCCGACCCACTGCCCCAGGCCCCAGCCCAGGAACAGGAAACCGAAATAGATCAGCGGCGGCGGCGCGATGACGCCGGGATGGTTCTGATTGCTCACCGCGGGGCCTCGTCGCCGTAGATGGCGACCGTCGCCGGGCGGTCCTGGCCGACAGCGCCGCGATACATGCCCGAGGTGTTCATGGCGAAGCCGAAGGTCCCGTCGCGGCCCATGACGATGACCCCGCCGTCGCCGCCGATCGAGCCGACGTCGGCGATCTCGGCTTCGGCCGCCTGCTGCGGCGTCGCGCCTTCCCGGGTGCGGACGCAGATGTCGCGGGCGACGGTGGAGCGGATGAAATATTCGCCCGCGCCGGTGGCCGAGACGGCGCAGCCGTCGGTGTTTGAAGCATAGGTGCCCGCGCCGATCACCGGGGCGTCGCCGATGCGGCCCCAGCGCTTGCCGGTGGTGCCGCCGGTCGAGGTGGCGGCGGCCAGTCGACCTTGGACGTCCAAGGCCACGGCGCCGACCGTGCCGTATTTGCGCTCGTTCAACGGCGGCTGGGCGGCTTCGGCCATGGCGCCGCCGGGCGCGGGCGCTCCGGCCGGACGCGGCGGGATCGGATCGCCGCGCTGGCGCAGGATTTGCGCCAGGCTCTGCCAGCGGCGCTCGGTGAAGAACCAGGCCGGGTCGACCTGTTCCAGCCCGACCGAGGCGGCGAAGGCGTCAGCGCCCTCTCCGGCCAGCATGACGTGGGGCGAGCGCTCCATCACGGCCCTGGCGGCGGCGATCGGATGCCGGGTGCGGGTCAGGCCCGCGACCGAACCGGCGCGCAGGTCGGTTCCGTCCATGACGGCGGCGTCCAACTCATTGCGCCCGGCGGCGGTGAAGACCGCGCCGCGCCCGGCGTTGAACAGGGGATCGTCCTCCATCACCTCGACGGCGGCCTGGACGGCGTCCATGGCCGCGCCCCCGTCACGCAGCACGGCGGCCCCGGCCTCCAGCGCGCGGTTCAGGGCGACGCGATAGGCGGCGTCCTGTTCCGGGGTCATGCCGGCGCGCTCGATCACGCCCGCACCGCCGTGGATGGCCAGCGACCAGCGGGGCGGCTCCTGGGCGATCGCGGGCAGGGCGGACAGCAGAAGCACGGCGGCGGCGATAGCGGCGTTCATTGTATGTTCGCGCATTTTCGACTATCCTTCGCCTATGTCCGAGGTCACTGACATCGTCGTGCCCATGCTTCAGAAAATCCAGGCTCAGTTGACGCGCCTGGAAACCGAGATGGGCAACCTCAAGGAAGACACGCACCACATCAAGGTGCGTCTGACTTCGCTCGAAGCGAATGTGAACAGCCTGAACCGTCGGATGGATAATTTCGACCAGCGCCTCGAACGGGTCGAACGCCGGATGGAATTGGTCGAGGCCTGATCCCGCCTATCGCCTGTGGTGCAGGCGCTTCCAGATTCGATAGGCGATGATCGGCGTGAAGCCGCAGACCAGGCCGGCGCCCAGCACCGTCCAGAAGCCGCCGCCCAGCCAGACTTCGCCAGCCAGGGCGCCGGCCGCGGCGGCCGCGACCGGTCCCAGCCAGGGCAGCCACATCGGCGGCCGCAGCTTCATTCAGGCGTCGACCTTGATGACGCCGCGGCGGATCTGGTCCAGCTCGATGGAATCGAACAGGGCCTGGAAATTGCCCTCGCCGAACGCCTGATTGCCCTTGCGCTGGATGATCTCGAAGAAGATCGGGCCGAAGGTGTCCTGGGTGAAGATCTGCAACAGCAGGCCGTCTTCATCCGAACCGTCGATCAGGATGCGGTTCTCGCGCATCCGCGCCACGTCCTCGCCATGGCCCGGCAGGCGTTTGTCGATCAGGTCGAAATAGGTCTCGATCGTGTCCTGGAAGGCGATGCCGCGCCGCTTCATCTCCTCGACGGTCTCGAAGATGTCGTCGGTGTGCAGGGCGATGTGCTGGATGCCCTCGCCGTTGTAGCGACGCAGGAATTCCTCGATCTGGCTCTGCTCGTCCTGGCTCTCGTTCAGGGGGATGCGGATCATGCCGTCCGGCGCGACCATGGCCTGGGAGAACAGGCCCGTGGCCTTGCCCTTGATGTCGAAATACTTCTGCTCGGAGAAGCCGAAGACATCGCCGTAGAAGCCCGACCAGGTCCGCATCTGGCCCTTGCGGACGTTGTGGGTCAGGTGGTCCAGCAGGGTCAGGCCGACGTTGTTGCCGGTCTCAGCCTCGCGCCAGCCCGGGGTCTCGGTCCAGCCGTCATACAGGGTTTCGGCGCCCCATTGATCGACCAGATACAGCAGCGACCCGCCGATGCCTTGCAGCACATAGGGATAGTCGCCCAGCGCATTCTTCGGCGCCTCGGCCGGCTTGGCTCCGTTCTGGATGGCGCGGTCGTAGGCTTCGGCGGCGTTCTTGACGCGGAAGGCCATGCCGGCCGCCGACGGCCCGTGGGCGTCGCGGAAAGCCACGGCGCTGGCGCCGTCCGACGTGTTGATCAGAAAGTTGATGTCGCCCTGTTTCATCCGCACCACGCCGCCGTCGGGGCGGGTGTGCGAGGCGACGAAGCCCATTTTCTCGAAATGGGCGCGCATGGCGGCGGGGTCGGGGCTGACGAATTCGACGAACTCGAAGCCGTCCAGGCCCATCGGATCGGTCGGGTTGGCGGTCATGTCGGCCTCCTGAGTTTTTCGGTCGGCGGGAACCTAGGGATTTGAGATCGGAAAGCCAAGACGAGGCGTCTCACAACCTATCCGGCGGCCGTCGAGCCTGACGCCCGCCTGGGTTATCTCATGATCGCCGCCCCTGTGCGACGCCCCCAGGCCCGCCCCGTCGGGATCGCCGCCGCAGTTCGGCGTGCGCGGGGATGCAAGCGACGCCGGGGCCTGCTAGAGCCGCCGTGCAAACGGGATCGACGGATGCTTCGCAAACTCTACGACTGGGTCATGAGCCTGGCCCGCCACAAACACGCGACCAAGGCCCTGGCCGCCGTGTCGTTCGCCGAGAGCAGCTTCTTTCCCATTCCGCCGGACGTGATGCTGGCCCCCATGGTCGTGACACGGCCCGACCGGGCCTATTTCTACGCCATGGTGTGCACCATCGCCTCGGTTCTGGGGGGGCTGTTGGGCTACGCCATCGGCCATTTCCTGGAGCCGGCGGGCATGTGGCTGCTGGCCGTCATGGGCAAGGCGGACACCTTCGAGGCGTCCAAGGCCCTGTTCCAGCAGCACGGCGCCTGGGTGATCCTGATCAAGGGGCTGACGCCCATCCCCTATAAGCTCATCACCATCGCGGCGGGGATATTCGCCTTCAACCTGCCGCTGTTCATCCTGTTGTCGGTGATCACGCGGGCGGCGCGTTTCTTCCTGGTGGCCTTCGTGGTCAAGACCTTCGGCCCGGCCATGCTGGAGGTGGTCGAGAAGCGGTTGGCGCTGTGGACCTTCATCTTCGTGGCGGTCCTGGTCGGGACCATCGTCGCGGTGCGCTTCATCTGATCGACGTGAGGCCAAGCGTCGGCTAGGAAGGCGTCATGATCGGCCTGTACCGCCTTGTGACCCGCTGGTGGACCGCCTTCGCCCTGGCGGCGTCGTTGGCCATGCTGGGCGCCGCCCATGCGTTTGAACGGTTCGCGGGCCTGGCGCCCTGCAACCTGTGCCTCAAGCAGCGCGAGGTCTTCTGGGGGGCGGCGGCCATTTCGTTGATCGCCACCCTGTGGGCCTTGGTCAGCCGCGCCAGCCGGGGCACGCCGCGAATCGCCGCCTTCCTGTTGGCCGCCGTCTTCGCCACGGGCGCGATCACGGCGGGCTTCCACGCCGGGGGCGAGTTGAAGTGGTGGGACCTGCCGGCCGCCTGCGCCGCAGGTGGCGACATCAGCCTGGAAGGCTTGACCTCTCTGGCGCTGGGCGTCGGGACCGCGCCCAAGGTCGCCATGTGCGACGCCGTGTCCTGGAGTTGGCTGGGCGTTTCGATGGCAGGATGGAATTTCCTGATCTCAGTGGCCCTGGCCGTGTTCAGCCTGTTGGCCGCCAAACGGCCCAAGGACGCCAGGGCGCCGCGCAATGTCGACTGAAACCACACGCCGCATCCCGTTGGCCCGTCCCGGCCGGGGCGAGAGCCGTCGCCGCATGGCCGAGATCCTGCGCGTCGATCATGCGGGGGAATACGCCGCCGTCCAGATCTATCGCGCCCAGCGCGCCGTCTTCCAGGGCCGATCCGGCCGCGAAACGATCAGCGCCGACATGGCCGAGATGGAGGCCCAGGAGCAGGTCCATCTGGATCGTTTCAACGCCCTGTTGAATGAGCGCGGCGTGCGGCCCACGGCGATGACGCCGATCTGGCGGCTGGCGGCCGCGGGTCTGGGCGCGGGCACGGCCCTGATGGGCGAGAAGGCCGCCCACGCCTGCACCGAGGCGGTCGAGGCCGTGATCGAGGAACACTATGCCGACCAGGTCGCCGAACTGGCTGAGCGCGACCCGGACCTGGCCGCCGAACTGGCGCGGTTCCGCGAGGAAGAGCTGGCCCACCACGATCACGCCGTCGAACACGGAAGCCGTGACGCGCCGGGCCATCGACTGTTGAGCGCGGTCATCAAGGTCGGATGCCGCGCGGCGATCAAGATCAGCGAGAAGGTCTAAATCCTCCCCCTGCCGGGGGAGGATTTAGCGACTGTGGTCGAACGCCAGCAGCAGGGTCCGTTGCGGCGGATTGCCGTTGTCGTCGCTGAGCAGATACAGGCGCACGCCGTCGCCGCGCCGTTCGGCCGCGATCCCCTCGAAATTGTCGGTCGTGCCCGGCAGCTTCAGCTCGATCAGCACCGGACCCAGTTCGCCGTTCGCCCGCATCCAGCGCACCCGGGCGCGGGCGTCGATGGGCGGGGTGAAGGACCGCTGGACTACGTACCAGCCGTCGCCGAACGGATTCTCGTCCATGCCGGTGATGCGGAAGTCGCGGTCGGTCAGGGGCGTAGCGGGCGGCGCGGTTAGGGCGATGCAGCCGGAGCCGTCGCAGGTCCAGACCCCGCCGTTCTCTCCGGCGGCGACCCAGCCCCTGTCCGAGGCGGCGATCCCTTCCATGCCGTCGTTCAGGGGGAAGGCGAAGTCGGGGATGGCGACGGGCGTCGGCCGCGCGGCGGGCGCCTCGGCCCGGCCGTAGTTCCAGATGCGATGGTCGCGCTCGAAGCTGATCAGCAGGTCGCCCGCATGGGTGAAGGCCAGGCCCTCGGCGTCGCCGTCGGCCTTTTCGACGATGGGGGCGCCGTCGCGCAGGGTCAGGCGGCGATAACGCAGGGCGTCGACCCCGGTCAGCCGTCCGGCCGCGTCCAGCCGCAGGGACCCGCGCACCAGATCGCCCGCGTCGGTGACGCTGATGAAGCCGCGCTCGCCGGTCAATTTCAGGTCCGACAGGCTGTGCAGCGGCGAATCCGGCGCCAGAGCGATCTCGACCCCGCCCGCGAAGACGACGCCGTCGGCCAGAACCGCGCCCCCGGCCAGGCCCAGGCCGACCGGTCGGCTCTCGGCGGCGGCGGCGGTCCAACCGGGCTGGGCGCCGGTCCACGGCAGGATGCCGGTGGTCGGCCCGCCCGCGCAGGCGGCCAGCGACAGAGCCAGGGCGACCCCGGCCAGGCGGCGAAGCGACATCATGCGGCGCGTTTCCTCTGCGGGCGGCGACGGGTCGGGGCGGCGGCCTCGGCGTCGAACAGTTCGGCCAGTTTCTCGATCATGGCCCCGGCCAGTTGCTCGACATCGACCAGGGTGACGGCCCGGCGGTACCAGCGGGTCACGTCATGGCCGATGCCGATGGCCAGAAGCTCGACCGGCGACCGGTCCTCGATCTCGGCGATGACCTGGCGCAGGTGTTTGTCCAGATACAGGGCGGCGTTGGCCGACTGGGTCGAATCGTCAACGGGAGAGCCGTCGGAGATGACCATCAGGATGCGCCGCGCCTCGGGCCGGGCCATCAGCCGGTCGTGCGCCCACAACAGGGCCTCGCCGTCGATGTTCTCCTTCAGCAGCCCCTCGCGCATCATCAGGCCCAGGTTCTTCTTGGCGCGGCGCCAGGGGGCGTCGGCGGCCTTGTAGATGATGTGGCGCAGGTCGTTCAGGCGGCCGGGACCGGCGGGCTTGCCGGCGGTGATCCAGGCCTCGCGGCTCTGGCCGCCCTTCCAGGCGCGGGTGGTGAAGCCCAGGATCTCGACCTTGACCCCGCACCGCTCCAGCGTCCGCGCCAGGATGTCGGCGCAGACCGCCGCCACCATGATCGGCCGTCCGCGCATCGAGCCGGAGTTGTCCAGCAACAGGGTCACCACCGTGTCGCGGAACGGGCTTTCGCTCTCGGCCTTGAAACTGAGCGGACTGGTCGGGTCGGTGATGATCCGGGTCAGGCGCGCGGTGTCCAGAACGCCCTCTTCCAGGTCGAACATCCAACTGCGGTTCTGCTGGGCCATCAGGCGGCGTTGCAGCTTGTTGGCCAGGCGCGCCACGACCGAGGACAGCACGGCCAACTGCTGGTCCAACAGGGCGCGCAGGCGGTCCAGCTCCATCGGGTCGCACAGGTCGGCGGCCTCGATCACCTCGTCATAGGCGGTGGTGAAGACGCGATAGGCGTCGACCGTGCGGCCGTCGTCGGCCGTCTGGGTGCGGTTGGGCAGGGCGCCCTCGTTCAGGTCCGGGCCGTCGTCGGTCGCGTCGCCGTCGGGTTCCGCCGGTGCGCCGTCGGGGCGGCTGTCGCGTTCCTGTTCGGCGCTCTGATCGTCGGCCGAGCCGTCCATGGACTGGCCGCCTTCGCCGCCGTCTTCCTCTTCGTCCTGATCGTCGGCCGCGTCCGGCTCTTGCGGATCGGGCTGGTCGTCGCCCTGATCGTCGGAGGCGTCCTCGCCGCGCCCGTCGCCGGGGTCCAGCTCCAGATCGCGCAGCACGTCCTTCAGGCGGTGGGCGAACTCGCCCTGGTCGGCGGCGGCCTGAGCCAGGGCGTCCAGGGCCTTGCCGGCCTTGCGTTCGATCTCGGGCCGAACCAGATCGACCATGGCGCCCGCGCCGCCGGGAGCCTTCCTGCCCGTCACCCGCTCGCGCAGCATCAGGGCCACCGCCTCGGACAGGGGCACCCGCTCGGCGTCAGCGCGCAGGGCGCCGGTCTTCTCCAACCGGGTCAGCAGTGCGGCGTCCATATTGGCCCGCACCCCGGCCAAGGATTGCGAGCCGACCGCCTCGATCCGCGCCTGTTCGACCGCCTCGAACACCTCGGCCGCGCGGGTGTCGACGGGCCGCAGGCGGGCGTGCAGGGTCTCGTCGTGATTGGCCAGCCGCAGGGCCAGCCGGTCGGCCTGGCCGCGCAAGGCCGCGCTCTCGGGACCCGAGGGATCGCGCGGCGGATGCGGCAGGGTCAGGACGCCGTTGGCCAGGCGCGGCCCGTCCGAACCGAAGGCCACCTCCAGCTCCGACTGCTCGGCCAGCGCGCGCGCGGCATGGGCCAGGGCGCGCTTGAAGGTCTCTGCGGGCGTGTCGGCGGACATGGAGGCAGGCATAGCGGCATCCCTCTCCCATTGGGAGAGGGAGAGCTTACGCCGCTTCGCCGCGCAGCTTGGCTTCGGCGGCGCGCATGCCGGCGGCGATCAGTTCGGCGGCTTCGCCGGCGTCGGCCCAGCGGTTGACGTCGACGCGCTTGCCCTTCTCCAGATCCTTGTAGCGGGTGAAGAAATGCTCGATCTGCTCGATCAGGATGGCCGGAAGCTGGCGATAGCTGGCGACGCCCGAATAGAAGGGGTTCAGCTTGTCGACCGGCACGGCCAGGATCTTCTCGTCGCGGCCCGCCTCGTCTTCCATCAGCAGGGCGCCGATCGGCCGGGCGCGGATGACGCAGCCGGGCACCACCGGGGTCGGGTTGATCACCAGCACGTCGCAGGGGTCGCCGTCGTCCGACAGGGTGTGCGGCACGAAGCCGTAGTTGCCCGGATAGTACATGGCCGTGTGCAGGAAACGGTCGACGAACAGGGCGCCGGAGGCCTTGTCCATCTCGTACTTCACCGGCAGGCCGCCGGCCGGGATCTCGATGACGACGTTGACGTCCCACGGGGCGTTCGGGCCGACCGGAATGGCGTCGAGGTTCATGGCGGACTCTATTGTGCAACTGCGAAAAGGGGAGGCGGCCGTGATAAGCTTCCCCGTCGAGACAGGCAAGCGTGGCGCTTGCCCTGGGCCGTGATCTGACGGCAGGAGAAGGACATGACCACGCTGGACTGGACCGCCCTGATCCTCTTTTTCTTCTGCTGGCTCGGCTATGGGCCGGTGCTGGCCCTGGTCGCGCGCTGGGCCGGGTCGTTGAACGCCGACATGGTGCATGTGCGGCGGGCCTGGATGACGGCCATGACCCACCGCGAAATCCGGCTGCTGGACAGCCAGTTGATGGGCCACACCATCAATTCGGCCTCCTTCTTCGCCTCGACCAACCTGCTGCTGATCGCGGCGGTGGCGGGCATATTGTTCGGCGGCGAGAGCGCTCTGCGCGGCCTGGCGGCGGTCGGGGCCGAGGGGGTGCCGGTCAAGCTGCTGGAAGGCAAGCTGGCCCTGGTCATGGCCTGTCTGGCGCGGGGGTTGCTGGATTTCATCTGGTCGATCCGCCAGATGAACTACACCATCGCCCTGATCGGCTCGGCGCCCGAGGTGGCCGAGGGGGCGGATCGCACGGCCTATGGCGAGGCGGTCAGCCGGGTCCTGAACCCCGCCCTGTCGGCCTTCAGCCAGGGGGTGCGGGCCTATTATTTCTCGCTGGCGGCGGCGGCCTGGCTGTTCGGGCCGATCTGGCTGGCGGTCGGGGTCGTGGCGGCCTTTTCCCTGATGCTGTGGCGCCAGGAGGGATCGCCCGCCGCCCGTGCCATCCGCGACGCCCGCCGCCTGCTGAGCCATCCATAGATTTCGCAACTGCGATATCGACAGTTCGCGCCAAATTCGACCGATGAAATCGGTTACATGACGGCTTCATGGCCGAGTTTGGTTACATTAGGTGACTTGGGCGGCGGAAATCGCGCTTGACGGATTGTGCGCTGCAACCTAGCCTGAGGGTGACGCTTTTGAGCGTCATGCCCTTCCTGGGCGTTTCCTCCCTATAGACTTTTCAAAGCCGCGCCCTCGGGCGCGGCTCTTTTTTCATCCAGGACCGACCGGCAAGGCCGCGATGACCTGGTTCAGGGCCGCCGCGCACCGTCCCCAACCCGCCGACGGCCCGCCCGTGCGCGGGTCCAGATACAGGGCGCGGCTGATCTCGATCTGAATCGCCTCATAGCCTTCGTCGGGGCGACCCCACGCCTGGGTCGACCAGCCGCCGGCATAGGGGTGGTTCAGCGCCACGCTGAACCCCTGTTTCTCGAACAGCGTCTTCAGCCGCCGGGTCAGCAAGGCGCGGCAACTGGTCCCGTGCCGGTCGCCCAGCACCACCTCGATCCCGCCCGTCTTGCCCGGCATCGAATGCCAGTCCACCAGCACCGCCCGCCCATGCGCCGCCTTGGCCGCCCGCATCAGATCGGCCAGGGCCGCGTGATAGGGCGCATGCGCGCGGACCAGTCGTCCATCCGCCTCCGCCGCCGTCAGCCGCCGCGCATAGAGCGGCGCGCCCGTGCCCGCCAGGCGCGGAATGACGCCGTAACCGGCCGCCGTCTTGGGACCGCCCGCCGCGTCCACGCCGTCGATCAGCAGGGGGTCCAGATCCTCGGGTGCGCGGTTCAGATCGACATAGGCCCGAGCGATCCGCGCCGCGATCACGGGCGCGCCGTGCGTCGGCCCAGCGGCGATCAATCGGTCCATCAGGGCGTCGCCGGCGCTGTTGATCTCGACACTGGTCAGGGCCGGATCGGCGCCCATGTCGTCGGGGATGACCACGCCCGAATGCGGAGAGGCGAAGACGAACGGGCCGGGCGCGCCGTCGGGGCGCGTCACGGTGAAGACCGGCTGATCCGAAGCTGCGGCCGCGCCGTCCCCCTGGCTCATGGTCTCTCATACCCGCTTTCCACAGACCGGTAAGTCGCCGAGGCGTTGTTTTTCATGGCTGGTTTACCGTTCCGGCCTTAGCTTCGGTTCAGACTTTCGGGGGACCATCGCATGGCGCGCATTCTGTTGGCCGAGGACGACGCCTCGCTGCGCGGCTTTCTGACCCGGGCGCTGGAGCGCGCGGGCCATGAGGTCGTCGACTGCGAGAACGGCGACGACGCCATCGACGCCCTGGACGCCGGTCCCTACGACCTCTTGCTGACCGACATCGTCATGCCCGGCGCCGACGGCATAGAGGTGGCGCGCGTGGCCGCCGCGCGCCAGCCGGGCTTGCGCATCATGTTCATCACCGGTTTCGCCGCCGTGGCCCTGTCGGCGGCCCAGGCCAGCCCCCAGGCCAAGGTCTTGTCCAAGCCCGTCCATCTGCGCGACCTGGTCACCGAGGTCGAGAAGATGGTGGCGGCGGCCTGAATAAGGACCCTTCGTCCATGACGATTTGTCCTTATTGATGCTTGCGGTCGGCGAAGCCGCTGGGTTATAGACCGCGCCTTCCCGCCCTGGGGGCATCCTCAGGGCCGTTTCGGCGGACGCGTAGCTCAGCGGGAGAGCACTACGTTGACATCGTAGGGGTCACAGGTTCAATCCCTGTCGCGTCCACCATCTCTCCGACATCGCCAGCCGACCGCCGCCGTCTGTTTCAGCGACGACACATGCGCGTGCGACGGGCGCCGTCCTGCCTCATCCTCGCCCTATGACGAACCCTGATGCGGCTCAACTCTTCGACATCCGTCGGGCGGCGTCGGTTGGCGTGCGCCGCGGGCGGTCTATATGAACAAGAGCGGCGGCCCGCCCGGCCCGCCAGATCAGGGATCGAAGGACGAGTATGCTGAAGCGCAAGGAGTTCATCCTGGGGGCGGCCGTGGGCCTGACCTTCGCCGCCGCCGCCACGGCCGGGGGCGTCATCACCTGGCCCGGCGCCC
The DNA here is from genome assembly GCF_036732845.1 of Brevundimonas sp. Lineage (GTDB taxonomy): Bacteria > Pseudomonadota > Alphaproteobacteria > Caulobacterales > Caulobacteraceae > Brevundimonas. The sequence continues at coordinate 13,404 of NZ_DAINBO010000015.1, read as the reverse complement.
ATGCCGAGAGCGTTCAGGCGGGGCGGATCGTGCCTTCGGCCGGAGCCGCCGGACTGGCCTTCGCGCCGCCGCAGGGCGCACCTCTGTCCTTCGCCCAGATCTTCGATCAGGTCGCCCCAGCCGTGGTCCAGATCAACACCGAGACCCGCATCGAGCGCCCGCGCGGCCAGGGCGGCGCGATGCAGATCCCCGGCCTTCCCTTCGCCGTGCCGATCCCGCGCGGCGCCGAGCCGCAATCAGGCGGCCAGGACGGTGAAGAAGAGGACAATTCGATCGAAGGCCGCGGCGCCGGATCGGGCTTCTTCATCAGCCGCGACGGCTATATCGTCACCAACAACCACGTGATCGAGAACGCCGAGAAGATCACCGTCGTCCTGTCGGACCAGCGAGAGCTGCAGGCCCGCGTCGTCGGCCGTGACGAGGCGACCGACCTGGCCGTCCTGAAAGTGGACGGGAACGACTTCGCCTTCGTCGGTTTCGAGGAAGAGAACGACCCGCGCGTCGGCGACTGGGTCATCGCCGTGGGCAATCCCTTCGGCCTGGGCGGCACGGCCACGGCGGGCATCGTCTCGGCCAAGGGCCGCAATGTGCCCGAAGCCAGTCAGAGCAACTACGTCGACTACATCCAGATCGACGCGGCCATCAACACCGGCAATTCGGGCGGGCCGACCTTCGACATCTATGGTCGGGTGATCGGGGTGAACACGGCCATCTATTCACCGACCGGCAACTCGGTCGGCATCGGCTTCGCCATCCCGGTCTCGGTCGCCAAGCCCATCGTCAACCGGCTGATGCGCGGCGAGCAGATCGAGCGCGGCTATATCGGCGTCACGGTGGCCGACTTCGGTCGTGAGGAGGCGTTGGGCGCCGGTTTGACGGCTGAGGATCGCGGCGCACTGGTCATGGACGTCAATGCGGACGGCCCGGCGGCGCGGGGCGGCCTGCGCGACGGCGATATCGTCATGTCGGTCAACGGGCGGCGCGTGCGCAGCAATACCGAGCTGACCCGCGAGGTCGCGCAGATCGCTCCCGGCCAGACGGTGCGTCTGGACGTTCTGCGTGAAGGGCGGCGTCAGAGCGTCGACATCCGCGCCGCCGCCCGTCCGCCGGAAAGCGTGCTGAACAACCGCGCGGCGGGAGCAGACGAAGGATCGGCCGAGCCGACCAAGCCGTCGGCGCCTTCTGGCGAGGTCGTGGCCGGACTGAACCTGGCCAATCTGACCCCGGCCCTACGCCAACGATACAATCTGTCGGCCGATGTGAGCGGCGTGGTGGTGACCGGCGTGGCGCGCGGCGGCGACCGCCGCTTCACCGCTGGCATCGTCATCTTCCAAGCGGGGCAGGCACGAGTGAACTCGGTCGAGGACATGAAGGCGCAGGTCGCCGCCGCGCGCCGCGCCGGACGCGGCACTCTGTTCCTTCTGGTGCGCACCGACCAGGGCAACCGCTCGGTGGTTCTGGAGCTGCCCGCCGCCGCCGATTGAGGCGCGATAAGGGCTGACAAAGCCGTAACTGACGGGATCGTCGCCGATGCGCTAACATCGGCGGCGATTCTGCAATTGGGGCTGCAAACCATGCGTATTCTGGTGGTCGAGGACGACTCCGAGGCGGCCGCCGCCATGATGCGCGGTCTCAGCGAGGCGGGGCACGAGGCCGTGCACGCCGTCGACGGTGCCTTCGGCCTGCTGGAGGCCCAGAAGGGCGGCTATGACGTCTATGTCGTCGACCGGATGATGCCGCGACTGGACGGGGTGGGCATGGTTGAGACCCTGCGCCGCGACGGCGACCAGACGCCGGTGCTGTTCCTGTCGGCCCTGGGCGAGGTCGAGGACCGGGTCACGGGCCTGAAGGCCGGGGCCGACGACTATCTGGTCAAGCCCTACGCCTTTGCCGAGCTGATCGCCCGGGTCGAGGCCCTGTCGCGTCGGCGCGAGACCGGATCGGTCGCCACCATGCTGAAGGTCGGCGATCTGGAGATGAACCTGATCGCCCGCACGGTCCACCGCGAGGGCAGGGAGATCGACCTGCAGCCGCGCGAGTTCCAACTGCTGGAGTTCCTGATGCGCCACGCGGGCCAGTCGGTGACCCGCACCATGCTGTTGGAGAAGGTGTGGGAGTATCATTTCGACCCCCAGACCAACGTCATCGACGTCCACATCAGCCGCCTGCGGTCCAAGATCGACAAGGGCTTCGACAAGGCCATGCTGCAGACCGTGCGCGGCGCGGGGTACCGGCTGGAGGCCTAAGCCTCCCGATGAAATTCCCCTCCCTCTTTCGCCGCACGCCCTTCCGGCTGACGTTGCTGTTCCTGGCGCTGTTCGTGGCGGCGGCGGGTTCGGTGCTGGCCTGGGTCTATGTGGCCTCGGCCACCGAGGCGCGGGCGCGAGCCGAGGCGGACGTGCGCAGCGAGGTGGGGGTGCTGGCGTCGCTGTATCGCGCGCGCGGCGTCGACGCCCTGAACCAGGCGCTGGTGGAGCGGTCGATCCGGGGCGGGCCGAACCTCTATCTGCTGATGGACGCCCAGCGGAAGGTCATCACCGGCAATGTCTCGGAATCGCCCTTCGAGGGCACCGACAGTGCGGGGGCGGGGCGCTGGAGCACCTTCCGCCTGACCGCCACCGACGATGAAGGCCGCGTCGAGAACCGTCAGTCGATCGGCGTCGAGATGCAGATGTCGGGCGGCGAGGTCCTGTTCGTGGGTCAGGACATCGGCGACACCGAGGCCTACCTCGGTCGGCTGACCCAGGCGCTGTGGGCGGCCATGCTGTTGGTGCTGTTGCTGGGCGCGGGCGGCGGGCTGATCGTCAGCCGCAACGTCGAACGGTCGATGGGGCGGCTCAATCGCGTCGTTCAGGCGGTTCAGAACGGCGATCTGAAGGCACGCGCGGACGTGCGGCGCTCGGGCGACGAACTGGACGAACTGGGCGCCGGGCTGAACACCATGCTGGATCGGCTGGAGGTGTCCATGGCCTCGATCCGCCATGCCGGGGACGCCATCGCCCACGACCTGCGCTCGCCCCTGACGCGGATGCGGGCCAAGATGGAGGTGGCGCTGATCGACGCCGAATCCGGCAAGACCGACGGGGTCGAGGCCCTGCATATCGCACTGGACGAGGCGGATGCGCTGCTGAAGACCTTCAACACCGTCCTGGCCATCGCCCGGTTGCAGGCGGCGGCGGGCCGGACGCCGGACCCGGCGGTGTTCGACGCCGCCGATCTGGCCGCCGACATGGCCGAACTGTACGAACCGGCCGCCGAGGAGAAGCAGATGGAGTTCTCGGCCGAGATCGAGCGCGGCCTGTTGATCGAGGCCAACCAGCCCTTCCTGGCCCAGGCCCTGGCCAATCTGATCGACAACGCCGTCAAATACACCCCGGCCGGCGGGGCGGTGAAGCTGAGGGCGCGGCGGCGCTCGTCGGGCGAGGTCGAGTTCTCGGTCACCGACACCGGGCCGGGCGTCCCGGCCGAGGACCGCGAGCGCGTGACCCAGCGATTCGTGCGTCTGGACAACAGCCGCACCGAGGCGGGTTCTGGGCTGGGCCTGTCGCTGGTCACGGCGGTGATCGAGGCGCATGGCGGGCGGCTGATGCTGGACGAGGGACCGGGCGTCCATGACGGCTTCGGGCCGGGTCTGCGCGTGGCCATGGTGCTGCCGCCAGCTCCGGCGCCGACGGCGGCGTCGTGACGATCCTCGCGATTCGACTTCAGCCGTGCGGGCCGGTCGTCGATGCGGCGGCGGCGGAACGGGTGCGCGAACGTCTGGCCGAGGCGGCGAACGAGGGCGGCTGGACGCCCGTGCTGGAGCGGTCTTGGGCGGCCCTGGCGCCGGTGTTTTCGGCCTCACCCTATCTGGCCGGGCTGGCGCGTCGCTGGCCCGCCATGCTGCGCGAGGTGCTGGAGACCGAGCCGGACGCTCGTCTGGACGATCTGCTGGAGCGCACCCGCGCCCTGATCGGACGCCCCGACGACATCCGCGCCCCATTGCGGCGGCTGAAGGCGGAGCTGCATCTGATGACGGCGCTGGCCGACCTGGGCGGGGTCTGGGATCTGGACGCCGTCACCGGGGCGCTCAGCCGGTTCGCGGACGCCGCGGTGCGGGTGGCCCTGGTCTCGGTTGCGGGCGAGCAGCGCGAGCGGGGCAAGCTGATCTCTTCGCCCGACGATCCGGCCGGACCCGCGCCCGGCCTGTTCGGCCTGGCCATGGGCAAGCACGGGGCGAACGAACTGAACTACTCCAGCGATATCGACCTGTCGCTGTTCTACGACCCCGACCGCCTGATCCCGGCTCTGGCCGAGGGGGTCGAGCCGCAGCGGTTCCTGGATCGTCTGGCCCAGGCCTGGGCCGGGCTGCTCAGCGAACGGACGGCCGACGGCTATGTCTTCCGCGTCGATCTGCGGCTGCGGCCCGACCCGTCCTCGACCCCGCCGGTTGTCGCGGCGCCCATGGCCCTGGCCTATTACGAATCCGTCGGTCAGAACTGGGAGCGGGCGGCCTTCATCAAGGCCCGGCCCGTGGCGGGCGACATGGCCGCCGCCGAAGACTTTCTGAAGGCCCTGGTCCCCTACGTCTGGCGGCGCACCCTGGACTACAAGGCCGTGCTGGACGTCCAGTCGATCAAGCGCCAGATCCATGTGCACAAGACCGGCGAGGGGCTGGCGGCGGCGGGCGCCAATCTGAAGCTGGGGCGCGGCGGCATCCGCGAGATCGAATTCTTCGCCCAGACCCAGCAACTGATCTTGGGCGGGCGCGATCCGTCCCTGCGTTCAAACCGCACGCTCCAGGCCCTGGCGGGCCTGGTGGTCGCCGGTCATGTGTCGTCCGAGACGGCCTCGGCGCTGACGGACGCCTATCGACGCCTGCGCGCCCTGGAGCATCGGGTGCAGATGCTAGACGACGAACAGACCCACACCCTGCCGGTCGACCCCGTGCGCCGCACAGCCGTCGCCGCCTTGGCGGGCGAGGGCGACCTGGCCGCCTTCGACGCCGGGATCGAGACGTTGCTGACGGCGGTCAACGCCCGTTACGGCGAGCTGTTCGAGGATGAGGAGGATCTGTCCTCGCCCTATGGCAGCCTGGTCTTCACCGGGGTGGAGAATGATCCAGAGACCTTGCTGACGCTGGGCCGCATGGGCTTCGCCGAGCCGGCCACGGTGGCCGACACGATCCGAAGCTGGCACCACGGCCGCATCCCCGCGACGCGCACGGCCCAGGGGCGCGAACTGTTCACCCGGCTGGCGCCCAAGCTGCTGACCGCCGTGGCCGACACCGGCGCGGCCGACGCCGCCTTCCGACGGTTCGCCGTCTTCTTCTCGGGCCTGTCGGCGGGGGTGCAGGTGCAGGCCCTGTTCCTGAACCAGCCCAATCTGTTCGAGCTGGTGGTGCGGGTCATGGCCTTCGCGCCGAGACTGGCGCGGATGCTGGGGCGGCGTCCGGCGGCCTTGGACGGGATGTTGGACGCCCGCTTCATCCGCGACCTGGATCAGGATTCGGGCGTGATCGCCGAACTGACCGCCGACGCCGCCTCGGCCGGGGATTTCGAGGGCGCCATGGACGCCGTGCGCCGCATCCATCGCGAGCAGGTGTTCCGCATCGGCATGCAGACCATCACCGGCCTGGCCGAACCCGAGGCCGTGGGCCGCGCCTATGCCGATCTGGCCGACGCCGTGATCTGCGCCCTGGCCCCGGCCGCCCTGGGCGATGTCGAGCGGCAGGGCGGCGCCATCGCCGGTTCGGTCGCCGTGGTCGCCCTGGGCAAGACCGGCTCGCGCGAGATGACGGCGGGTTCGGACCTGGATCTGATCACCCTGTACGACGCGCCGCCCGAGGCGATGTCGGCGGGCAAGGGCTGGAGTCCCGAGGTCTTCTACGTCCGCTTCACCCAGCGGCTGATCGCGGCCCTGTCGGCGCACACGGCCGAGGGTGGGCTGTATGAGGTGGACATGCGCCTGCGGCCGACGGGATCGAAGGGACCGGTGGCGGTGCGGTTGTCGTCGTTCGACCACTATTACGCCGTCGAGGCCGATACGTGGGAGTTCATGGCCCTGACGCGGGCGCGGCTGGTCTGGACCTCGGACGCGGCCTTCGGCGCGGCGGTCGAGACCTCCATCGAACAGGCCCTGCGGCGGCCGCGTCCCGAGGCCGACCTGGCCGGGGATATCCGGCGGATGCGCGAGCTGATGGCGCGCGAGCGGGGACCGTGGGGTTTCTGGGATCTGAAACTGTCGCGCGGGGGCCAGATCGACGCGGAGTTCCTGGCCCAGTTCCGTCAGCTTCAGGCGGCCGTCTCGGGCGGGGCGCTGACGGTTTCGACCCTGGAGGCTCTGACGGGCGATCCCGAACCGGCCGAGGCCTGGCGGCTGCAACAGGGTCTTCGGCAACTGCTGGCCTGCGCCTCGGACGAGGACATCGATCCCGAAGGCGAACCGGGAGAGTTCCGCCAGAGGCTGGCGGCCGCCGTCGACTGCATGGATTTCGAGACCCTGAAGGTTCGGCTGATCGCGGCCCGTCAGGCGGCTCTGGACGCCTTCGACGCCGCCCTGCCGCGTTCCGCGACGGAGATCTGATCGGGCGACGTTCAATCTGATGCAAAGCCCTCGGGGGGCGTTTCCTTGAAAGGAAGCCTGTCCATGAAGACCGTTCTGATCACCGCCTGCGCCGCCGCCCTGCTGCTGACCGCCGGCGCCGCCTCCGCCCAGTCGCCGCAACGCGCGCCGCGCATCGACGCCGACGCCGACGGCCGCGTCAGTCGGGCCGAATTCCTGTCGCGTCTGGACCGCATGGCCGCGGCGGACGCCGACCGCGACGGCTCCATCACGCCGGACGAGCGCCGCGCCGCGATGCAGGCCCGCGTCGCCCAGCGCCGCGACGCCGCCTTCACCCGGCTGGACGCCGACCATAATGGTGCGATCAGCCGCGCCGAGTTCGACGCGCGACCCGACCGTGCGCCCCGCGCCCGCATGGGCCAGGGCGTGCGCCGCATGCACCGCGGCCCGGCCGGCGAGGCGTCTCCGCGCGGCGACCGGACGATCGACGTCGCCCAGGCCCGCGAGCGGATGACCCAGGCCTTCGCCCGTCTGGACAAGGACGGCGACGGCTATCTGACGGCCGAGGAGCGCCGTGACGGCCGGATGCAGCGTCGCGAGCATCGTCGCGACATGCGCCGCCCGTCGCCGACGGCGCCCGCTTCGGAGTAGGATGATGCGCCGGTCGGCCGGCAAGGGCGGGCCGACCCTTTCGGTTCTGGAAGAGGTCAGCCTGCTTGGCGGTAGAGGATCCAGACGAGGATCTGGTGCGTCGGGTCGGACGCGGCGATCCCGCCGCCGTCCAGGCCTTGGTCGCGCGCAAACTGCCGCGCATGCTGGCCCTGGCGCAGCGCATGCTGAACGATCCGGCCGAGGCCGAGGACGTGGCCCAGGAAGCCATGCTGCGCGCCTGGCGACAGGCGCCGGCCTGGCGGCCGGGTGCGGCGCGGTTCGACACCTGGCTGCACCGGGTCGGATTGAACCTCTGCTACGACCGGCTGCGGCGGCGGCGCGAGATTCCGACCGAGGCGCCTCCCGAACGGCCCGACGAGGGTCCGGCGCCCGACCGGGGCCTGATGGCCGCCGACACCGGTCGTCGGGTCCAGGCCGCCCTGGCCGCCCTGCCGGATCGTCAGCGGGAGGCCCTGGTTCTGTGCCATTATCAAGAACTGACCAACATCGAGGCCGCGCGTCTGATGACGGTCAGCGTCGAGGCGTTGGAAAGCCTGTTGTCACGTGGACGCAGAGCGTTGCGAACGGCCCTGGCGGACATCGCGCCGGGCGCTGGAGGAGGTTGAGATGAACGCCGAGCGGCTGGAACGGCTGATCGAAGCCTATGGCGCGTCGCCGCGCCGTTGGCCCCAGGACGAACGGACGGCGGCCGAGCGGCTGTTGGCCGAGCGTCCCGATCTGCGCGCCGGGCTTCAAGCCGCGGCCGATCTCGATCACTGGCTGGACGCCTCGCCGAATCCGCGCCCGTCCATGGCCCTGCATGATCGCGTGCTGGCCTCGGCCATCCAGGCCGGGCGAGGAGGACGTTCGTCGGTGTTCGGCCTGTCGCGGCCGCTGGCTTGGCTGGCGGGCGCCGGACTGGCGGCGGCGACGTGCGCCGGGGCGTTGTCGGGCATGGCCCTGACCACGCACATGACCGCCGATGCGCGGGCCGAGGCGGTGTACGCCCAGGCCTCGTTCGGCGTCATCGACGATGCGGAGGTGTTGGGGTGAGCGGACGGATGTTGAAGATCCTGCTGGGGATTTCGGTGGCGCTGAACCTGTTCGCCGTGGCGGGCGGGGTGGCGCTCTACGCCAGCCGCGCCAAGGTCGAACGGCAGGTGGAGGCCGAGGCCCGGCCCGGTCGCGGCCAGTCGGTCATGGTCATGGCTGAACGCCTGCCCCAGGCGGAACGCGAGCGCGTGCGCGAGGCCCTGCGCGCCTCGGCCCATGCCGCCAAACCGGATTTCGAGGCCGCCCGCGCCGCCCGCCGCGAGGCCGTGGCCCGTGCGAGCGCCGCCGAATTCGACGCCGTCGCCGTGCAGTCGCTGCTGGAGCAGTCGCGTCTGGCCGAGATGCGCGGCCGCGCCCGGCTGGAGGGCGACGCCCTGGCGGTGCTCGGCTCGCTGTCGCCCGCCGACCGCGCCGCCATGGCGCCGATGCTGGCGCGTCGAGGCTCGCGCGGCCAGCCGCCGCGCCATCGGCCCGAAACGCCGCCCGCAAGCTGACCCGCATTACACGCTCGTAACTGTCGCCTCGGGGCGGCCCTGATAGGGTGCGGCCCGCATCATCAAGAAACGGACCCGTCGTCATGAAACGCCTTGCTCTGATCGGCGCCTCGATCCTGGCCCTGACCACCGCCGCCCCGGCCCTGGCGCAAGACGCCGCCATCACGCCGCCGCCGCTGCAATTCACCCACCGCGAACTGTCGAACGGTCTGGACGTCTACGCCATGCCCGACCCGTCGGCGGGCACGGTGACCATCCAGATGTGGTACAACGTCGGCGGCAAGGACGACCCTCAGGGCCGCTCGGGTTTCGCCCACCTGTTCGAGCACATCCTGTCGCGCAAGACGACCAACCTGCCCTATGGCCAGATCTCGACCATGGTCGAGAACGCCGGCGGCAGCCGCAACGCCTCGACCGGCCAGGATTTCACCAACTACTACGAGACCGTGCCGCCCCAGTATCTGGAGCGGATGCTGTGGGCGCACGCCGAACGCATGGCCGAGCCGGTGGTCGATGAGGCCGTGTTCCAGGCCGAGCGCTCGATCGTGAAGGAAGAACTGCGCCAGCGCGTGCTGGCTCCGCCCTATGGCCGTTTCCAGCGGTTCGTCATCGGCGACAACAGTTTCGACAACTCCATCTATCGGCGCAGCGTGATCGGTTCGATCGAAGAGCTGGATTCGGCCGTCATCGACGACGCCCGCGCCTTCCATGAAGCCTATTACCGCCCGGCCCAGGCGACGCTGATCGTGTCGGGCAATTTCGATCCGGCCGAGCTGGATCGGCTGGTCGATCGGTATTTCGGCGCCATCCGCAACCCGGATCGGCCGGTGCCGGTGTTCGAGCGCCCGGTCGAGGCGCCACGCACGGGACCGCGCCACGTCACGGCCTATGCGCCGAACGTGCCCTTGCCGGCCGTCGGCGCCCTTTACCCCGGCGCGGCGGCCAGTGATCCCGACAACGCCGCTCTGGACGTGCTGTCGGCCATCATGAGCCGGGGGCAAAGCTCGCGCCTGTATCAGTCGCTGGTCTATCGCCAGCAACTGGCCGTCAACGCCGGTTTCAGCGTCGACGCCATGGAGGAGGACGGCTCTATCGATGTCACGGCCACCGCCGCCGCCGGCAAGGAGCCGGCCGCCGTACAGGCCGCCCTGGACGCCGAACTGGCCCGTGTCCGCGACGAGCCGGTGACCCTGGCCGAACTGGCCGAGGCCAAGACCGAACTGTTGGCCCAGGACCTGCGCCAGCGCGAGACGCCCGACGGCCGCGCCTTCCTGCTGGGCCAGGCCCTGGTGTCGGAGAACAACCCCAACGCCCCGGATGAACGGGTCGCCGCCATCCAGCGGGTCACCGCCGCCGACGTCCAGCGCGTGGCCCGTCGCTTCCTGAACGACAACGTCCGCGTCACCGTGGAATACCGCGACGAAAGCCAGCGCCCGGCCGATGTGGCTGAGGATAGCTGGCGCAATCCGGTTCCGGTTCCGACCTATCTGACCGTGCCGCCGGCCATCCTGCCGCCCAATGAACTGCTGCCGGAAGGCCAGCGCATGGCGCCGCCGCCGCTGGGCCAGGCGCGGGCCGTCGCCGCCCCGGCCATCAATGAGCGCACCCTGCCGAACGGCCTGCGCGTCATCGTCGCCAAATCGACCGACCTGCCGATCATGAGCGCCCAGTTGGTGATCAACGGCGGGGCCTCGGCCGATCCGGCCGACCGTCCCGGCCTGGCCGACTTCACCACCGGCCTGGCGCGTCGCGGCGCGGCCGGTCAGACGGCGCCCCAGATCGCCGCGCGGCTGGAAGCCATGGGCGCCCAGGTGTTCGGTGGGGCCGGTCCCGATGCGGTCACCGTGTCGGCCTCGGCGCCGATCGCCTCGGCCGAGGCTCTGGGCGGCCTGTTGGCCGACATGATCGAGCGGCCCGACTTCGCCCCGGCCGAGCTGGAGCGGTCGCGCAGCCAGGCGGCCAACGGCCTGCGGGTCGCCATGCGCGATCCGGCCTATCTGGCCGATGCGGTTCTCCAGCGCGTGGCCTTCGGCGCGGCCCCCTATGGCGCGCCGTCCAACGGAACCCAGGCCTCGCTGGCGGCCATCACCCGTGACGAGGTCCAGGCCTATCACGACCAGTGGTGGCGGCCGGACAACGCCACCCTGATCATCACCGGCGGCATGGACGCCGAGGCGGCCTTCGTCTTCGCCCAGAGCGCTTTCGGCGCCTGGGACAAGCCCGCCCAGGCCCTGCCGACCGTCACCGGCCGCGCCGGTGCGGGCGAGGCGCCGCGCATCGTGGTCGTCGACCTGCCGGGCGCCGGTCAGGCCGCCATCGCCGCCGGGGTGCGCGCGCCGCGCCGAACCGAGGCGGACTTCTATCCGCTGTCGGTGGCCAACGCCGTGATCGGCGGCGGCCAGGGCGGCTTCCTGTTCCATGAGATCCGCAATCTGCGCGGTCTCAGCTACGGCGCCCGTTCGTCCCTGGGGTCGCGCGCGGACCACGCCCTGCTGGCCGCCGCCACCCAGACCAAGAACGAAAGCGCGGCCGAGGTGGTGGATCTGGTCCTGACCCAGTTCGACCGGCTGAAGACCGAGGCCGTGACCGAGGCCCGCGTCGGCGAGCGCGAGACCTTCGTCACCGGCAACTATCTGCGGGCGCTGGAGACGACGGGCGGCCTGGGCGGGGTCTTGGCGTCCACGGTCCAGCAGGGCCTGCCCCTGTCCGACGTCGCCGCCTACCCGGAACGGATCGCCGCCACCGATGCGGCCAGCCTGCGTCAGGCGGTGATCGATCACGTCGGCTCGGACAAGGCCTATGTGGTGGTCGTCGGCGACGCCTCGCAGTTCCTGGACGCCCTGCGCGCCAAACACCCGCAATTGCAGGTGATCCGCGCCGCGGACCTCAATCTGGGCAGCCCGACGCTGGGCCTTCAGTAGGAACAGGGGCGGGGGCGGTTCGCCGTCCCCGTCAGCCCTGTCGGGCGCGGAAGGCCGCCACGGCCTGAACGGCGGTTCGCACCTGATCCTCGATTCCGGCCCAGTCGCCGGCCTTGACCGCCGCGTCGGTGATCAGCTTGGACCCCATGCCGGCGGCGACGATGCCGCTGCCGAACCATTTGGCGATCGAGGCCTCGTCGGGATCGACGCCGCCGGTGGGCATGATCTTGGTCCAGGGCATGGGACCCATGACCGCCTTGACGAAGTCCGGCCCGCCGACGCTGGCGCCGGGGAACAGTTTCACGATCTCGCAGCCCAGTTCATGCGCCCGGCCGATCTCGGTCACCGAGCCGCAGCCGGGGAAATAGGCGGTCATGCGCCGGTTGCAGACCCGCGCCACGTCCTCGACCAGACACGGGCTGACCACGAACCGCGCGCCCCGGTTCAGGAACAGGGCGGCCGTGCCCGCATCGATCACCGAACCGATGCCCAGGATGATGTCCGGGTCGGTCTTTTGCAGCTCGCGCGCGATCTCGCCGAACAGGTCGCAGGCGAAGTCGCCGCGATTGGTGAACTCCACCACCGGCGCCCCGCTACGCGCACAGGCGCGGATGACGTTCAGACAGACCTCGACGTCCGGGTGATAGAAGACCGGCGCGATCCCCTGCGTTTCCAGGGCGGTCAGGACGGTCAGGCGGTCGTGGGGCATTGGTCTCTAATCCCGCTCATCCCCGCGAAAGCGGGGACCCAGATCTTTGAGCGACCGGTCGAACCATGATCGCTCCGTAGCCTATCCCAGGCAGCGTGCTCCACGAAAGCACTGGGTCCCCGCTTTCGCGGGGATGAGCGGAACTTATTGTTTCGCCAACGCCGCGATCCGCTTCACCATGGCGCTGTCCGCGTCGAACAGCGGGTCCAGCACGGTGAAATGGTTCAGCCCCGGCAGGGCCTGAAACCGCGTCTCCACGCCCTGCGCGCCCCAGGTCTCGACCATGTCGCGGCTCTGGCGGATGAATTCGGCGCTTTCGTCGCCGCCGACCAGGCAGTCCAGCACCGTGCCGCCGGGCGTCGCCCCGTTCGGCGCCGGCCAGCGCAGGATGTTCAGGGCGCGCGCCTCCAGCACATCCAGCCCGAGCGCGGCGTTCAACGAGGTCTCGATCAACGGCTCCGGGTCGAACACGCCCGAGATCGCCACGACGGCGCAGGCCCGGCCTTCGCTCAGCATGGCCGCCGCCATATGACCCCCGGCGGAATGGCCGAAGATCAGGGGACGACGGCCGGTGCGGGTGCGGATCGTCTCCACCGCCCGGCGCATCTGGCCGACGATCTGGCCGACACGGACGGCGGGGGCCAGGTCATAGCTGGGGATCGCCACGCTGATCCCGTGGGCCAGCAGGGCCGGGGCGACGCCGCCGAACCAGTCCTTGTCCAGCGACTGCCAATACCCGCCGTGCAGGAAGACCGCGACCGGCGCGTCCGGTCCCGCCGCGAACAGGTCCATGACTTCGCGCGCGCCGTCGCCATAGGCGATTTCCACGGGCGGATGGGCCGCGCGCGCCGCCTCGGCCCGGTCGCGCCACATCGCCATGACGGCCGGATGGTCGGGCACAAGGGCGCGGTTGTTGTACTGGGTCTCCAGATCGACCTTACCCGCCACGCATCCATCCGCTAGACAGCCTTCACGACCGCCGGAAGGACCCGCCGCCATGATGACCGCCATCTTCGTCTTCATCAAATGCGAG
>NZ_DAINBO010000014.1:0-62165 GCF_036732845.1 Brevundimonas sp. | reverse complement strand
AGCGGCGCGGCGCCAAATACGGCGTCGTCACCATGTGCATCGGCGGCGGCATGGGAGCCGCGGGCCTGTTCGAGATCTACTGAGGCGGTCAGCCGCGCCCGTCGTCCGCGACGACCGGCGCAACCTTCAGTGCACTGACGAAGGCGTCGCGCCAGTGGGCGACATCGGTGTCGCGCACCACCCGCATCAGGGCCTCCCACCGGCGCCGACGTTCCTCCAACGGCATGGTCAGGGCCTTGAGGATCGCGTCCGACAGCTCTTCGCGGCTGAACGGATTGACCAGCAGGGCCTCGCCCATCTGTTCGGCCGCCCCGGCGAAGCGCGACAGGATCAGCACGCCGGGGTCAGCGGGGTCCTGGGCCGCCACATATTCCTTGGCGACCAGGTTCATCCCGTCGCGCAGCGGCGTGACCAGACCGACGCGGGCGGCGCGATACAGACCCGCCAACTGGTCGCGGCGATAGGTGCGGTTCAGATAGCGGATCGGCTGCCAGTCCATCTCGGCGAAGGCGCCGTTGATGCGGCCCGCCAGGGCGTCGAGGCGGGCGCGGATGTCCTGATAGGTCTCGACCTCGTCGCGGCTGATCGGCGTGACCTGCAACAGGAAGACGCCCCCGCGCCATGACGGATTGTCCTGAAGGAACTGCTCATAGCCCAGCAACCGCTCCTCCAGCCCCTTGGAGTAGTCCAGCCGATCGACGCCGACGACCATCGCGCGCGCGGCCGCGGACGCCGTCATGCGGTCATGGGCGCGCCGGCCCCCGGCCGAGGCCGTCGCCTTCAGGAAGCTGTCCACATCGATGCCGATGGGGAAGATGCCCGTCTGAACCCGGCGGCCGAAACACTCCAGCCCGCCCTGCCCGTCCAGTTCGCCGCCAGCTTCGGACACCACATAGTCGCGGAACAGGTCCAGCCATTCCTCGGTGTGAAACCCGATCAAGTCATAGGCGAACAGCGATTCCACCAGCCGTCGATGGTGCGGCAGGGTCACCAGCAACTGCCGCGCCGGCCAGGGCGTGTGCAGGAAGAAGCCGATCCGGTTGGTGATCCCCAGCCGCCGCAGATCCCGCGCCAGGGGGATCATGTGATAATCGTGGATCCAGATCAGGTCGTCCGGTTCGATCAGCGGCGCCAGCACCTCGGCGAAGCGGCGGTTCACCCGCTCATAGCCTTCGCCATATGATCGTTCGTTGGCGGACAGATCGACCCGGTGATGGAACAGGGGCCACAGGGTCTTGTTGGCGTAGCCGTTGTAATATTCGTCGACGTCCTGGGCCTCCAGATCGACCAGGGCGACCTTCACCCCCGCCCGGTCCTGATGCGTCAGTTCGCCGGTGAAGGTCTCGACCGTCTGGCCGGACCAGCCGAACCACAGGCCGTCATAGGTCTTCAGCGCCGCCGACAGGGCCATGGCCAGACCGCCCGCCGATCCGGCCGCGGGGTCGGCCGGGGCCGAGACCCGGTTGGAGACGACGATCAGGCGGCTCATCGCACATCCGTCCACGAACGGCTCAGCAGGACGGCGCAGTTGATGACGCCGACCAGCGAATAGGTCTGGGGGTAGTTGCCCCACAGTTCGTCCGTCTCGACGGCGATGTCCTCGCTCAGCAGACCGGCATGGGTGCGACGGCTCAACATCGCCTCGAAGATCTCGCGCGCCTCGTCGGTGCGGCCGTTCTGGTGCAGGGCCTCGATGAACCAGAAGGTGCAGAAGTTGAAGGCCGTCTCCGGTTCGCCGAAGTCGTCCGGCTCGACGTAGCGGAACAGATAGGGTCCCTTCTTCAGGTCGCGTTCGATGGCGTCGAAGGTGGCGACCTGGCGCGGGTCCATCGGGTCCAGAAACCCGATGTCGGTCAGTTGCAACAGGCTGGCGTCCAGCTCGCGCCCGCCGAAACTGGCGCCGAAGCGGCCTTCGTCGGGCAGGAAGGCCTCGGCTTCGATCCGGGCACGGATGATCGTCGCCCGCTCGCGCCAGACCTCGGCGCGCGCGGCCAGGCCCAGATGCTCGGCCGCCTTGGCCAGACGGTCGCAGGCGGCCCAGCACATGGCCGAGGAATAGGTGTGCACCCGTGCGATGGTGCGGAACTCCCACAGGCCCGCATCGACCTGGTCGTGCATGACGAAGGCGCGTTCGCCGACCTTCTCCAGCGCATGGAAGTCCTCGACCGCGCCGGGCCGCAGCAGGCGCAGGTCGTAGAAGCTCTGGACCAGCGGCAGAACAATCTGTCCGTACACGTCGTGTTGCAGATGCTCGCGCGCCTGATTGCCGACGCGCACCGGCTTCATGCCGCGATAGCCCTGGACCGTCTCGACGACGGATTCGTCGATGTCCTCTTCCAGGCCGACGCCATAGACGGGTTGGACATGACCGCCGCCCGAGGCGTCGACCAGGTTCCTCAGATAGCCGAGATAGTTCTCCAATATGTCCACCGCGCCCAGCCGGTTCAGGGCGCGCACGACGTAATAGGCGTCTCTGATCCAGCAGTAGCGATAGTCCCAGTTGCGCCCGCTCTGGGGAAACTCCGGCACCGAGGTGGTCATGGCGGCGACGATGGCGCCGGTCTCTTCATGCGCGCAGAGCTTTAGCGTGATGGCGGCGCGGATCACCGCCTCCTGCCAATCCAGCGGCAGGTAGAGTTTGCGCACCCAGTCCCGCCAATAGGCGACGGTTCGCTCCAGAGCGGCGGCGACGCCGGGACCGACGTCCTGATCATAGCCCTCGTCGGGACCGAAGAAGAAGGCCAGCGGGCGCTCCAGCCGGAACAGCCGCTCTTCGGTGACGTGCGACACCGGGCAGTCCGTGGTCAGACGGAAGACCGCCCCCGTGCACAGATAGCGGACATGGTTCGACCCCGTGGTCCGCTCGGCCGGCCGTGCGCCCCAGTCGGCCGAGGGCCGCAGCCGCACGCGGATGCGCGGCGTCCCTTGCAGCGGTCGGATCAGGCGTCCGAAGGCCAAGGGCCGATAGGTGCGGCTATGTTGGGGATGACGCGGGGCGAAGTCCAGGATTTCGACCGCCGCGCCGTCCTCGGCCGTCAGCACGGTGCGCAACACCGGGGTGTTGCGGACATAGGCCTGGGCGACGTGTTTCAGCCCCTCCATCCGCACGTCCCAGAAACCGTGCTCGGGATCGTCTCCGTCCATCAGGGCCGAAAAGACCGGATCGCCGTCCACGCGCGGGGCGCAGGCCCAGACGTAACGGCCGTCGCGATCGATCAGGGCGCTGACGGCGCAGTTGCCGATCGGGGCCAGGTCCAGGTTCGGCCGGGTCATGCGGGCGCCTCGGCCAGGGCTTCCAGCCAGGCCAGCACATCGCCCTGTCGCGGCAGGCGCCATGACGCCGCCGTCGGACGCGGCGGCCCGACCAGCACGCCGCATCCGCCCAGATCGACGGCGGCGCGGAAGGCGTCCTCGTCGGTCAGATCGTCGCCCAGCATGACCGGCGTCGCCCCCTGGAACGGCGCCAGGGCCATGAAGGCCTTCAGCGCCGCGCCCTTGTCCGCGCCGGGCGTGCGCAGCTCGACCACCATGTCGCCGCGTTGCAGGGTCAGGCCGGTGACCGCGGCCAGGTCCAGCGCCAGGTCCAGGGCGGCGTGGGCGTGGTCGGGGACCAGACGATAGTGCAGGGCCGTGGACAGCCCCTTGTCCTCGACCCGCGCGCCGGGACGCGCGCGGGCGAAGTCGCGGAAGGCGGCGACCGCGTCGCCCAGCGCCGGATCGGCGACAGGGCGTCGGACCTCGCCGCCTTCGCGTCTCTCCAGCCCGTGCACCCCCGCGACCGAGGCGACGGCGCCGTCGGCGATGCGGTCGATCTCGGCGATCGTGCGGCCGCTGAGGATCGCCAGCCGCCCTTGCAGCCTATGCCCCAACCGAACCAGCACGGCGGTGCGGCGCGGATCGGCGGTCACCGCCTCTGGCGTCGCCTCGATCGGGGCCAGGACCCCGTCCATGTCGAGGAACAGGGCGACGTCGCCCAAGGCGGGCAGCGGCGGGGGCAATAGATCGGCGTATCCGGCGGGCGTCGGCATGAGTCCTTGGGTGATGTCGGGGGTCCAGGTCGCTGAACGCGTCAGAACGGCGAAGGTTGTCAGAAAAATCCGCCCCGGTTGTGAAACCGGCCGCCCTGGTGCAATTCGCCGCCATGACCGGCGACATCCCCGCATCGAACCCCGAGACCATGGCGGCCATGACCGAGCGCGCCCGCGAGGTGGTCCGGCTGAACATCGCGGCGCTGGAGGCGCTGGAGCGGTCGATCGACGCCAGCCTGGCGCGGGC
Organism: Brevundimonas sp.; assembly: GCF_036732845.1. GTDB lineage: Bacteria > Pseudomonadota > Alphaproteobacteria > Caulobacterales > Caulobacteraceae > Brevundimonas. Next base: position 57,890 of record NZ_DAINBO010000014.1, on the reverse strand, counting down.
CTGCGACGTCATTCTGGGGCGGCCGGGCTATGTCGTGGTCACCGGCATGGGCAAGTCGGGGCACATCGGCGGCAAGATCGCCGCCACCCTGGCGTCCACCGGCACCAACGCCTTCTTCGTGCACCCGGCCGAGATGAGCCATGGCGACCTGGGCATGCTGCGCTCGGACACGACGCTTCTGGCCATCTCAAACTCGGGCGAGAGCCGCGAACTGCGCGATCCGCTGATCTTCTGCCAACGGAACGGCATTCCGGTGATCGGCATGACGCAGCGGGGGTCCAGCTTCCTGGCCCGCCACTCGGCCGTGACCCTGTTGATGCCCAGCGTGGCCGAGGCCTGCCCCAACGGCCTGGCGCCCACCACCTCGACCCTGATGACCCTGGCCCTGGGCGACGCCCTGGCCATGGTGCTGATGGACCGGCGCCAGTTCTCGGCCATGGATTTCGGCCTGCACCATCCGGGCGGCTCGCTGGGCATGAGCCTGCAAAGCGTGCGCGAATGGATGGGCGACAATCACGCCGCCCCCGCCAGCGTGTCGGCGACGGCCAGTTTCGCCGAGGTCGTCTCGGCCATCACCGAGGGGCGCAAGGGGGCCGTGGCGGTTTTGCGCGGCGACGGGACCCTGGCCGGGATGATCACCGACGGCGACGTGCGCCGCGCCTTCGCCCAGGACATTTCGGCGCTGACGGCGGCCGACATCATGAGTCCCAATCCGATCACCGTCGATCCCGACGCGCGGATGAGCGACGTCGTCGACCGGCTGGCCGCCAACCGGATCAACAATCTGTTCGTCGTCGACGGCGGCCGACCCGTCGCCATCGTCCATATCTCGGAGCTGATCCAGGCCGGCTACGTCGCGTGATCTGGGCGTGATCTGGGCGCGCCCTCGGCCTGACCGAGACCTGACGCGCGGTTGACCGCCTGTCGGCGTGGTGGGATACCGCCGAGGTCCGAGGGGGATGGGTGTCGAAGACCGGTTCTGTATGAAATCCATCTGCATAGACGGCTTCAACCTGGCCCTGGCGAAGGGTTCGGGCATCGCCACCTACGGACGCAACCTGCTGACCAACGCCCAGGCGATCGGCCTGGGGACCCAGGTGCTGTACGGTCCCGGCGCGCCGTACCGGAAGAATCCGGTCCTGAACGAGATCGCCCTGATCGACGCCGCCAAGGGGAAGTCGCAGCCCTGGCTGATGCGGCACGCCCAGATCTACGGCACGCGCTTCGGCCGCGCCGCCCGGCCGATCCGGCCGACCGGCGAGGTGATCTGGCCGCGCGCGGCCGGCGGAATGCCCAAGGCCGACTTCTTCTGGACCTCGCGCGACCTGTTCCGCCAGGCCAACGCCGCCTTCGCCCGTCACCGCACCTTCACGCCGCTCGGCTTCGACGGCCAGGGGGCGGGAGGCGCGGTCGAGCAGGCGCCGGATGTGATGCACTGGACCGCCCCCTTGCCGCTTGAGGCCAAGGGCGTGCCCAACATCTACACCATTCATGACCTGATCCCGCTGCGCCTGCCGCACACGACGCTCGACAACAAGGCCGCCTTCCTGGCCCAATGCCGCCGGATCGCACGCCGGGCCGACCACATCGCCGTGGTGTCGGAAAAGACGCGCGAGGACGTGATCCGCCTGCTGGACGTATCCGAGGACCGGGTCACCAACACCTATCAGTCCGTCAGCGTGCCGCCCGAACTGGCCGAGCGGTCCCAGACGGACGTCGCCCGCGAGCTGGAGGGGGTCTTCGGCCTGGGGTGGAAGAGCTATTTCCTGTATTTCGGCGCCATCGAGCCGAAGAAGAACCTGGGCCGGATCGTCGAAGCCTATCTGGCCTCGGGCGTCGACAGCCCGCTGGTCGTCATCGGCGGCCGGGCCTGGCTGGAGCAGGGCGAGACGGCCCTGATGACCCAGATCAAGGCTTCCGAGAGCATCGTGGCCAGCAAGCTGCTGCCCTATGAATACATGCCCTTCGCCATGCTGGTCAGCCTGATCCGCGGGGCCAAGGCGACCCTGTTCCCGTCGCTGTACGAAGGCTTCGGCCTGCCCGTGCTGGAATCGATGGCCCTGGACACCGCCGTCCTGACCTCGACCGGCGGCAGCCTGCCCGAGGTGGCGGGCGACGCGGCCCTGGTGGTCGACCCCTATGACGTCCCGGCGATCACGCGCGGCATCCGCGCGCTGGACGCCGACGAGGCGCTGCGCGACGACCTGGTCGCCAAGGGCCGCGTCCAGGCGGCGAAATTCTCGCCCGAAATCTATCAGGCGCGCCTGCGCGAACTGTACGCCAAAGTCGGGGCGTGATGCGCGGGGAGGTTCTGTTCGACGCCAGCCGCCTGCTCAGTCGAACCGAGCGGGGGGCGCCGACGGGCGTGGACCGGGTCTGTCTGGCCTATGCCGAATGGCTGCTGTCGCTGCCGGGGGTCAAGCTGACGCCGGTGCGGTCCAAGCGCGACGCCCTGATCGTCGTCGATCCCGTATGGTTCGCCGAAAGCGTGGCCGAGATGCGCGAGAAATGGGCCGGGGAGCACGCAGCGCGCGCCCTGACGGCGCACGAACGGCGTCTGTTCGACATGCTGCGCGCGCCGACGCCGCCGCCGCAATCCCTGCTCAGCCCGCCGCCCGAGCCGGAGATCGAGACCAAGGTCGCGCGCCCGCGCCGAGTGTGGCGCCAGTTCCTGAACTCGCGCCCCATGCCCTGGGACCTGAAGGGCGAGCTTTATTTCAACGTCGGCCACACCAGCCTGAACACGCCCGGCATCCTGACCAGCCTGGCCGCCCAGGGGACCGAGCGGGTGGTGATGATCCACGACCTGATCCCGGTGACCCACCCCGAATTCTGCCGCCCCGGCGACAGTCTGAAGCACCGCCGCCGCGTGCGCATCGCCCTGGCCCACGCCTCGCGCATCCTAGTGAACTCTCAATACACGGCCGACGCCGTGACCGCCTTCGCCACCGCCGAGGGGCTGTACGCCCCGCCGATCACCGTGGCCCACCTGGGCATAGAACCGGCCTTTCACCGCAACGGCGGACCCAAGGGCCTGCCGCCCTATTTCGTGCACATCGGCACCATCGAGGCGCGCAAGAACCTGGCCTTCCTGCTGACCGTCTGGCGGCGGCTGCGCGAGCGGATGGGACCGGATGCGCCGCGCCTGGCCCTGATCGGCCGCTACGGCTGGGAGAATGAGGCGGTGCTGGACCATCTGCAGCGGTCGCCGGCGATCCAGGGCCTGGTGCATCAGGCGTCCGACCTGCCCGACGCGGCCCTGGTCGAGTTGATGCGCGGCGCACGCGCGGTGCTGGCCCCGTCCGAGGTCGAGGGATTCGACCTGCCCGCCGTGGAGGCCTGCGCCCTGGGCGTGCCCCTGATCGCCTCGGACATTCCGGCGCACCGCGAACTGACGCCCCACGCCCAGTTGATCGACCCCCTGGACGGTCCCGGCTGGGTCCGCGCCCTGGAAGCGGCCACGCGCCGCGCGCCCAAGGCGCCCCAGCCCTATGCCGCTCCGACCTGGGACGACCATTTCGAGACGGTGCGGACGGCGCTGAAACGGCGGCGTTGAAACGAACCTTCGTCGCGCCACTGGTCCCTCGCCGGAAAGGCGATTAAGCAAGGGGCCGAGCGAACACCCGAGGCCGCATGTCGCGTTCCATCCTGACCTTGATGATCCTGGCCGCCCTGGGCGGCTGCTCCACCCTGCCGCGCGACGGGCCGTCGGGCCGGGCCGTGGACCGGGGGGCCGCGGCGCCCGACGCCCTGGGCGGCTACGCCCTGGTCAATCTGGACTATGGCGTCAGCGAGCAGATCAAGACGATCCCGCCCCGTTTCTTGGGCAGCCTGGCCGACGCGACCAGCGAGGCCCCGCTGGACATCATCGGCGTCGGCGACGCCCTGGCCGTGTCGGTGTTTGAACCCTCGGGCGCCCTGTTCGGCCGCGGCTCATCGTCCGGCAGCGCCAACTCCAGCGCGGCTGGCGTGCAGGGCGCGTCCGGCAATCTGCCCGCCGTGGTGGTGGACCGCGACGGCTCGGTCGGCATCCCCTTCGCCGGGCGCATCCGCGTCGCGGGCATGACCCCGCCCCAGGCCTCGGAGGCCATTCGCCGCGCCCTGCTGGGCAAGGTCGGCAACCCCCAGGTCATGGTCGCCGTGGCCCAGAACAACTCCAACACCGTCACCGTGCTGGGCGAGGTGCGCCAGCCCGGCCGCGCGCCCCTGGGTCTCAGCGGCGACCGCATCCTGGACGTCCTGGCCGCGACCGGCGGGGCGACCCGCGCGGTCGAGGACGCCGTGGTCAACATCCAGCGCGCCGGACGCACCTATTCGGCCCCGCTCAGCGTGGTTTCGACCGACTTCAACGAGAACGTCCGGCTGATGCGCGGCGACGTGGTCAACGTCACCTATCGTCCGCGCCGCTATTCGACCTTCGGCGCCCTGGGCGCCGTGCGCCAGAACGACATGACGCCCGGTCCCCTGAGCCTGACCGGCGCCCTAGGCGGGGCCGGCGGACTGGATTCCAACCAGGCCGACGCCCGACGGGTCATGGTCTTCCGCTTTGAGCGGCCCGAGGTGGCCCAGGCCCTGGGAATCACCCAGGCGGCGACGCCGCGCGGCGTGCCGGTGGTCTATCAACTGAACCTGGCCGAGACGTCGGGCTTCTTCATCGCCTCGAACTTCATGATCCAGCCGGACGACATCGTCTACGCCCCCCGTTCGGGCACGGCCGAGGCGCGGAAATTCTTCGAATTCGTCCAGACCATCACTCGCGTCGTCTATGACATCTCGGTCACCAGCGCCCTGAACATCGACTAGGGCCATGACGGGGGGCTGGCGCGGCCTGTTCGGGCGACGACGGCGCGAGACCGCCGACGCCCCCGCGGCCGACCCGTTCGCCGGGGCCGAACGCCTGACGCCCGAGCCGGACGCCCTGTCGCTGCGGCTGGACCGGATCGAGGCGACAGCCCTGGCCGTCTATGCCGAGCACGGCCTGCCCACCCGGCGCGGCCATTATCGCAAGGGTCCCCGCGCCGCGCGCTGGAGCTGGGTGGCCGAGCGGCTGAGCGCCGAGGAGCGTTTCGCCCTGGTCCTGGCCCGCCCCCCCGAGAAGGGCTGGCGGCACGGAGCGCTGGAGGACATCGGCGCGCATGAGACGCGCAAACCCAGACTGGTCGAGGCGGCGCGCCTGCTGGCGGGGGTGGCGGCGTTGCGGCGGCGGCTGCGCGAAGGCGCTGTGGCCGAGGATGTCGCCGCCGCCCTGACGCTGGGCGAAGGCTGGCAGGCGTTGAAGGACGCCCAGACCCTGCGCGCCGCCTCGCGCCTGTCGCTGCGTCCGCCCGCGTCGACAGGGCGCGGACGAACCCCTAAATCGCGCCCATGACCGATTCCCGATCTGAAACCATCGCACCGCAGGGCCAACCCGTCGGCCGCGTCATCGCCATGCCCGCCGACACCAACCCCGAGGGCGACATCTTCGGCGGCTGGCTGTTGGCCCATATGGACCTGGCCGGCGCGACCCCGGCCTTCGAACGCGCCCAGGGCCGCTGCGTGACCATCGCCCTGGACGGCATGGTGTTTCACCAGCCGGTCAGCGTCGGCGACGAAGTGTCGATCTACGCCCGCATCCTGAAAACCGGCCGGACCTCGATCCGGGTTCACGTCGAGGCGTGGAAACGCTCGCGCAATCAGGCCAGCGCGGCCCCAGTGCGGGTGACCGAGGGCGTCTTCACCTATGTCGCCATCGACGAGGACCACAAGCCGCGGCCCCTGCCCTGATCGCGCCCGATACCCGACCGCGACACTGGGAAATCTTGACCCCGGCCGCGCCCGGCCCTACCTGACCGGCCATGGCCATCCGTCGCATCCTGACCGTCGACAACGCCGCCGACACGGCGATCCTGAAGCAGGTGTCCGCGCCCGTCTCGGGCGTCGACGCGCCCTTGCGCGCCCTGATGGACGACATGCTGGAGACCATGTACGCCGCGCCCGGCATCGGCCTGGCCGCCGTGCAGGTCGGCGAGCTGAAGCGCGTCATCGTCATGGACCTGGGCGACGGCGAGGTCGAAGGCGAGGCTCAAGAGGGCGCCGAGGACGAAGAGAGGCGCCGCAATCCGCGCTATTTCGTCAATCCCGAGATCACCTGGACGTCCGACGAACTGTTCTCCTACGAAGAGGGCTGCCTGTCGGTGCCGGAATATTACGACGCCGTCGAACGCCCGGCCCGGGTGCGGATTAAATATCTGAACTACGACGGCCAGGCGGTCGAGGAAGAGGCCGAGGGCCTGTACGCCGTGTGCATCCAGCATGAGATGGATCACCTGGAAGGCGTGCTGTTCATCGACCACCTGTCGCGGCTGAAACGCGAACGCGCCGTCGCCAAGGTCAAGAAACACGCCCGGATGGCCGCCTGATGCCTCGTCGCCGCATGAAAAAAGGCTTCAACCGCGTCATAGACGCCTCGGGCCGCCGTCGCCTGACGCGCGGTGAGAAGGTCGGCGTGGCCTCGATCGCCACCCTGGTCGGCGTCGCCGCCATGGGCGTGATCGCCGGCCTGTTGATCGACCGCTTGTTGGACTTCGATGACGTGCTGGACGCCGGCGGCGAATGGGATGAAGGCGGCGGCGTCTTCACGCGCTGGGACTAAGACTTTACGCCTCCTAACGCTCGCGGCGCGGCCGCTCGCTATTTGAGGGGCTTTCTTGTTTGCCCTAACGCTCGCGGCGCGGCCGCTCGCTATTTGAGGGCGGAGCAGCCCGGGATCAGCCAATGCGCCTCGCCTTCATGGGCACACCTGAATTCGCCGTGCCGTCCCTGGCCGAGCTGATCGCCGCCGGGCACGAGATCGCGGCCGTCTATTCCCAGCCGCCACGCCCCAAGGGGCGGGGCCAGAAGCTGACGCCCTCGCCCGTCCACGCCTTCGCCGAGACCATGGGCCTGCCGGTCTTCACGCCCGAATCCATGAAGGCGGCCGAAGCGATCGAGACCTTCCAGAGCCTGGACCTGGACGCCGCCTGCGTGGTCGCCTACGGCCAGATCCTGAAGCGCGAAGTGCTGGAGGCGCCGCGCCTGGGCTGTTTCAACCTTCACGGCTCCCTACTGCCGCGCTGGCGCGGGGCGGCGCCGATCCAGCGCGCCGTCATGGCCGGAGACGCCCAGACCGGGGTCCAGATCATGCGCATGAGCGAGGGCCTGGACGAGGGACCGATCCTGCTGTCCGAGGTCCTGCCGATCCGCGCCGACGACACCGCCGCCTCCCTGGGCGACCGCATGGCGACCGTGGGCGCCGCCCTGTGGCCGCGCGCCCTGGCGGCCATCGAACGCGGCGCGGCGACCGAGACGGAACAGGCGGGCGAACCGACCTACGCCAAAAAGATCACCCCCGCCGAGGCCCGCATCGACTGGACCCGGCCGGCGGCCCAGGTCGACGCCCATATCCGGGGCCTGTCCCCCTTCCCCGGCGCCTGGTTCGAGGCGCCCTCGCCAGAGGGTCCGGTGCGGGTCAAGGCGCTGATGTCGGCCCTGGCGGACGGATCGGGCCCGCCGGGAGCGGTGCTGGACGAAGCCCTGACTGTCGCCTGTGGCCAAGACGGCGAAGGGGGCGCGGTGCGCCTGATCCGGGTTCAGCGGGCGGGCAAGGGCGCCCAGTCGGCCCAGGAGATGCTGCGCGGCTTTCCCATCACGCCGGGCGCGATCCTATTTTGAAAAGCCGAACTCTTTTCCGAGCAACAACCACAGTTGCTCGGCGCTATCGCGTGTGAGTTGGATCGTTTGACTCTGCTTTCTCGGCTTTTCTCGCACGTCGGAGCCAAGCGTATCGATTTGCAGAACTCGGTGCGCTCCATCACCAAAGGTCCCATAGTGACCAATCACTTGGGTCGGTTGTAGTTTGAACGTCCGTCGGTCGAGGCGCTGAAAGCTCTTGATGACCGTCATGGGAATCTCCGAATGCCTCGTTATCGCGCCACCGTGGAGTACGACGGCTCGGCCTACAACGGCTTTCAGGCCCAGGCGGATCAGCCGACCGTCCAGGGCGCGATCGAGACCGCCATCGCCGCCTTCTGCGGCGAGAGCGTGCGCATCGCGGCGGCTGGGCGCACCGACACCGGCGTCCATGCGACGGGTCAGGTGATCAGCTTCGACCTGGAGAAGGCCTGGCCCGCGCGCACGGTGATGAACGCTCTGAACGCCCACATGATCCAGGAAGCGACGGCGATCCTGGATTGCGCGGTCGTGGACGACGACTGGCACGCGCGCTTCTCCGCCGTCGGCCGACGCTATCTGTACCGCATCCTGAACCGTCCCGGCCGCCCGGCGCTGGATCGGGGGCGGGTCTGGCACGTGAAGGGCGAACTGGACGTCGCGGCGATGAACGCGGCGGCGGCGCACCTGGTCGGACAGCACGACTTCACCACCTTCCGCGACGCCGGCTGCCAGTCGGCCAGCCCGGTGAAGACGCTGGACGTCGCCCGTGTCGAACGGGTCGGCGAAGAGGCGCACCTGCATTTCGCCGCGCGCAGCTTCCTGCATCGTCAGGTGCGGTCGATGACCGGGTCCCTGGTTCAGGTCGGTCTGGGCCGCTGGACGCCCGATGATCTGAAGGCCGCGCTCGAGGCCCGCGACCGCGCCGCCTGCGGGCCGGTGGCGCCGTCGGACGGTCTGTATCTGACCGGGGTCCAATACGACTGAGGCCCCGGATCGCTCCGGGGCCTCGTCATTCAGATCGGGTCTGAAGCCTGGGATCAGGCCTCGTCGCCGGGGGTCTCGACCTTGCCGGTTTCCGGCACCACGGCGCCCTTGGGCGCGCGGGCGGTCTGACGCTCGGCGATGCGGGCCGACTTACCGCGACGGTCGCGCAGGTAGTACAGCTTGGCGCGACGCACCACGCCGCGACGCTTGACCTCGATGGATTCGATGTTCGGCGACAGGATGGGGAATTTCCGCTCCACGCCTTCGCCGAAGGAAATCTTGCGGACCGTGAAGGTCTCGTTCACGCCGCCGCCGTCACGGGCGATGCAGACGCCTTCGAAGGCCTGAACGCGCTCGCGCTCGCCTTCCTTGATCTTGACGTTGACGCGCAGGGTGTCGCCGGGCTGGAATTCCGGGATCTTGCGGTCGCCCAGGACGCGGGCTTTTTCTTCGGCAGCGAGCTGCTGAACGATATTCATATCTATTCTCCTCGGGCTTTAGCGCCCTTTAGCTGTCATTTGGCGGGGCGAGCGGCCCAGAGGTCTGGACGCCGTTCCCGCGTGGTCGTCTCCCGCTGTTCCTGACGCCACCGTTCGACCTTTTTATGGTCGCCCGACAGCAGGACCTCGGGAATCTCAAGCCCCTCGAACGTCCGCGGTCGCGTGTACTGCGGATGCTCCAGAAGCCCGTCCTCGAAACTCTCGGACGACAGGCTTTCGCCTGAGCCGAGCACTCCGGGGATCAGTCTTACGCACGCCTCGATCGCCACCATCGCCGCCGCCTCGCCGCCGGCGAGAACCGCGTCGCCGACGGCGACCTCCTGGAACCCTCGGGCGTCGAGCACCCGTTGGTCCACCCCCTCGAACCGGCCGCACAACACGACGATTCCGTCGGCCTTGGCCCAGTCCTTGACGCGCGCCTGGGTCAGGGGCCTTCCCCGGGCGCTCATGTACAAAAGCGGCCGTTTGGGACCCGTCAGGCTGTCGACAGCCCGGGCCACAACATCTGCTTTCAGCACGGCTCCAGGACCGCCACCCGCGGGGGTGTCGTCCAGGAAGCCGCGCTTATCTGTCGAAAAGTCCCGAATGTCCACCGTTTCCAGCGACCACAGGTTTCTCTCGCGCCAGGCCGTGCCGATCAACGACACGCCCAGCGGTCCCGGAAAGGCCTCGGGGAACATGGTCAGCACGGTGACGGCATAGGGCGCGACGGGGGTCATGGCGGCGGCTCATAGCGCATTTGCATGCACGGGCGGACCTATTTCAGCGCCAGCGTCACCTGTTTGACGTCCACATATTCGTCGATGCCGTGGATCGAGCCTTCGCGGCCATAGCCGGACTGTTTGACCCCGCCGAACGGGGCGACCGGGGTGGAGATGAGACCGGTGTTGATCCCGCACATCCCCGCCGCGATGCCGCGCCCCATCCGCATGGCCCGGTCCAGGTCGCGGGTGAAGACATAGGAGGCCAGGCCGAAGTCGCTGTCGTTGGCCTTGCCCAGCGCCTCGGCCTCCGTATCGAACGGGAAGACCGGGATCAGGGGACCGAAGGTCTCCTCGCGCCGGAACAGGGCGTCGTCGCCGCCCAGGGTCACCGTCGGCTGGAAGAAGCGGCCGCCCAGCGCATGCCGTTTCCCGCCCGTCAGGACGCGTCCGCCCGAGGCGACGACGCGCCTCAGGTGATCCTCGACCTTGTCGAGCGCCTTGTCCTCGATCAGGGGACCGACCTTGACCCCCGGCTCGAAGGCCGGGCCGACCGGGATTTTCGCCACCTCGGCGGCCAGCTTCTGGGCATAGGCTTCGGCGACCGACGCCTGAACATAGGCCCGGTTGGGACAGACGCAGGTCTGGCCCGAGTTCCTGAACTTGCCCTTGATCGTCTCGGCCACGGCCAGGTCGATGTCGGCGTCGGCGAAGACGATCAGGGGGGCCGCGCCGCCCAGCTCCATCGACACCCGCTTCAGGGTCGGGGCGCACTGTTCGGCCAGCATCCGCCCCACGGGCGTCGAGCCGGTGAAGCTGAGCTTGCGGATCAGGGGCGAGGCGGTCAGCACCCCGCCGATGGCCGCCGCGTCGCCGGTGACGACGTTCAGCACGCCCTTGGGCAGGCCCGCCTGATCGGCCAGTTCGGCCAGGGCGATGGCCGTGAACGGGGTCTGGGACGCGGGCTTGACCACCGCCGTGCAGCCGGCAGCGAGGGCGGGACCCAGTTTGCGCGTCAGCATGGCGGCCGGGAAATTCCACGGCGTGATCAGGGCGCACGGACCCACCGCCTCGCGGAAGGTCAGGATGACATGGCCCAGGGGGCTGTCCTGGGTCTCGCCGATCAGGCGTTCGGCCTCGCCCGCGAACCATTTGATGAAGCCGTTGGCGTAGGCGACCTCGCCCTTGGCCTCTTCGAAGGGCTTGCCGTTCTCCAACGCCATCAGAGCGGCCAGACCCTCGACATTGTCGTCGATCAGCCCGGCCCAGGCGCGCAGAAAGGCGGCGCGCCGGTGCGGGTCCGACCGGGACCAGTCGGCGAAGGCGTCATGGGCCGCCTGGACCGCGCGTTCGACCTCGGCCGGGTCGAGGGCGGGGACGTGACCCAGCGTCTCGCCCGTGGCCGGGTCGTCGACGACGAGGGTCCTGGCCGATGTCACCGCCTCGCCCGCGATCAGGGCGTGCTGGCGCAGCAGTTTCAATCCGGCAGCGCGGGGATCGGCCATGACGGAGCCTCCTTCAGGATCAAACGGTCGCATCCTCAACGCGCGGACGCAGCGGCGGCGCCCGGCCATAGGTCAGGGTTCGCCACACCCATTCGGCGGGACCGAACCGAAACCGCGCCAGCCACCACAGGCTGAACCCGATCTGGAGGGCGAACACCGCCAGCGCAAGCGACAGGGCGAAGGTCGCGCCATCGTATTTCAACCAGCCCAGGCCAAAGCCGTAGAGCACGAACAGATAGACCAGGCTCTGCATCAGATAGTTGGTCAGGGCCATCCGACCCACCGCCGCCAGGGCCTTCTCGAACCCGCCGCGCACCAGCCAGACCGCGGCGGCGGCCCAGGCCAGGGCCAGGACCAGTTGGCCTGCCTGATCGACCAGGCCGATCACATCGCGCTGGACGTCGGTCGCCGGCCAGCCCGCCGCCTCGATCAAGGGATGAACCCCGGCCAGGATCAGGCCGACCGGCAAGAGCCAGGCCAGGCCGCGCCGCGCCAACCGCCGCGCGCGCTCCGGCTCGGCCAGCCAACCGGCGCGGAAGATCGCCGCACCCAGCAGGAAACGCCCCAGGGCCGTGGCCGTCAGGGCCGGAAACAGGGGCGCGCTCAGATATTCACGCCAGACCGCCTCGATCATGTTCGCGACATAGCGGCCGTAGTCGCCCCCCTGCCAGATCGCCCAGCGGGCGGCGCGGCCCCAGCGATCCGCCTCGGCCAGACGCGCATCCAGCGCCGGGCGCCCGGCCAGATACAGGTCGGCCGCCAGAAAACTGAACAGCGACAAAACCAGCCCCAGTCCGACCAGCACCCGCGTCGGCGCCCGGCGCAGCAGCAACAGGCCGAACCCCGCCAGGGCGTAGTTGTGAAGAATGTCGCCGAACCAGACGAAAAAGAGGTGGACGAACCCGACGACCAGCAGCACCGAAAGCCGTCGCGCATACAGGCGGTCGGCGGGCGCGCCGCGCTGTTCCAACCGGTCGATCATCGCCGCGAAGCCGAAGCCGAACAATAGGCTGAACAGGGCCTGGGCCTTGCCTTGCCACAGCCAACGCAGCACCGGGCCCAGCCAGGCGTCGATGTCCGCCGTCGGCAGGCGCGCCAGAACCCGGCCGGGAATGACGATGTCGGCGTGCCACAGCAGATTGATCAGCAGCACGCCGAACAGGGCCAGGCCGCGCACCACATCGACGGCGGCGATCCGCTGGGCCGATGGAACGGGCGCGGCCTCGCTCACCGGCTCAGGTCCCGATGGCGTCCAGGTCTCGGTCCTTGGTCTCGGGCAGCCAGATCAGGCTGACGACCACGGCGACCGCGGTGAAGACGATGGCGTACCACAGGCCGAAATAGATGTTCCCCGACCAGGCCACCAGGGCGAAGCTGGCGGCGGGCAGCAGGCCGCCGATCCAGCCGGTGCCGATGTTGTAGGGCAGGCTCATGGCCGTATAGCGCACCCGTGTCGGGAACAGCTCGACCAGGGCCGCCGCCTGGGGTCCGTACAGGGCCGTGGCCGCGACGATGAAGATCATCAATATACCGAACGTCAGCCAGAAATTCAGCCGCGCCGGATCGGCCTTGGCCGGATAGCCCGCCTCGACCAGGGCGGCCTTGACGCGGGTCTCGACGTCGGCGCGGGCGGCCTTCAGGGCGGCGGGGTCCATGCCCGCGCCCTCGACCGAGGCGACCTCGCTCCCGCCGATGCGGACCAGGGCGAGCGAACCCGGCTCGGCCGCGATGTTGGAATAGCCGATCCCAGCGTTGGACAGGACGCTCTTGGCGATGTCGCAACTGCTGGTGAAGGCGGTCTTGCCGACGGGATCGAACTGGACCGCGCAGGTGGCGGGGTCGGCGACGACGGTGACGGGCGCCGAGGCCTGCGCCTCGGCCAGGGCCGGATTGGCGGCGCGGGTCAAGGCGTGAAAACCGGGGAAGAAGGAGACCAGGGCCAGGATCATGCCGAACAGCATGACCGGCTTGCGTCCCACCTTGTCCGACAACCAGCCGAAGAAGACGTACAGGCCCGCCGAGGCCACGGTCACGGCCAGGACCAGTTGGTCCACCGTCGCCACATCGACCTTCAGCACCCGCTCCATGAAGAAGCGGGTGTAGAAATAGCCGCAGTACCAGACCGCGCCCTGGGCGATCATGATGCCGAACAGGGCCAACAGCACGAAGCGGCCGTTCTTCCAGGTCAGGAAGGCCTCCTTATAGGGCGCGCGACGCTCGCCGCCCTCTTCCTCCATGCGGCGATAGGCCGGGCTTTCGTTCAGCTTCAGCCGGATCCACAGCGAGATGGTCAGCAGCAGGGCCGACAGCAGGAACGGGATGCGCCAGCCCCAGGCGTCGAAGGCCTCGACGCCCAGGATCTGGCGCGTGATCAGGATGACCGACAGGGCGCCGATCAGGCCGAAGGCGGCGGTGGTCTGGATCCAGCCGGTCAGGAAGCCGCGCTTCTTGGGCGGGGCGTGCTCGGCCACATAGATGGCCGCCCCGCCGTATTCGCCGCCCAAGGCGAAGCCTTGCAGCACCCGCATGGTCAACAGCAGGATCGGCGCGGCGATGCCGATCTGGCCGTAGTCGGGCAAGAGGCCGATGGCCACCGTGGCCAGGCCCATCAAGGTGATGGTCACCAGAAAGGTGGTCTTGCGTCCCGTTCGGTCGCCGAACCAGCCGAACACCAGGGCGCCCAGCGGCCGCACCACGAAGCCGACGCCGAAGGTCAGCAGGGCCAGGATGTAGGAGGTCGCCTCGCCCACGTCGGCGTAAAAATGCTTGGCGATGATGGTCGTCAGAGACCCGAAGATGAAGAAGTCGTACCACTCGAAGGCCGTGCCCGCCGCCGAGGCCCCGACCACCGTCTTCAGGCCTGGAGCCTTGTCTTGGGCCTTCTTTTCCGCCTCGGCCATCTCGCCTCCCCGCGATTTCGCCCGCGCCTCTGACGGGCGCTGTGGGCGGGGAGACTAGCGGCGGTTCAAAAAAGCGAAAGCCCCGCCGGACGAACCGACGGGACCTTCGATCACCCAGCCCGAAACAGGGTCAGTTCTTGGCGTTCTCGGCGGCGCCGGTGACGGCGGACCCGGCCGCCGAAGCGTCTCGCCCCAGGCCCGAAATCGTATTGCACGCCGCCGTCGTCAGGGCGGCGGCGGCGGCGAAGAGAACGAACAGCTTGCGCATGGTTAGGCTCCTGTCAGCCGCGGGGAGGCGACGTCAAAGACAGAACGGCGCGGGCCGGTTCAGGTTCCGGCCTCCGCGCGGATCACGTCGGCCGGATCGGCGGGCGCGACGGCTTCCGGCGTGGCGAAGACCATGCGCGCGATGGTGCCTCCATCCGGCGCGGGAACCAGTTCGGCCTCGCCCCGCAGCTGTTTGGCGAAGGCGCCCATCAGGGTGCGGCCCACACCCTGGGCCTGATCGTCCGAGGTGCCTGGGCCGTCGTCCTCGACCTCCAGCACGCTGGTCTCGCCCTGGACGGTGAAGCGCACCTGCAACCGCCCGCCGCGCCCGGCGAAGGCGTGCTTCTGGGCGTTGGACACGGCCTCGACCAGCCACAGGGCCAGGGGCGCCAGCTTGTCGGGGTCGATGATCAGACTGTCGGCCTGGACCGAGCTGGTCACCAGCGGCCCGCGCAGGGCCTCGCTCGCCACCAACTGCCCGACCAGGTCGCTGAGAAAGACCTGGGCGTCGGCATAGCGCAGATCGGCGCTCTGATAGAGGGTGCGGTAGATCAGGGCCAGGGCCGCGATCCTCTGGCGCGTGTCGCCGATGGCCGCCTTGGCCGGCGCGTCCCGCAGCGTGCGCTGCTGCATCGACAGCAGGGACGAGATGATCTGCAGATTGTTCTTCACCCGATGATGGATCTCGCGCATCAGCGCGTCCTTTTCCGTCAGGGCGTCCAACAGGGCCTTGTCACGCGTGGTGATGGTCTCGGCCAGATCGTCCAGGGTGCCGGCCAGCACGCGGATCTCGGTCGGGGCGTGGACGGCCTGCACGGGTCGGATGGTGAACCGGCCCTTGGCGTAGATGGCGGCGATCCGCTCCAGATAATGCAGCCAGCGCACCACGACCCGCTCGGACACCAGCATGACGGCCGCGAAGGCGGTCAGCCAGGCGCCCAGGGGCAGCAGCAGATTGCTGATCGGGTTCAGCACCGCCCACGACCACAGGCCCGGCGACGGCGCCGACAGCACCACATAGACGTCGCGCCCGGTCAGGGCGGCGGCGCTGAACACCCGGCGCTCGCCCGAGGCGGTCCTGGCCTGAAACAGATCCGCGCCGACGCTTTCGGCGCGGACCTGGGCGATCCAGCCGCCCAGCCGCCCGTCCTTCAGGGCGAAGGCCGCCGGGTCGGTCGAGACCAGGATGTTGCCCTGGGCGTCGGTCAAGGCCGCCTGGGCGCCGTCCGGCAGGGCCGGATCGGCCACGTCGGGCTGCAGGCTCTCCAGCGGAATGGACGCCGTCATGACGCCGTCGAACCGGCCCATGGGCCGTTCCGCCCGCACCGCCACGATCACGGCGGGGGCGTCGGCGGGCCGGGTCGAGGCGGCGCGGGCGATGACCGAATGCTCTCCGGCCCGCACGCGCTGGAACCAGGCGCGCGCGCGGACGGCGGCGGACGTGGTGGTCGTCAGAGGGGCGCGCGAACTGCACACGATCTCGCCGGTGGCGGACATGCGGTACAGGGCGATGTAGCCGTCCAGACGCTGAACCAGCGCGGTCAGGCGCGGCCCGCAATAGGGTCCCAGCGTCTCGGGCGTCAGGGCGTCCAGCAGAACGACGGTGCTGTCCAACCGCGCCTTGGCCGACAGAGAGGCGCGGCTGGCCGCCAGTTGCAGCGACTGGGCGCGGTCTTCGGCCTGTTTACGGAAACCGGTCTGCATCTGGACGATCGACAGGGCGATGACCGGCAGCAGGGCGAAGGCCATGGCCACGCCGAGCCGGAAACGAATGCCTTGGAACCTGGGCCGCGCCAGGCCGCGGCCCAGCGACCGCCCCAGACCCATCATGCCTCAGCCCTGTCGGCCGCTGAGGCGGTCGGCCTCGCCCAGGATGGTCCGCATGGCGTCGCCCGCCGACTTGCCGTCACGATCGTAGCCTCCGCGCTCCAGCGTCGCCAGCAACGCCTTGCGGGCGCGGCTGACCCGGCTCTTCACCGTGCCGACGGCGCAGCCGCAGATCTCGGCCGCCTCTTCATAGGCGAAACCGCCGGCGCCGACCAGGATCAGGGCCTCGCGCTGTTCTTCCGGCAGGGTCTTCAGGGCCTGGCGCAGCTCGTCCAGGGCCACCGGCGCCTCGGGGTCGTCGACGGCCACCAGGGTGCGTTCGGCGGCCTCTTGATCCAGTTGCGACTGGCGCCAGGAGCGGCGCTTCTCGGAATAGAACTGGTTGCGCAGGATCATGAAGGTCCAGGCCTTCATATTGGTGCCCATCTGATAGCTGGCGCGGGCGTCCCAGGCCTTCATCATGGCGTCCTGGGCCAGGTCGTCGGCAGCGGTCGGATCGCCGGTCAGGGTGCGCGCGAAGGCCCGCAAATGGGGGATCAGCGTCACCAGCTCGCGTTTGAAGCCTTCGTCGTCGGAAGACGGGGGCTTGGCCGCGGGACCCTCGCTCATGCGCCGCTACCGCGTTTCTCGTCGGCGCGTCTCAGGATGTCCAGGAACTCGTCGGGCACCGGTTCGTTGACCACTTCGTCGAAGAGGTGGCGCAGTCTCACGCCGATGGCCTGTTGCCTCAGACGCGCCTCTTCCAGCGCGGGTCCGCCATCCGGCTTGCGCCGTCTCTCGCTCTCGTTCGCCATCAGTCGGACGTCGCCACCCCGAATTGTCCCTTCGGCCCATACTCCGAGCCTGCAACGCCAAAAAGAGGCGGCGGTTCCTGGATCGGGTGAAAAATATGCTCAAGCTTGCTAAGGCGCCGGGAACCGCGACGGGGACGGGGCGTTGAGCTTGACGGTAGGACGTTCCGCGCAAGCGGGGCGCGGCCGCTTACGTCGGGGACGATCCACATGAGCCTTCTGGCCAGACTCGCACCGCACCTGCCCTATGTGCGCCGCTATGCGCGCGCTCTGACGGGGGATCAGACGTCGGGCGACGCCTATGTCCGCGTCGCGCTGGAGGCGCTGGCGGCCGGCGACCGGCAGTTGCCGCCGGACATGACGCCGCGCGTGGCCCTGTATCACGTCTTTCACTCCATCTGGACCGCGACCGGCGCGCAACTGGAGGAGACCGGCGGCGGCGAGGTTCGCGACGAGGCTACGCGGCGGTTGATGCGGATCGCCCCGCGCTCGCGCCAGGCCTTCCTGCTGACGGCGCTGGAGGGCTTCACCCCCACCGAGGCGAGCCAGATCCTGGACGCCGACCCGACCGAGGTCGAACGCCTGATCGCCGACGCCCAGGCCGACATCGACGCCGAACTGGCCACCGACGTCCTGATCATCGAGGACGAGGCCATCATCTCGGCCGACATCGAAAGCCTGGTGCGTGAACTGGGCCACACGGTCGTCGCCACCGCCACCACTCACGACGAGGCCGTCGCCGCCGTCGCCCACGACCGGCCCGGCCTGGTGCTGGCCGACATCCAACTGGCCGACGGGTCGTCGGGCATCGACGCGGTCAAGGACATCCTGAAACGGTTCGACGTGCCGGTCATCTTCATCACCGCCTTCCCCGAGCGGCTGTTGACCGGCGAACGGCCCGAGCCGACCTTCCTGATCACCAAGCCCTTCCAGCCGGAAACGGTGAAGGCGGCGATCAGCCAGGCCCTGTTCTTCCACCCGGCGGGGCGCAGACGGGCCGCGTGACGCCCCGCCTCCGGCCCGTGATTTTTTCGCCTGGTTCGGGAACCTTGGTCCGCCTCGCCGGTTATCGGGTTCGCGGAGACGGCGACGCCCCCCGACTTGAGACCGGCCGCAGCCGGTCAGCCGCCTCCGCGCCTCATTCTCGATGACGCCACTTCAAGGGCGGGTCTCACGGCCCGCCCTTTTTCTTCGCCCGCCCCTCGACACGGCCGCGCGCCTTCGATCCTATGCGCGTCCAGAAAGAAAACGCCCGAAAGCAATTGTGGAGGCCGCCATGAGCCGGATGAACCGTCAGTGGGTGCTGCGTCAGCGGCCGCGAGGCGACATCCAGGACGGCGATCTGGAGCTGGTCGCCTCGCCCCTGCCCGATCTGAAGGACGGCGAGGTGTTGATCCGCACCATCTATCTGTCGCTGGACCCGACCAACCGCACCTGGATGAACGATTCCGAGGGCTATCTGCCGCCGGTGGGTCTGGGCGACGTGATGCGCGGCCTGACCCTGGGCGTGGTCGAGGAGACGAAATCGGGCCGCTGGGCCGTGGGCGACATCGTCTCGACGGCCGCCGGGGGCTGGGCCGACTACGGCGTGGTCAATGAGGCGGCGGTGTCGCGCGTGCATCGCGCGCCGGGCCTGCCGCTGACGGCCAATATGTCGGTCATGGGCATGACCGGCATGACCGCCTATTTCGGCGTCACCGACGTGCTGAAGCCGACGCCGGGCCAGACCATGGTCATCTCCGCCGCCGCCGGCGCCGTCGGCTCCATCGCCGGCCAGGTCGCCAAACAGAGGGGCGCGCGGGTCATCGGCATCGCCGGCGGCGCCAAGAAATGCGCCTGGCTGACCGACGAACTCGGCTTCGACGCCGCCATCGACTACAAGAACGAAGACGTCGGCGCGGCCCTGGACCGGCTGGCGCCGAACGGCGTCGATCTCAATTTCGAGAACGTGGGCGGCGACATCATGATCGCCGTCTGGAACCGGCTGAACATCGGCGCGCGCATGGCCGTGTGCGGCATGGTCTCGGCCTATAACGCCACGCGGATGCCGCCTTCGCCCAACTTCGCCCGGCTGATCACCCATCGGATGCACGTCCAGGGCTTCCTGGTGCTGGACTACGCCCCGCGCGCCAAGGAGATGGTCGCCGAAATGGGTCCCTGGCTGGCCGAGGGCAAGGTGAAGTGGAAGGCGCATGTCGACGACGGGCTGGAGGGCGCCCTGACCTCGCTGAACCGCTTGTTCACCGGCGATCACGACGGCAAGCTCTTGGTGCGGGTGTCGGAAGAACCCGCCTGATCCGGGAAGGTCGATGAGCGAATCCCTGAACGTCCATTTTGAAGACCTGGGCGTCGGCCAGGTGGTGCCCCTGGGCGCCTGCGCCGTCGATCAGGCGTCGCTGGACGTCTTCATCGAGCGGTTCGCGCCCGGTTGGGACCCGGCCTATGGCGCGCCCGACGCCATGGTCTATGCGCTGTGGAGCCGCCTGGCCTCCGAAAAGGCCGCCGGCTGGGCGCAGACCAAGGTGCTGGCCGTCGACGGCCTGCGCTTCATGCGCAATCCGCCCGTGGGCGAGCTGTTGCGCGGTCGGCTGACGGTGATGGGCAAGGACCCGGTCGGCGACGAAAAGGGCATCGTCATCGCCCAGCACGACCTGTTGGACGAAGGCGGCCGCCTGGTCTTTTCCTGCCTGATGCGGACGGTGCTGACCCGCAGGTAGTTCCCTTCTCCCCTCGGGGAAGAAGGTGGGCGCCAAAGGCGCTCGGATGCGGGGGCTGTGTCAGACGGGCTGGTCGACTGACATCCGGGACGGATCAGGCTTACCCCTCATCCGTCTCGCTCCGCGAGCCACCTTCTCCCCCAAGGGGAGAAGGGAATTATGTTACGCTGCGGCCCGCCGCCGCAGACGTGCGATCCGGCGCAGACGCCGCCAGAATTTGCCGCCCTCCGCCTCGGGATAGGGTTCCAGGTTCTCGACGAACTGTTCGGCCGAGGCGCGCCAACTGAATTTCTCGGCATAGGCCCGCACGTCGGCGCGATCCATCTCCAGCGCCTTCAGGCAGGCGGTGCGCAGATCGTCGTCGATGGCGCCCGCGTTCGATCCCGGAATGATGTCGATCGGCCCGTGCGCCGGATAGGCGGCGACCGGCGTGCCGGTGGCCATGGCCTCCAGGATCACCAGGCCGAAGGTGTCGGTCCAGGACGGGAAGACGAAGACGTCGGCGTCGCGGAAACAGCGCGCCAGCTCATCGCCGAACTTGGCCCCGAGGAATTTCGCCTCGGGGTATTTCTCTTGCAGCTCGGCCCGGGCGGGACCGTCGCCGACGACGATCTTGGTGCCCGGCAGGTCGGTCTCCAGGAAGGCCTCGATGTTCTTCTCGACCGCCACCCGGCCGACGTTCAGGAAGAAGGGCCGGGGCCAGTCCTTGCCGCCCAGTTCGTCATAGATGCGCGGCAGGTCGGGGTTGAACTGGTCCGTGTCGACGCCGCGCGACCAGGGTGAGACGTTGCGGAAGCCGTGCTCGACCAATTCGTCGCGCAGGGTCGGAGTGGCGACCATCAACCGGCCCGACGGCTTGTGGAACCACTTCATATAGGCGTAGCCGACCCCCACCGGGATCGGGAACCGGGCCGAGACATATTCGGGAAATTTGGTGTGATAGCTGGTCGTGAACGGCAGTTTCCATTCCACGCAGATGCGGCGCGTGGCGATGCCGATGGGACCTTCGGTGGCGATATGCACCGCCTCCGGCTCGAAGGCGCGCAGCCGTTCGCGGATCTCTTCCTCCGCGCCCAGGGCCAGGCGGATCTCCGGGTAGGTCGGGCAGGGAATGGTCTTGAACTGGCTGGGTTCGATGACCTCGACCTCATGGCCCATGGCGCGGCATTCGCCCACGGTCTTGGTCAGGGTGCGGACGACGCCGTTGACCTGGGGCTCCCAGGCGTCGGTGGCCAGAACGATACGCATGGAGGGCGCAGAACCTCGCCGTTGATCAGCAGGATGCTCTAGCGCTTCAAAGTGACGATGGCGAGAGCGGCGATGACCTCTCCCGTTCCGTCGCGGAAGGGTCTAAGAGGCGCGCCATGAACGCATACGTCGCCCCGCCCGTCGCCCTCACCCAGGACTGGGACGCGTTGGATCACGGCAAATTCGCCGATGAGACCGCCGTGGTGCGCGCCCTGCTCGGCAACGTCCCGCTGGACGGGAACGGCCGCAAGGCGGTGCTGGACCAGGCCATCGACCTGGTCGAGCGGGCGCGGGCCAGCGTCAAGAAACAGGGCGTGGTCGAAAGCTTCCTGCAGGAATTCTCGCTGGGCACCCGCGAAGGCCTGGCCCTGATGTGCCTGGCCGAGGCCCTGCTGCGCACGCCCGACGAGGACACCCGCGACCGGCTGATCGCCGAAAAGATCGGCTCGGCCGACTGGGCCAGCCATCTGGGCCAGTCCGACAGCCTGTTCGTCAACGCCTCGACATGGGGCCTGATGCTGACGGGCAAGCTGGTCGACGCCGACGACCAGGCCAAGACCGACCTGCCCGGCTTTCTGAAACGCATCGCCGGGCGGCTGGGCGAGCCGGTGATCCGCCAGGCCGTGGCCACCGCCGTCAAGATCATGGGCGAGCAGTTCGTGGTCGGCCGCACCATCGACGCGGCTCTGAAACGCGCCGACCGCGAGGACTGGCTGTGCAGTTTCGACATGTTGGGCGAGGGCGCCCGCACCGCCCATGACGCCGAACGCTATGAGCGCATCTACGCCGAGGCCATCGAGGCGGTGGGCAAGACCGCCAAGGGCCAGGGCCCCGAGGCCGGCCACGGCGTCTCGGTCAAGCTGTCGGCCCTGTCGCCGCGCTATGAGGCGACGCACGAGGCCCGTGTTTGGAGCGAGCTTTATCCGCGCGTAAGGCGCCTCGCCCTGATCGCGGCGAAACACGACATCAACTTCACCATGGACGCCGAAGAGGCGGATCGCCTGGCGCTGTCGCTGAAGCTGCTGGACGCCCTGGCGCGCGAGCCGGAACTGGGCGACTGGAAGGGGCTGGGCCTGGCCGTCCAAGCCTATCAGAAGCGCGGACCCGAGGTGATCGCCCGCGTCGCCGAACTGGGCAGGACCAGCGGCCGCCGGTTGATGGTGCGCCTGGTCAAGGGCGCCTATTGGGACACCGAGGTCAAACGCGCCCAGATCGGCGGACGCGTCGACTATCCGGTCTTCACCACCAAGGCGGCGACCGACCTGAACTATCTGGTGTGCGCCAAGGCCATGATCGCGGCCGCGCCGTATCTGTATTCCCAGTTCGCCACCCACAACGCCCATTCGCTGGCCGCCGTGCACAAGATGGCCAAGGACGCGGGCGTGAAGATCGAGTTCCAGCGCCTGCACGGCATGGGCGAGGCCCTGTACGACGCCGCCCGCGACGCCTTCGGCCCGGTCACGGTGCGCGCCTACGCCCCCGTCGGCGGGCATGAGGACCTGTTGCCCTACCTCGTCCGCCGCCTGCTGGAGAACGGCGCCAACTCATCGTTCGTCCACGCCCTGTTGGACGAGCGGGTGCCCGCATCCGCCGTCGCCGCCGATCCCATCACCGCCGTCGAGGCGCACCCCGACCGTCACGCCAAGATCCCCACGCCCAAGGACATCTATATGGACCGCCAAAACTCGCTGGGCCGCGACTATTCGCAAGGCTCCGACCGCGAGCGCCACGCCGCCGCCCTGTCCAAGGCGGATTCCGAAACCCTGACCTCGGGTCCCATCATCGGCGGCAAGCTGCGCGCCGGTGAAAATGCGCAAGAGGTCCGCAGTCCGTGGGACGGCCGCCTGCTGGGTCATGTGTCCGAGGCGTCCCTGGGCGACCTGGACGCCGCCGCCGAGACCGCCCACCGCGCCCAGACCGCCTGGGACCGCAAGGGCGGCGCGGGCCGCGCGCCGGTGCTGCGCGCCATGGCCGACGCCCTGGAGGCCGACCTGGACCGCCTGGTCGCCCTGCTCAGCCGCGAGGCCGGCAAGACGCTGAACGACGGCGTCGCCGAGGTGCGCGAGGCCGCCGACTTCTGCCGCTACTACGCCATGCTGGCCGAGCGTGACTTCGGCGGGCCGAGGACGCTGGAAGGCCCGGTGGGGGAGATCAACCAACTGGTCCTGCACGGCCGGGGCGTGTTCGCCTGCATCAGCCCGTGGAACTTCCCCCTGGCCATCTTCACCGGCCAGGTCTGCGCGGCCCTGGCCGCCGGCAACGGCGTGCTGGCCAAGCCCGCCGAACAGACGCCGCTGATCGCCGCCGAGGCGGTGCGCCTGTTCTACAAGGCCGGTCTGGACCCGGATCTGCTGGCCCTGGTTCCGGGGCGCGGCGAGACGGTGGGCGCGGCCCTGGTCTCGCATCCGCTGATCGACGGCGTGGCCTTCACCGGCGGCACCGATACGGCGGCGGCGATCAACCGCGCCCTGGCCGCGCGGCCGGGCGCCATCATCCCCTTCATCGCCGAGACGGGCGGGCTGAACGGCATGTTCGTGGACACCACGGCCCTGCGCGAACAGGTGATCGACGATGTCATCCTGTCGGCCTTCGGCTCGGCCGGGCAGCGCTGCTCGGCCCTGCGTCTGCTCTATGTGCCGCACGATTCCGCCGACGCCCTGATCGAGGGGCTGAAGGGCGCCCTGGCGGCCCAGGTGCTGGGCGATCCGGCCGATCCCTCGACCGACATCGGCCCGGTCATCGACGCCGACGCCAAGGCCATGCTGGACGCGCATCTGAAGCGGCTGGAAGGCGACGCCAGGATCATCGCCCGCGCCGCCCTGCCCGCCGAGGCGGACAAGGGTCATGTCTTCGCCCCGACCATCGCCGAGATCCCGACCCCCGACTATCTGGAGCGCGAGGTGTTCGGCCCGGTCCTGCACGTCTGCCGCTATCACCCCAAGGAGCTGAAGACGGTCGCGAGCAAGCTGGCCGCGCGCGGCTATGGCCTGACGCTGGGCGTGCACAGCCGCATCGAGGCCTTCGCCGAGGAGGTGACGCGCCTGGTCCCGGCCGGAAACGTCTACATCAACCGCTCGATCATCGGCGCGGTGGTCGGCGTCCAGCCCTTTGGCGGCGAGGGCCTGTCGGGCACCGGTCCCAAGGCGGGCGGCCCCTACAGCCTGATCCGCTTCGCGGCCGAAAAAGCCATCTCGAACAACATTTCCGCCCAGGGCGGAGACCCGGCGTTGTTGAACCTGTAGGGGTTACGCCCTCAAGGATGCAATGTTAGCGTGCCTCCCTCAAAGCGGGAGGGAAATATGAGCACGAGAGCGTTCGCTACAGTCGCATCCGGCCTTGCACTGTTTGTCTGGGCCGACGCCCGACCTGCCCGAGCGCAGGTCCCGACCGACTATCTCGTGCAAATGGTCTGCGTGGACGGCAGCAATACGCCCTATTTCGCGGACCCTGTGTCATGTCCTTCGAGCCGGCGGAAGCTGCAAGTGGGCGAGCCCCTGCCTTATCACAAGATTGATACGGGAAATTATCAGATAAGTGATAGTTTTCCTCTTGCGAGTACGAGTGGTCAAACGCTAGCAGCAAATAGCTATTTCTTCACCCAAGATTACAATATCGATTCTCTGTTCCCCAACCAGCCCCATTACACATGGAGAGGTGGGTATAATATCATGGGGGCAGACAGCAGCTATGTGTTCTTCCGGGGGACGGGCGACAGCGGAACCTATTGGGCTCCCTGGTGGACCGCCGGTTGCGAGACCAAAGGCTGGCGCCTGTTCCCGAATACCTCTTCTGCCTTTTCTTATGGATGGGACTATTCTGATACCGAATTCGCTCCCGATTGTCCCGGATCCATATCGGTCAATGGCAGCATAGTTGAGTGGAACAGGTATTCGACCTACACCTATGTTGTTTCGACGTCCGATCCGACCAAGAATCGCACTCTGGACACCTTGGCCAGCTACCATTGGGTTTACAACAATGGTGCATTCGGTGACCTGGAGATCAGCTTCTTCACGCAGGAATACGGCTTCACTCGCTGGGAGTCGTGGAGACAAACGGCGCCGGGGTCCGCCCTGGCGACGTCCCTGCTCTCGCGTTGCCCGGGCATGAGCCACACGGTCAGCATGCGGGGAGCGACCTACTACCTCAATGACTGCAGAAACTGGACGACCCTGATCCAGCCTTCCGGCGGCGCATGGGATCCTGATGGCGCATCGTCTTCAGATCCACTTGTCCTCAGGTGGCCGGTCGATCCGCTCTACACATCGACCAACTATCTCCAGAACACTCACATCGGCGGGCCGTACTCGGGGGCACCGAAAGGCACCTGCACGGATACGGGCTGGGCAGTGTTCAACTCCCCCGCACCGATAACGCTCGGCTATTATTCTGGAACCGCCGCGTCACAGCCCTATGAGAGCGGTGGGAATTGCGTCCGAACAATGGAAATCTCGGCGTTCCCGGCAGGCGACTATTATCAGGTCATTCCGGCGCCTCCGGGAGCAGGAACAACCTACAAGTTCGGTGCCATGCTCTGGACGGTGAACCCGTCGTCCGCGACGGGCGCAGTGAACATCGTCATCATGCAACGGGACAGTTCGGCGACGATTATCGCCCAGACGGCGATCACGGCGAACCTCACGGATCAGCCCCGGGTCTTCCAAAGCACCTTTGTGCGCCACGCCAATGCGGCCGACATCGTCTTCGCCTACTACCCGCAGACCACCGGCGTCCGGGTCGCGGCGACGGGCGCCTACATCGCTCCATAGCGCCGGACGAAGATTGGTCTAGAGCGCACTTCTCCGGCCCGATCCCGGATGTTAGAGACGCGCCGGTCACAGCGAGTCAGAGGAGATCGAGTGATGTGGGATCGGCTGGCTTCGCTGTTGTTCGGCGACAAGACGCGCGACGGCGTCGATCTCGGCGCGCGTTTCACTGAGGTCTACGAGCAACGGCTGTGGCAGTCTGAAGAGTCGGTGTCCGGCCTGGGGTCCGAACGCGAGTCCGGGCAGGTTCGCCACGCCATGGAGTTGTTGAACCGCTTCACCGACGAACTGGGCATTCGCTCAATCGCCGACATCCCTTGCGGCGACTTCAACTGGATGCCGCTGTACCTCGACGCCCATCCCGAGGTAGCCTACGTCGGCTATGACGTGGTGCCCGCTCTGGTCGCCGAGAACCGCGCAAAATTCCCCGGTCGCCGGTTCGAGGTTCTGGACATCACCCAGAAGTCCCCGGCCCGGGCCGACCTCGTCTTCTCCAAAGACATGTTCAATCATCTCGCTTTGGGCGACGTCTGGGCGGCGCTCGAGAATATCGTCGCCTCGAAGCCGAAATACCTGCTGCTGACCACCAATAAGGGCTTCGAGAACGTCGAACTGGATCGGAGCCAATCGCACGCCTCGCGCCATCTCGACCTGGAGGCGGCTCCCTTCTCGCTGCCCACGCCGATTTACGGCGACCATTATTTCGTCCTGTGGCGTCGCGAGGACATCGAGCGCCGTCTGGCAACGCGCAAGACGGCCTGAACTGGGGTCAGGCGTTCAGACGTTTCGGCCAGCCGCCCGCCCGGCTGAGGGCGCTCGGCGCGGGGCGGCCGATCTTTTCGCCGATCCAGCGGGCCGTTCCGATCAGGGCGTCGAGATCATAGCCGGTCTCGAAACCCGCACGCTCCAGCATATAGACCAGATCCTCGGTGGCGATGTTTCCCGTGGCGCCGGGCGCGAAGGGGCAGCCGCCGATGCCGCCGACCGAGGCGTCCAGAACGGTGACGCCCGCCTCGATCCCGGCATGGGCGTTGGCCAGGCCGGTGTTGCGGGTGTCGTGGAAATGCAGGCGCAGCGCGGCGTCGGGCGCGGCCTTCCGCGCCGCCTCGACCTTGCGGGTCACCGCCCAGGGGTCCCCGGCGCCGATGGTGTCGGCCAGGGCGATCTCGCGCACGCCCAAGGCCGCAATCCGGCCGACCAGGTCGGACACCTGCTCCACGCCGACCTCGCCGTCGAACGGGCAGCCCCAGACGCACGACAGGGTGGCCGACAGTTTCGGCGCGGCGCCGGACTCGGCTCCGGCGTTGGCCCGCCCGGCGATGACGGCGGCCAGCATGTCGACCTGCTGGTCGACCGTCAGGCCCTGGTTCTTCAGACCGAAGCCGTCGGTGACGCTCAGGGCCATATTGACCTCGTCCAACGCCGTGCCCAGGGCGCGGTCATAGCCCTTGCCGTTCAGGACCAGGCCGATGCGGCTGCGGCCCTGGGCGGGCGGCAGCTCGGCCATCACCTCTTCGGCGCCGGCCATCTGGGGCACGTATTTGGGATGGACGAAGCTGACCGCCTCGATGCGGCGCGCGCCCGCCGTCTCCAGCCGCCGCACCAGATCGGCGCGGACGGCCGGCTCCAGCACGACCTTCTCGTTCTGAAGGCCGTCGCGGGGACCGACCTCGACGATTTCGATGAACGGCTTCATCGGTCGGCTCCGGGCGGGGCGTAGACGGTCAGATCGACGTCGTCGCCGGTTGAATAGTTGTGACCCCGCACCTCGCCCACGGCGCGGCCGGTCACGCCGCGCGCGGCGGCGGCCAGGCGGAAGGCCGCGTCGTCCGCGCCCTCGACGACGGCGGGACGGCCTTCGGCCAGAGCCTGGGCGGCGCCCGCGGCGTCGGTCAACTGGGTCGTGGTTCCGGTCAGGAAGACGAAGCTGGGTTCATGGAAACGGGTGATCGCCACCGGTCCCGGCGTGCGGCCCTGGTCCGGGTGCAGCTCGGCGGCGCGCAGGACCTTCTCCAACTGGACCGAGACCGACAGGGGCCGCAACTGACGTATGGTTCCGGCCAGGGCCGCATGCGAGACGACGCCGAAGGCCAGGGCGAACAGCACCGCCGTGACGGCCGCTCGGTTCAGCAGCAGGAAACCGCCGAACAAGGCCGCGCCGACCGCGCCCAACATGGTGATCGCCGCCCAGGTCTGGGCCGTCGAGGTGCCGAAATGGGTCAGGCCGTACAGCACGATCAGACAGATCAGACCCGCCGCGAACAGGCCCAAGAGCGCGCCCGCGCGCCGTGAAACCGCGCCGATCGGCTGGGTCAGGGCAGCGGCGGCCAGCAGGGCCAGCGCCCCGAAGGTCGGCAGGGTGTAGTGGATCAGCTTGGTCGGCGTCAGCTCGAACATCAGCCAGGCCGGAACCAGCCAGCAGATCAGGAAACGGATCGCCGGTTCGGCCCGCCGGCTCCACGCCCCGGACAGGGCGGCGGGCAGCATCAGGGCCGCCGGGAAGAACAGCAGGGGCGCGGCCAGCAGATAGTATCCCGGCGGTGCGCCATGGCTTTCATGGCCGCCCGCCACCTTGGGCGCCAGATCGCCCATGATCGCCTCGCGCCAGAAGCCGCCGTCGGTGGCGATGGTGATGGCGATGGCCCACGGCCCGACGATCAGGGCCAGAAGCGGCAGGCCCCAGCCCCAACCCAGCCCCTTGATCCACTTCCAGTCCCGGTCCCACAGCGACAGGGCGATCATCGTCAGGGCCGCGACCAGCACCCCGATCGGTCCCTTGATCAGGACCGAGACGCCCAGCGCGCTCCAGAACATCAGCTTGTGCGGCCGCGCGCCCTTCTCGCCCGCGCGGGCGGCCATATAGAGACGCGCCAGGGCGGCCATGGCGACGGTGGTCGCGGCGCACAGGGCGGCGTCGGTCTTGGCGATCCCGGCCTCGGTCGACAGCAGGAAACAGCCGCCCAATATGGCGCCCGCCAGAAAGCCCGCCCGCGCCCCGAACAGGGCCGCGCCCACCCAGGCGCAGGCCGCCGCCGCGATCATGGCCGCCAGAAGCGAGGGGATGCGGTAGGGCGCGATGTCGCGGTTCTCGACCTTGGAGGTCGCCGAAACCGCCGCCGCCTGCAGCCAATAGATGCCGACCGGCTTCTTCCAGCGCGGTTCGTCCTGGAAGCGGATGTCGACGAAGTCGCCGCTCTCCAGCATTTGGGCGGTGGCCTGGGCGAATCGGCTCTCGTCGCGGTCCAGCGGCGGCATCAGCAACAGACCCGGCAGACCCGCGATCAGGGCCACCAGCGCCGCCATCACGGGGCCGCGCCAGCCTTGGATATGCCGGTCGAGATCAGGTCGGTTCATCCGGTCTTCCTACCACGGCGTTTTCCCGGGCGTCAGCCGCTGCTAGAGATCGGCGCATGGAAGACATCCCCGACATCTCCGTCGTCGTCCCCGTGCATGACGAAGCCGGCGCCGCAGGTCCCCTGGCACGAGAAATCGCCGCCGCCTTCGCCGGACGATCGTACGAGATGATCTTCGTCGACGACGCCTCCAAGGATGCGACCCTGGCCGAGCTGCGCGCCCTGATGGGCGAGCTGCCGACCCTGCGGGTGCTCGGCCATTCGACCAATGCGGGCCAGAGCCGGGCCGTGCGCACCGGCGTGCTGGCGGCGCGCGGAGCCGTCGTGGTCACGCTGGACGGGGACGGCCAGAACCCGCCCGCCGACGCGCCGAAACTGGCCGACGCCCTGATCGCCGCCCCGCCGAACGTCGCCCTGGTCGGCGG
Organism: Brevundimonas sp.; assembly: GCF_036732845.1. GTDB lineage: Bacteria > Pseudomonadota > Alphaproteobacteria > Caulobacterales > Caulobacteraceae > Brevundimonas. Next base: position 28,217 of record NZ_DAINBO010000014.1, on the reverse strand, counting down.
CCGCCGCGCCAAGCGCCAGGACAGCGAGGCCAAGCGCTGGGCCTCGCGCTGGGCCAATCGCATCCGCAAGCGGCTGCTGAAGGACGACGCCGACGACACCGGCTGCGGGCTGAAGGCCTTTCGCCGCGACGTCTTTCTGCGCCTGCCCTATTTCGATCACGTGCACCGCTATCTGCCGGCCCTGACGATCCGCGAGGGCTATGAGAACCGCTATCTCGACGTCGATCACCGCCACCGCGAGACGGGCCGCTCGAAATACACCAACTGGGGTCGGCTGACGGCGTCGTTCTCGGACCTGATGGGCGTGATGTGGCTGAAGTCCCGGTCGCGTCAGCCGGGATCGATCAACGAGTTCTGAGCCGCGGCCCGGCGGCCGCCTCGGCCAATTCGCCTGGAGCGCGAGCGGACGTAGCGGCAGGGCGCGAACGGGGGTATTCAGGGTTAACAAGCGCGGCTGTTCCGACGCCGCGTGTCGCGAAGGATCGACCCATGCTGATCGCCCTGCCGCTGCTGCTGATTCCGGTGGTGCTCTACAACATCGTGGTGCTGACCAACGGCCTGTCCGGGGCCGGCGTGGTGGCGGCCGACGCCGCCCTGCGCGAGCCGATGTTCTCGCTGCCCATGGCTTCGGGCGCCAGTTGGAACGTCGGATCGGGCGACCTGATCCTGTTCCTATCGCTGATCCTGCTGTTCTTTGAACTGTTGAAATCGACGTCGAGTCAGAAGGTGGCGATCGTCAATCACGCCCTGTCGATGATCCTGTTTGTGGTCTGCCTGGTCGAGTTCCTGCTGGTGCGCGGCTTCGCCACCTCGACCTTCTTCCTGATCGTGACCATGGTCATGCTGGACGTCCTGGCCGGGTTCATCGTGACGATCATCTCGGCCCGCAAAGACCTGGATTTCGGCGGAGCCTGACCCCTCTGGGCGAGGACGGCTGAAACGACTCCGCGTGGCAAGGCGGGCGGGCGACGAGGCGGGCGGAACCTCGATCGCGCCGCTCCGGCCGGCCGCCTAGGCATGCAGTTCGGAGGGGTCGTCACACGACGTGACTTCGGTCTGGATCGTGGTGTGGTGAAGCCCGAAGCGGGTTTCGAGCATCGTCGCCGTCTCACGCCGGACATGGTCCGCATCCGCGCCGTCCGTCAGCACCAGGTGGACCGTGCCGCTCGACTGGTCGGCGCCTGAAATCCACACATGCAGGTCATGCAGGTCGGCGACGCCCGGCACGGAGAGGATGGCGGCCCTGACCTCGGCCAGGACCAGACCGCGCGGCGCGCCTTCCAACAGAATATGGGTCGCGTCGCGCAGCAGCACCCAGGTGCGGGGCAGGACCCACAGGCCGATCGCGATGGCGACGATAGGATCCACCCAGCGCCAGCCCGTCAGGGTTATGACCATGGCGGCGACGATGACGCCGAGCGAGCCGAGCATGTCGGCCCAGACCTCCAGATAGGCGCCCTTGACGTTCAGGCTGGCGTCCTTGCGGCCGGCCAGCACCCGCATCGCGATGAGATTGACGATCAGGCCGACGGCCGCCACCGCCAGCATTCCGATGGACCCGACCGGCTCGGGTTCAAAAATGCGTTTGATCCCCTCGTAGAGAACATAGCCGGCGACGAGGAACAGCAGCACGGCGTTGCAGGCGGCGGCCAGGATTTCAAAGCGGCGATAGCCGAAGGTGCGCCTGTCGTCGGCGGCCTTCTTGCCGATGTGAATGGCCGTCAGCGCCAGCGCCAGGGCCGCCGTGTCGGTGAACATATGGGCGGCGTCGGACAGCAGCGCCAGGCTGTTGAAATAGAGGCCGCCCGCGACCTCAACGGCCAGGAACGCGCCGGTCAGCACCAGGGCGATGGTCAGTTGCCGGGCGTTCGCCCCGGCGGCGTGGTCATGTTTGTCGCCTTCGGCGTGGGAATGGGCAGACATGGCGTCCTCTGGAAATGATGAGGCCCGAGTCTCGGACTCGGGCCTCGTTGTCGTCAGTCGTCCATGCCTTCCGACGACCTGTGCTTGACGGCCTTGGCCGCGAAGGTCGGCAGGACCAGCAGGGTCAGGGCCGTCGCGGTCAACAGACCGCCGATCACGACGGTGGCGAGGGGCTTTTGCACCTCCGCACCGGCGCCGTGGGCCAAGGCCATCGGAATAAAGCCCACGATGGCGACCAGCGCCGTGGTCAGCACGGCGCGAAGCCGACTGAAGGCGCCTTCGATCGCCGCTTCGCGTGGCGCCAGACCGGCGGCCAGCCGCTCGCGGATGGCCTGCATCAGCACCAGGCCGTTCAGGGTGGCGACGCCGGAGACGGCGATGAAGCCGACCGCCGCCGAGACCGAGAACGGCATCCCGCGAAGCACGAGGGCGAGAACGCCCCCGACCAGGGCCAAAGGCACGCAGGCGAACACCAGACCGGCCTCGGCGAAGGAGCCGAGCGCCATGAACAGCAGGACGCCGATCAGGACGAAGACGATCGGGATGACCAGGCCCAGGCGTTGTTCGGCCCGCTTCAGGTTCTCGAACTGTCCGCCCCAGTCCAGGCGCACGCCCGGCGGCAGGGTGATCTCGCCGACCCTGCCTTGCGCATCCGTGACGAAGCCGCCCAGGTCACGGCCCCGGACGTTGGCCTGGACGACCATGCGCCGGCTTCCGTCATTGCGGCTGATCTGGTTCGGTCCCTCGGCGATCTGAATGCGCGCGACCGAGGACAGGGGCACGATCACCCCCGAGGGCGAGACGATCGGCAAGGCCGCGAGGCTCGCCGGATCGTTACGGGTCTCGTCCGGCAGACGGACGACGACATCGAACCGACGATCACCCTCGAAGATGCGTCCGGCCTCGGCGCCGCCGATGGCGGCCGAGACCGTTTCCGAGATGTCGGCGGCGGACAGGCCGTAATTGGCCGCCGCGAACCGGTCGACCGTGACGGTCAGGGTCGGCAGGCCCGACGCCTGCTCGACGCGGACATCGGCCGAGCCGGTCGTTTCGCGCAAGGCCCCGGCGACCTGATCCGCCACCCTCTGCAAGGTGTCGAAGTCGTCGCCATAGACCAGGACGGCGAGGTCGGTGCGGACCCCCGAGATCAGTTCGTTGAACCGCAGCTCGATCGGCTGGCTGAACTCGAAATTGTTGCCGATCTGACGACTGGCGACCGTTTCGATGCGTTCGAGCAGTTCCTCCTTTTCGAGGTTGGGGTCGGGCCAGTCCTTCCTGTCCTTCAACACGATGACGCTGTCGGAGATGTTCGGCGGCATGGGGTCGACGGCGGCCTCGGCCGTGCCCGTGCGCGAGAACATGGTCTCGACCTCGGGCTGCGCCTTGATGGCCCGTTCGAGCGCCATCTGCATCGCCAGCGATTGCTCCAGCGAGGCGGAGGGCACGCGCAGGGCCTGCATGGCGATGTCGCCCTCGTCGAGGGTCGGGATGAACTCCCGGCCCAGGGTCGAGAAGGCGGCGCCGCCGACGACGAGGGCGCCGACGACCGACAGGATGACGATGCGCGCGTGGCCGACGGCCGCGCGGATCGCCGGCTCGATCCAGCGACGGGCGAAGCGCAGGATGAAGGTCTCATGCTCCTCGGCGTGACCGTCCTTGTCGAGGTGGACGGTCTTGGGATCACGCACCAGCAACGCCGTCATCGCCGGGACGAAGGTGAAGGAGAAGATGAAGGCGCCGACCAGGGCCAGCATGACCGTCGCGCCCATGGGCACGAAGGTCTTGCCTTCGACCCCCTCCAACATCAGCAGGGGGGTGAAGACCAACAGGATGATCAACTGGCCGAAGGCCGCCGGCTTGACCATCTGGCGGGCCGACAGGATCGCCACGTCCAGACGCTCGCGCCGCGTCAGCATTCGGCCCAGGGCCGCCCGCCTCTGCGTCAGCAACAGCAGGGTGTTCTCGATGACCACGACGCCGCCGTCGACCATCAGGCCGAAATCGAGGGCGCCCAGGCTCATTAGGTTTCCGCTGATGCCGAAGCGGTTCATGCCGATGACCGCGAACAGGAAGCTGAGCGGGATCATCAGGGCCGTGATGGAGGCGGCGCGGATGTTCCCGAGCAACAGGAACAGGACGACGATCACCAGCAGGGCGCCTTCGGTCAGGTTGCGGGCCACGGTCGCGATGGTCGAGTTGACCAGGGCGCTGCGATCCAGAACCGTCACGGCCTCTATGCCGGGCGGCAAGGTCGAGCGGATGGCGTCGAGACGTTCGCCCGCCGCCTGCGCCACCGTGCGGCTGTTGCCGCCCGCGATCATCAGGGCGGTGCCGAGCACGGCCTCGTGCCCGTCGCGACTGGCGCCGCCGAGACGCGGCGCCTGGCCGATCTCCACGGTCGCGACGTCCGCGACACGAACGACCAGATTGCCGCGATTGACCACGGGCGCCTGGGCCAGGTCCTCGATGGTCGAGGCCAGGGCGTCGGTGCGAACCGTCAACGCCTCACCCGCCCGTTGGACATAGCCGGCCCCGGCCTGGGTGTTGGCGCGATCCAGGGCCTGGATCAGGTCGTTCAGGCTGAGACCGTAGGACGACATCCGCGCCGCGTCCGGCCTGACCGCATACTCCTTCACATAGCCGCCGACCGTGTCGACGCCCGCGAGACCCGGCGCCGTGCGCATCTGCGGCGCGACGATCCAGTCCTGGACGGTGCGCAGATAGGTCGCACGCGCCTGAGGCGTCGTCAGGAGATCGCCCTCGGGCGTCAGATAGCCGCCGCCCGCCTGCCATCCGGCCTGTCCGGGCTTGGCGATGTTGGCGGCTTTGAACGGCTTATAGTCGACCGTCCACATCAGGACTTCGCCCAGTCCCGTCGTGATGGGCGCCAGGCTCGGCTCGACGCCTTCCGGCAGGTTCTCGCGCGCCTGGGCCATGCGCTCGGCGACCTGCTGACGGGCGAAATAGATGTCGGTCTGATCAGTGAAGATGACGGTGATCTGGCTGAAGCCGTTGCGGCTCAGGGATCGGGTCGAGGTCAGACCGGGGATGCCCGCCATGGCGGTCTCAAGCGGATAGGTGACCTGTCTTTCGATCTGCTCGGGCGCGAGCGCCGGAGCGACGGTGGTGATCTGGACCTGCCGATTGGTGATGTCCGGCACGGCGTCGATCGGAAGCTTCGTCAGCTCCAACAGCCCCAGGGCGGCGACAAGCGCCGTGACCAGGACCACGAACCATCGAAAGCGGACGGAGATTTCTATCAGGGCTTTGAACATGATCAGTGACCGTGCTCGGCTTCGCCCTTGGCCATTTCGGCCTTGAGCAGGAAGGCGTTCGCCCCCGCGACGCGGTCGGTCGCCGACAGGCCCCGCAGGATCTCAGTGCGGCCGCTGGCCGAACGCCCCGCCAGGACGGGCGTCATGCGAAAGCCCGTGGGCGTGCGCACGAAGACCACGGCGGCGTTCTCGACGGTCTGGACGGCTTCGGACGGCACGGTCATGCCGCCGGCCGCCTCGCCGGTGACCACCGCCCCCGTGACGGCGGACCCCGCCGGCGGAAGCACGGTCCCGATCGGATGCGCCCGGATAATGGTCGCTCCGCTTTGCGCGCCCGCCCCGGCGGCGACGCCGGTCACTCGCGCCTCGAACTCTCCGGCCGAACCCTGGACGCGGATCGACGAGCCGGTGCGCACCTGCGCGGCCAAGGCCGGCGGCGCGTTGAACACGATCTCGACCCGGGCCGGATTGGTGACCTCGGCGATCACCTCGCCCTGGGCGGCGAAGCCGCCCGGCCCGACCCGCACGGTGGTCACGACCCCGGAGATCGGGCTTGTGACATTGACCCGGCCGGCGGCGTTGGGCGCGCCCGCGGCCGCGGCGCGCGCGCGCGCAGCGCGCGCGGCGGCTTCGGCGCCGAGGGCTTGGGCATGGGCGATCTCCGCGTCGCGACGGGCGACCACCCCCTGATCGGCGAGGCTTTCCTCGCGGGCGTGGGCTTGCTGGGCGGCCACGGCGTTGGCCTGGGCGGCGTCGGCGTCGGCGCGCAGGCTGGCGGCGTCGCCGCTGACCAGAACGGCGAGCGCCTGTCCGGCGCCAACCGAATGCCCCGTGGCGACCAGGACGCGTTCGACCCGTCCGCTCACCGTAGCGGCGACCGCGGCGCGGGCGTCGACCATCGGCTCGACGCGACCCGACAGGCGGGTCTCGCCGCCGCCTCCGGCCGTGACGGGAACCACGCCGATCCCCGCAGCCTCGATCTGGGCGTCGGTGAGAACGACCTCGCCCTCGGCGCTCGCCTCCTCGGCATGGCCGGCTTCGGCTTCGGCGGCGGGCGGCGGCGGCGAGGGCCGGGTGACGGCGTAGATCGCACCGCCAGCGGCCAGCACGATGACGGCGGCCCCGGCCATGAGCCAGGGTCGATTGATTTTAGGAAAGCGGTTCATTGAGCGGTTCCAAAGGGAAGGCGGCCTTGCAGGCGCGCGAGGTCGATCTCGGCCCGGACACGCGCCAGACGGGCGTCCACGGCGCCGTTGCGGGCGGTGATGAGGGCGGTGCGTGAGGACCGCAGTTCGAGCTGCGAGATGCGGCCGGCCTCAAATCCGATGCGCGAAAGCCGATAGGCCTCCTCGCCGGCGGTCACCCCGGCGTCCGCCGCGGATACCCGGCTGGCCGAGGCGCGAAGCCTGGCCTGGGCCGCATTGCGATCCGCCTCGGCGTCCTGCCGCGCGCTGACCAGTCGGGCGTCGGCCGCACGGAAGTCGGCCTGGGCCGCCTCGATGTTTCCCCGGTTCCTGTCGAACAGCGGCAGCGGCAGGCTGAGACCGAAGATCAAGGCCGTCTCATTCTTCTCCTCGAAACGACGCACGCCCACGGACGCCGTCACATCGGGCGTCGCGCGAACGCGTTCGACGGCGATCCGCGTCTCGGCCGCCGACCGTTCCGCCTCGGCCACCCGGACCTGGGGCGACACGGACGCGCCGACGGTCGTCGAAGGCGTGCGGTCGATCAGACTCGTTTCGATCGAGGTCACGGGCGTCGACAGCATGGCGATGGCGGTCAGCCGCGCGAAGGCCGCGTCCCGCTCCGCCTCGGCTTCATCGAGGCTCGCCTTGGCGGCGGCCGCTTCGCTTTCGCCCTGAATGCCGCGCAGCAGGGGTTCGCGGCCCTCCTCGACGAGCGCCAGGGCGGCGCGCGTGTCGGCGATGATGACGGTCAGGGCCTCGGCGGCGAGGTCGGCGCGACGCTCGGCGGCCTCCGCCTCGGCATAGGCCAGGGCCAGTCTCGCGGCCGCCTCGACCGCGGCCTGGTCGCGGCGAAGCGCCGCCGTGCCCGCATCGGCGCGCGCCGCGCCGACACGCGCCGATCGACGGCCCCACAATTCCAGGTCTTGGCTGAACGACAGGGTCGTCTCGGCATTGGCGTAGCCCCTGAAGGAACCTCGGCCAAAGGCGTTCTCCGCCTCCAGTCCCAGCGTGGGATTCGGCCGGACGGCGGCTTGCCGCACCCGCGCTTCGGCGGCGTCGAGCAGGGCTTCGGCCTCAACGGCGGACGGGGTCAATCCGATGCGGTCGAGCAGGGTCTCGAACGCGGGAGCGGGATCGGCCCACGCGGGACCGGCGATCAGGACCGCGAACGCGGCCCACGCGCAACCGACCGCGAACCGCGGCCGACGGCGATGTAGGGATGTCATGGTTCATCTTTCCAGAGGTGTGACGAGAGCGTGCGCCGTCATTCGGCGCGAACGTCGCGTCAGGCTCTGGGAGGGCGCTCCAGGCCGTCAGGCGCATGCGCGACGCGCATGTCGTCCATCGGCGGGGCGAGCACGGCGTTCGCCGTCAGACACGGCGCCCGCAGCGAGGGATCGGACGTCGCCGCCGATCCCGCACTATGACAATGACCATGCGAGCAGGCGCCGTGGACCGGCTGTGGGTCCGGCTCATGATCCTGATCGCTGGTGATCATCTGATGCGCCGAAGGCGGCTCGACGCCGCACTCGGCGGCCTCGGCGATGGGCGCCAGGGCGAACATGGCGACGAGCAGCGCAAAGAGCGCCGTCACCCACCGAATTTTCGCCATGCCGAACGTCATCACCGCCTCGTATCAGATTTGACGACAGAAAGTCACTGACGTCATGACGCAGCCGACATGACGTCGAGGTCTTGGCTCAACCTCGGCGAGGGAGAATGAAGCGATCAGGAAAACGCCGTGAAGATCAGGGCCACGACGGTGACGTCGAAGACACGGGCGGCGAGCGAGAGAAACTGGGGCATGAGCGTTCCGGGAAGCGACGGTCTTCCCTCGCTCCAGCAAGCCCCGTGCCGGTCACGGCGTCGGCGTCAGATCTCGGTCTTGGTGGTCTTTCCGGCGGGCGGGCGCCGCTCTTTCGCGCCCGAATATTCCCGGCCCAGATAGGTCGAGCGGGCCGCGTCCAGCACCGGCGCCCCGCCCTTCAGGCCGCGCTTCTGTCCATCCTGGCCCATCAGTTGGACCGAAAAGGCCGGGTCGGCGGACGGCTTGGGGGCGGCAGGGCTTGCCGGGCGGGCGGCGCCTTCGGCCGGGGCGTCCAGCGGAACCAGGTCGCGGCTGTTTCCCCGGCGCTGGACCAGGCGGCGTTCACCCTTGCGCTGTTCGTCCTGGTCCATCCGGTCCCTCAGCCCTTCCCGGCGAGGCGGTCGATCTGGGCGCGCATCTCATCCATCTGGCGGCGCATCTCGTCCAGCGGGTCCGAGGCCTTGGGCGTGCTCTGGGGTGCGGTCTGGGACGCGCCATGGGGCGCTTCGCCCGCGCGTTGGGCCGGGGTCATGCCGGGCCACATGCGCATGGCCTGTTCAAACATGGCCATGTTGCGCTTGATCGCCTCATCCATGATCCCGGCGCCGGGCGTGGCGCCCAGCACCTTGGTCATCTGGCCGCGGAACTGTTCCTGCTGGCGGGTGAAATTCTCCAGCGACATTTCGAGATAGCTGGGCAGGACCCCCTGCACCGGATTGCCGTAGAAGCCGATCAACTGACGCAGGAACTGCACCGGCAACAGGGCTTCGCCCCGGCTTTCCTCCTCGAAGATGATCTGAGTCAGGATCTGGCGGGTCAGGTCCTCATTGGTCTTGGCGTCGAAGACCTGGAACTCGACCCCCTCGCGGACCATGCCCGCCAGATCGTCCAGGGTGACGTAGGCGCTGGTGGCCGTGTTGTAGAGCCGCCGGTTGGCGTATTTCTTGATGATCACGACGCCGTCGCCGGTCTTGCCGCCTTCGGATTTCCTGTCAGCCACGCCCATGCTCGTTCTGTTGCGACCCGGCCCTTATCCCGCAGCACGGCCCGATGCGCCAGCCGTTCTTCAGGCCGCCGCCGGCGCCAGCACCACGCCGACCAGCACCGCCGCCCAGTGGACGCCCGCTCCGGTCACGACGAAACCGTGCCAAATGGCGCGCCGGAACTTCACCCTGGGGCTGATGAAGACGAAGACGCCCGCCGTATAGATCAGCCCGCCCGCGACCAGCAGGGTCAGGGCGATGGGGTGCACCGTGTCCAGCATCGGCTTCAGGGCGATCACCGCCAGCCAGCCGAACAGGGCGTAGATCGCGCTCCAGAACCCGTCCGAGATGCGCGGCGCCACCAGCTTGGCCCCCACGCCGCCCAGGGCGATGGCCCAGACCAGCAGGGTGAAGCCGATGGCCCACCAACCCTCGAACCGCTGGGTCGTGAAAGGGGTGTAGCTGCCCGCGATCATCAGGAAGATGGCCGCCTCGTCCAGCCGCCGCAGCACCGGACGCACCGGCGACGGCCGGGTCAGATTGTACACGGTCGAGGCCGACAGCATGGCGATCAGGCACAATGCATAGACCGCCGTCGACACCGCCGTGCCGATCCCGCCGTAAACCACGGCCAGCACCGCCAGCACGATCCCGCCGATCCCGGCCAGAACCAAGCCGATCAGATGCACCCATAGGTCGGCCAGCCGCTCGGCGCGAGACGTATAGTGCTCGATCATGTCCAGGGCGTCGGCGACACAGACCCGGGCGGACAGCTTCTTCATCGCGTTCAGCATGGTTTCTCCAAACCGGAAGGCGCGTGATCGTTCCCGTAAACATGTAGGCAAGCTGGATGACTATCCGCTGAACACGGACGATATTCGGCGTTGTTCGCGGGCCGGTGCGACGATTCGGCAACAGGCGGATTTGCGGGCGGCGGGCGCGGAGCGTATTCACCCGGTGCTGATTTCCGGCCTGCCGCGCGTCGCGCTATCTGAGGCCTTTCTCCCGGAGCTTCTCATGACCGACGTCGTCATCGTTTCCGCCGCCCGCACGCCTGTCGGCTCATTCTTGGGCGCCCTGTCCGGTCTCAGCGCCGCCGACCTGGGCGCGATCGCCATCAAGGCCGCCGTCGAACGCGCGGGCGTGAAGCCGCAAGAGGTGGACGAGGTCATCCTGGGTCACGTGCTTCAGGCCGCGACCGGCCAGGGCCCGGCGCGCCAGGCCTCGATCAAGGCCGGCCTGCCGATCGAGACCCCGGCCTGGAGCCTGAACCAGATCTGCGGTTCGGGCCTGCGCGCCGTCGCCATCGCCTATCAGCAGATCGCCCTGGGCGACGCCAAGATCGTGGTCGCGGGCGGCCAGGAGAGCATGAGCCAGGCGCCCCACGCGGCCCAGATGCGCAACGGGACCAAGATGGGCGACGTCGGCTTCACCGACACCATGATCAAGGACGGCCTGTGGGACGCCTTCAACGGCTATCACATGGGCCAGACGGCCGAGAACATCGCCAACCGCGACCACATCAGCCGCGCCGACCAGGACGCCTTCGCCGTCGCCAGCCAGAACAAGGCCGAGGCCGCCCAGAAGGCCGGAAAATTCGACGCCGAGATCGCGCCGGTGACGATCAGCACCAAGAAGGGCGACGTGGTCGTCGACAAGGACGAATACATCCGCCACGGCGCCACCCTCGAAGCCATGGAGAAGCTGCGTCCCGCCTTCGCCAAGGACGGCTCGGTCACCGCCGCCAACGCCTCGGGCCTGAACGACGGCGCCGCCGCCCTGGTGCTGATGAGCGCCGATGAGGCCAAGGCGCGCGGGCTGGAGCCGCTGGCCCGCATCGCCTCCTGGGCCACGGCGGGCGTCGATCCGGCGATCATGGGCACGGGTCCGATCCCGGCTTCCAAGAAGGCGTTGGACAAGGCGGGCTGGACCGTCGCCGACCTGGACCGGGTGGAGTCCAACGAGGCCTTCGCGGCCCAGAGCCTGTGCGTGCTGCGCGAGCTGGGGCTGGATGCTTCCAAGGTCAACGTCAACGGCGGGGCCATCGCCATCGGCCATCCGATCGGCGCTTCAGGCGCGCGCATCCTGACCACCCTGCTGCACGAGATGAAGCGCTCGGATGCGAAGAAGGGTCTGGCCACCCTGTGCATCGGCGGCGGCATGGGCGTGGCCCTGTGCGTCGAGCGGGCCTGACGCCTCGGTGACAAGCATTCTCTACGGCCGCCCGCCGGCGGTGTTCGAGCCGCCGACGGGGGCGGCCCAGACCTCGCCCCTGATCCCCGGTTCGGCCGCGCTGGAAGACCTGGCGCCCGGCTCGGTCGAGACGGCCATGATCTATGCCCCGCCCGGGGTGGTGGAGCGACGCTACACGCTGGCTCTGGCCCTGCGCGCCCTGAAGCCCGGCGGGCGGCTGGACGTCATGGCCCCCAAGGACAAGGGCGGTTCGCGTCTGAAGAAGGAGCTGCAGGCGTTCGGCCTGACCTTCGAGGAGACGGCCAAGGCCCATCATCGCCGCGCCCTCGCCGTGCGGCCTGAGACGCTCACGGGGCTGGACGAGGCGGTCACGGCGGGCGGCCCGCGCCGCATCGCGACGCTGGACGCCTGGACCCAGCCGGGCGTCTTCGCCTGGGACCGGGTCGATCCCGGCAGCGCCCTGTTGCTGAAACATCTGCCGGAACTGGCCGGCGCAGGCGCCGATCTGGGCTGCGGCTGGGGCGCCCTGGCGCGCGCCGTGCTGGTCTCATCCAGGGTGACGGCCCTGCGGCTGGTCGACCTGGACCGGCGCGCTGTCGAGGCGGCCCGGCGCAACATCGACGATCCGCGCGCGGCCTTCGACTGGGCCGACGCCCGGCTTCTGCCGGACACGGGCGATCTGGACTTCGTCGTCGCCAATCCGCCCTTCCACGACGGCGGCGCCGAGGACCGGCGACTGGGCCAGGCCTTCGTGCGCAAGGCGGCCGGTCTGCTGAAACCGGGCGGCGTCCTATGGGTCGTCGCCAACCGTCACCTGCCCTATGAGAACGAGATCAACGCCGTTTTCAAACGCATGAGGCCCGTCGCCGACGCGGGCGGCTACAAGGTGCTGGAGGCGACGCGGTGAAGGCCAAGACCGCGCGTCTGGACAAGCTGCTCGGCTCGCTCGGCTACGGCTCGCGCCAGGAGATCGCCCGGCTGGCGCGCGTCGGCGGGGTCGCGCTGGACGGCGTCGACGTCACCGACGCCTCGACCCGCATCGCCGTGACGCCGGACCTGCCGCGACGGATGACGGTCGACGGCCGCCCGGTCGATCCGCCGCAGGGCCTGATGCTGATCCTCAACAAGCCGCTGGGCATGACCTGTTCGCACAAGGAGGACGGGGCGCTGGTCTATGACGTCCTGCCCGACCGCTGGCGGCGGCGCGACCCGGCGATCTCGACCGTCGGGCGGTTGGACAAGGACACCTCGGGCCTGCTGCTGCTGACCGACGACGGCGACCTGCTGCATCGGATCATCAGCCCCAAGCGGCATGTGAAGAAGACCTATCGCGCGACCCTGGCCCGTCCCTTGGCGGGGACCGAGACCGCCCTGTTCGCCTCGGGCGCGCTGATGCTGGAGGGCGAGGACAAGCCGCTGGCCCCCGCGACGCTGGAGATCATCTCCCCGACCGAGGCGCGCCTGACGGTGACCGAGGGCCGTTATCATCAGGTGCGGCGCATGTTCGCCGCCGTCGGCAACCACGTCGAGGCCCTGCACCGCGAAAGCCTGGGCGGGCTGGTCCTGCCGCCCGACCTGGCGCCGGGCCAGTGGCGTCTGGCCACGGCCGAAGAGATCGAGGCGGTCTTCGCGTGACGGCGGGGGCGGGGCGTACAGACACAGATGCGAGCCGCAACCTCTAGACGCCCAAGATTGCTGACAGCCCTCGACACGGCTATGTTATCCGCATGAGCGAATATTCCGTCGCAGAGGCTCGGGGTCAGTTGTCCAGGCTGCTGGATCGTGTTCTGGCGGGCGAGGACGTGACCATCACCCGTCGCGGAAAACCCATCGTGCATCTGGAGCCGGCGCATCCGTCCAAGGCGTCGCATGGGAAGCGGAAATCGGTTGATCTGAACTGGCTCCGCAGCATTCGCGTCAAGCCGCGCCTTCCGACAGACGCATCCCAAACGATCCGCGAATTGCGCGAGAACGAGCGCTATTGAGCGTCTATTTCGACACCAGCGCCGTCGTGGCGCTGCTGACTGACGACGCCCATTCCGCCGCCGTTGAAGGCTGGCTCGTTCAAGGTCATGACATCGTGGTCAGTCACTGGGTTTTGACCGAGTTCAGCTCCGCGCTCGGACTGCAATTTCGGCAACAGCGCTTGAGCTTGGCCGAGGTTGAACAAGCCGAGGCCGCGCTTCAGGGTTTGGTCCAGGAGGAATTCGGCCTGGAAGCGGTTGAGAATGACGACCTTGTCCAAGCTAGGGCGCTCTTGATTAGGGATCGGTCGTTAAGATCGCCGGACGCCCTGCATCTCTCCATCGCAATGCGGCTAGGAACGGCTTTCGCGACCTTCGATATCAACCAAGCGCGCGCCGCGGAGCGTCTGGGCTTGGTGGTTTTGTCCGCATGATACGGGCCAAGATCTGCGGGCTGACCACGGCCGAGATGCTGGACGCGGCCCTGGACGGCGGGGCGGCCTATGTCGGCCTGGTGTCGTTTGCGAAGAGTCCGCGCCACCTGTCGCTGGCCGCCGCCGCGACCCTGGCTGAGCGCGCACGCGGCCGGGCCGGAGTGGTCGTCGTCACGGTCGATCCCGACGATGTCCTATTGGCCGAGATCGGCCTGAAGGTGCGGCCCGATTTCATTCAGTTGCACGGCCATGAGGCGCCGGATCGCGCCGAGGCGGTGCGGCGGTTGACCGGCGCGGGGGTGATCAAGGCCCTGCCGATCTCCAACCCCGAGGACTTCGCCGCCGCCGCCGACTGGGAACCGGTCGCTGATCACCTGATGTTCGACGCCCGGCCGCCCAAGGACGCGGTCCTGCCGGGCGGCGTCGGAGCGGCCTTCGACTGGTCGCTGATGACCGGCCGCCAGTTCGAGCGGCCATGGTTTCTGGCGGGGGGACTGACGCCCGACAACGTCGCCGAGGCCGCCCGCGTCACCGGCGCGCCCTTGGTCGATGTGTCCTCTGGCGTGGAAAGCGCGCCCGGTGTTAAGGACGCGGGCCGTATCGCGGCCTTCCTGGAGGCGGTGCGGCGGCCGTAATTCCGACGCCTCCCCGCGTGAAAGCTTCGCCCGTGAACGCCCTGCTTCCCAACGACTACGTCTGGCCCGACGCCCGGGGCCGCTTCGGTCCCTACGGCGGCCGGTTCGTGGCCGAGACCCTGATGCCGCTGATCCACGAGCTGGATGCGGCCTATGAAGCGGCCAAGGCCGATCCGAGCTTCCAGGCCGAACTGGACGGCTTTTTGACCGACTATGTCGGCCGCCCCAGCCCCCTGTATCTGGCTGAGCGGCTGACGGAGCATCACGGCGGCGCCGACATCTGGTTCAAGCGCGACGAGCTGAACCACACCGGCGCGCACAAGGTGAACAACTGCATGGGCCAGATCCTTCTGGCCATGCGCATGGGCAAGACCCGCATCATCGCCGAGACCGGCGCCGGCCAGCACGGCGTGGCCACGGCCACCGTCTGCGCCCGCTTCGGCCTGCCGTGCGTCGTCTATATGGGCGCGACCGACGTGGAGCGTCAGCAGCCCAACGTCTTCCGCATGAAGCTTCTGGGCGCCGAGGTCATTCCCGTCACCAGCGGCCGGGCGACCCTGAAGGACGCCATGAACGAGGCCATGCGCGACTGGGTCACCAATGTCGAAGACACCTATTATCTGATCGGCACGGCGGCGGGACCGCATCCCTATCCGGCCATGGTGCGCGACTTCCAGGCGGTGATCGGCCGCGAGGCCCGCGCCTCCATGCTGGCCCGCAAGGAGAAACTGCCGGACGCCTGCGTGGCGGCGATCGGCGGCGGCTCGAACGCCATCGGCCTGTTCCATCCCTTCATCGAGGACGCGGGGGTGCGCCTGATCGGGGTCGAGGCCGCCGGGCGCGGCCTGGACGGCCCGGATCACGCCGCCAGCATCCAGGGCGGCCGCCCCGGCGTGCTGCACGGCAACCGCACCTATCTGCTGCAAGACGACGACGGCCAGATTCTGGAGGGACACTCCATCTCGGCGGGCCTGGACTATCCGGGCATCGGACCCGAGCACGCCTGGCTGAAGGACATCGGCCGCGCCGAATATCGCGCCGCCACCGACGCCGAGGCCTTGGAGGCCTTCCAGCTCTGCTCGAAGCTGGAGGGGATCATCCCCGCGCTGGAACCCAGCCACGCCCTGGCCCGCGTCGGCGAGATCGCGCGGGAAGTGGGCAAGGGCGGCGACGTCGTGCTGAACATGTGCGGGCGGGGCGACAAGGACATCTTCGCCGTGGCGAAGCATCTGGGAGTGGAACTGTGAACAGCAACAGCCTTCTGATCGCGGCCGTCGCCGCCTTCGGCCTGACCGGCGCCGCCATGGCCCAGACGCCCTATGCGGCGGCCGCGCCCGCCCAGGCTCAGACTCCGGCGGCGGCCCAGCCCGCCGCCGCCGCCCGGCCCCAGGGCCGCCCCTGGACCGAGGCGCCGATCCTGACCGGCGCCTCGGCCGCGCCCGATTGCGGCAATCTGCACAACCTGGCCGGACGCGCCTTCTGCGTCACCGCGCCCCTGGGTCAGATGGAGACCCTGGCCGAGGCCTACATCACCTCGCTGCAAGGCATGGGCTGGATCGTCGCCGACGGCGACGCCAACCGCGTCGTCTTCATCAAGCGCACCGGCGACGGCGCCTGCGACGGCGTGCAGATGATCGCCTTCTACGACACGTCCAAGCCCGCCGTGCCCGAATCGGCCGCCTGGCTGGGTTTCGCGACCATCCCCGGCAACATCTGCGCCCCGCGCCCCGCGGCCGCGGCCGCTCCGGCCCAGTAAGCGCGCCCGTGACCACCGCCCGCATCGACGCCCGTTTCGCGGCGCTGAACGCCGCCGGACGCGCCGGTTTCGTCGCCTATGTCATGGCCGGCGACCCGACGCGCGACCAGGCGCTGGAGATTCTGCGCGGCCTGCCCGCCGCCGGGGCCGACATCATCGAGCTGGGCTTTCCGTTCAGCGATCCGATGGCCGAGGGGCCGCCGATCCAGCGCGCCGCCCTGCGCGGCCTGAAGGCCGGTCTGACGCTGAAGGGCACGCTGGACCTGGCCCGCGCCTTCCGCGACGGCGACATGGACACGCCCCTGATCCTGATGGGCTATCTGAACCCGATCGAGACCTACGGTCATGAGGCCTTCGCCCGCGACGCGGCGGCGGCGGGCGTGGACGGGGTGATCGTGGTCGACTGTCCGCCTGAAGAGGCGGGACCGCTGAACGACGCGCTGGACGCCGCCCAGGTGTCGCTGATCCGCCTGGCCACGCCGACCTCGGACGACGCCCGGCTGAAGATCATCGCCGAACGCACCTCGGGCTTCGTCTATTACGTCTCGGTGGCGGGCGTGACGGGGGTCAAGGAGGCCGACGCGGGTTCGGTCGCCCCGGCCGTGGAGCGGGTTCGCCAGGCCTCGGGCCTGCCGGTCGCCGTCGGCTTCGGCATCAAGACGCCCGAACGCGCCGCCCAGGTGGCCCAGGTCGCCGACGCCGTGGTGGCCGGTTCGGTGCTAGTCGACGAGGTGGCGGCGGCGCTGGCGCAGAACGCCGATCCCGTCCGCCGCGTTCTGGATCGCGTGAAGACCCTGGGCGACGCCGTCCGGGATGCGCGCGTCACGCGAACCGCCTGACCCAAACCCGCATCGTTCTGGGACCAGAGGCTTCGCATCCGGCCCGGAAATGCTCTAGAGACCCGCCCATGGTCGATAAGAACAAGCCGCAGGAACGCCAACGCGGAGGCTGGCTCAGCCGTTTCGCCCCCGGCGTTCGCAAGATCGTCAGCCGACGCGACACGCCCGACAACCTGTGGGTCAAGGACCCCGACACGGGCGAGATGCTGTACCGTTCGGACCTGGAGACCTCGCTGTGGGTGACGCCCACGGGCCGCCACATGCGCATCGGCGCCCAGGCGCGCCTGCGCTACACCTTCGACGACGGCGAGTTCGAGGCGATCGACACGCCCGAGGTCGTCGAAGACCCGCTGAAATTCTCGGACGGCAAGCCGTACAAGGATCGCCTGTCCGCCGCCCGCAAGGCCCAAAACGCCCGCGACGTCATGTCCATCGGCGTCGGCCTGATCGACGGGGTCGAGACCGTGGTCATCGTCCAGGACTTCGCCTTCATGGGCGGTTCGCTGGGCATGGCGGCTGGCGAGGCCTTCATCGCCGCCGCCCGTGCGGCGGTCGAGCGCGAGCTGCCGCTGGTCTGTTTCACCGCCGCGGGCGGCGCCCGGATGCAGGAGGGCGCCCTGTCGCTGATGCAGATGGCCCGCACCACCCTGGCCATCCAGGAGCTGAAGGCGGCGAAACTGCCTTATGTGGTGGTCCTGACCGACCCGACCACCGGCGGGGTGACGGCCAGCTACGCCATGCTGGGCGACGTGCACCTGGCCGAGCCGGGCGCCCTGATCGGCTTCGCCGGCCCGCGCGTGATCGAGGCCACCATCCGCGAGAAACTGCCCCCCGGCTTCCAGCGCGCCGAATATCTTCAGGAAAAGGGCATGGTCGACCGGGTCGTCACCCGCGCCGAAATGCCGGTCATCCTGGGCCGCATCCTGTCCATGCTGATGGACGGACGCGCACGCGCCGCCTGAGGCTGAGCGAGGAGGAGCCGCCGTGCCGTCCAAGGTCGCCCGTTTCCTGCTGAGCCTGCTTCTGGCCCTGCTGATCGCGGCCGTGGCGACCCTGGGCCTGAGCTGGGTCTGGACCGACGTCCTGGGCGGGGCGGACATGACGATCCACGGCTGGATCGCCCTGGGCCTGGGCCTGTTCGGAACCTGCGGCCTGGCCTGGGTCTTGATGGCCCTGGCCTTCAAATCCAGCCGCGAGGGCTGGGACGACCGCGTCGACAACAGCCTGGACCCCGGCCGTGAGGATCGGGAAGAGGGTTAGGCCGCCCGCTCCGCGCCGTCGCCCAGCGCGGGCGACAACAGTCCCTCGGTCAGGGCGCGCACCACCGGCACGGCCACGGCGTCGCCCATCAGCTTCAGCGCCGCGCTCTGCGAGGACGGCAGCACATAGTCGTCGCCCACCCCCATCAGCCGCGCGCATTCACGTCCCGTCAGCCGCCGTGCGCGAACCGCGCCGTCCTGGCACACGACCACATACTGGCGCGACGAGCCGCCCGACGGCGTGCGCAGACAGCCCGCCAGGCCGTCAAAGCGCAGCTCCAGCCGCTGGACCTTTTCGCCGCGCTCGACCCGCACGCGGCGGAAGGCCGCCCCGACCGTCCGGCGGCCCGCGGCGACGGCGGCGTCCAGCCGTGCGCGATGCAGCGGGGCCAGCAGGGTCAGCAGCCGCCGGGTCTCGTCCGGCGCGAACCAGTCGACCGCCGCGTCCGGCTGCAACACCGCCTCCAGATCCAGATTGCGGCGCGGCGGCGCGGGCAGGCGCCACCAGGCCCAGGCGTCCTTCGCGACGCCAGGCAATCGCGCATGGGCCGCCACCAGCCGCGCGGAATGGAAGACCGCGTCCGGCCCGGTCCCTTCGGGCGCGCCGTCGCCGCGCACGCCGACGATGAACAGGCGCGGCCGGGACTGCGGCAGCCAATGGGCCGCGTCCATCTCCAGCGCCCCGACGCGATAGCCCGCCTCGGCCATGGCCGTGCAGACGGCGGCGAAATCGGCGCCGTCGCCCGAGGTCAGCAGGCCGATGACGTTCTCGACCACCACCACGCGCGGGCCGCGCCCCTCGGCGTCCAGCCCCCGCATCAGCCGCCAGAAGCCCCAGAAGGCCCCCGAACGCCGCGCCTCCAGCCCGCCGCGCGCGCCCGCCAGGCTCACGTCCTGACAGGGCGAGGAGGCCCAGCACAGATCGGGACGGCCCGGCAGATCGGCGGGTGTCAGGTCCCAGACGTCGCCCACCACCGGCGCCACGTCGTGATTGGCGGCGAAACCGCGCGCCTTGGCCGGGCACAGGTCGTTGGCGAAGACCGTGCGGAACCCCCGCCCCCCGGCGGCCAGCCCCAACCCCGCCAGCCCGCCGCCGGCGAAGAATTCGAACGCTGTCGGGGCGGATCGATTCGACATGCGCACAGGCTAGCGCAGTCCGCGTCTCTTGGCGCCCCCGATGGAACGCTCTTGACCCGCGCGTCGGCCGCCCCTTCCATGCGCGGCAAATCGGAGCCTCGGTCCATGCGCCTGATCCCCGCCCTCGCCGTCCTGGCCCTGCTGGCCGCCTGCACCCAGGAGCCTGCACAGGGTCCCGACCGGCCCGAACCGCCCGCGCCGCCGCCCGTGCTGGGCGGGGTCGACCTGGGCCAGCCGGTGCGCGCCCTGGGCACCGAACCGTTCTGGGGCGTCGACATCGCCCCGGCCGGGATCACATATTCGGGCGTCGACCGGCCCGAACAGACCGCGCCCAACCCCGGCCCGACGATCACCGGCACCGTGGCGGCCTATACGACCCAGACCGTGCAAGGGAACAAGCTGGAGATCACCCTGATCGCCACCGAATGTTCGGACGGCATGAGCGACCGCACCTATCCCCTGACCGCGCGCGTGGTGATCGGCGAGGAGACGCTGCAGGGCTGCGCCGCCACCACCGCCGCCGTCATGGGCGCGGGCGAGTCCGGGCCGGTGCAGTAACCACTGCCTGTAAATCGCCGTCGTCTTCAGCCATAAGCCCGCGATGAAGTTCCTCGACCAGGCCAAGATCTACATCCGCTCGGGCAACGGCGGCGCCGGTTCGGTGTCGTTCCGGCGCGAGAAATTCATTCCCAACGGCGGTCCCGACGGCGGCGACGGCGGGCGGGGCGGCGATGTCTGGATCGAGGCCGCCGACGGTCTGAACACCCTGATCGACTTCCGCTATCAGCAGCATTTCAAGGCCCAGACCGGCGCCCACGGCCAGGGCCGCAACATGCACGGAGCCAAGGGCGAGGACGTGGTGCTGAAGGTCCCCGTCGGCACCCAGGTGCTGGATGAAGACAAAGAGACCGTCCTTCTGGACATGGATGCGCCCGGCAAGGTCGAACTGCTGCTGAAGGGCGGCAACGGCGGCTGGGGCAATGACCGCTTCAAGGGTCCGATCAACCAGGCCCCGCGCCACGCCAATCCGGGCCAGGAGGGCCAGGAGCGGTGGATCTGGCTGCGGCTGAAGCTGATCGCCGACATTGGTCTGGCGGGCCTGCCCAACGCCGGCAAGTCGACCTTCCTGGCCGCCGTCAGCGCGGCCCGGCCCAAGATCGCCGACTATCCCTTCACCACCCTGACGCCCAATCTGGGCATGGTGGACCTCAGCCCCTCGGAACGCTTCGTCATCGCCGACATCCCCGGCCTGATCGAAGGCGCCAGCGAGGGCGCGGGGTTAGGCACGCGCTTTCTGGGCCACGTCGAACGCTCGGCTTCGCTGATCCATCTGGTCGACGGAACCCAGGACGACGTGGCGGGCGCCTACGCCACCATCCGCCACGAGTTGGAGGCCTATGGCGGCGGCCTTGGCGAAAAGCCCGAGATCGTCGCCCTGAACAAGATCGACGCCCTGACCCCCGAGGCGCGCGAGGAAAAGGCCGCCGAGCTTCAGGCCGCCTGCGGCCATCGCCCCCTGCTGGTGTCGGGCGTCTCGGGCGAGGGCGTGCCAGAACTGCTGCGCGCCGCCTGGGCCGAGGTGCGCAAGACCCGCGGCGAGACCGCTCCGGCGGAGGACGACGAAGCGACCGTGGTCGAAACCCCCGGCGGCTGGCGGCCCTAGGCTGGCGCATCGCCCCGTGATAGGTCCGCATTGAGCATAAGCCCGCGCGAGCCTCGTCCACTTGTCTTTCTTCCACGCCGGACCCGCGCCCAGGCGCTTCGGCCCCCGACCAGGCGGGGTGCGTGACGGGCTGGCCCTGACCCCCGGCATGCGGGTCGGCCTGTTCGGCGGCTCGTTCAATCCGGCGCACGAAGGCCATCTGCACGTCGCCGAAACGGCCATGCAGCGGCTGGAGCTGGACCGCATCGTCTGGATGGTCTCGCCGCAGAACCCGCTGAAGGACGCCGCCCAAACCGCGCCCCTGGCCGCGCGCATGGCGTCGGCCCGCACCATGGCCCGCGCGCCCGGCATGGTCGTGTCGGACGTCGAGACGCGGCTGGGCACGGTCTGGACCATCGACACCCTGCGCGCCCTGACCGACCGCTATCCGGGCGTGCGCTTCGTCTGGGTCATGGGGTCCGACAATCTGGCCAGTTTCCACCACTGGCGCGGCTGGACCGACATCATGCGTCTGATGCCGGTGGCCGTGGTGGCCCGGCCCGGATCGCTGTTGGACAGCCGCACGGCGCCCGCCGCCGCCCGCTTCGCCCGCGCCCGCCTGTCGCCCGAACGGGCGCGCCTGCTGCCCGAGTGCGAGGCGCCGTGCTGGACCTATCTGACCGCGCCGCTGAACCACCAGTCCTCGACCGCCATCCGGCGCGCCGCCGCCTCGGCGTGACCTTCAGGCCCGTCCGTGCTAAGGAGCCGCTTTAGTATGTCCTTCGGAGCCGTAAGCTGACCCCCTCGCCCGCGCACGACGCGCATGACGCCGCCGTTTCCGACACGGCGCATGAGATGGAGCCGACCGGGTCCATCCACACCGAAGACGGCGCCCCCCTGCCGACCGGCGGCACGCCGCTGGAACAGGCCATCCTGAACAAGCTGGACGAGGACAAGGCCCAGGACATCGTCCTGATCGACCTGCGCGGCAAGTCGCCGATGTCCGACGCCATGATCGTGGCCTCGGGCCGTTCGCACCGCCATGTCGGCGCCCTGGCCGACCACCTGCTGCGCACGCTGAAGGACCACGGTCTGGGCAAGGCGCGGGTCGAGGGCCTGCCGCACTGCGACTGGGTGCTGATCGACGCGGGCGACGTGGTCATCCACCTGTTCCGCCCGGAAGTCCGCAGCTTCTACAACATCGAGAAGATCTGGTCGGTCGACAGCGGCCACCGCGTCGACAGCCGCGTCTAGCCCTCAAGCAGCGAGCGACCGCGTCGCGAGCGTTAGGGCCACAAAGATGAAGCTCTCCATCATCGCCATCGGCAAGCCGGGTCGCGGACCCGAGGCGGCGTTGGCCGACGACTACGCCCGGCGCGCCACCCTGGCGGGCAAGGCCCTGGGCCTCGGCCCGCTGGAGCTGATCGACCTGGACCCCCGCAAGCCGGGCAAGGCGCCCGAGGCCGAGCTGATCCTGGCCGCCGCCGAGGGCGCGCATCTGATCGCCTGCGACGAGCGCGGCAAGACCTTCTCCAGCCGCGCCTTCGCCGATCACGTCGCCGAGCTGCGCGACCGGGGCGAGCGGCGCGTGGTCTTCGCCATCGGCGGGGCGGACGGGCTGGACGCGCGGCTGCGGGACGCGGCCGCCTCGACCCTGGCCTTCGGTCCCCAGACCTGGCCCCACGCCCTGGCGCGGGCGATGCTGGCGGAACAGCTATATCGAGCGGTGACCATATTGGCCGGATCGCCCTATCATCGGGACTGATGCGCCCCCTGCTTCCCATCCTGATCCTGGTCCTGGCGGCCGGTCCCGCCGTCGGGCGCCAGTCCCCCGCCCCCGAGGTGCGTCGGCTGGAGGCCGAGTATCGCGACGAGACCGTGCGCGCCCGGCGTCTGCGCGCCGAGGCCGCCGCAGCGGGGCGTGAGATCGCGGGCCTTGAGGCGCGGCTGGCGACCCTGCGGGCCGAGGCCGACGGCGGCGACGCGCGGATGCAGGCTCAGCGCGCCCGGCTGAACGAACTGGCCGCGCGCGAGGCGGCCCTGGTCGCCGAACTGACCCGCGAACGCGGGCGTCAGGGGCGGATGCTGTCGGCCTTGCAGATGATGAGCCGCCGCCCGCCGCCGCCCCTGCTGGTCCCCGCCGACCGGGCGGTCGACACGGTGCGCGCCGCCATCCTGCTGAAGGCCATGGCGCCGCAGATCGAAGCGCGCGTCCGCGCTCTTCGCGCCCGCCAGGACGAACTGGTCCGCATCCGCCGCCTGGCCGTCCTGTCCAGCGAGGCCCTGCTGACCGCCGAGAGCGAACAGGGCGACCGCCTGGCCGAGATCGAATCCCTGGGCGCGCGTCGCGCCGCCCTGGCCGCCGTGCTCAAGGCCGAGGCGACCGAGGCCGAACGGGCCGCGCGCGTTCTGGAGGCGCGACTGAACGCGTTGGGCGGCGACACCGCCGTGCCGGACGCCGCCGACGAAACCGTTCAGAGCCTGCCCGCCGGACGCACGCGCCTGGCCCGGCCGCTGACGGGCGAACCGGCCCAGACGTTCGGCGGCGGCTCGACCGGCTGGCGCTGGCGGGCCGACCGGCGCATGGCCGGGGCGCCGGCCGCCGGGCGCGTGGCCTATGCCGGGCCGCTGGCGGGGTGGGGGCAGGTGGTGATCCTGGATCTCGGCCCTGGCTGGCGCGCCGTCGTGGCCGGCCTGGACGACCTGACCGTCGCGGCCGGGTCGCGGGTCGAGGAAGGTCAGGCCCTGGGCCGCAGCGGCCCGGACGGCGAGGTCTATTTTGAACTGCGCCGCGACGAGCGGCCCATCGATCCCGCGCCCTGGCTGTCGTGACGCCCGCGTGAGACCTGCGGTCGGGGAATCCGCTTTCCTTCCCCGCCCGACGCTGATTTTATCGACGCATGGGGCGTCGCGGCCACGATTCAGCCGCGACCGCCTCGCCTGATGCCCGCCTGTCGGTCCCGCCGGACCCAAGAAAGAGATCGAATGCGCAAATCGCTCGTCGTCGGCGCCGCCGTGCTGGCGCTGGCCGGATCGGCCGTCGCGGTGCAGAGCCAGACGCCCCGCAACGAAACCTTCCGCATGCTGGAGATGTTCGGCGACATCGTCGGCGCGGTCGAACAGGCCTATGTCGTCCCGGTCGACAACAAGAAGCTGATCGAGGCGGCGCTGCGCGGCATGATGTCGTCGCTGGACCCGCATTCCGACTATCTGCCGCCGTCCGGCTACGGCGAGCTGCGCGAGCGCACCGAGGGCCAGTATTCGGGCGTCGGCATCGTCATCACCTCCGAGGGCGGCCTGATCAAGGTGGTCTCGCCGATGGATGGCGGTCCGGCGGTCAAGGCCGGCATCCAGGCCGGGGACGTCATCTCTCAGGTCGACGGGGTCAACACCGCCGGCATGACCAATTCCCAGGTGTCGGACAAGCTGCGCGGCCCGGCGGGCACGACGGTCAAGCTGACGATCCTGCGCGACGGCGCCGAGTCGCGTGAGGTCGATCTGGTCCGTGACGTGATCCGCATCGATTCCGTCACCGGACGGCTGGAAGGCGACCTGGCCTATGTCCGCGTCTCCAGCTTCAACCAGAACACGGGCACGGAGCTGACCACGGTCATCGAACGGCTGCGGCGCGAGAACCCGAACATCACCGGCTATGTGCTGGACCTGCGCAACAACGGCGGCGGCCTGTTGCCCGCGGCCATCGCCGTGTCCGACGCCTTCCTGGAGCGCGGCGAGATCGTCAGCCAGCGCGGCCGCCGTCCCGATCAGATCGAACGCTACGCCGCCACCGCCGGCGACCTGACCGGCGGCAAGCCGATGGTGGTGCTGATCAACTACGGCTCGGCCTCGGCGTCCGAGATCGTGGCCGGGGCGCTGAAGGACCATCAGCGCGCGACCCTGGTCGGCCTGACCAGCTTCGGCAAGGGATCGGTCCAGACCGTCTTCCCGCTGCGGGGCGGCCAGGACGGCGCCCTGTATATGACCACGGCGCGCTACTACACGCCGTCGGGCCGTTCGATCCAGAAGATCGGCATCGAGCCGGATCTGGAGGTGTCGCGCTCGGCCGCCGAGGCGCGGATCATCTCGCGCTCCAACTTCGTCTATTCGGAAGCCGCCTACGCCACCGCCCTGGACGCCTCGATCGGGGCCGAGCGGCGCGGGCCGCACGCCGCGCACGAGGCGCCGGGCGCGAACTATCCGACCGACAAGGACTATCAGTTGGAACGGGCCTTCGAGGTGCTGCGCGTCGGCGGCGACCTGGCGCGCCTGCCCGCGCCGGGCGCCGACATCGTCATCGACGGAAACGCGCCCGAGACCACGACGGAACCCGCCGCCGAACACTAGGCGCCGCCACGTCCAACGTGGTGAACGGCCCGTTAGGCTTTCTTAACCGGGCTGCCGCACACTGACCTCGCAAGAGGTCCGTCCGTACGCCCATGTTCGCCAAACGCCAGTCCGCTCTCGCCGCCGCCGCCGGCGCGCCGCCCGCGCCGAAAGGCCCGCTGTTGCCCCCCGGCGCGCTGAAGGCGCTGGTCAGGAAGCCGCCGGTCATCGTCGGCGCCGCGGGCCTGTTCCTGCTGGCGGCCGTGGCCCTGTTCGTCGTGGTGCTGGGCGACCCGCGCGCCGGCGCGCCCTCGGCCCGCGTGGCCCTGAAGCGCGACGCCGCGCCCACGGCCCCTGCCCCGACCGGTTTCGAGGCCTTCTCCATGGGCGCCATGGACCTGTATCAGGACCTGACCGGGACCGGCGATCCGGCCCTAGCGGGGGCGGCCGGGGGCGAGGCCCTGATCACCCTGCCGGACGGCGCCACCATGGCCGGTGGCGCGGCCGTCGCCGCCCCGCGCCAGGCCGCGTCGCCCCTGCCCGCCGCGCCGATCGCGGGTCTCAGCCAGCCGGGACCCAATGGTCCCCTGCCGGTCATCGCGCCGGACGGCCGCAGCCCCGCCGTGGCCTATGCCCGGCCCTTCCGTTCCAACGGCAAGCCGCGCGTGGCGCTGATCGTCGGCGGCCTGGGCCTGAACGCGGTCACCACCCGCGCCGCCATCGAGCGCCTGCCCGCCGAGGTGACCCTCAGCTTCGTGCCCTACGCCGAGGGCCTGCAAGGCTGGATCGACCTGGCCCGCGCCCAGGGTCATGAGGTGATGATCGAGATCCCGATGGAGCCGACCGGCTATCCCGACACGATCGATCCCGGCCCGCAGACCCTGCTGGCCGCCTCGACGCCCGATGAGATCCAGGCCCGCATGGCCTGGCTCTTGGGCCGCGCCACCGGCTATTTCGGCGTCACCAACTATCTGGGCGACCGGTTCGCGCCCTCGGACAGCGGCATGAACGCCTTCCTGGCCGTGCTGCGCCAGCGCGGTCTGAGCTTCGTGGACGACGGCTCCATGCGGCGGCGGCCCGGCGCCTTCGCCCGCGCCAGCGCCGACCGCATCATCGACGAGAGCCAGACCCCCGCCGCCATCATGGGCCAGCTCAACGCCCTGGAGGCCGCCGCCAAGACGCGCGGCCAGGCCCTGGGGACCGGCTTCAGCTATCCAGTGACGGTCGAGGCCGCCGCCCGCTGGACCGCCGGTCTAGACGCGCGCGGCCTGCAACTGGCCCCAGCGTCGGCGATCACGGCCCGGCCGGGACGGTAGAAGGGGGTAGGGCTTAGGGAGTAGGGCTTAGGGCCTGCA
Organism: Brevundimonas sp.; assembly: GCF_036732845.1. Taxonomy (GTDB): domain Bacteria; phylum Pseudomonadota; class Alphaproteobacteria; order Caulobacterales; family Caulobacteraceae; genus Brevundimonas. The sequence continues at coordinate 1,505 of NZ_DAINBO010000014.1, read as the reverse complement.
CTCGCTTCTCTCCCTACGCCCTAAGCCCTGCTCTCTAAGACCTAAGCCTCACCATGACCGACCTCTCCCAGCACCGCCCCAACGTCGGCGTCGTCCTGTTCCACCGTGACGGGCGGGTCTGGTACGGGCGCCGGGCCGGAACCAAAGACCCGCACGGCTGGCAGTTCCCGCAAGGCGGCGTCGACGAGGGCGAGGATTTCGAGGCCGCCGCCCGTCGTGAACTGCATGAAGAAACCGGCGTCCGCTCGGTCGAGCTTCTGGCCGCCACGCCCGGCTGGATCGCCTATGACTTCCCGGCCGACTACATCGGCTCCAAGGCCGCGCGCGGCTGGCGTGGGCAGAAACAGAAATGGTTCGCCTACGGTTTCACGGGTGAAGAGTCGGAGATCGACCTAGACGCCCATGACGAGATCGAGTTCGACGCCTGGCGCTGGGGCCGTCTGGACGAGGCCTGCGACCTGATCGTGCCGTTCAAGCGCCCGGCCTATGAACAGGTCGTCGCCGCCTTCACGGGCCTGGCTCGGATGTTGGCCGAGGGCTGATCCGCCGCGTCCGGCGCTCAGTGGCCGTCGCCGGACAGTTTCATCAGCACCAGGCCCGCGACGATCAGCACCGCCGCCGTCACCCGCATCACCGACAATTGCTCGCCCAGCACCGTCACCCCGACGATGAAGGCGCCCACGGCCCCGATGCCGGTCCAGACGGTGTAGGCCGTGCCCAGAGGCAGGGTCTTCATCGCCACCGACAACAGGCCGAAGCTGACGAACATGGTGGCGAAGGTGGCCAGCGTCGGCCACAGCCGGGTGAAGCCCGCCGACTGTTTCATCAGATAGGCCCAGACCACTTCAAACAGGCCGGCGAGAAAGAGAAGAATCCAGGCCACGGTCGGCCCTCCTTGCAAAGGGCCGGGCCGTCCCGGACTTGGTCCCGCCGGACCTCAGGGCCTGGGCGGGAGCGAGGACGTGGCCTCGTCTTGCGATGAATTTAGGACCGCGTGGCGACGGGTCAAGCCGCCGACGGGTCTCAAGCCTCGGTCAATTCCGAGGCCTGTTCGGCCAGGATGGTCAGGCCGGCCGGGGTGACGTCGGCGAAGCCGCCGTGCACCTCGAAGCGGCGACGCGAACCACCGTCGATGACCGTCACCACGCCTTCGCGCAGGGCGGTCATGAAGGGGGCGTGGTCAGCCAGGACGCCGAAGTCGCCCTCGGCGCCGGGCGCGTCGACCTGATCCACGAGGCCCGAAAAGACCTCGCGTTCAGGCGACACGAGAGAGAAGGAGAGTTTCCCGGCCATGGATCAGGCGGCGTCCGTGGCCAGCTTCTGGGCCTTCTCGACCGCTTCCTCGATGGCGCCGACCATGTAGAAGGCGGCTTCCGGCAGGTGGTCGTATTCGCCGGCCACGATGCCCTTGAACGAGCGGATGGTGTCGGCCAGCTCGACGAACTTGCCCGGCGAGTTGGTGAACTGTTCGGCCACGAAGAAGGGCTGCGACAGGAAGCGCTGGA
>NZ_DAINBO010000013.1:5202-63280 GCF_036732845.1 Brevundimonas sp. | reverse complement strand
CAAGGTGCTGAACGACCTGTTCGGCATCGAGCGCGGCTATATGACCACCATCCACGCCTACACCGGCGACCAGCCGACGCTGGATACGATGCACAAGGATCTGTATCGCGGCCGCGCGGCGGCCCTGTCGATGATCCCGACGTCGACCGGCGCGGCCAAGGCCCTGGGCCTGGTGCTGCCGGAACTGAAGGGCAAGCTGGACGGCTCGTCCATCCGCGTCCCGACCCCCAATGTCTCGGTCGTCGATCTGAAGGTCGTGGCCGGTCGCGCGGTGACGGTCGAGGAAATCAATGCGGCGCTGCAAGCCGCCGCCGACGGCCCGATGAAGGGCGTGCTGGCGACCACCACCGATCCGGTGGTCTCGACCGACCTGAACCATATCGCCGCCTCGTCCACCGCCGCCCTGCCCCAGACCCAGGTCGTGGACGGCAAACTGGCCCGCGTGCTGAGCTGGTACGACAACGAATGGGGCTTCGCCACGCGCATGGCCGACACGGCCCTGGTGATGGCGAAGCTGATGTAATGACGGCCTCGGCGAGGTTGACGACAGGCGCCGTAGTTCGCCGGTGGTTCTCAAGGATCACCGGCCTATTGGTCGGCTTTTGGTTGATCTGGACAGGTTGGCTTGGGTGGGATTGGCCCACTGTTCTAGTCGGCGGAATTGCATTCGCCATCTTATCCTTTGTTAAAAACGCTTACTGGAGCAGGGCAAGTCGAGCCAACGCGATGAATGAGCTTGGTCGGCCAGACTTGGCGCCGTGGGTGGTTGTTGGTCTGATCCCTTTCAACCTTTTTATCGCGCTCGTGATCCACGCCGCCTCTCGTGGACTGTCTTCATTTTTCGAGATTTTTTCATGACCTTCCGCACCCTCGACGACGCCAAAGACCTGTCGGGCAAGACCGCCCTCGTCCGCGTGGACTTCAACGTGCCGATGGAGGGCGGGCGCGTCAGCGACGACACCCGTCTGAGGGCCGCCCTGCCGACCCTCCAACGCCTGCGCGACGCGGGGGCCAAGGTCGCCCTTCTGGCCCATTTCGACCGGCCCAAGGGCAAGGTCGTGCCGGAGATGAGCCTGAAACCCGTGGTCGCGCCGCTGGAGGCCCTGCTGGGCGCGCCGGTCCGTTTCGCCGACGACTGCGCGGGCGAGGCCGTCAAGGCCGCCGTGGCCGATCTGGACGCCGGGGGCGTGGTGCTGCTGGAGAACGTCCGCTTCCATGCGGGCGAAGAGAAGAACGATCCGGCCTTCGCACAGCAACTGGCCGAGGTCGGCGACCTCTACGTCAACGACGCCTTCTCCGCCGCCCACCGCGCCCACGCCTCGACCGAGGGTCTGGCGCGCCTGCTGCCCGCCTATGCCGGAGAGTCGATGCGGCGCGAGTTGGAGGCGCTGGACGCGGCCCTGGGCCGACCGCAACGCCCGGTGATCGGCATCGTCGGCGGGGCCAAGGTCTCGACCAAGCTGGACCTGTTGCAGAACCTCGTCGGCAAGCTGGACCGCCTGGCCATCGGCGGCGGCATGGCCAACACCTTCCTGTTCGCCCAAGGCCACGACATCGGCGGCTCGCTGGCGGAAAAGGACATGGCCGACACGGCCCGCGCCATCATGGCCGAGGCCGAGAAACAGGGCTGCGAACTGCTGCTGCCGGTCGATGTGGTCGTGGCCGCCGCCGTCAGCCCCGGCGTCCAGGCCCGCACGCTGAAGCTGGGCGCCTCCCTGTCCGCCGAGGACAAGATCCTGGACGCCGGTCCCCAGACGGTTGCGCGCCTGACCGCCGCCATGGACGTGTCCAAGACCCTGATCTGGAACGGTCCCCTGGGCGTGTTCGAGGTCCCGCCCTTCGACGCCGCGACCGTGGCCGCCGCGAAACACGCCGCGAATCTGGCTAAGACCGGCGTGCTGATCGCCGTGGCCGGAGGCGGCGACACCGTGGCCGCCCTGAACCATGCGGGCACGGCCGAGGACATGACCTTCGTCTCCACCGCCGGGGGCGCCTTCCTGGAGTGGATGGAGGGCAAGCCCCTGCCCGGCGTCGAGGCGCTCAAGGCCTGAAAACGCCTCTGTAACACGGCGTGACTTCCAGGCCCTCCGGCGCTAAACCACCGCAAAAGAAACGGCTCAGGAGGCTACACCCATGGCGCGGATCACCCTGCGACAGTTGCTCGACCACGCGGCCGAGAATGACTACGGCCTGCCGGCCTACAACATCAACAACATGGAGCAGGGCCTGGCCATCATGGAGGCCGCCGACGCCGTGAACGCGCCGGTCATCATCCAGGCCTCGCGCGGCGCCCGCTCCTACGCCAACGACATCGTGCTGGCGAAACTGATCGACGCCCTGGCCGAGCTGTATCCGCACATCCCGGTCTGCATGCACCAGGACCACGGCAACGGCCCGGCCACCTGCGCCACCGCCATCCAGTACGGCTTCACCTCGGTGATGATGGACGGCTCGCTGGAAGAGGACGCCAAGACCCCCGCCAGCTATGAGTACAACGTCGACGTCACCCGCCGCGTGGTCCAGATGGCCCATAGCTGCGGCGTCTCGGTCGAGGGTGAACTGGGCGTGCTGGGTTCGCTTGAGACCGGCATGGGCGAGGCCGAGGACGGTCACGGCTTCGAGGGCAAGCTGGACCACTCGGCCCTGCTGACCGACCCGGACCAGGCGGTCGACTTCGTGCGCGAGACCAAGGTCGACGCCCTGGCGATTGCGATGGGCACCAGCCACGGCGCCTACAAATTCAGCCGCAAGCCCGACGGCGCCGTCCTGGCGATGAATGTGATCGAAGAGATCCACCGCCGCCTGCCCGACACCCATCTGGTCATGCACGGCTCATCCTCGGTGCCGCAAGACCTGCAGGACATCATCAACCAGTACGGCGGCCAGATGCCCCAGACCTGGGGCGTGCCGGTCGAGGAGATCCAGCGCGGCATCAAGCACGGCGTGCGCAAGATCAACATCGACACGGACAACCGCATGGCCATCACCGGCGCCATCCGTAAGGTCCTGGCCGAAAAGCCGGGCGAGTTCGATCCGCGCGCCTATCTGAAGCCCGCCAAGGAAGCCATGCGCAAGGTCTGCATGCAGCGCTTCCAGGAGTTCGGCTGCGAGGGCATGGCCGACCGGATCAAGCCGCTATCGACCGCACAGATGGCCAAACGCTATGCGGCGGGCGACCTGGACCCGCATTTCGGCAAGGCCTCCAGCCAGGCGGCCTGAACGGGGTTGGGACCAGACACGGGCGGGCCTAGTCTGCCGCCCGTGACGCCCGACATCGATTCCGAGGATTTCGAGGATGCGGACGGCGAGACCCTGATCGTCTCGCTGCATGAGACCGCGCGCGCTCTGCGCCTCGACAAGGCCTTGGCCGAGGCCGCGCCGTCCCTGTCGCGCGCCCGGATACAGGCCCTGCTCGACGCCGGGGCCGTGTCGTTCGCCGACGCGCCGGTCAACGCCAAGTCAAAAGTCCTGCCCGGCGACTACGCCATCGCCATCCCGCCCGTCACGCCCGCCGATCCGCAACCGGAAGCGATTCCCCTGACCGTCCTGTTCGAGGACGCGGACCTGATCGTCATCGACAAGCCGGCGGGCATGGCCGCCCATCCGGCGCCCGGAAACCAGACCGGCACCTTGGTCAACGCGCTGCTGCACCACTGCGGCGCATCCCTGTCCGGCATCGGCGGCGTGGCCCGGCCCGGCATCGTCCACCGGCTGGACAAGGACACCTCGGGCGTCATGGTCGCCGCCAAGACTGATCGCGCCCATGCGGGCCTGTCCGCCCTGTTCGCCAAACACGACATCGAACGCACCTATATCGCCCTGACTCGCGGTGCGCCTTCGCCCGCTCGCGGCCGAATCGAGACCCGGATCGGCCGCTCCAGCTCCGACCGCAAGAAGATGGCCGTGCTGAAGTCCGGCGGGCGCGAGGCGATCACCGACTATGTCGTCGAACGGATCTTCGGCGCTCCCGCCAAACCGGGCGCCGCGCCCATGGCCGCCCGCGTCGCCTGCACCCTGCACACCGGCCGCACCCATCAGATCCGGGTCCATCTGGCCTCGAAAGGCGCGCCGATCCTGGGCGATCCGACCTACGGCTCCGGCAGCCCGGCGGCGCCTGTACGCGCCGCCGTCGCCGAGGCGGGCCTGGCCCGCCAGGCCTTGCACGCCGCTGTTCTGGGTTTCGTCCACCCCGTGACCGGCGAGGCGCTGCGGTTCGAGACCCCGCCCCCGCCGGACATGAAAAGCCTTGAGGAGCATCTAGTCAGTCTTGATTAGATACGGACAATCCGCTACACAGACTGCGACCGATGGGCGTGGCCTTCCCGCCACGCTTTCATCTTGGTGTGACGATCCGCCTCTGGCCAAGCAGGCAACCGTTCCCCAAGTCTTCGGTTGAGGGGTTGAGGACCCGGCGCACATTCGGTGGCTAGGTCCGTTGGACTCGCTCGGTATCGGTCGGAGGGACCACGAACTATGGCTGCCAACAACACGCTCGCGGTGATGTCGCCTGAACAGGGACTGTCGCGTTACCTGACGGAAATCCGCAAATTTCCGATGCTGACCAAGGATGAGGAGTTCATGCTGGCGAAACGCTGGTCTGAACACCAGGACGCCGAGAGCGCCCATCGACTGGTCACGTCCCACCTTCGCCTCGTGGCCAAGATCGCCATGGGTTATCGCGGCTACGGCCTGCCGATCGGCGAGGTGATCTCGGAAGGCAACGTCGGCCTGATGCAGGCCGTCAAGAAATTCGATCCCGACAAGGGCTTCCGCCTGGCGACCTACGCCATGTGGTGGATTCGCGCCTCGATCCAGGAATACATCCTGCGTAGCTGGTCGCTGGTGAAGATGGGCACCACCGCCGCGCAGAAGAAGCTGTTCTTCAACCTGCGCAAGGCCAAGAGCCAGATCTCGGCCTTCGAGGAAGGCGACCTGCACCCCGAGCATCTGTCGGCCATCGCCACCAAGCTGGGCGTGACCGAACAGGATGTCACCGACATGAATCGCCGCCTGGGCGGCGACGCCTCTCTGAACGCGCCCCTGCGCGCCGACGGCGAGAGCGAGTGGCAGGACTGGCTGGCCGACGACACGGCCGTGTCGCAAGAGACGGCCCTGGCCGAAAGCGAAGAGAAATCCCTGCGCATGGGCCTGCTTCAGGAGGCCATGGAAGAGCTGACCGATCGCGAGAAACACATCCTGACCGAGCGCCGCCTCAAGGACGACCCGGTCACCCTGGAAGAACTCGCCGGTCAATACGGCGTCAGCCGCGAACGTGTCCGCCAGATCGAGGTCCGCGCCTTCGAGAAGCTGCAAAAAGCGATGCGGGCCGCCGCCGAGGAACGCAATCTCGTCGACGCCTGATCGCGGCGCTCAAGCCGCCGCGAGATGATGGCGGGCTGAAGCGTCTCAGCCCGCCTGGGTCTTGGGTTCAGGCGCGCTGATGGCCAGCAGGGCGTTGATCGGGCCGACCAGATCGGCCTTGCCTGCGCGCCCGGACGCCATGCAGGTCTCCAAGGCCCCGGCGGCCAGGGCCAGCCGTGCGTCCGAGGTTTTCAGGGCCAGGCTCTTCAGGGTCTCAGCCTGCTGGCGCACCGCGCGCACCGCCTGGGCCGGGTCGCTGTCGAACTGGGCCAGAGCGGCCGCCAGGATGCGCAGGGCTTGGTCCTTGGCCGCCGCCACCGTCTGGGCAGCGGTCTTGGGCGCGTCGGCCTTGCGCTTGCGCGGACCTGCATATTCGCCCGAGTTGAACCGGCGCCGGTCGGGTCCGACATAGGCCACCGCCTCGACCCAGTCGCGGGGTTTCAAGGCCACGTTCTCGATGCGACGGAACAGATCGGCCGCCGTGAAGGGCTTGCGCAGAAACTCGTGCACCCCGGCGTCGCGCGCAGCCTTGATGGTTGTGGCCGTGGCGTCGGCGGTCACCATGATGATCGGCGCATATCGACAAGCCAGCGTGGAGCGTCGGATGCGCTTGGCCAGGTCCGCCCCATCCAGCCGCGGCCCGGTGCATTCGGTGATGATCAGGCCCGGCTCGACCTCGCGCGCCAGATCCATCACGCGCTGCTCATCCGATTCGAAGAAGATATCGCGCCCGCCCAGGCTTTTGACGATGTCGCCCAACAACCGCGCCGAGGCGCCGTTGGGATCGGCCACGATCACCCGACGCACGGCCGGCTCCAGCCGATGAACAGTCTTTTGATCCAGCGTGAACAAGCGAAGCGGCTCCTCTGAACCGCTTTCCTAGGCCATGCCGGTTAAGGCCCGTTGAACGCGGGCGGTTTCAGCCGTGTCCCTGGAACGGATCGCGCATCAGGATGGTGTCGTCCCGCTCCGGGCTGGTCGACAACAAGGCCACCGGCGCGCCGATCAGCTCTTCGACCCGCCGCACGTATTTCACGGCGTTGGCTGGCAGGTCGCGGAAGCTGCGGGCGCCCGCCGTGCTGTCGCTCCAGCCTTCCATCTCTTCATAGACCGGTTCGGCCGCCGCCTGGGCCTTCAGACTGGACGGCAGATAGTCCAACACCTCGCCATCGATGCGATAGCCGACGCAGATCTTCAGCGTCTCCAGCCCGTCCAGCACGTCCAGCTTGGTCAAAGCGACGCCGTCGATGCCGTTGATCGCCACCGACTGACGCACCAGCACCGCGTCGAACCAGCCGCACCGGCGCGCCCGGCCGGTGTTGACCCCGACCTCGCGCCCCACGGTCGCCAGATGCCGTCCGACCTCGTCATCCAGTTCACAGGCGAACGGTCCCTCGCCGACGCGGGTCGTATAGGCCTTCACGATGCCCAGCACATAGCCGACCCCGCGCGGTCCCAGACCCGACCCCGCCGCCGCCTGGCCCGCCACGGTGTTGGAGCTGGTGACATAGGGATAGGTGCCGTGATCGACGTCCAGGAAGGCGCCCTGTGCACCCTCGAACAGCACCCGCTTGCCGTTGCGAACCGCCCGGTCCAGCACCCGCCAGGCGGGTTGCACATAGGGCAGGATCTTCGGCGCGATCTCCAGAAGTTGCGCCAACAGGGCCTCCGGGTCGATCGGCTCCAGCCCCAGACCGGCGCGCAGCGGATCGTGGTGCGCCCGCAACCGGTCGATCTTGCGCTTCAGGTCGTCGGCGTCGGCCAGATCGCAGACCCGGATCGCGCGGCGCCCCACCTTGTCCTCATAGGCCGGGCCGATGCCGCGTCCCGTGGTGCCGATCTTGGCGCCCGGCGTGCTGGCCGCCGCCTCGCGCGCCACGTCCAGGGCCGGATGGATGGGCAGGATCAGACAGGCGTTCTCAGCGACCGACAGCACATCGGGGTCGATCCGCACGCCCTGGGCCTCGATGCTCTCGATCTCGCGCACCAGATGCCAGGGATCGACCACCACGCCGTTGCCGATGATCGACGGCTTGCCCTGAACCACGCCGCTGGGCAGTAGGGCCAGCTTATAGACCTTGCCGTCGACGACCAGCGTGTGGCCCGCGTTATGGCCGCCCTGGAACCGTACCACCATGTCGGCCCGGTTCGACAGCCAGTCGACGATCTTGCCCTTGCCCTCGTCGCCCCATTGGGCGCCGACCACCGCCACGTTCGCCAAGGTTCATGCTCCCGCTGATTGCGGGGCGCAGCCTATAGCGGGGGAATCGCCCGGTGTCGCGTCGTCGTCGGATTTATTCGCCTAGAGCCTGTGCGAACGCCCAATCCAGCCACGGCGTCAGGGCCTCGATGTCCGCCGTTTCGACGGTCGCGCCGCACCAGACCCTCAGGCCCGCCGAGGCGTTGCGATGGCTTTCCACGTCAAAGGCCGCCCCCTCGGCTTCCAGCAGGGCCTTCATCCGTTTGACCAGCGCCTGCCGCCCCGCCTCGTCCATCGCCTCCACGCGCGGATCGACGAATTTCAGACAGACCGAGGTCGTCGACCGCATCGCCGGGTCCTGGGCCAGCCAGTCGATCCACGGCGTCCGCTCGACCCAGGCGTTCAGCGCCGCCGCATTGGCCTGGGTCCGCGCGATCAGGGCCGACAGGCCGCCGACGCGCTCGGCCCACTCCAGGGCGTCGATCCAGTCCTCCAGGGTCCAGACCGAAAAGGTGTTGATCATCGAGCCGGTCGCCAGCGCCCGATCGAACCCCTTGCCGTCACGCAGCCTCAAAACCTTGGGCACGGGCCGTGGCGGCTCGTACCGGTCCAGCCGCTCGACCGCGCGCGGCGACAGGGCCGCGACGCCCAGCCCCGCCTCCCCGCCCAGCGCCTTCTGGAACGAGAAGGTCGCCACATCCAGCCTGGCCCAATCCAGCGGCATGGCGAAGGCGGCCGAGGTGGCGTCGCAGATCGCCAACCCCCGGCGATCCGCCGCGATGAAGTCGGCGTTCGGCACGCACACGCCCGAAGTCGTGCCGTTCCACGGAAACACCAGATCCTTATCGGGATCGACCCGGTCCAGGTCCGGCAGGCTCCCCCACGGCGCCGACAGCACCTCCGGCTCCAGCTTCAGGTGATCGCGCACCGCCGTCGCCCATTGCAGGCCGAAATTCTCATAGGCCATGACCTGCACCGGCCGTTCGCCCAACATCGACCACAGCGCCGCCTCGACCGCCCCGGTGTCCGAGCCGGGCACATAGACCAGCACCCAGTCGTCCGGGACCTCCAGCACCTGGCGGGTCAGCTTCAGTCCATGGGCGAACCGCGCCACCACTTCCGGCGCACGGATGCCGCGTCCCAACAGGTCGTGCGGCAGGGCCTGCGACGACCATCCCGGCCGTTTCGCCGTCGGACCCGAGCTGAACCAGGGCCGCTGCGGCCGTTCATTCGGCTTGGCGCTCATGGTTTGTAGGGCCGCTTGGTTCGCCATTCCTCGGCGAATTTGGTCAGGGCCTCGTCCTGCGGCTCCGGCAGGGTCACCACCAGTCGCGCGAGCAGGTCGCCTCGCTTGCCGCCCGCATGGCCGCCGCGCCCTTTCAACCGCAGAACCTTGCCCGAGTTCGACCCCGCCGGAACGGTCATCGACACCCTTCCTTCCGGCGTGGGCACGGTCACCTTGCCGCCCAGAACTGCGTCGGGAACCGAGATCGGCAGATCCATCTCCAGATCGGCGCCCTCGCGTCGGTACAGCGGGTGTTTGGCGATCTTCAGCTCGATCAGCGCATCGCCCGCCTCGCCCATCCGTCCCGGCGCACCCTGGCCGCGCAGCCGGATCACTTGGCCGTCGCCCGCCCCCTTGGGGATCGCCACGTCCAGGGTCCGGCCGTCCGAGAATTGAATCCGCCGCGTCGCCCCGGTGATCGAATCCTCCAGGCTGATCTCCAGCGTCGCCCGGATGTCCTGTCCCTTGGGCGTGAAATCGCGCGCGCCGCGCTGGCGCCCCTGGCCCCCGAACATGCCGAACAATTCGTCCAGGTCGATGTTCTCGAAGCCCGCCCGTCCGCCGGGACCGCCCGCGCCGCCGAAGCCGGAGAACCCGCCCGGCCCGCCGCCGCCGAAGCCCCGGAACTGCTCGCGTCCGTCGGCGTCGATCTCGCCGCGGTCGAACTTCGCTCGCTTGTCCTTGTCCCCTAACAGGTCAAAGGCCGCCGTCACCCGCTTGAACCGTTCCTCGGCGGCCTTGTCGCCGGGATTCTTGTCGGGGTGCAGGTCCTTGGCCAGCTTGCGGAACGCCTTCTTGACCTCGTCCGCGCTGGCGTTCCGCGCCACGCCCAATTCCTTGTAGGGGTCGCCGGCCACTGTCGCTCCGTTCCGCAAGGCTACGTGCGTCAGTTAAGCCATGCTCCCGCCGACCGAAAGGCCCACGGCGTCATACGGCCATCGAAAGTCGCGTCGCCGGCCCCCAGCCCCAGGCCTCGCCCCACGGACTGACCTCGACCGAGGCCGTCCCCAGTCCGCCCGGAAAGTCGACGGCTCGTTCGGCTTGGGTGTAGACGGCCTGGGGACCTTCGACCTCCAGGGTGCGCCGCACGACCCCGCCGTCCAGAAAACGCAGACGGAACCGCAGCCCCGGCTCCAGGCTTCGATCCCCGTCCCAGCCGTCGCCGTACAATCGACGGCGCGGCGTCCAGCGGATCATGATGTCCCCGTCGTTTGATCGCAGGTTCAGGTGCACGGGCGGCCAGGGTCGGTCGTGCACGCCCCGACAGGTCACCATCCGCGAGGTCACCCCCGCCCCGCCCGGCGGAGCGCCCGCCGGACCCGCTCGGAACACCAGAGGAAGCCCCCGCTCGTCGCGTCGGAAATCCAGTCGCGTCAGAGCGTCGTCCAGCATCACCACGGTCGCCCCCGCCTCGGCCCCCGCGCGCATCTCGGTCTCCGTGCCCTGCAAACCGCGCAGCAGGCCGCTTAAGCGCCAGACCCCGTCGCCCAGCGCCGTCGCCTGCCGAAAGGCGATCAACTCCCAACCCGCTTCGGTCTGCATCGCCAGCACGTTCGCGCCGCCCAGAACCGCCGCCGCCCCGCGGCTCTGCGGCGCCCGGCCTTCCAGCTTCACCGTCAGTCTGCTCACCCCGTCCCAGCGCCCGATCATGCCGGGCGCCAAGGCGGCCGTCAGTCGCCCGACCGTCGCCGACGCCTCCACCCGCGCCCGCCGGCTCAGCGCGTCAGGATCGGACCCCGCCTGCACCTCCATGGTTCGCCACGGCTCGGCCGCCACGGCCGCCAGCGGCCGGTCGTCGACTTCATGGCCCGGCAAGGGCGGCAGATCCAATATCGCCATGAACGGCGCGCCCGTCGGCTCTGGCGTCTCCGACAGGGGCGGTTCGGTGACGCCCAGATCCCCCGACTGCGGCATGACGCGCGGTCGCACCACCATATGCGGCGTCTCGTCCGACACGACCCGCTCGACGCGCCAGACGCCGTCCGCGCCCGGCGGCGTGACCGCGTCACCCGGCTCGAACCTCAAGGCCGCCAGAGGTCCCAGGGCCAAGGTCCGGCTCTCGACATCGGCGCCCCCGTCCAATGCGACGGCCGCCGCCAGCCGCGCCTGTTCAGGACTGCACGCCAGCGGCAGATCCAGATCGACGCTTCCGCCGCCCGCCTCCGTTTCGCGTCTCAACACGACCGCCGCCGTCTGGTGATCGGCCAAGGCGTCCACATAACGCACCCGCGCGATGGACGGTCTCTCCTCCAGCACCCGGTCGCCGCGCACGGCCGCGCCTTCGTCCGGCAAGGCCAGGGCGTCCGCCTCGATCGACATGACCAGGGCCTCGCGCCCCAGGATCGCCACCCGTCCGTCCCGCTCGGCGATCACCGCGTCCACCGCCCGCAACAACGGCTCCAGCGCATCTCGCGTCCGCATCGGCCGGTCGATGGCGTATCCCGTGACCTCGCCGTCCACACCCTCGATGACGAAGTCGTCCTCGCCCAGGTCGCCGCGCCTCAGCACCGCCGCGATCATCGCCGCCACATCCCCGACCAGACGCCCGTTCAGCCAGTGGCCGGTTCGCCACGCCGGGGCGTCGGCCCAGACGTCCTTGCGGGCCGGAAACGCCGGATAGGGCCGCGCGTCCCAACACCAGGCGTCGGCGGCCTCCAGCATCCGCCCCGCATAGGCCGTCGCCGCATTGTCCAACAGCGCCTTGTTCCACTCGCCCGCAGCATTGTGCGCGTCGATAGCGAAGGCCCCCGCCTCCAGCGGCGAATAGCTGTAGTGGTCGTCGGTCGGATGGAACAGCCGCACCTGCATCACCGGCGACCACCCGCACCCAGGCCTGGGGTCTCAGGCCGCGCACGCTGCGGTCGGCCAGCACATAGGCCCGCCCCTCGAACCGCCCGACCACCACGATGCCGCAGGCGTCGCCCTCGGCTGTCGCCGGCGGGTCCAATCCGACCACGATCCGCTCGAACCGTTCCGGCGCCCGTCCCTGACAGGCGTTCAGCATGGACTCGGTCCACAGCGTCCCGTCGTCCGACAGGACGCAGCCTTCCAGCTCCTGTTCCGCCAGCCGTGTCCCGCCGTACAGACTGTCCAGGCCCCGCAGGAAATTGGCCGACAGGTTCCGCCGATTGGCCGCCGTCGCCGCCCGCGTCGTCACCGTGCCCGGTTCAGCCATCAGCGTCTTCAGGGCCGCGATCGGCCGCGGCGTGGTCGTGATCACCAGCCGGGGATCGTCGCCCAGCCTCAGGCCCAGCCGCAGCATGGCCAACACTTCGCTCGGTCGTCGCCAGGCGCAGAATTCGTCGCACCAGGCCGCATGGAATTGCGGCCCGCGCAGGCTGTCGGCGTCCTCGGCCGAAAAGGCGTGGGCCGTCGCTCCGTTCGGCCACGTCAGTCGTCGCCGCCCCGCCTCATAGACCGGTCTGCGCCACGGCGCGGCCACGGCCTTCAGACCCGACGGTCCCTCGATCATCACCTCGCGCACGTCATGCAGGGTCGGCCCGACCAGGGCCAGGTGCGCGCCCGGTCTCGCTCGTCCGGTCAGCCATTCAGCCCCGGCGCGGGTCTTTCCCGCGCCACGCCCGCCCAGGAACAGCCAACTGCTCCACATGCCGTCGGGCGGTCTCTGCGCCCGATGGCCCCACAACCGCCAGTCCGTCCCGATCAGCCGCTCCAGGTCCTGCCCGATCGGCGCCAGCAGCTTCCTCCTCGTCGATGGCTCGCGCCAGCGCCACCAGTCGATGATAGAGGTCCTGGCGCAGTCGTTCCTCTCCGGCTGCGTCAAGCGCCTCGTCCTCCCCGTTCAACTGCGCTTCCCGGATCGTCGCCTCGACCAGCGCCTGCCTCAGCTTGACGCTCAGGGTCGCCAGCTTCAGCCGCCGCTCCGCATCGTCCAGATCGGCGCCGGAGATCGGTCTCAGCATCTCGTCCGTCAGGGCGATCAGAACGGCCAGGCCGTCCTGCGCCGCACCCCTTTTTCCGCCCATGCCTGAACTATAGGGGACCAGCGCCCCTAGGCGCGCGGAACGCTTTGGCGAACCTTATATCCCAATTGGATCAAGCGCTTGCGGCGGCTCGCACACGCAATGGCGGCGCCCGGTTTTCAGCCGCGCTCCAGCGCCCATTCCGGCGCCTCGTGATCCAGCGCGTCTTCCTCGTTCTCCAGCTCCAGCTCCGAGATCGTCTGGTTGCGCACCGACACGCCCGCCGTGTGCACCGTCTCCGGGTCGCCCGACACCAGCGGATGCCACGCCGCCAACGGCCGTCCTTCGTGGATGCGGCGATAGGCGCAGGACTTGGGCATCCACTCCAGCGCCTCGATATTGTGCGGCGTCAGCTTGATGCAGTCCGGCACATATTGGCGCCGGTTCTCATAGTTCGAGCACCGGCAGACGGTGGTGTCGAACAGCTTGCAATGCACCTTGGTCGGGATGACCTCGCCGGTGTCCTCGTCCTCGAACCGGATGACGCAGCACAGGCCGCACCCGTCGCACAGGCTCTCCCACTCCCGCGGCGACATCTCCGCCAGAGGCTTGGTTTCCCAGAACGCCGACATCAGAACCTCCCCCGCATAGCGGGGGAGGGGGACCACGAAGTGGTGGAGGGGGCGGAAAGGTGCAGTATCTGGGCCATGCGAGCGCCGGTCCTTACGCAAAAACGCGCGAAAAGTCTTCGTCGCCTCATGTCTCTGCCGGAAGTCTTGATTTGGACCCGCATCTGGGGGCGCGGCTTTCGTCGCCAACACCCGCTCGGCGCATTCATCCTCGACTTCTATCGCGCCAGCGATCGCCTCTGCATCGAGATCGACGGCCAGCAGCACGAGTTGGCGAAAGATCAGGCGCGAGACGCGCTTCTGCTCGCACAGGGCGTCCGCACCGTCCGTATTCCCGCCGCTGATATCCTGCGCGATCCAGACGCCGCCGCTGAATTCATCCTATCGCTTTGACGATCCTCCACCGCTTGCGGGGGAGGGGGACCGCGAAGCGGTGGAGGGGGCGAGGGACACGCTCGCCCTTTCCTATGGAATCTCCAGCCCTCTTCCCTTAGATCAGCGCGCGTTTCCGCCCCCTCCACCACGCTTACGCGTGGTCCCCCTCCCCCGCTATGCAGGGGAGGATCGAGTATTCCGATGTCCGCCAGACCCCCTCTCGTCGCCCTCAAGGACGTCCGTCTGCAAGACGGTCCCCGCCCCCTGTTCGAGGGCGTGGATATGGCCATCGAGCCGCGCAGCCGCGCGGCCCTGGTGGGCCGCAACGGGGCCGGCAAGTCGACCCTGATGAAGATCGTCATGGGCCTGGTCGAACCCGACGCCGGCGACCGATCGATTCAGGCCGGCACCCGTTTCGCCTATGTGCCGCAGGAGCCGGTCATCATCGGCGAGACCCTGCTCGACTACGCCGCCTCGGGCGCGGCCGAACGCTGGACCGCCGAGGCCTGGCTGACCACCTTCGGCCTGAACCCCGACAAGCCCGCCGTGAACCTGTCCGGCGGCGAGACCCGCCGCGCCGCCCTGGCCAAGGCCTTCGCCGAAGAACCGGACCTGCTGCTGCTCGACGAACCGACAAACCACCTCGACATCCTCGCCATCGAGCTGCTCGAAAACGAAATCCTCTCGGCCCGCTTTTCCGTCCTGGTCGTCAGCCACGACCGCGCCTTCCTGAACCGCGTCACCGACACCTGCCACTGGCTGGAGGGCCGCCGCGTCCGCACCCTCGACAAGGGCTTCGACGCCTTCGACGACTGGGCCGACAAGGTCATGGAGGAGGAAGCCGAGTCCCTGCGCCGCCTGACCAAGAAGATCGAGGCCGAGACCTACACCTTCTACCGGTCCATCACCGCCCAGCGCACCCGTAACGAGGGCCGCGCCCGCGCCCTGCAAGCCATGCGCGCCGACCGCGCCGAACGGGTCCGCGACCTGCCGAAAGAGCTGAACCTCGCCGTCGATTCCGGCGCCCTGTCCGGCAAGCTGGTGGCCGAGGTGAAGGGGATATCGAAGAGCTTCGCCCAGATCCTCCCCCGCGCAGCGGGGGAGGGGGACCAGGCACAGCCTGGTGGAGGGGGCGAACCTCACACACCGGCGCTTGAACTCGCCCCCTCCACCGCTTCGCGGTCCCCCTCCCCCGTGAAAGACGGGGGAGGATCGGTGCGCACGGTCATCAAACCCTTCACCACCCGCATCCTGCGCGGCGACCGGCTGGCGATCGTCGGTCCAAACGGCGCGGGCAAGACCACCCTGGTCAAGATCCTGCTGGGCGAGCTGGCGCCCGACACCGGGACCGTCCGCCTCGGCGCCAATCTGGAGCCGGTCTATCTGGACCAGTCCCGCGAGGGGCTGAAGTCCGACATGACCCTGTGGGACGCCCTGACGCCCGGGGGCGGCGACTCCATCCTGGTGCGCGGCCGTTCCATGCACGTCGCCGCCTACGCCAAGGACTTCCTGTTCCAGGAAAGCCAGTTGAAGCAGCCCATCTCCACCCTCTCGGGCGGCGAGCGCAATCGCCTGCTGCTGGCCCGCGCCCTGGCCAAACCCGCCAATCTTCTGGTCCTGGACGAGCCGACCAACGACCTGGACATGGACACGCTCGACAAGCTGGAAGAGCTGTTGGAGCAATACGACGGCACCCTGATCCTGGTCAGCCACGACCGCGACTTCGTCGATCGCCTGGCCACCTCGACCATCGCCATGAACGGCCGCGGCGACATCGTCGAAACCCCCGGCGGCTGGACCGACTTCCTGCGTCAGAACCCAGGCTTCCTTTCCCCTCCCCAATCCTCCCCCCTTGGGGGTGGAGGAACGAGCGCCGGAGGCGGTCGGACGACGGGACCGTCGAAGACGGTGGAGGGGGCTGCCGCGCGCACTTCGCCGCCCAAGAAGCCGTCCAAACTCTCCTACAAGGACGCCCGTCGTCTTGAGGAACTCGAAGGTCTGCTGGCCTCCCTGCCGGACGCCATCGCCAAACACGACGCCGCCCTGGCCGATCCCGACCTCTACGCCCGCGATCCCAAAGCCTTCGACCGCGCCATGACCGCCGCCGCCAAGGCCCGTTCTGACCTGGAGTCCGCCGAACTGGAATGGCTGGAGCTTGAGGAAAAGCGCGAAAACCTCGCCGGCTGACGCGTTTTCAACGACGTTCCGCCCCGCTGTGGACGGCGCGCAAGTCGCGCAGCCAGAACAACAATCTTGCGTCGAGAGGCTAGCCGTTCACCACTGACGCACAATCCATCCCCAATTTCGCCCACAGACGATGGATTTGAGGCGCTTGCCTCATAGCGGGTTTCGTCGGAACGTCAACGGGCCGAGGGACACGGCGGCGCGGAAAACCGGAGCGATCCGGGGATCAAAGCGAACCGGTCCGGCTCTCTGACCCGGCCTCCGGGCGCGGTCTTCGGACCCGAACGGACGACGCGGCAGGGCCTAGGCTCCCGAACGACGAAGGCTTCGGCCCCAGGACGTTCACGGAGAACCGGGCCGGGATCGATGGACGGCGCACGGCGAAGGCCGCGCGGAACGCCAAAGACCAGGAGCCGTCAGGATACAGCCGACCGCGGACGGGTTCGCCCCGCCGGCGCCCAGGCCAAGGTCCAGGCCCTCAATGGCCAAGTCCAACCCGGACTTGGCGAGGGGACGCAAGCAACGGTTCGACCGGGCTGGCGTCCCCTCGCTCAATTCCGGCGGCCGTCACCGGCGGTCAGCTCAGCCGACCCCGCCGTCCGCACCCGAGGGCGGCTCCGCTTCCCTTCCCCGACAACCCGCCCTAAACCAAGGCGCATGAGCGCCCCCTCCGCCTCCCGTCGCCGCGTCATGCTGGGCGCCGCCGGTCTCGCCGCCCTCGCGGGTCCGTTGGCGGCGTGCGGCCGCGTCGAGGCGCCGGTCGACGAACAGGGCCGGGTGCGGCTGCGCTTCGCCACCGACTGGCGCGCCCAGGCCGAGCATGGCGGCTTCTATCAGGCCCTGGCTTCCGGCGCCTATGAACGGCGCGGCCTGAACGTCCAGATCATCCAGGGCGGTCCCGGCGTGAACGTGCCCCAGTTGCTGGCTTCGGGCGCCGTCGAACTGGGCATGGGGTCCAACAGCTTCATCCCCCTGAACCTCGTGGCCGAGGGCGCCCCGGTGAAGGCCGTCGCCGCCTTCTTCCAGAAGGACCCCCAGGTCCTGATCGCCCACCCCGATCCGGCCCTGCGCACCATCGCCGATCTGCGCGGCCGCCCCTTCCTTCTGGCCGACGCCTCCGTCACCGCCTTCTGGGTCTGGCTGAAGGCCAAATACGGCTTCACCGACGATCAGGTGCGCAAATACACCTTCAACCCCGCGCCCTTCCTCGCCGATCCGCGCGCGGTCCAGCAGGGTTATCTGACCTCCGAACCCTATACGATCCGCCAGGTCGCCGGTTTCGATCCCAAGGTCTTCCTCCTGGCCGACGAGGGTTACCCCTCCTATGCCGCCATGGTCCTGGCTCCGAACGCCTTTGCGCGCGACAACGCCCAGGCCCTGCGCCACTTCATCGCCGCCTCGGCCGAGGGCTGGCGCGACTATATTCGCGGCGACGCCAAGGCCGCCGACGCCCTGATCCGCAAGGCCAACCCCGACATGACCCAGGACATCCTGGACCAGGCCCGGGACAAGCTGCGCGCCAACGGCATGGTCGACGGCGGCGACGCGGCCCTCTACGGTCTGGGGGCCATGACCAGCGACCGTTGGCAGGCCTTCTTCGACGTGACGTCCCAGGCGGGGGTCTATGATCCCGGCCTGAACTGGCGCTCGGCCTTCACCGACGATTATCTGCCGGGCCGTGGCTGACCAGCCCGCGCCCGTCGCGCGCCTGTCCGACGCCGTCGTCCGTTATCCCGCGCGATCCGTCGGTCCCATCGACCTGACCGTCCAGCCCGGCGACATCCTGGCCATCGTCGGCGCCTCGGGTGCGGGCAAGTCCACCGCCCTGCGCCTGCTCGCCGGTCTTGAGCGGCCCGATCAGGGTCAGGCCCTGACCACGCCCGGCCGCACCGGCCTGGTCTTCCAGGCGCCGACCCTGATGCCCTGGGCCTCGGCGCTGGATAACGTCGCCCTGCCTCTGGACCTGGCCCGCATTCCCCGTGTCCAGGCCCGTGACCGCGCCGCCGCCGCCCTGGCCGCCGTCGGCCTGGGCGACCGGCTCGACGCCCGCCCGCATCAGCTCTCGGGCGGCATGGCCATGCGCGTCGCCCTGGCCCGCGCCCTGGTCGACCGTCCCGCCCTGCTGCTGCTCGACGAACCCTTCGCGGCCTTGGACTCCGTCACCCGTCGCCGCCTGATCGAGGATCTGCACCGCCTGTGGGTCGAAGGCGCCCCCCGCCCCGCCGTCGTCTTCGTCACCCACGACGTGGACGAGGCCGTCTATCTCGCCGCCCGCACCGTGGTGCTTGACGCCGCGACCGGCGCCGTCGCCGCCGCCGTGGCCTCGCCGGGCGTCCTGCCCCGCCCCGCCGAGTGGCGTCTCGACCCCGCCTATCGCACCGCCGTCGAGACCGTCGCCGCCGCCCTGGCCGCGACCATGGAGGCGGCCACGTGAAGCGCCTGATCGACATCGCCGCGCCGTGGCTGCTGCTCGCCCTGCTGCTCGGCGTCTGGGAAGCCGCCTGCCGCATGGCGCACATCCCGCCCTATTTCCTGCCGCCGCCCAGCGCGGTCGCCGCCGCCCTGGTGACGTCCGCGCCCATTCTAGCCGCTTCGGCGGCGGTCACCTTCGGCATGGCGCTTCAGGCCCTGGCCGTCGCCTTCATCATCGGCGGCGGCCTGGCCCTGCTGGTCTCGCTCAGCCGCCCGGCCGAGGCCGCCGTGCGCCCCCTGGCCGTGGCGCTTCAGGTCACGCCCGTCGTCGCCATCGCGCCCCTGGTGCTGATCTGGTTCGGCCTGGACCATGCCGATCGCGCCGTCGTCGCCCTGGCCGCCGCCGTCGCCGTCTTCCCGCTGTTCTCCGGCGTCCTGACCGGCCTGAACAGCGCCGATCCCGACCTGGAGCGCCTGTTCGACCTTTACGGCGCCTCGCCCTGGCAAAGGCTCTGGCGCCTGCGCCTGCCCAGCGCCCTGCCCTTCGTGCTGGAGGGGGTGCGCGTCGCCGCTGGCCTGGCGGTCATCGGCGCCGTGGTGGCCGAGTTCGTCTCCGGCTCCGGCGCCGCCCAGGGTCTGGCCTGGCGCCTGCTGGAGGCGGGCAACCGTCTGCGCACCGCCGACCTCTTGGCGGCCCTGGTCTGGCTGACCGTCATGGGTCTGGTGTTGAACGCGATCATCGCCGCCGTCGAACGCGCCATCACCCGCCGCTCCGGCCGCCCGTTAGCCGGGGGTTAATCGCTCCGCCTCTAACGAAGGAGGCTGAACGCTGCCGTGGGAACCGCCGCCGTGCGCCACACCCTGATCCTGTCGATCGCCCTGATCGCCCTCGCCGGCGTCGCCCAGGCCCAGACGCGCCCGCCCGCCGACGGCCAGGCCGCCGGTCTGCGGTATCTGACCTGGACCGGCAAGGCGGCCCAGGCCGACGCACCCGACCGCACCGCGCCCGTCCCCTCTGTTTCGCCCCAACGCCCGGTCCCGGCCCGGTCGGCGCCGCCGCGCGTGATCCCCCACGGCGGCGCGCCTTCCATCGCCGCGCCCGCTCCCGCGCCCGTCGTGTCCCGAAGCGGCCTGACCCCCGCCAACGCCTGGATGCGGCCGCCCGTTGAGCGCAACGTCCAGGCGCCCCCGCCCGCACCCATGCCCGCCCCGGCCCCGGCTCCCATTCCGGCGGACAGGGTCCAGCCCGCGACCGCCGCCGCGGCCGCCGTCGCCGCCGATCCCATGGCTCCGCGCCGCGACGCCCCCATCTTCCGCCTTGGCGCCGCCGCCGCTCCGGTCGCCTCCGAGCAAGCCGCCCCACAGCCAGTGCGGCAGGCGGCCGCGATCTCCGGCTCTCAGGCGCGCTACTATTCGCTGCACCGTCAGAACGGCCGTCAGCCCGACGCCATCGCCATGCCCGCGCCCGTCTATCTGGACGCCCTGCCGGTCGAGTTGGAGCGCACGCCCCAGTCCGAGGATCTGGCCGAACCGCCCGCCGCCCCTACCGTCCTGCGCGACAACAACGGCCGGGTGCGTCCGGCTCCGCAGACGAACACCGACGACATCCAATGAACGCTTCCGCCGCACCTGCCCCATCGCCCTCGCGACTGCCGGACCTGATCGCCCTGGCCCAAGAGCCGTCCAGCGAGACGCGCCGCGCCCTGTTGCGCGAACTGACCGATCATTTCTTCGGCGCCCCGACCCATTCGCCGAACGAACAGGCCCTGTTCGACGCCGTCCTGTCCGACCTGTCGGCCGAGATGGAGAGCGCCGTGCGCGCCGAACTGGCCGCCCGTTTCGCGGCCGCGCCCAATGCGCCGCCGACCCTGATCCGCCGTCTGGCCAATGACGAGGCCGCCGTGGCCAGCGCCGTGCTGCGGACCTCGCCGGTCCTCAGCGAGGCGGAGTTGATCGAGGTCGTGCGCACGCGCAGCCAGGATCACATCCTGGCCGTCACCGAACGCGCCGAGGTGTCCGAGGCCGTCTCCGACGCCATCGTCGAAAAGGGCGACGACACGGCCCTGGGCAGCCTATTGCGCAACGACGGCGCCCGCCTGTCGCGCGCCGGGGCCGAGACCGCCGTCGAACGCGCCAAGGCCAATCCGGCCCTGCATGAGGCGGCCGTGGCCCGTCGCGGCCTGCCCGCCGACCTGCTGAACGAGATGTATTTCGTCGTCGAGGCCCGCCTGCGTCAGCGCATCCTCGAACAGAACGCCGCCATGGACCCGGTGCTGCTGGAAAGCGCCCTGGCCGCCGGCCGCGCGCGGGTCGCCGCCGACGACGGCGCCCTGCCCGCCGACTACGCCGAAAGCCTGGCCTATGTGGAAGAGCTGAAGGCCGCCGGCCAGCTCACCCCTCAGATGCTGGCGCGGTTCCTGCGCTCGGGCGGGCGGACGTCCTTCGTCATCGCCCTGGCCCAACTGTCCGACGTCGACTTCCACACCGCCGCCCAGATCATCGAGCGGCGCGAACTGGACGCTCTGGCCGTCATCTGCCGCGCCGCCGACCTGGACCGGGCCATCTTCCTGACCTACGCCGTCGTCCTGCTGAACAGCGAGGGCGACGCCATGGGCAAGGCGCACGGCTATGCCCGCATGTACGCCGATCTGACGCGCGACGCGGCCATGCGCACCCTGCGTTTCTGGCGCATGCGCCGGGGCGTGCAGGCGGCCTGAACCTGCACATCCGCCGCCGGTCTTCACGCGGCAGGCTTCAAACAGCAAAACGCCCGCCTCCTGTCAGAGGCGGGCGTCCGCATCTCGATCTATCGACCGCTTACTTCTTGGCGCGACCGCCGCGCGCGGGTTTGCGGCCGCCCTGGCCCAGGCCCATCTGCTTGGCCAGATCCGAACGCGCCTTGGCGTAGTTCGGCGCGACCATGGGATAGTCTTTCGGCAGACCCCATTTGGCGCGGTATTCTTCGGGGCTCATGTCGTATTTGGTGCGCAGGTGGCGCTTCAACGACTTGAACTTGCGGCCGTCTTCCAGACAGATCAGGTAGTCGGGGCTGATCGACTTGCGAACCGGCACCGCCGGTTCTTGCGGTTCCGGCTCGGGTTCGACGCCGCCGCCGGCGACCTGCGACAGCATCGCGTGAATGCTGGAGATCAGCCCCGGAAGGGCGTCAGCGTTGACCGTATTGTTGCTGACATAGGCCGACACGATGTCCGCCGTCATTTCCAGCAGTTCAGGCTTTTCTTCCATTGGGACGCCCCGACCTTCCGTCATATGAATTTTGATCTGACCGGAATCGATCAGAAACGACGGTTGTCAATACGGAGCTTCGGATCGAAAAGCAATGTGCGCTTAAATTCAACTGAACCGCGTCTCTATTCAGTTTTAAAGCCGAATGATTGCCGAACAGGTCTAGCGGCCGAAGTCCTGCGCCAGAGCCATCATCGCGGTGCGCTCGGGCGTCGAATATTCATCGACGGCCCCGTCTTCGCCATCCCTGATCGCGCGCATCAGGGCCGGAGTCATCGCCGAGGACAACGACCAGTTCCAATACCGCAATACCGTCTGGGCGCGATCGACCGCCAGCATGTCGAAGGTGATCTGAACCCGCACCCAGGCCGGATCGACCAGGCCCGCCTGCGTCGTCTCGGGGCGGCGCATCGACCGCCACAGGTTGCGCAGGTCGCTCTTGCCCAGGCCCGTCGCCTTGCACAGGATCGCCACCGGCTCGCCGCCGACATCGCCCAGGATCTTGGCGCCGGTCAGCGGCTTGACCCCCGCCAGATAGGCGATCTCGGCCGCGACCTCGCGGCTCAGGCCCCGATCCCCGGCCGCCTGGACCGCCTCCTCCAGACTTCCAAAGGGACTCTTCTCGATCGCGGCGCGATTGCGTTGTCGACGCTCGATGAATTGCAGCGCCTTTCTCGACACCGGATCTTGCCAGTTCTCTATCGCGGCCATGGGGAAGACGTCGTCGACGACCTCCTGCATCACCTCACGCGATACGGCGAAGCGTTGCAGGATGGTCCTGCGGTCCTCCGCATCGCACCACCAGAACATCGCATAGGCGCCCGACGGCCGCAGCTCAGGCCGCTTCAGCAACAGGTGGCACAGGGCGTTCGTCGTACGGCTGGCCGCCACCACCATCTCGACGGCGCCTTGCGACAGGCGCGCCGTGGGGTTCTTCAGCACCGCCTCGATCACCACCGCTTCGCCAAAGCCGACCAGGCTCTCGGTCACCACCTCCGACAGGCCGCGCCGACCGGCCATCAAGAGCCGATGTTCCGGTCCCGTATCGCGGACGCACCCCACCAAGTCCGCGTCGTTCAGGGACGCGCACTGTTCGATCAACAGCCCCGCGATCGACGGTTCGTCGCGCAACAACAGCCGCGCCAGGCTGTTGGGCAGTTCGGACAACGGCGCCAGGCGCGCCGTCACCCGCCGCCGTTCCTCGGGCGCCGCCAGACGCAGCATCTCGACCAGCAGATCGCCCGTGACCGCGCGCTCGAAGGCGTTGATCCGACTGGCGGGCAGCGAAACGACGTCGGCCAGGCGCTTCAACAGCGCGTGCCGCGCCTTGAACGCCCCCTTGGGGGCGCCGTCCGTCATCGCCGGAACCGCCTCATTCATGCCGCCCAGCCTAGCCGCACACGGTTAACCGGGCGTGTCGCTCAATCGAAGGCGTCCCAAGCGGCGCGGCTCGTCGCCGTCGATTTGAACGGCAGCTCGACTTCGCCCGCGTCGCGGAACGTCAGCCGCAGCCGCGCCGTCCGTCGCGGGTCGTGGCCGATCAGCATCAGATGCAGCCGGCTGCCGGGCCGGATGTCCAGGGTCCCGCCCGCCGGCGCGTCCAGCGCCTCCACCGTGTCCATGCCGGATCGATCCTCGCGGATTCGGTGGATCTCGATGCGCGCGGCGCAATCGCAGGACGCGCCGATCAACTGGTCGGCCTCGGTCCCGTCATTGGCGATCCTGAGATAACCGGCCGCGTCGCCCGGCTCCCCATTGGTCGCCAGGATCATCCGGCTCAGCCGCAAGGCTCCATGTTCGACCTGATCTGTGTCGCCCACCACGGGCAAGCGCACTCGCGCCGTCGGGTCCTGGCGATAGTCGAAGCCGCCGACCTCGACCCAGGCGCCGTCCTTCTGGGTCGAAGAGCGCACGCGGTAAACGCCGTCCGCCCCTATTTCGCCCGTGGCCCGCAACCGCTGGACGCTCGAAGCGCCGTGCACCGTCTCGTCGATGGTGAAGACGCCCGGCGCCGAGGGTGTGATGGTTCCCGTCGTGTGGAAGCCGCCGGTGGTGAAATAGTGAAAGACGTAGACGTCGCCTTCTCGCGCGATCAGGGTCTCGCCTCCGTAGACGCCGCCGTTGACCGCATGGCTGACGCGCAGGGCATGGCCGCCGACCGCCCAGTCCCAGCGTTGCACGTCCTCGACACTCGCCCCGTCCGGTCCCACGCCGCGACCACGCCAGATCTTGCCGATCAGCGGCGCGAAGGGCGCGAAGGCGGCGCGCGCGTCATAGGCCGACGTCTCCTGGGCCGAGGCCGGAAAGGCCGCCGTCGTAAAGGTCAACGCCGCGGCGCAGGCGGCGAACGCCAAGGTCGATCGCATGGTCCCTCCTCGGACGATCTCAGGGCCGCTCGTCCCCTTCGTCATGCCTCATCACGCGCGGCCGCGACTCAAAAAGTCAAAGCCCTTCAAACAGGGCCGTCGACAGATAGCGTTCGGCGAAGCTGGGGATGATCGCCACGATCGTCTTGCCCGCATTCTCGTCCAGCGCGGCCAGGCGGAAGGCGGCGGTCAGGGCGGCCCCGGAGCTGATGCCGACGGGAATGCCTTCGCTGCGGGCGGCGCGGCGGGCCATGTCGAAGGCGTCATCGTTCGAGACGGTCTCGACGCCGTCGATCACGGCGCGGTCGACCACGGTGGGCACGAAGCCGGCGCCGATGCCCTGGATCTTGTGCGGGCCGGGCTGGCCGCCGGACAGCACCGGACTGTCGGTCGGCTCCACGGCGATCATGCGCACCGAGGGTTTCCTGGCCTTCAGCACCTGACCGACGCCGGTGACCGTGCCGCCGGTGCCGACGCCGGCCACGACGATGTCGACGGCGCCCGCCGTGTCGTTCCAGATCTCTTCGGCCGTGGTGGCGCGGTGGATGGCGGGGTTGGCGGGGTTGTCGAACTGGGCCGGGCTGACCGCGCCGGGCGTGCGCTCCAACAGTTCTTCGGCCATGGCGATGGCGCCCTTCATGCCTTTCTCGGCGGGCGTCAGCACCAGTTCGGCGCCCAGCAGCTTCAGCATCTTGCGCCGTTCGACCGACATGCTCTCGGGCATGACCAGAACCAGTTTGTAACCCTTGGCCGCCGCCACGAAGGCCAGGGCGATGCCGGTGTTGCCGCTGGTCGGTTCGATCAGGACCGAGCCGGGACCGATCTTGCCCGCCTGCTCCAGCGCCTCGATCATGGCCACGCCGATCCGATCCTTCACCGAGGCGATCGGATTGAAGAACTCCAACTTGGCCAGAACCCGCGCCTTGGGCTTCAGCTCGGCCGAGAGACGCGGCAGTTCGACCAGGGGGGTGTCGCCGATGGTGTCCAGGATCGAGGCGTAGACCTTGCCCCGACCGGTCTTCAGGTGGCGCGAGGCGTCATAGGCGGCGTCGGACATGGGGGAGATCTCCAATCGGCTGAGGCCCTCCACATAGTCGGCCCCGCCCTTCGGCAAAAGTGGCGTCTGGCCGCATCGCCGCCTTCAGGAACCGCCCGCCAGATGCGCCCGCGCGGGATCGAAGCCGACCACCTCGCGGATCACGATCATGCTCTTGAAGCTTCGGACGTTGGCCTCGACGGTCAGTTCACGCAGGCAGAAGGCCTCATATTCGGCCATGGACCGCACCGCGACCGTGACCAGATAGTCGGTCTCGCCCGTCACGTCCCAGGCGCCCTGGACCTCAGGACTGGCGGCCAGGGCGCGTTTGAACGCCTCCATCGCCGGACGCTCCTGGGTCGTCATCTCGACCAGCACATGCAGCACGATGCGCGGTTCGACGCGGGCGGGATCGACGATGGCCACATCGGCCTTGATGACCCCCTCGGCCCTCAACCGTCTGAGGCGGCGCAACACGGCGGATTCCGACAGGCCCACCGCCTCGGCCGTCACCCGCGCCGGCTCCAGATTGTTGCGCCGGACCCGCGCCAGCAGCCGATGGTCGAATGCATCCAGATCGATGAAATTCGTCATTTGATGACCATTGAAGACGAAAACAGGTGCATTCACGCCTGAAATCGCCGAGAAACACAAGCCGTCCTGGCCTAGGCTCCGGGCATGACCGCCCTGACCCTCTCCCCCGCCGCCGTCCGCGCCCGCTGGGCGCCGTTCGTGCCCTATCTGGCCCTGTTCACGGCCATGACCTCGCTGGCCTTCGGCACCTCCTTCGCCAAACAACTGTTCCCCCTGGTCGGCGCCCAGGGGACCGCCGCGCTGCGGGTCGGGTTGGCGGCCGTGATGCTGACGGCGATCTTTCGGCCGTGGCGGGTCCGTCTGACCAAGGCCGACGTCGGCCGTCTGTTGGCTTTCGGCGGGGCCATGGGTCTGTTGAACCTGACCTTCTACATGTCGCTGAAGACCATTCCCCTGGGTCTGGCCTTGGCGATCGAGTTCACCGGTCCCCTGGTCCTGGCCCTGGTTCATGCGCGGCGACCGGTGCATTTCGCCTGCATCGGCCTGGCCGCGGCGGGCCTGCTGATGCTGCTGCCGTTGCGCCAGGGCGCCGGGGCGTTGGACCCGGTCGGGGTCGGCTTCGCCCTGATCGCCGCCGTCTGCTGGGCGCTGTACATCATCTTCGGCAAGCGGCTGGGCGGCGTTCCCGCCGGTCCTTCGGTCGCCATCGGCATGACCGTCGCCGCCCTGGTCATCCTGCCCTTCGGCGTGGCCGAGGCGGGGATCGGCCTGCTGGCGCCCGCCGTCCTGACCACGGCCCTGCTGGTCGCCGTCGCCTCCAGCGCCCTGCCCTATTCGCTGGACATGGTGGCCATGCGCGGCATGCCCAAACGCACCTTCGGCGTCCTGCTGAGCGTCGAACCCGCCATCGGCGCCGTGGCCGGGGTGCTGTTCCTGCACGAACTGCTGACGCTCCAGCAATGGGCCGCCATCGCCGCCATCATGGCCGCCTCGGCCGGAGCCATCCTGACCACGCGCCAGGAGACCGCCGCGACGACCGCCCCGGACAGCGTCGACCAACTCCCGGCCTAGCCGTCTTCACCCCTGGTTAACCATGACGGCCCAAAGGTTAACGCCTGTCCTGGGGCGTTCCATTTGCGCAATCTCGTCGCCGCCGTCGAAGCGATCGATCCGTTGATCGTGACCGGCAAGGTCGCCGGGGTCAGCGGCCTGCTGATCGAATCCCGGGGCGGCCTGTCGCGTCTGGCCGTCGGCGCCCGGGCCGAGATCGGACGGCGCGGCCTGCCCGCCCTGCCGGCTGAAGTGGTCGGCTTCCGCGACGCCAAGGCCCTGCTGATGCCGTTCGGCCCGGTCGAGGGCGTGGCCCCCGGCGCCGACATCCGCATCATCGACGCCGCCGCCGCCGTGCGCCCGACCACCGCTTGGCTGGGCCGGATCATCGACGCCTTCGGCAATCCCATCGACGGCAAGGGACCCTTGCCGCAAGGCCCCGCCGCCTATCCCCTGCGCGCGCCCCCGCCCCCGGCCCATTCGCGCGGCCGGGTCGGCGCGCGTCTGGACCTGGGCGTGCGCGCCATGGACGTCTTCACCACCACCTGCCGGGGCCAGCGTCTGGGCATCTTCGCCGGTTCGGGCGTCGGCAAGTCGGTGCTGCTGTCGATGCTGGCGCGCCAGGCGACCTGTGACGCCGTGGTCGTCGGCCTGATCGGCGAACGCGGCCGCGAGGTGCGCGAATTCATCGAGGAGACCCTGGGCGAAGAGGGGCTGAAGCGCGCCATCGTCGTGGTCGCCACCAGCGACGAACCGGCCCTGAAGCGCCGGCAGGCCGCCTATATGACCATGGCCTGCGCCGAGTTCCTGCGCGATCAGGATCTGGAGGTCCTGTGCCTGATGGACTCGGTCACCCGCTTCGCCATGGCCCAGCGCGAGATCGGCCTGGCCGCGGGCGAGCCGCCGACGACCAAGGGCTACACCCCCACCGTCTTCACCGAACTGCCCAAGCTCCTGGAGCGCGCCGGTCCCGGCCCGATCCGGCCCGACGGCACGACGGCGGGACCGATCACCGCCCTGTTCACCGTGCTGGTCGACGGCGGCGACCATGACGAGCCGATCGCCGACGCCGTGCGCGGCATTCTGGACGGCCACATCGTCATGGACCGCAAGATCGCCGAGCGCGGCCGCTTTCCCGCCATCGACGTGCTGAAGTCCATCAGCCGCACCATGCCCGCCTGTCAGACGCTCGAGGAGCGCGAGTTGAACCGTCGCGCCCGCCAGTGCCTGAGCGCCTATTCCAACATGGAAGAGTTGATCCGCATCGGCGCCTATCGGTCCGGCGCCGACCCCGTGGTTGATCGCGCCATCACCCTGAACCCGGCGCTGGAGAGTTTTCTGACCCAGTCGCCGGACGACGCCACCCGCCTTTCGGATTCCTTTAACCGACTGGAAGGCATCCTGAACGTCGGCATGATCAAGGAGTGACGCGATGACCGCCTGGGCACAATCGCTGATCCGCATCTCCAACTATGAGGTCGAGACGTTGCAGAAACGTCTGGCGGAGATCACCGCCCGCCGCGCCTCGGCCGAAATGCGCCTGGCCGTGCTGGACGCCGAGGCCGAGGTCGAGCGCGAACGCGCCCGCCACGACACCGAGTCCGGCCTGCTGCTGCAAGCCTATCTGATGGGCTGGAAGGCCCGCAAAGGCGCGGCCGAAACCGATCTGCACGACCTCGACCTGGAGGAGGAGGGCGCCCGCGACGCCCTGACCGGCGCGTTCGAGGAGTTGAAGAAGTTCGAGCATGTGGCCGAGACCACCCGTCTGAACGCCATTCTCGCGGCCGGCCGGCGCGAAACCGCGGCCTTCGACGAACTGGGCCTGAGACGGCGTGCCGTCTGAGCCGTCAGATCCTCCCCCGAGCATCGGGGGAGGGGGACCATGCCCCGCATGGTGGAGGGGGCGACCCCAGACACCGGCCGTGGCTTTCGCCCCCTCCACCGCTTCGCGGTCCCCCTCCCCCGTTCCGCTACGCTCCCCGGGGGAGGATGTTTCACGCCGCCTCTTCCTGGCTTCCACCCTGGCCCTGGCCGCCTGCGACCGGAACGCCGCCGCCCAGTCTGCACCGCGCGTCGCCCCCCCGCTCAAGTCCCTCGCCGCCTTTCCGGTCGGAACCTGCGCCATGACCGGCCAGTTCGACGATCCCCAGTGGCTCGAACTGGCGACCCGTCACTTCTCCCAGCTCACGCCCGAGTGGGAGATGAAGATGGAGTACATCCTCCTGGCCGACGGCCGCCGCCGCTGGGACGCGCCCGACCGCATCGCCGCCTTCGCCCGCGGCCACGGCCTGCGGCTGCACGCCACCACCCTGATCTGGTACGCTCAGGACCATCCCTGGTTCAAAAGCCTGACCGGCGAGCGGTTCGGCCGCGAATATGATCGCTGGATCGCCGACGCCGCCGGGCGCTACGCCGGCCAGGCGGCGGGCTGGGACGTGGTCAACGAGCCGGTGGCCGAGGACGGCGACGGTCTGCGCGATTGCCTCTACAGCCGGGCGCTGGGCCAGGACGGCTACATGATCCGCGCCTTTGAGCAAGCCAGGGCCGCCGATCCCCAGGCCGTGCTGTTCCTCAACGACTACAATCTGGAAAACAATCCGAGGAAGGGCGCGACCTTCCTGCGGCTGGTCGAGCGGCTGCTGAAGGCCGGCGCGCCCGTCGGCGGCATCGGGACCCAGTCGCACCTCGACATCGAAATCCCCGCCGGTCAGACGGCCGCCTTCATCCGCGAGGCCGCCCAGTTCGGCCTGCCGATCCATGTGTCTGAGCTGGACGCCTCGCTGCGGCGCGACGGCGCCTTCGATCCGCGCACGCCGAAACAGAAGCGCGATCAGCAGACCGCCCGCGTCGCCGAACTGACCGAGGCCTTCATGGCCCTGCCCCCGGCCCAGCGATACGCCTTCACCGTCTGGGGCGTGCGCGACACCGACAGTTGGCTGCGGCGCGGCGACAAGGACGACGGCAAGGACAGCCCGCTGCTGTTCGACGCCTCAGGCGCGCCGACGCCGATGTTCGACGCGGTGGCGGGGGCGTTCAGCAGGTAGAGGGTGATCCAAGAACCCGTACGTCCGCGATCAGCGGGCTGGATTGTGACGGCAGTCGACTCGTTGCGGACGCCAGGGGATATATCGAAAAGACGCTAAGCTTCCTCATGACGGCTACGGTCAAGATACCCAAACGCCCGCTCGAGCAGCCTCGGACCACTGCCCGGTCGGGGACTTTCGGAACAGTATCAACTCGCCAAGGCCTGACAACGGCGATTCTTCCCGCCCCAGATATACAATGGCCTCTCGGCCATTCGGAGACACGACGGCGCGTTCGATCATCACCTCCACCTTGGCGAAATCACTGTCATCGTCGGTCGTTTTCGTCGTTCGGACGTGAACAAATCGATTGTCCGCTTCCGATGCAGCACTTCTCACACTCGGGCAGCTAATGCCCGTTGCGGGAGGAGTGTTGACTACCGCGTGCGCGGTGACAGACGAGGGTCCCCGGACCGTAATCGCGTGGCCGGACGCGGGATCGATTGCATGCCACTGGGCCTGCAATAAGATGTCCTCACTTCGCCAGTGCTGATTCTTGGAGACAGGCTCATGCGTCCAAAGACGCCAGGGCCTGTCGTTGGAAGTGTTCGCCATCAACGCGAGCAGGGTAATCTCACAGGCTTCCGTCTGACTTACCGTAGGTGGTATCGGCTCGTTCGTTCGATCGCATGCATTTAACGCTATGGCTGCAACCACTGAGGCGCTAGCCGCGCTGATTGAAGGTCTCGATGCGCGGTTTCGGACGGACTTCATGGGGGAACTATGTCCCCCTGAGCCTATCGTGCAAAGTCTACTTCCCACCCATAGCTGACGTTCGCGATCCCCAGCCGACAGTCGCCCAATTGCAAAACGCCCGCCGGTCATCCCGGCGGGCGCTTCGATGTTCAGTCTGTGACGCCGGATCAGGCGGCGACGGTCTGCGACCCTTCCTGCGGATCGCGCAGCACATAGCCGCGGCCCCAGACGGTCTCGATATAGTGTTTGCCGCCCGCCGCCGTCGCCAGCTTCTTGCGCAGCTTGCAGATGAAGACGTCGATGATCTTCAGCTCCGGCTCGTCCATGCCGCCGTACAGGTGGTTCAGGAACATCTCCTTGGTCAGGGTCGTGCCCTTGCGCAGGGAGAGCAGCTCCAGCATCTGATATTCCTTGCCGGTCAGGTGCACGCGGTGGCTGTTCACCTCGACCGTCTTGGCGTCCAGGTTCACGGCGATCTCGCCAGTGTGGATGATGGCCTGGGCGTGCCCCTTGGAGCGACGGACCACGGCGTGGACGCGGGCGATCAGCTCGTCCTTGTGGAACGGCTTGGTCATATAGTCGTCGGCGCCGCCGCCGAAGGTCTTCACCTTGGTCTCGATCTCGTGGGTGCCCGACAGGATCATCACCGGGGTGTTGATCTTGCCGACACGCAGTTGGCGCAGAACTTCCAGACCGCTCATGTCCGGCAGGTTCAGGTCCAGCAAGATCAGATCGTAGTCATAGATCTTGCCCAGATCGATGCCTTCTTCACCCAGGTCGGTCGTGTAGACGTTGAAGCCTTCGGACTTCAGCATCAGCTCGATGCTTTGCGCCGTGGCGTGATCGTCTTCAATCAGCAGAACGCGCATTCATGCCCCTCCAGGCGAAGCTTGACCGTCACACCCGTTTCAAGACGAACGGGTAACCTTGTTCGGACGTTAATCGGCCGAAGCCTTAAGAAACGTTAACGCCGCCCCATTGAGGCGAATCGTAGGCTGATTTGCGAATCGGCGTCGAGAGTCCCGAGTCAAGCGGACTCACTTTTCCGTCAGCCACGCGCCACGCGCGCGCTCAGCCGCCCGACCACGCATGGTTGTCGTGCGACGCCGCCCGTCGCGGCGGGCGATGCGACCGGTTTTGACGTTGAATAAGACTATATTCCTATCATAGTCGCCACGTCCGCCAGAATGCGGACGACGTTCAATCAGGGGAGTCTGGAGTGTCCGAACCGTACCGCGTGCCCGTCATGGAGACCGACCGGTCCAAGGCCGGCCTGGCCATTCATCTGGTCGCCACCGCCACCGGCCTGTCGGCCCGGCGCATCGCCTCGCGCGACCGGCTGCGCGACGGCCATTGCCGCGCGCGCTGGCTGGCCATGTATCTGAGCCACATCGCCTTCGGCTGGCCGTTGGAGCGGGTCGGCCATGTCTTCGGCGTCAACCGCGCCACGGCGGGCAATGCCTGTCGTTGGGTCGAGGACGAGCGCGACCGGCCCGAGCTGGACGCCATGCTGGACCGTCTGGAGACCCTGATCTCCACCCTGTTCGAGGCGCCGCTGTGCGATCTGCCGCGTTGACCGCCTCGCCGGATCGCGCCCGAACCCTGCTGGCCCGACCCGGCGCCTGGTTGGAGGCGCAAGGCGCCGCCTACGCCGTCCGGCTGGGACCCGACCGGCGCTCGCGGGTGGTCACCACCCTGGACGAGACCGGCCTGCGCGCCCTGATCGCCCGGCCGGGCCTGCGGCCGCGCGATGGCGGCGGCTGGCGCCTGCGGCCCGAGGGCGAGACCGCGCCTGACCGGTCGGGCCGTCCCGGCGTGGAGGACGGTGAGCGCCCGCTGATGGAGACCGACGGCCGTCTGACCTCGCGCCGCGCCAATCTGGGCGAAAGCCCCGTCCTGTGGCTGGCGCGGCGGGGATATTTGACCCCGGCCCAGGCGGCGGCGGGCGAACGGCTGCGCGCGGACGCCGAAATCGCCCTGGCGGGACCGTCGCTGACCATGCGTTGGGACGCCCTGCCCCGTTCGGGCGCGGGAACCTCGGCGCGGATCGAACCGACCGACCGCGCCCTGGCCGCCGCACGCCGCGTCGAAGCCGCCTTGACCGCCGCCGGGCCGCGCCTGCGCCCGATGCTGGACCGCATCTGCGTGCGCGGCTCGTCGCTGCGCCTGGCCGAAGAGGGGCTGGGATTGAGACGCCGTGAAGGCCGGGCGGCGCTGTGCGCGGGACTGGACGCCCTGGTCCGCCACTACGGGATCGAACGCCGCTAGGGTCCGAACGCCATTCAGCGCAGGGCCGTCGAATCTAGACTCGATCGACTAGATAGACTCGATAGACGCGCTTTTTTTCGGGCCTGCCCCCTAGATGAAGACCCCATGATCGGCTCTGCGTTTCGCCAAGGCCTTCAAAGCTCCGTCACCCTCGGGCTTGTCCCGAGGGCCTATCTCGGCGGCGTCCTCGAACGCGGAGGGTCCTGACCAGCGGTCACAATAGCCTCGGTCTGGCCCGCAGCCCCCATGGCCCCTCGGGACAAGCCCGAGGGTGACGGAGGTTTGCGGCTTCACGAACCTAGGCCGCCAGCGCCGCTTCCCTGATCCGGCCGACCATGTTGTTCAGGCCGTTGGCGCGTTGGCGGGTCAGGGCCTGGGGCAGGCCCAGACGGTCCAGAGCCGCACGGGCGTCGAACGCCAGGATCTGATCCGGCGTGCGGCCGGAATAGAGTTTCAGCAACAGGGCGACATTGCCCTTGGACAGGGCGCTGTCGGAATCCGCCCGGAACCACAGCCGCCCGTCCCTCGTCTCGGACGCCAGCCACACCTGGGCGGCGCAGCCCGGCACCTTATGGACTTCGGTGCGGTCGGCGTCGGGCAACGGCGCCAGACCCTTGCCCAGGTCGATGACGTATTCGATCCGTCCCTCCCAGTCGCCCAGCAGGTCGAACTCCTCGACCAGTTCGGCCAGAGCGTCTTCGGGGGGCGGGGGCGTGTCCATCGCGCCGCCAGATAGGCCGTCCGGCCGTTAAGGACAATCGCCCGCTCCATCCCCAGATGAACGCGGTTCAGGCCCAGACCGCTCCTCGCCTGTCGCGGGAGCGGTCTTTAGACGACTCGCCAGGAAAGCTAGGCTCGCGCGGCCTTTCCACCGCTCGGACCCTCCTGCTTGAGCCACCCCCCCTCCCCTCCCGCCAAGGCCTCGTCGGGCGGACGCCCGGCCCTGGCCGCATGGCACGTGGGTTGGGCCGCGGCGGTCGCCATACTGGCGCTGGTCGGGCGGCTGCTGGGCGCGCCGGGTTTGGGCGACGCGGGATCGGTCGGCCTGCTGGTCATGGTGCTGCCGGGGCTGGCCGGACTGGCCCTGTTGTGGCGCGATGGGCCGGGATCGCGCGCCCTGGTGCTGGCGGCCTGGATCTTGGCGGCGACGGCGACCGCCAGCTTGACCGGCGGCCTGTCCGGCTCGGCGGCGGCCATGACCATCATGCCCCTGGCCGCGGGCGTCATGCTGGACCGGGCGCGCCTGGTCGCGGCCGGGGCCGTGGGCGCGGGCGTCGCCGTCCTGGCCGGTCTGGTCGCGACCTGGCTGACGGAACCGGACGCGGCGGCGCCCTTGACAGCGGCCGTGGCGGGACTGCTGACGCTGACCGCCCTGTTCGCCGCCCTGCGGCTGACGGCCCAGGACCATGCGGCCCGGCTGGAGACCGCCGAAGAGACGGTGGCGCGGGTCGAGGGCCTGTTGTCGGGCCTGCCGGGCCTGAGCCTGGTGCTGGAGCCTTCGGGCCGGGTGCTGGCGGCCTATGGCGTCGCGCCGCCCGCCCTGCCGATCGACCCCCTGTTCGATCAGGGCCTGATCGCCGCCATCCACGCACCGGATCGGCCCGCCGTCTTGTCGGCCCTGGACAAGGCCCTGGCCGGACAGGCGGCCCAGGCCCGTTTCGCGCCGCGCCTGGCGCTGGACCGCCGGGTGGTCATGGCCTTGCGCCCCTTGACGGACCCCGGCGGCGCACGGCGCGTCATCGCCCTGGCCTTCGACGACACCGGCCAGTACGCCCAAGAGGTCGCCTTGGAGACCGCCCGCGCCGAGGCCGAGGCCCAAAGCGCGGGCAAGACCCGCTTCCTGGCCAATATGAGCCACGAACTGCGCACGCCCCTGAACGCCGTGCTCGGCTTCTCGGACATGATGCGCCAGGGCCTGTTCGGCCCGCTGACGCCGAAATACGCCGAATACGCCGCCTCCATCCATGAGGCGGGCGGGCATCTGCTGGATCTGATCAACGACGTTCTGGACGTCTCCAAGATCGAGGCCGAACGCTACGAACTGGCGCTGGAGCGGTTCGACGCGCGCGAGGTTCTGTCGGCCGCCGTGGCCCTGGTGCGCGTCCAGGCCTCAGATCGAAACGTAGAGCTGGCGGCCGTCCTGCCGGGCGAGCCGATCCCGGTCACAGCCGACCGGCGAGCGTTGAAGCAGATCGCCCTGAACCTCTTGTCCAACGCCATCAAATTCACGCCCTCGACCGGTTCGGTGACCGTCACGGCCGACGCCGTCGGTCCCTATCTTGAGGTCGTGGTCTCGGACACCGGCGTCGGCATCGCGGCCGAGGACATCGCCCGCCTGGGCCGTCCGTTTGAACAGGCCGGCGGGTCCGAACAGCGCGCCCAGGGCACGGGTCTGGGCCTGTCGCTGGTGCGCGCCCTGGCCGAACTGCACGGCGGGCGGATGAGCGTGGAATCGACCCTGGGCGAAGGCACCGCCGTGACCGTGCGTCTGCCGGTCGTCGTGCTGCAACGCCCCGCCCCGCCCGAGGGCGGCGCCGATGTGATCCCGATCAGGACCGAGGTCTAGACCGGACCCATGGCCAGGAAGGCCCGACCGGCGGCGAAGTCGCCCGCCTCGAAGGTCGCGGTCGCCACGCTGTCGTCGCGGAACACGAACTCGACCGTGAACCGCTCACGCGGGTCCAGCCGCGCCAGGGCGTCAGCCAGGTCGGCCCGGAACGTCCAGACCTCGCCCTGTCCCTTGGGCGCGACCAAGCCGGGGGCCGCCGCGGCGGAACCGGACGACCAGACCGTCATCCGCTGGCTCTCGGGCGGCAGGCCGCCGGGCCAGGGCCGCGAGCCGATCCGCGCATCCCTCAGCACCACGCGCGCCGCATAGGGTCGGGGCCGCCCGACGAAAGAGACCACCGCGCTCAGGTCCGTCCCCACGCTTTCGCCCGCATAGCCGAACCGCACCGGAGAGGCGCCCGTGCGCGTCGCCTGCACCAGTCGCCAGCCGGGCCGCGTGAAGGCGTAGCGGTCGGCCGCCCAGCCCGCGCTCCCGGCGTCGAAATTCATCCGCGCCAAACGCGACCAGCCCATGAAGGCCTGATCGACCCTCTGTTTCACCGTCGCCAGTTCGGCATGACTGCAAGGCGTGGCCGCCGCGCGCGACCGCGCCCGCGCCGCCCGCGCCGCCAGATCGACCTCGCCGACCCCGCCGCGCAGGGCCGCCCCCCGCGCCTGCCAGGTCGCCGCGTCCAGCGCCGCCGCCACCGGCCGCGCGAACAGGCCGCAGCGCTGGTTCGCGGCCAGCACGAAGCTGCGCTCGTAATAGGTGGAGGCGGCGTCCGCCCAGGCGTGAACCGGCGCGGCCATGGCGACGATGGCGGCGATCAGGCTGGCGCGGCGGGCGTTTCGGCCTATCCTCATGCCGTGACCCTAGGCCCATACGGGTTCCGGTCTGGTTTCCGAGCAGGGTTAGCGATTTGCTTCTTTCGTCAGACGTCTGGGTCGCCGCCTTGATCCGCCGGGCCGAGGTCGCCGGGGCCAATGCGACGGTCGTCAAGCGCGGCGACGACCGCGCCGGAACGGTGATCGTCAAGGCCTATGACACCTCCACGCGCCAGGCGCGGCTCTATACCGAGGCCTTCGGTCCTGACGGCGAACGACTGTGGATCCAGCCCGTCCAGAGCGAGTTCGAGAGCGAGCTGGACGCCTATGTCGAGCGCCAGCGCCGCTATGATCCCGATCTCTGGGTGGTCGAGGTCGAGGACCGCCAGGGCCGCCACTTCATCACTGAAAAGGTTCAAGAGCCGACATGATCCGCGCGCTGCGTCTGTACACGCCCCTTTTGGCGTCCCTGGCCGTGGGCGCTGCGGTCGCCCTGGCTCTGACCCTGACCGGGCGGGACGCCGCGTGGCGCGCCGTGATCGGTTGGGACGCGACCTGCGCTGTCTTCCTGATCCTGGCGGCCGCGCGGGCGACACGGGTTCGCGACATCGACGCCATCCGCCGCCGCTCCCAGGCCCTGGACCAGGGCGGTCGCTGGATCCTGCCGCTCAGCATCTTGGCGGCCGGTTTCGCCTTGGGCGCCGTCGCGCTGGAGGGCGCGGGCGGCCAGGGGCGGCCCTCTGCGGCCATGACCGGCCTGACGATCCTGACCCTCGCCCTGTCGTGGAGCTTCGTGCAGGCCCTGTTCGCCTTCCATTACGCGCATGAATTCTACGCCCCGAACGACAAGGGCCATGACCGGCGCGGCCTGTTGTTTCCCGGCGAAACGACCCCGGACTATTGGGACTTCATCCATTTCGCGATCGTCATCGGCGTCGCCGCCCAGACCGCCGACATCCAGATCACCAGCCGCACCCAGCGCCATGTCGCGACCCTGCACAGCCTGACCGCCTTCGTCTTCAACACGGTGATCGTGGCCATGGCGGTGAACCTGGCCGTCAGCCTGTTTTGAGCCTTCGCCTTGACGCCGCCTTATTCACAGCCCATCTGATGCTGCATCGCACCATGCGATGACCGGCGTGCTCCAGCGCGTGAGGGTCCGACCCCGGACCTGTCTGTAGAAGCGCCCGGCTCCTCGAGATCATACGTCGCCGCATCACGCGGGGCGACGCCCGTTTCCCGCCCCGCCTCCGGGGCCGGCGACGCGCGTCATCCCGGCGAAGCCCGGCCGCGCACGTCGTCGCATATCGAAAGACGAACGTGAGCAAGACCACTTTTGAATCCATGGGCCTGAACCCGGCCCTGTTGCAGGCCCTCCAGTCGGAAGGCTACGCGACCCCCACCCCGATCCAGCAACAGGCCATTCCCGACGTCATGTCCGGCAAGGACCTGCTGGGCATCGCCCAGACCGGCACCGGCAAGACCGCGGCCTTCGCCCTG
This sequence comes from Brevundimonas sp., assembly GCF_036732845.1. Classification (GTDB taxonomy): domain Bacteria; phylum Pseudomonadota; class Alphaproteobacteria; order Caulobacterales; family Caulobacteraceae; genus Brevundimonas. The sequence goes on along the minus strand of NZ_DAINBO010000013.1, from coordinate 25,760 downwards.
CCGATCCTGCATCGCCTGGCGGCCAATCGCATCGCGCCGCGCCCCCGCACGACCCGCTGCCTGGTCCTGTCGCCGACGCGCGAACTGGCCACCCAGATCGGCGAGAGCTTCAAGGCCTATGGCAAACACCTGGGCTTCCGCGTCGCCGTCATCTTCGGCGGCGTCAAATACGGCGCCCAGGAACGCGCCCTGCAACAGGGGCTGGACATCCTGGTCGCCGCGCCGGGCCGCCTGCTGGACCACATCCAGCAAAAGACCCTGGACCTCTCGACCTGCGAGATCTTCGTGCTGGACGAAGCCGACCAGATGCTGGACCTGGGCTTCATCAAGCCGATCCGCCAGATCGTCAGCCGCATCCCGGCCAAGCGCCAGAACCTGTTCTTCTCGGCCACCATGCCCAGCGAGATCGGCAAGCTGGCGGGCGAACTGCTGAAAGACCCGGTCAAGGTCCAGGTCACGCCCCAGGCCACGACGGTCGAGCGCATCAAACAGTCGGTCGTCTGGGTCGAACAGGGCCGCAAGCGCGCCCTGTTGACCGAGATGTTCAGCGATCCGGGCTATACCCGCTGCCTGGTCTTCACCAAGACCAAGCACGGCGCCGACAAGGTCGCGGCCTATCTGGAGGCGGGCGGCGTCGAGGCCGGCGCCATCCACGGCAACAAGAGCCAGCCCCAACGTGAACGCACTCTGGAAGCCTTCAAGAAGGGCAAGCTGCGCGTCCTGGTCGCCACCGACATCGCCGCGCGCGGCATCGACGTCGACGGCGTGACCCACGTCGTCAATTTTGAACTGCCCTATGTGCCGGAAGCCTATGTCCACCGCATCGGCCGCACGGCCCGCGCGGGCGCCGACGGCACGGCCATCAGCTTCGTCGCCGGCGACGAGATGAAGCTGTTGAAGGACATCGAGAAGGTCACCCGCCAGAAGATCCCGACCCAGGACCGCCGCAACGATCGCGCGCTCCAGGCGCTGGACGCCTCGATCATGGCCTCGGGCGTCGGCAAGAAGGCCACCTTGCCCGAGCGTGAGGGCGGCGACCGCCAGAACCAGCCGCGCCGCCGCAACCCGCATCGCGACGGCGTCCGTCCCGAAGGCGGCGGCCAGCCCCATCGCCAGCGCAAGGGCAATCGCACAGACGCCGCCCGCGCCGCGCCCCCGGCTCGCGCCTATGATCCGATGGCCGGCGAACGGCCGCGCCCCGTCAACAACGATCCGCGCGTCGAACCCAAGCCGGTCGACAAGCTGAAGCGTCGCCGTCGTCGCCCGTCCAACGGCGGCCAGGGCTACGCCAAGGCCTGAATCCGAACCTGAACCTGAACCGAGGGCGGGCGCCCCGTCCGCCCCCGGTGCGTTGTGCTATAAGTCTTCATTCGATCCCGAGACCCCCATGTACGAGACCCAGGACCTGGACACCGAAAGCTTCATCCGCTCAGCCGAAATCCGCGTGCACGACGCCGAAGATTTCGAGGGCATGCGCAAGGCCGGACGCCTGGTGGCCGAGGCGCTGGACATGATCGCCCCCCATGTCGTTCCGGGCGTGACCACCGGCGAACTGGACGACCTGGTGCGCGAGTTCACGCTCGACAACGGCGGTCTGCCCGCCTGCCTGGGCTACAAGGGCTACACCAAGACCATCTGCACCTCGATCAACCATGTCGTCTGTCACGGCATCCCGGGCGACCGGGTGCTGAAGGAAGGCGACATCGTCAACATCGACCACACGGTCATCGTCGAGGGCTGGCACGGCGACTCCAGCCGCATGTATGCGGTCGGAGAGATCAATCCGCGCGCCAAGAAGCTGGTCGACGTCACCTATGAGGCCCTGCGTCTGGGGCTGGAGCAGGTGAAGCCGGGCAACACCTTCGGCGACATCGGTTACGCCATCCAGAAATACGTCGAGGCCCAGCGCATGTCGGTGGTCCGCGACTTCTGCGGCCATGGCATCGGCCGCGTGTTCCACGACAGCCCCAATGTCCTGCACTACGGCCGTCGCGGCGAGGGCGCGGTGCTGAAGCCGGGCATGTTCTTCACCGTCGAGCCGATGGTGAACCTGGGCAAGGCGCCGGTGAAGGTGCTGTCCGACGGCTGGACCGCCGTGACCCGCGACAAGTCCCTGTCGGCCCAGTGCGAGCACACGGTCGGCGTCACCGAGACCGGCGTCGAGATATTCTCGGCCAGTCCGGCGGGCCTGTTCCGCCCGAACTGAAGCCGCTTGATCGGCGCGCCCCAGACGCTACCGTCCGGGGCGTGACCGACGACGCCGACACGCCCGCGAAAGCCAAGCCGCGTCATTCCGGCCACCGCGACCGGCTGCGCGAACGCGCGGCCCTGGGCGGGATCGAGGCCCTGCCCGACTATGAGCTGCTGGAGATGCTGCTGTTCCGCAGCATCCCCTACAAGGACACCAAGCCCTTGGCCAAGGACCTGCTGGCCCGGTTCGGCGGACTGGAAGGCATCGGCGCCGCCACCCATGAAGCGGTCGAGGATCAGATCGCCAAATCCATGGGCTATGCGCGGGGCAAGGCGTCGCGCGCCGCGGCCCTGGACCTGCGCTTGATCTTCGCGGTGGCCCAGCGCGTGGCCAAGGAGCCGGCGGCCAAGCGGCCGGTGATCTCGTCCTGGACCGCCCTTCTGGCCTATGTCCGCATCGCCTTGCAGCACGAGCCGAGGGAACAGTTCCGCGTCCTCTATCTCGACAAGAAGAACCAGTTGATCCTCGACGAAGTCCAGAACCGGGGCACGGTCGATCACGCCCCGGTCTATCCGCGCGAGGTGGTGCGGCGCGCGCTGGAGCTGTCGTCCAGCGCCCTGATCCTGGTGCACAATCATCCTTCGGGCGATCCGACGCCCAGCCGCGCCGACATCGACATGACCCGCCAGGTGATCGAGGCGGGCCGCGCCCTGCACGTCGAGGTGCACGACCATCTGATCGTCGGCCGCGACGGCGTGGCCAGTTTCAAGCAATTGGGGTTGATGTGACCGACCTGTCCCGCAGAACCACCCTGGGCCTGGCGGCCGCGCTGGCCGCCGCGACCGCCGCACAGGCCGAGGAAACGGCGCCCGCCGTCATGGTCTCGACCTGGGATTTCGGCCGCATCGCCAATCAGGCGGGCTGGGAGCGGCGCCTCGCGGGCGGCTCGGCCCTAGACATGGTCGAGGCCGGCGGGCGTGTGGCCGAGGCCGACCCCACAAACACCTCCGTGGGCCTGGGCGGCTGGCCCGACCGCGACGGCAAGGTGACGCTGGACGCCTGCGTCATGACCTGGGCCGGAGACGTCGGCGCGGTCTGCGCGCTGGAAGACGTCAATCACGCCGTCTCGGTGGCCCGCGCGGTGATGGAGAAGACCCCCCACACCATGCTGGTGGGCGAAGGCGCGCGCCGCTTCGCCCTGGACCAGGGGTTCCAGACCGCCGTCATGCCGACGCCCCAGGCCGAGGCGGCCTGGCGCGAATGGCTGAAAACCGCCGACTACGCCCCACGCATCAACCGCGAGAACACGGACTGGCGCGCCACGCCCGGCGGGCCGGGCAATCACGACACCATCGGCCTTCTGGCCATCGGCGCGGACGGCCGCATGGCCGGCGCCTGCACCACCTCGGGCCTGGCCTTCAAGATGCGCGGCCGCGTCGGCGACAGCCCCATCATCGGCGCGGGCCTGTATGTCGATGACGAGGTCGGCGCCGCCACCGCCACCGGCGTCGGCGAAGACGTGGTCCGCGTCGTCGGATCGCATTCGGTGGTCGAGGGCCTGCGCGCGGGCCTGGACCCGACCACGGCCTGCCGCCGGGTGATCGAACGCCTGGCCCGGCTGCGCGGCGACAAGATCGCGCGGTCCCAGGTCGCCTTCCTGGCCCTGGACCGCCAAGGCCGCGCGGGCGGCTTCGCCCTCCAGCCCGGCTTCACCTACGCCGTCACCACGGCCGACGGCGCCACCCGCATCCTTAGGGCGGATAGTTTGTTCCAGGGCGGTTGAACGCAGCAACTCAGAGTTTGTCATGTCCCTGACCTCCGCGATTTCCGTCTCCCTGGTGATGTTCCTCGCACAGTCACCGACCCTGCAGGCGCATCGAGAACTGGGTCAGGCTGTTCAACCTCGCGAGCTTCAAGGGCTGGAACACCAACCTCCTGGAGCAATCTTCATCGGCGGCTTCGCGACACCAGGCGGCACTGAGCGAAACGTCATTGAATTTTACCACTATTCGAGACGTTCGCCCTTCAGCGCCGTTGTTCCCATAGCGCGTCGAGCACGCGAGACGCCCGATGGTCAGGGAGAGGCGCAATGGGCGGACGGACGCAGTTGTCCGGGCCTCTACTCAGTTCTGGCCGCCTTCGAACGGCTATCGCCGCCGCTTTTCCGCGTCCCCGCTTTGGCGGAGCCGATCCCGAGATCCAGTCCGCCTTCAGTTGGGTTCCCCCTGCATGGCAGCCTCGTGTCGGTATGGGGCCACGCCACGCAAGCGGACGGCGGCCCGATGTTCATGACCCTCTCGGGCGCCAACGGCCTTATCGATGAATGGGTGCGTTGGGCTGATCGGCAGTTGCAAGACTGCTGGACCTTAACGGAGCCGCCCAAGCCCGACGAGGCTGAGGACTGATCCAAAGACAGCAATGCGAGACGGCGCCTGTGCAATCAGGCGCCGTTTTCGCGTCTGGGGTCTCATTCCCCATCAATGGCTTCCTCCATCGCGACCGGATGTAGCCCCCCGTTAAGGTTTACAGCCCATCCTTTCCGGCGAATCCAAGCTAGGCCCCGCCCATGCCCATGTCCGCCGAAGCGCTTCGCGCCCATCTGGTCGAGGCCTTTCCCGACGCCGAGATCGAGATCATCGATCTGGCCGGCGACGGCGACCACTATCGCGCGCGCATCGTCTCGGCCGCCTTCGCGGGCGCGCCGCGCGTGAAACAGCATCAGATGGTCTATGCCGCCCTCAAGGGCCGGATGGGCGGCGAGCTGCATGCCCTGGCCCTCGAAACCTCGGCGCCGACAGGAGGTTGACCGATGCGTTACCGCCCCTTCGGACGTTCCGGCGCCGCTATCTCCAACCTGACCCTGTCGCTGGGGTTCGACGCCCTGTCGCGCGGCCCGGCCGAGGTCAAGGAGCTGATCTATTCGGCGCTGGAGGCGGGCATCAACGCCTATCGGCTGGAGACGGCCGATCCGGTGCTGGCCGAGGTGGTCGGCCAGGCCCTGTCGCACATTGACCGCAAACTGGTCTGCGTCAGCCTGGCCATGGGGCGCGGCGACGGCCGCCGGGGCCACGAACGCGACTTCACCGCCGAGGGCATGACCGGCGCCATCGATCGGGCGCTGCACGTCTCGGGCCTGGGCTGGATCGATCTGGCCCTGTTGGAAGAGCCGGGAGAGGACGAACTGCCCCAGGCGTCGCTGAACGCGCTGAAGGCCTTGCGGTCGACCGGTCGGGTCCGGCTGTTGGGCGTCGCCGGCGACGGCGAGGTGATGGACGCCTATGTCTCGACCGGCGCCTTCGACGTGCTGGCCACCCCCTATCACGTCAATTCCGAATGGAAGGTCCGCAACCGCATCCGCACCGCGCGCGAACACGACATGGCGATCTTCGCCTATGACTATTTCCCCGACGCCCTGAACACGGCCAAGAAGGCGGCGGCCTCCGATCAGGAACAGAAACGCGGCTGGTTCGGTTTCGGCGGCAAGAAGAAGGAAGGCCCGCTGGCGGGCGCCGGGACCTTCGCCTTCCTGCACCAGACGCCCCATTGGGACGCCGAGAGCATCTGCCTGGCCTATACCCTGACCGAACCGTCGATCTCCAGCGTCGTGGTGCGCGCCGACGACCCCCAGCGGCTGGCCGTCCTGGCCGACATCACCGAGCGCGACATGCCGCCCGGCCTGGCCGCCCAGATCGAAATGGCCCGCGTCAGCGCCAAGGCCGCCTGAGACCGCACGTCGCCTTGACCGCGCCCCCTTGGGCGCCTAGCTGACGAGCAGTCTTTCAAGAGGTTCCCCGTGACCGACGCCGCCGCCGACCCCGCCCACGCCTTCATCGCCCAGACCGTCGCCGAACATCCGGTGGTGCTGTTCATGAAGGGCACGCCCGACGCCCCGCGTTGCGGCTTCTCGGCCCTGACCGTCCAGATCCTGGATCATGTCGGCGCGCCCTTCGTCGGCGTCGACGTGTTGCAGGACGAAAGCCTGCGCGAAGGCATCAAGTCCTTCACCGACTGGCCGACCATCCCCCAGCTCTATGTGAAGGGCGAGTTCGTGGGCGGTTCGGACATCGTGCGCGAAATGTTCGGCGCGGGCGAGCTTCAGGCCTTGCTGACCGAAAAGGGCGTCGCCCTGGGCGAGGCCTGATGGCCCGGCCGCATCTCGAACCGCGGCCCGACCGAGAGGTCTTCGAGCTGGCGCTGGACGTGCGGCCGGAACACATCGACGAGAACGGTCACGTCAACAACGTCGTCTATGTCGGCTGGCTGCAAGACGCGGGCACGGCCCACTGGAACGCCCGTTTCGACGCCGACACGCGCGGCCGCTGGTCCTGGGTCGGAACCCGGCACGAGATCGACTATTTCCGCCCCATCGCGCCCAATGCGACGGGGGTGAAGGCCCGCACCTGGGTCGGCGAGCCGCAGGGACCGCGCTTCAACCGCTATGTCCGCATCGAGGACGGCGAGGGCCGCCTGTGCGCCCAGGGCGTCACCGAATGGGTTCTGGTGGACGCCGCGACCATGCGCCCCCACCGCATCCCCGCCGACATCCTGCCGGCGTTCCAGCGCTAGTCGTCCGCTCGACGATCCTTCCCCGTGAACCGGGAAAGGACCCATCGACAGGCGTCAGAGCTTCAGCGGGTTCAACAGCCGGAACGGGCCGGACGCGGTGACGTCCAGGTCTTGCAGCGACCAGCTCAGCTCCACGCCGTCCGGGACCAGGGCCTTGCACAGGTCCGGGTCTTCACGCTCGACGCCCAGGCCGACCGCGCCGTCGTCCGAGACGTCGACATGGACAGCGAAATCCTCGGCCTGAGTGCAACCGTTGGAATCGACGCGGACATACAGGCGGCCGTCGGTGATCCGCGCCGAGCGGACCGGCTCCAACCGAGCGGTCTGGATCGAGACGCGCGCGCCCCTCTCCAGAACGCGGGGTCCGTCATCCGTGACATGGACGACGCAGGCCGACAGCAGGGGCGGCAGAACCGCCCCCGCCAAAAGGATGCGCAGGCCCCTCACTGGGCTTGCGCCGGGGCCTGATGCACGACCCGAGTGGTCGGCTTGTCGGTGGCGATGATGATGCAGCCCGACAGCAGCGGAGCGGCGATGGCGACGGCGAGAACGAGGCGCAGCATGGTTTTTCCCCTTATGGTCAAGCTTGCCTGTTCAGAAGAACCGGCCGCACCTGAACCGAAGATGAACGTCCGCTCAGGTCTGGGGCAGTTGCAGCGGATTGTTGACCGAGACCCGGTCGCCGGGGTTCAGGCCCAGTTCCTCGAACGACCAGGTCACCTCGACGCCGTCGGCCGACGGGTGATCACAGCGGTCCTCGAACACGCGCCGCAGGGTGATCACCGCTTCGCCGCCCTGGCGGCTGACGATGGGTTTCAGGCTGGTCTTGTCGGTGCAGCCGTTCGACGTCACCCAGAACACCGCCCTGTCGCTGCCGAAGGCGGCGGCGTGCAGCGGTTCCAACTGGCCCGGCATGGCCGCCTGAACGGTCTCGGCGCGGCTCCACGGCCAGTGGGCGCAGCCCCCCAACAGCGGCGCGACGGCCAGGCCGATCACGACGATCCTCTTCACCGCTCCACCCTCCGGTCTCGGCCGCATCCTTCGCCTAGAATGCCCGTTTTCGCGCCGAAAGGGAACGGCCCGTTCAGGCCACGCGGCTGTCCCGAACCTCGACCGCCTCGGCGGGCGTTGACTGGCCGCGCAGGCCAGGGCGGCCCAACAGATAGCCCTGAACCTCGTCGCAGCCCTGCTCGCGCAGGAAGTCCAGTTGGCCGGCCGTCTCGACACCCTCGGCCAGAACCGGGATGTCCAGGCTCTCGCCCAGGGCCAGGACGGCGCGGATGATGGCGCGGGCCTGGGGGCTGCCGTCCAGTTCGGACATGAAGGACCGGTCCAGCTTGATCTTGTCGAACGGGAAGGCGCGCAGCGTCGACAGCGACGAATAGCCGGTGCCGAAATCATCCATGGCGATGGTCACGCCCAGGGCCTTCAGCTGGCGCAGCACATGGGTGGTGCGCTCCAGGTCGCTGATCATGGCCGTCTCGGTGATCTCCAGCTCCAGTCGGCTGGGCGGCAGACCCGTCTCCAACAGGATGACGTGCACCAGGCGCGGCAGATCGACATGCGACAACTGGATCGGCGACAGATTGACCGCGATCTTGTGCGGCTCGTCCCAGGTCGCGGCCTCGGCGCAGGCGGCGCGCAGCACCCATTCGCCGATCGGCAGGATCAGGCCGGTCTCCTCGGCCAGCGGGATGAACCGCTCGGGCGAGATATAGCTTCCATCGGCCTGGGGCCAGCGCAGCAGGGCCTCATAGCCGGTCACCGCCCCGGTCTCGACCGAGGCCTGGACCTGATAGTGCACCTGGAACCGCCCGGCGTCCAAGGCCTCGCGCAGGGCCAGGGTCATGCGGCGGCGTTCGCGCACCGCCTGGTCCATGTCGCTTTCATAGAAACAGACGTCGGCCGTCAGGGACGCCTTGGCCCGGTACATGGCCAGGTCGGCGTTGTTGATCAGGACCGAGGTCTCCTCGGCGTCATGCGGCCAGAAGGCGACGCCGATGCTGGCGCCCGACGCCACCTCGGCGTGTTCCACCCCCATGGGCGTGGCGATGGCCACGCGGAAGCGTTCGGCGACCGCCAGGGCCTCTTCACGCTCGGTCACCGGCGCGATGGCGACGAACTCATCGCCGCCCAGGCGCGCCAGGAACTCGCCCGGCCGCATCGCCTGGCGCAACTGATCGGCGACATGGACCAGCAACTGGTCGCCCACGCCGTGGCCGTAGATGTCGTTGACTTCCTTGAAGCGGTTCAGGTCGATGGCGAACAGGGCGAACATGTCGTCCTCTCCGGCCAGGGCCGCCTGACGCGCCAGCTTGTCCAGGAACGAGGCGCGGTTCGGCAGGTCCGTCAGGCTGTCGTTGCGGGCCAGATGGGCGATGCGACGCTCCTGGGCCAGGCGCGCGCGCAGGTCGCGCACGGCGAAGATGCGGAACTGGCCTTCGCCCTCGCCGCCGGCCTGGCGGCGCACGGCCACCTCGACCGGGATGGCCGGCGATTCGCCGAAACGCAGTTCGCTCTGAACCAGGACGCCTCCGTCCATGGCGTCGGCGTCGTCGATCCAGTTGGAGACACGACGTCCCAGCAGGTCCTCAACGGCCACGCCGCACAGGTCGGCGAAGGCGGCGTTGGCCAGGACGACGCCGCTCTCGCCTTCCACCAGCATGCCGTCCACGCTGCCTTCGATCAGATGTTTCAGGCGCGCCAGGGACTGGCCCCGCGCCCGCTCGTCCAGCACATGGGCGGCCACGGCGATGCCCAGGATCAGGAAACCCACGGTCGCCACGCCCAGGGCCAGCAACCCCTGCGCCGCCTCGCCGGTCAGCGCACCCGCCGACGGCGCCAGCGGCAGCACCTCCATGGCCGCCATGCCGGTGAAGTGCAGCGCCACGATGGTCAGCACCAGCAGAACAGCGCCGACATGACGCTTCAGGCCCGGCAGCCTGCGCGCCGTCACGTCGAAGGCCACCGCGCCGCCCGCCAGGGCCGCCGCGACCGACGCCACGACATAGGCCGGCGACCAATAGACAAAGGCCTCGGCCGTGAAGGCGGCCATGCCGGTATAGTGCATCGCGGCCACCGACACGCCGAACACCGCGCCGCCGATCGCGGGCGCCCGTCGGCCCGGCCTGGCGCCCACGGCCATGGCGGACATGCAGCCGACCGCCGCCAGGATCAGGGACAAGGCCGTCAGCAGCGGCGCATAGGCCACCTCGACGCCCGGCCGATAGGCCATCATGGCCACGAAATGGGTGCACCAGATGGTCGCGCCCCCAGCGATGCCGCCCAGGAAGATCCAGACGTCTCGTCCCGCCACGGGCGCGGCGCGGACACGACGGTACATATTGGCCGTCACCGCCGAACCCGCCAGGCAGATGACGGCGGCGAGCAGCGTCAGGACATAGTCGTGCTGGTCGACAAGGCAGGAGATCAGACGCATCGAAGAAGAAGATTCCGAAAATTGAACCTCTTCACATAGCCGACAGCCGTTAACGATGACGGCAAGGGCTACGGTTAACCGCCGTTAGCGAACGGCCGCGCGCCGACATCTCGCCTCGGCCATGAAAAAAGGGCCTCGGATCGCTCCGAGGCCCCTGTTTCCTTTGGGGGAAACCGCCCGTCCTTAGGACGAGTAGTATTCGACCACCAGGTTCGGCTCCATCTTCACCGGATAGGGCACGTCGGCCAGTTCGGGCGTACGGGCCACGCGAACCGAGAAGCCGCGATCACCCAGTTCCAGATAATCCGGCACGTCGCGTTCCGACGACTGCTGGGCTTCCAGCACCAGGGCCATGTTGCGCGACTTCTCCTTCACCTCGACGACGTCGCCGACCGAGACGCGGTAGGAGGCGATGTTCACCTTCTTGCCGTTGACGGTGACGTGGCCGTGGTTGACGAACTGGCGGGCGGCCCAGACGGTCGGCACGAATTTGGCGCGATAGACCACGGCGTCCAGACGGGCTTCCAGCAGGCCGATCAGGTTCTCGGGCGTGTTGCCCTTGCGGCGCGCGGCCTCGTCATAGGTCTTGCGGAACTGCTTCTCGGTCATGTTGCCGTAGTAGCCCTTCAGCTTCTGCTTGGCCTTCAGTTGAAGACCGAAGTCGGAAACCTTGGACTTGCGGCGCTGGCCGTGCTGGCCGGGACCGTACGAACGCTTGTTGACCGGGGATTTGGAACGACCCCACAGGTTTTCACCCATGGCGCGGTCGATCTTGTACTTGGCGCTGTGGCGCTTCGACATATTCGCTCTCTATGCGGATGCGGCCCGGCCCCTCCACGATTGGAAGGGCGATCTCAACGGCGGTCCACGCATCGTCCGTAATGGTTCGCGCCCCAGGCTTGCGGCCGGGGCGTGAAGGCGGGGCTTATCGACGCCCCGCCCGCCGGAGTCAAGCGGTCGCGGCCGCGAACAGGGCGTTGGCCTTGTTCCAGTTCACCACCGACCAGAAGGCCTTCAGATAGTCGGCGCGGCGATTCTGGTACCGCAGATAATAGGCGTGCTCCCAGACATCAGCGCCCAGCACCACCGCGCCCCTCTCCTCGGCCACATCCATCAGCGGATTGTCCTGATTGGGGGTGGAGGTGATCTTCAGCCTGCCGTCTTGAACAATCAGCCAAGCCCAGCCCGAGCCGAACTGACCGGCGCCCGCGGCGTTGAAGTCGGCCTGAAACTTCTCGAAGCCGCCCAGGTCGCGGTCGATGGCGGCGGCCAGTTCGGCCGACGGTTCGCCGGTCTGGCCCTGGGGCGCCATCAGCTCCCAGAACAGGCTGTGGTTCCAGTGGCCGCCGCCGTTGTTGCGCACGGCCTTGGGCAGTTTGGACATGCCCGCGAACATCGCTTCCAGGCTCTGGCCCTGCAGGGCGGGATCGGCGTCCACCGCCTTGTTCAGATTGTCGACATAGGCCTGGTGGTGCTTGTCGTGATGGAAGGCCATCGTCTCCTTGTCGATCGCCGGTTCCAGCGCGTCATAGGCGTAGGGCAGCGGGGGAAGGGTGAAGGCCATGACAGGCTCCTTATCAAACGGCGTCGGGGAAGGACCTCCATCTAGGAAGCCGTTCGCCGAACCCAAGCTTGGCCGTGCCGGATTGTCCCGTCAGGGTTCAGACCCGACAAAAAAGCGCGTCTATCGAGTCTATCGAGTCTATTTCGTTGGTCCCTTCGCTGAACAGCATGGGCCGCACCCTAGCGCGGGTCTGCGCCGGATGCGGACGCGGAGCGCCCCAGGGTCCGGCCTCGATTCAAGGCCCGAGCCTAGCCGACGCCCTTGGCGTGGGTCTTGATGCAGTCGCGCACGGCCCGTTTCAGATCGCCGGACGCCGAGATCAGGTCCATGCCGTCGGCCTGGAACACGGCCTTCACCGCGGCGTCCAGCCCCTGGGGCAGGGCCTCGATCACCCGCCGCTGACCCTTGTCGTGCAGACAGAAGCCCAGTTCGACGCACAGGGCGCTGAACATCGGACCCAGCCGGTCGTGCAGATCCTGATCATAGCTCATTGCACCGGTCCCTTCAGTCGCGTCGCATGGAAAGCGATATGGTCAGCGATGAAACTGGCCATGAAAAAATAGCTGTGGTCATAGCCCGGCTGCATCCGCAGGGTCAGCGCCTGCCCCGCCGCCCGCGCCGCCTGGACCAGCAGTTCCGGTTTCAACTGTTCGGCCAGGAAGGGATCGGCGTCGCCCTGGTCCACCAGGATGTCGTCATACACGCCGGTGGCCGCGCCCGCCTCGATCAGCCGGGCCGCATCGTGGCGAACCCACGCCTGGCGATCCTGGCCCAGATAGGCGCTGAACGCCTTGTCGCCCCACGGACAGCGCGTCGGCGAACAGATGGGCGCGAAGGCCGAGACGCTGCGGAACCGGTCGGGATGACGCAAGGCCAGGGTCAGGGCGCCGTGCCCGCCCATGGAATGGCCCATGATCGACCGCGTCCGCGTCGTCGGGAACGCCTGGTCGATCAGGGCGGTCAGTTCGTCGACGACATAGGTCTCCATGCGGAAATGCGGCGCCCAGGGCGCCTGGACCGCATCGACATAGAAGCCCGCCCCCTGGCCCAGATCATAGGCCTGATCATCCGCCACGCCCTGACCGCGCGGCGAGGTGTCGGGCGCGACGATGATCACCCCCTGCTCGGCCGCCGCCCGATAGGCTCCGGCCTTGGTGGTGAAATTGTCCTCGGTGCAGGTCAGGCCCGACAGCCAGATCACCACCGGAAACGGTCCCTGGCCCGGCGGGGTGAACACCGACAGCGTCATCGGCGTGCCGGTGACGGCGCTGTCATGCTTCAGGTATCGGAGCACGCCGCCGTGCACGACGTGGGTCTTCAGGGTTTCCATGCCCCGTTCCTCAGGCCCCGCGCCGCCGCCGTCAACCGTCAGTCCAGCCGACGTTCCATCATCACCAGGTCGGTGGTGGTCCGCGCGCCGTCGTCGCCGTCGCGGACCCGCAGTTCGGGCAGGACGCGATGGGTGATGCGAAAACCCAGCCGCTCATAAAAGGGTCCCGCCGTCTGGGTGCCCAGGTGGGCCGCGACGACGCCCGCGTCGCGCAACGTAGCCTCAAGCGCCTGGCCCAGCCGCGTGCCGACGCCGGCCGGCAGGCCGACGTCCAGCGTCATGGTGGCGATATAGGCGTATCGTCGACCGTCGCGCTGATGGATCGAACCCCAGGCGCCGCCGCGCAGCCGACCCTGGCCGTCATGCAGCTCCAACAGGAAGTCGGGCCGGATCTTGGGATCAGCCTCATCGACCGCCTCCAGATAGAGGGTGCGCGGGGCCTCGGAGAGGTCCAGTCGATAGGTCCAGGTCCCGTCCGGTCCCGCGGGCATGTCGATACGCTCGCCGCGCCATCCGGCGGCCGACAACGGCGCGCCGACCACCTCTGCATAGGTGGTCAGGATCACCACGCGGCCGATCGGCGCCCCCGTCCGCTCCAACGCCGCGATCCGGTCCGCGACATGGGCCAGGGCGTCAGCCAGGAACGGAGCCGCCCCCGTCAGATCGGGATAGTCGACCACGATGTCCGGGTTGAAGCCGAACTCAGGCTCGCGGGCCAGGAACAGGTCGAACAGCGCCGCCGCTCCGGCCGCCAGTTCGGCCCTGTCGACATGATCCGAGGTCCGGGCCGTCAGCGTCAGCCCGACCTCTTCAAAGCCCGTCACGGGCGATGCAGGGCGCAGATCTTATTGCCGTCGGGATCGCGTAGATAGGCCAGGACCAGCTTGCCGAACGGGCCGTTGCGTTCGCCCGGCGGGTCTTCGATGGCGCGGCCTCCGGCGGCGACGCCCGCCGCCTGGAAGGCGGACACCATCTCCGGCGTCGCGGCGAAGAAGCCCAGGGTGCCGCCGTTGGCGTGGCAGGCCGGTTCGCCGTCGATCGGCTTGCCGATGGCGAAGGCGCCGCGATCGGTGCGCCACCAATAGCGCCCCTTGGGATCCGGTCCCGCGGCGGCGCCCAGCCCCAGCGCGCCCAGGGCGGCGTCATAGAACCGGCGCGACGCCTCGACGTCATTGGCGCCCAGGACAACGTGGGTGAACATGGTTTGCTCCTGCGACCGTTCGACGGAAGCCTAGCCCAAGTCAGTTGCTTTATGCAACGGACAATTAGAACACCACCACGCTGCGGATGCTCTCGCCTGCGTGCATCAGGTCGAAGGCCTCGTTGATGCGCTCCAGCGGCAGGGTGTGGGTGATCATCGGGTCGATCTCGATCTTGCCGTCCATGTACCAGTCCACGACCTTGGGCGTGTCGGTGCGGCCGCGCGCGCCGCCGAAGGCCGAACCGCGCCAGACGCGGCCGGTGACCAGTTGGAACGGGCGAGTGGCGATCTCCTTGCCCGCCTCGGCCACGCCGATGATGACGCTCTCGCCCCAGCCGCGATGGCAGGCCTCCAGGGCCTGGCGCATCACTACCGTATTGCCGGTGCAGTCGAAGGTGTAGTCGGCCCCGCCGCCGGTCAGCTCGACCAGATGCGCCACCACGTCGGACACAGCCTTCGGGTTCACGAAATGGGTCATGCCGAAGCGGCGGCCCCATTCCTCTTTCGCCGGATTGATGTCAACGCCGACGATCATGTCGGCCCCGACCATCTTCAGCCCCTGAATGACGTTCAGACCGATGCCGCCCAGGCCGAACACCACGCAGTTGGCGCCCGGCTCGACCTTGGCCGTATTGACCACCGCGCCGACGCCGGTGGTCACGCCGCAACCGACATAGCAGGCCTTGTCGAACGGCGCGTCCTTGCGGATCTTGGCCACCGCGATCTCAGGCAGCACCGTGTAGTTCGAGAAGGTCGAACAGCCCATGTAGTGGGCGATGGCTTGGCCCTTGTAGCTGAACCGGCTGGTCCCGTCGGGCATGACGCCCTTGCCTTGGGTGGCGCGGATGGCGGTGCACAGATTGGTCTTGCGGCTGAGGCAGGATTTACACTGGCGGCACTCGGGCGTGTACAGCGGGATCACATGGTCGCCGACCGCGACGGAGGTCACCCCCGGCCCGACCTCGACCACCACGCCCGCCCCCTCATGACCCAGGATCGACGGGAAGATCCCCTCGGAATCCAGCCCGTCCAGCGTATAGGCGTCGGTGTGGCAGATGCCGGTCGCCTTGATCTCGACCAGCACCTCTCCGGCGCGCGGCCCCTCCAGATCGACCTCGACGATCTCCAGCGGACGTTTGGCCTCGAAGGCGACGGCGGCGCGGGTCTTCATGGATCGGCTCCTCTGCTTTCCTGCTCGTCTGGCGGACGCCCGAGGGGTCGCATCGGCGGCGGCGGCTTTCAACCCCGACGCGTGCGAAAGTCGGGGAGATTCCGCAACGTGCCGCCGATCGCCGCCCACGGAACGGTGATTGGCGATCACCACGCACAGGCGTATCTTTCGCGCGTCAACAATGCAGGGAGGCTTGTCATGACATCCAACCCCATCTCGGACCTCGGTCGCGGCCTTAGGGTCGTCAGTGCGCTTTACGGAATTCTGATGATCCTGTTCGGGATCGCGGCGCTGGCGGCGCCGGTGATATCGACCTTGGCCACTGTCATGGTGGTCGGCTTCGCCCTGATCGCCGGTGGTCTGGTGGGCCTGTTCGCGTCCTTCACCGAGCGCAAGGGCTGGGCGATCCTGGTGAACGCCCTTTGGGCCGTCCTGGCGCTGGCGCTGGGGATCTGGATGGTCATGAAGCCGGGCGTCGGGGCCGTGTCCCTGACGATGTTGCTGGGCGCCGTGCTGGTGGCGCGCGGCGTGACCGGCATGCTGCTGGCCTTCGACAGCAGCTTCGGCCAGGCGCGCCTATGGCTGGGCCTGGGCGGCCTGCTCAGCCTCGTGCTGGGCTGCATCGTGTTGTTCAAACTGATGGAGATGGCCGGGCTGACGCTGGGCACCATCGTCGGCATCGACTTCCTGGTGGCCGGTTTCAGCCTGCTGATCGCCGGCATGATGGGCCGACGCGCACTCGGATAGCGGTAAGGGCGCCGCGTCGGTCGGGATGCATTCCAATCTCGTCATCCTGACCGGCGCGGGCGTCTCGGCCGAATCCGGCGTGCCGACCTTCCGCGCCGACGACGGCCTGTGGCTGGGCCACAGGATCGAGGATGTGGCGACGCCCCAGGCCTTCGCCCGCGACCCGGCCCTGGTCCAGGACTTCTACAACCGGCGCCGCCGCCAGTTGCCCCAGGTTCACCCCAACGCCGCCCACCGCGCCATCGCCGAGCTGGCCGCACGCTGGCCCGGCCGATTGACGCTGGCGACCCAGAACGTCGACGACCTGCACGACCGCGCCCATGACGCGACGCCGCCCGGTCCCGGCTTTGAACTGATCCACATGCACGGCGAGTTGTTGAAGGCGGCCTGCACCGCCACCGGCCGGGTGTGCGACTGGCCGGACGATCTCGATCCGCATCACCCCAGCCCCTTCAGCCCCGACGGACGGCTGCGGCCCCACATCGTCTGGTTCGGCGAGACGCCGCTGGAGATGGAGCGGATCGAGCAGGCGCTGGCCGCGTGCGATCTGTTCCTGTCCGTCGGCACCTCGGGCGCCGTCTATCCCGCCGCCGGTTTCGTGCGCCTGGCGCGGGCGGCGGGCGCGCGCACGGTGGAGATCAACCTGGAACCCAGCCTGGGCGCCGCCCAGTTCGACGAGGGCCTATACGGCCCGGCGACCCAGACCGTCCCGGCCTTTCTGGCGACGCTTTAGCCCATCCAGCCCATGTGATCGGCCAGGATCGACAGGCCGATCAGGATCAGGGCGACGCCGCCCAGGAATTCGGCGACCTTGCCGAAGCGGACGCCCACCGCCTTGCCGATCATCATGCCGAGGGTCGTCAGCACGAAGGTCGAGACGCCGATCGACAGGGCGATGATCCAGATGTTGGCGCCGATGAAGGCCAGGCCCACGCCCACGGCCGCCGCATCGATCGAGGTGCCTACGGCGGTGGCGACCAGGGCCAGGGCGCCGTTGCGCGCCGCACGGCCAGGCGCGCCCTCATCCTCGGCGTCCACCGGCTGAAAGGCCTCCCACAGCATCTTGGCGCCGACCGCGCCCAGCAGGCCGAAGGCGATCCAGTGGTCGATCTGCTCCACGAACCCCGCCGCCATCAGACCCAGGCCCCAGCCGATCAGGGGCGTGATCGCCTCGATGACGCCGAACACCAGGCCGTTGCGCACGGCCGTCGCGAACACCGGGCGATGGGCCGCGCCGCGCCCCACGGCGGCGGCGAAGGCGTCAGTCGACATGCTGAGCGACAGGACGGCGATCGACAGAGGGGTCATGAAAAACGATCCGCCGGGCACATGAGACCGCGCCTCCACGACCCCGCCGGTGAAGGGTCGCGAAGCACGCTGGTCTCGCTAAGCGGATGAACCGCCGACCGCACCACGGGCCGCGAGGCCGCGAGTGTGTTGACACGGTCCCGGCATGACAGGCGCCGGAAGCTACTCCCCAACGCGGCCGCGTCTAGCGGCTGGCGCGGCCCAGATCAATCCTGACGGACGCCGCCGCCCCGAACGCCTTTTGACGGGCCGCTTGACATCGAGTAACGAAAAGGTGACAAAAAGTCACTCTAGGGTGACACGAGGCGCAGATGGCGCGAACCGAAGCCGAGAAAGCAGAACGCCTGTCCCGGCTGCGCGCCGGGTCGGCCGTCGGGCTGGGCCTGGCCTTTCCGATCGCCCAGACGCTCAGCCTGGGCGATCCCGTCTGGGGGTCGTCCAATGTCATCCATCTGTTGGCCTGGTTCGTCTGGGCCGCCGCCTTCGCGGTCTTTCTGGTGTGGGGGGCGGGTCTGTTCCGCGGCCGGATCGCACGGCTGGCGAACGACGAGACGACGGTGGAGAACCGCAACCGCGCCCTGGGCATGGGCTTCTGGGGCGCCGTCATCGCCGCCTTCCTGGCCTATTGGGCCAGCTTCTATGAGCCGATCACGGCGCGCGACGCCTGTCGGTTCATCATCACCTTCGCGGCCACGCCGGCCCTGATCCGCTTCGGCCTTCTGGAACTGAGGGCGATCCGCGATGGCTGAGCGGCTGGGCAATCGACTGAAAGAAGCGCGCGCGGCCATGGGCCTGACCCAGGCCGAACTGGCCGAACGCACCGGCGTGACGCGCAAGACCATCAACACCGTGGAGAACGGGATCTTCGTCCCCTCCACCCTGCTGGCGCTGCGGATGGCTCAGGTGCTGGGTCGGCCGATGGACGCCCTGTTCTTCATCGATACGGACTGAGGACCTTCCCCATGTTCAAGATTTTCGCACGCGCCGTCGGCGTGACGATCTTCTGCGTCCTGGCGCTGGCCGCCTTTCTGCTGCTGAAGCCGGTCCCCCAGACCGTGGACCCGATCCAGCCGCGAGACAGCACGCGGTACTGGACCATGCCCGGCGGCTATCGCATCGCCTATACGCGCATTCCGGCCCAGGGCCAGGTCCGCAAGCCGCCGGTGATCTTCCTGCACGGCGGGCCGGGCGGCTATGTCCATTCGGCCATCATCCGCACCCTGGCGCCCTTGGCCGCCGACGGGCGCGACGTCTATCTGTACGACCAGTCCGGCACGGGCCTGTCGGATCGCCGCGCCCGGCCCAAGGACACCACCATCGCCGGCCACCTGGCCGATCTGGAGGCGATCCGCGTCAAGCTCGGCGTCGAACGCATCGCCGTGATCGGCCACAGCTTCGGCGGCCTGCTGGCCGCGCTGTACGCCGCCGACCACCCCGACCATATCGACCGCCTGGTGCTCAGCGCGCCGGGCGCCTTGGAACCAGCGAGCTATGACGCCGACGGCAGGCCCGCGACCGAGCGGCTCTATCCGATCCCGGCCGAGCTGAAATTCACTCCGCCGGACGGCTATGTCGAGGCGACCGGGGCCGAGCGGATGCCGGTGCGCGCCCAGGCCTCGTTCCTGCTGGCCCAACTGTTCAATGTGAAATTCGCCCCGGATCGAGAGATGGACGCCGCCATCAACACCCTGGCGTCCGGCTTCACCCGCACCATGGTCTGCGACCCGGCCCATGTGAAACCCGAGGAAGGCGGCGCGGGGGCCTATTCGCGCGCCGGCTCCAACTTCTATCCCGACGACTTCAAGGATCGCCGCCCGGCCATGCGGCGCATGACGGCGCCGGTGCTGGTGCTTCAGGGGCAGTGCGACTTCATCGCCTATGGCGACGCCTATGAATACGCCGCCACCTTCCCGAACGCCCGGTATCGCTATGTCCCGCGCGCCGGCCACATCATCTGGTGGGACCAGCCGACCGTCTATCAGGCCGCCATCCGCGCGTTTCTGAACGACGCCGACGCCGCACCCTAGTCCGTGGCCCGGGTCTTCGCCGCCAGCTTGGCCAGGACCCGGCCGCGCCCCTTGGCCAGGGCGTGGATCACGCCGCGGAAGGTGGCCACCTCCTGCTCGGTGAAGGCGGCCCGGCCCAGCATGACGCGCAGGTTCTGGCTCATCGACCGCTTCTTCTCGGGCGGATGGAAGAAGCCGCCCTCGTCCAGTTCGCGCTCCAGATGCTCGTACATGCCGACCAAGAGGTCGTTCGAGGCGGGCGGGTCGCCCTCGCGGAATTTCGGCGGCGGGGCGTCCAGCACCAGGGTGCGCCACTCATAGGCGTTGATCGCCACCGCCTGGGCCAGGTTCAGCGAATGGTGGCGCGGGTCGATGGGAATGGTGGTGATGCCCTGGGTCAGGGCGATGTCGGTCGTCTCCAGCCCGGCCCGCTCGCCGCCGAACAACAGGCCGGTCTTCAGGCCGGACGCCGTGTCGTCCCACAGGATGCGCGCCGATTCTCGCGGCGTGCGCACCGGCAGACGGGTCTCGCGCGGGCGGGCGGTGGTCGAAAAGACGGTGTTCAGATCGGCGACGGCCTCGGCCACGCTGTCGAACACCCGCACGCCCTCCAGCACCCAGTCGGCGCCCGAGGCCGTGGCCCAGGCGCGATCCTGGGGCCAGCCGTCGCGCGGACTGACCAGACGCAGGTCTTCCAGGCCGAAATTGGCCATCACCCGCGCCACGGCGCCGATGTTGTCGGCCAGTTGCGACCGGTCGAGGATGACGGCGGGGGGAGTCATAGGCGCTCTCTAACCCTTCTCCCCTTGAGGGAGAAGGTGGGCGGCGATAGCCGCTCGGATGAGGGGTGAGGTTCAGCGGGCAGGATGGCGGACGATGGGCATGAGGCTGGCAGCCCCCTCATCCGTCTCGCTCCGCGAGCCGCCTTCTCCCCTGGAGGGGAGAAGGCATGCCGTCTCAGTCCTCGCCGACCATGGCCATCCACGGATCGGCGGTTCCGGCCTCGACCTCGGCCACCTTGACCGCCGGCCAGCC
>NZ_DAINBO010000013.1:0-5102 GCF_036732845.1 Brevundimonas sp. | reverse complement strand
TCCACGGATCGGCGGTTCCGGCCTCGACCTCGGCCACCTTGACCGCCGGCCAGCCGATCGAGACGTCGGCCGAAGCGCGCCAGGCCAGGACGATCAGGTCGCGCAGTTCGGCGGCGCCCGCGCCCAGACGGGCGTTCACGAACGCGGCCCCGCGCGGGTCCGTGTCGCGGAACGCACCCGCCTTCTCCATGCGATAGAAGGGCGTCACCTCGGTCAGGGTGGCGCGCAGATAGGCGGCGATGCGGCCGTTGATCTCGACCGCCTGGTCACGCGACGCGGGCATGGCGGCCTCCACCGCGTCCAGGCGCGCGACCCGGCTGGTGAAGGCGTTCTCGAAATCGCCATGGGTCTGGCGCGAGGTGGTGAAGCCCTCGGGGTTCGGCGTGTTCCGATCCCAGCCGTTGTAATGGATGGTGGTGTGGTGCGGCTGCGAACCGTCGCCGACATAGTGGCCCAGAACGCCGATGTCGCGCAGGGTCAGGGCCTCGCGGCGTTCGCGATCGACCCGGTACCAGGCCCGGCGCTCCAGATCGGTCTCGCGCGCCTCGGCCGCGTTCAGCACGCGGATATAGGCGAAGTCGCGCACCAGTTGCTGCCAGCCGTCCATGATGGCGTAAGGCAGGTATCCGGCGTCGTTGACGTCCAGCCCGGCGGCGATCAGGGCCGCGTCATACTGTGACTTCAGGCGCGGCAGGGCGTCGACGGCCGGACCCGTGGCGTTCATCACCCGGCCGTTTTCGTCCAGATCGACGAAATGGGCGGTGTCGCGTTCGCGGTCGTGCGGCTGGCCCGCGCCCTTCCAGCGATCCGGCTCGCGCGCCAGTTCGCCGACATCGGCCGCCGCGCCCGGCGTGCGCAGGAAGGCCGGCAGATCGCCGGGCAGGCCGCGCATGGCGGCCACGCCCACCAGGCGGTGACCGGTGCTGCCCCAGGCGTCCACCTGGGCGGCGGAGGCGGCCAGGGCCAGGACTGCGACGGAGGCGAGGACGAGACGCTTCATGGAACGGTTCCGACTGCGGCGAACGACCCGTTTCGGTTAGGACGCGCCCGCGCCGTCGTCCAGTGAAGTCTTTGTCGCGCCGCCCCGGACTTCAGGCGATGGCGAAGGCCGCCCTTGCCGCCCCGATCCAGCCGCCACGGCCGGGGCGCGCCGCGCACGCCATGACGTCGTCACGCCCGCGCCGATAATCCATCTTGAGATGGCCCAGCCGTCACTTGAACGTCAAACCACCCTCGAAGACTACATCGGCGTAAATCTTCAGAATCTCGCACCAGTCAAGAAACGATCATCCACGAATACAGCTCAAGGCCATCGACGATGATTTGAACGCGCCCATCGCCGCATTCATCGTGATCTGGGCCAATCCGACGTCTCTGTGGACAGTTGGTCGCACCGGGCGCCGTTCGCCACTTTTTCGCCTCAGACGCACACCAAAAGCCCGCCCGCCGGACATGTCGGGACCGGTGTCGCTTGAGTCGAATTGATGCTGGGCACGGCCGCTGCGCTCGCCATGGTCTGGTCCCTCGCCTTCGGCGGGATGGCCGGGGAACCCGTCAGCTATCAGGCCGCCGTCGCGGCCGATGCGGCCGGGGTCGAGGCGAACGGATCGGCCGAGGACCTGGATCTGACCGACGAGCAGCAGGCCTTCCTGGCCGCCGAACCCGACTGGCGCGCCCGCGCGACCCTGTATCATGCGGGCGGCGGCGGGGCGACCGGCGCCGACTCCCTGGGCTGCCGCCCGGTGGCCATGCGCACCGTCGCCACCGACCCGCGCGTCATTCCTCGCCGCACCCGCCTGTTCATCCGCGAGACGGTCGGCATGCGCATGCCCGACGGCACGCTGCATGACGGCTACTGGTACGCCTCGGACACCGGCGGCGCGGTCAAGGGGACCAAGGTCGACCTGTTCACCGGCGACGGCCGCGGCTCGATGCGTCCGGCCATGCGCTGGAACACCCGCACCCTGACCATCCAGAACGCCGGCCGTTTCGAGGGCTGCCCGCCCTCATGGGACGCCAAGCCCAGCGAACAGACGCTGCTGGCCCAGGCCGCGACGGCGACCGGCGCGCACTGAACCGTCAGAAGCGGCGCTTGCCGCTGATCGTCTCAAAGAACATCCGCCAGTCGCCCATCACGCTCCACAGCGGGTATTGGAAGGTCGCGGGCCGGTTCTTCTCGAACACATAGTGCCCGATCCAGGCGAAGCCATAGCCCACCACCGGAATGGCCAGCAGCCACCAGGCGTTGCGGGTGACCAGGGCGGTCACGGCGATCACGCACACCAGACCCGTTCCCACCACATGAATCCGTCGGCAGGTCCGGTTGGAATGCTGGTGGATGTAATACGGATAGAAGGCCTCGAACGAGGCGTAGCGTTCACCGGGTGCGGTCTGGGTCATGATCTCAGACTGCCTCCGCCTCGTTGCACCCGCAAGATCATCGATCGCCGAGGCGCGCGGCGCCGTTTGGAAAAAACGGCTACAGTCGGCCGAGATCGCTTCAGCCCCTGGAGAAGACCATGAGCTATGTCACCGGCTTCCTGACCCCCGTGAAGATCAAGGACAAGGATCGCTACATCAAGTCCGCCGAGACCGCCTGGCCGCTGTTCCAGAGCTACGGCTGTCTGGAGCATGTCGAAACCTGGGGCGAGGACGTGCCCGACGGCACGCACACCAGCTTCCCCATGGCGGTGAAGCGCGAGGACGATGAAGTGGTGGTCTTCTCCTGGCTGCGCTGGCCCGACAAGGCGACCGCCGACGAGGCCTGGGCCAAGATGATGGAGGACCCGGCCATGAAGGACATGGACATGCCCTTCGACGGCAAGCGCATGATGTGGGGCGGCTTCGGCGTCATCTTCGACCAGAAGGCCTGACGTTCTTCAGGCGGTGGTCGGCGCCTCCTGGCCCAGCAGGCGCCGGATCACAGGCCAGGCGTTCACCCAGGCCGAGATGAAGCCAACGATGCTGGCCGTCCACTGGAAGGCGCTCCACAGCGCCTCCAGCACGCCGCCGAAGCCGAAGCCTTGGGAAATCGGCCACAGCAGGTCCGACACGGCGATGCGGAAGGCCGCATAGGCGCCGGAATATTCGATCGACCGATGGGCGAAGAAGGCGATCGCCACCGCCGCCGACACCGGCGCCCACAACAGGGGCAGCAACAGCAACAGGGCCAGGACCAGCACCAGGATCTTGGTCAACGGCGTCTCGGACGAAAAGAAGCTCATCACCACCCCGACGCCCAGGGCCAGACCGGTCAAGGCCAGCATGACGGGCAGCACCAGGTCGGCGGCGTCCATCAGGTCCATCCGCGTCATCAGCAGCAGGATCGCCGCCCCCGACAACAGGAAGCCCCCCACCCACAGCCCGGCGTATTGGCCCAGCCGCTGTTTCAAATGCCCGATGCCGACCATGTCGCCGCGCCCTCGAAAGACCGGCGTTCACCATGAGCCGGACACGACGCAGCGTCCAGCCGTCAAAGCCGCGAGACCTTGCGGATATGTTGGCGGATCACGCGACGATGTACGTAGGACAAACCTTGGTCATCCAGGCTTCGATCGCGGGCGGCGCCCCGGCGCGGGTCGCGCGCATGTCGAACCGCTCGTCCTCGCCCAACTGGACCCGACAGACGGTGAACGCCTCTTTTTTGGTGCGGCTGTTGTCCAGGAATACGGCGGCGTCGGCGACGGGCGCGGCCAGACGAATGGCGTTCTGGGTGCGGGGGAACCGGTCGATCAGCTTTTCCACCTCCACGTCATGGCCGCCCTCGTCGGTTCGGTTGGCGACGCGCCCGATCGACACCTGCTCGCTGCTCAGCCCCACGAACAACAGGACGACGAAATACCCCGCCGCCTGCATCTGAAGGATCAGGTCGACCTTGGTCTCGACGGTCCCATCGGGGTGTTCGCGCCAGTGCGAGAACACCGTCTCCATGGCGAACGGCACGCCCTGGACCAGGGCCTGGGCGACGAAGGCCTGGACGCCGTTCTGGGCGACGCGCATCCAACTCTCGTCGGCATCCCGAAGCTCGGCGGCCCAGTCGATCAGGAATCCGTCCGCCTGGGCTTCCGGCAGGATCGACAGCATCATCCGATCCGCGTTGATCAGCGGGATGCGCAGCGTATCGGCCAGCGAGCGATACCACATCGTGGACTTGCCCGAGCCGTTATGGCCCGCCACGATCACGGCCAAGGGTTTGTCAGATCGGCTTTGCGCCTCAAGCACGACTTCCAGCGCCTGGTCGATGCCGATCAAGGGATGGCCTTGAACTCGCCGTTCTCGAATACGCCGCTCTCGATCTTGCCTAGCAGTTCGCGGATGACCCGATCCGGGTTTCTCGGATCGGCTCTATAGCTGGCGACGCCACGCTTCTTCTGGAACCTGACCCCCGCCACGGACATCCGTTTGACGGCGCGTTCAAGCGCTTCCTGGCCGGCGCGGACATTGGCCTCGAACACGCGAGGATCGACCGCATCGGCCTCCACCTCGACCCTGCCGAATGCGACCGTTCGACCGCCTTGGCCACGCCGGATCCCGTTGATCCTTATGGTCGGGTGCGGCGGCTTGGAACGGATCGGGGCCATGCGGCGATCCTAGTCCGAAAGCCTTAGCTGTCCAAGAACGAACGCAGCTTCCGCGACCGCGACGGGTGCTTCAGCTTGCGCAGGGCCTTGGCCTCGATCTGGCGGATGCGTTCGCGGGTCACGCTGAACTGCTGACCCACCTCTTCCAGGGTGTGATCGGTGTTCATGCCGATGCCGAAGCGCATGCGCAGCACGCGTTCTTCACGCGGCGTCAGCGAGGCCAGCACGCGGGTCGTGGTTTCGCGCAGGTTCGACTGGATGGCGGCGTCGATCGGCAGGACGGCGTTCTTGTCCTCGATGAAGTCGCCCAGGTGGCTGTCCTCCTCGTCGCCGATGGGCGTTTCCAGGCTGATCGGCTCCTTGGCGATCTTCAGGACCTTGCGCACCTTCTCCAGCGGCATGGCCAGCTTTTCGGCCAGCTCTTCGGGCGTCGGCTCGCGGCCGATCTCGTGCAGCATCTGGCGGCTGGTGCGCACGATCTTGTTGATCGTCTCGATCATGTGCACCGGGATGCGGATGGTG